>CACHKQ010000035.1 GCA_902580445.1 uncultured Pelagibacteraceae bacterium | reverse complement strand
AAACTAGCATGGGAAATTGAATGCTAAAAGCAAAAAAAAAGGGGCGAATAAATCGCCCCTTTTTATAAATAAAATATTTATTTAGTGTTGTTTTCCAAGAATAGCTCTTCCGCTAGGTATTCTAACGTCATCAACCATCTTCTGAATGGAACTACTAGGTTCTTTAGTCATTAAGCTTACCACAACCATTGCAACTAAGCTTACTGATGCTCCTATAATACCAAATCTTAAGTGGTCAATTCCAAGCCATGGAGTATTTGCCATAAACTTAGGTCCAACATAAATTAGATATGCTGTACCAGAGATTAGACCTCCAAGTATTCCTGCAACCGCACCTTCTTTAGTAGCTCTCTTCCACCATACACCAAGTACAAGTGGGAAGAATAAGCCTGACATCGCAAAGTCGAATGCCCAAGCTACTGCTCCCAGAATGCTTGTTAATCTCATTGAAGAGATGTAAGCAGCGGCAGCACCAATCACTACTAGAAGTACACGAGCTACGATTAGCCTTTTCTTAACGTCAGCTTTTGGATCGATTATTTTGTAGTAGATATCATGTGATAAACAGTTTGATATCGCTAAAACTAATCCATCGGCAGTTGACATGGCAGCAGCCATACCACCCGCAGCAACTAATCCAGAAATAACGTAAGGTAAACCAGCAACTTCAGGAGTCGCTAATACTACTACGTCACCTCTCATAAACCATTCGTTCAACTGCAATATTCCATCACCGTTGAAGTCAGCAATAAACACTTGTTTTACTGCAGACCAGTTTTGAACCCATGGTATACTCTGAACTTCTGCAATTGATTTTCCAATAATCGCAGTAGGTAAGTTTGGATCCATTAACTGTAGTTTAGATAGTGTTGCTAGCATCGGCGCAGAGAAATAAAGCAAGAATATAAAGAACAGTGACCAAGCCACTGATTTTCTCGCTGATTTAACAGAAGGAGTTGTAAAGTATCTCATTAAAATATGAGGTAACGATGCAGTTCCTACCATCATACAAATCGCAAGCGATAAGTATTTCCATACAGCCATTCCACCCGCAGGTACAGCAGAGTGAGGATTTGAAATATATTTCAATCCACCTGGTACACCAGCAGCTTTAATGTCTGCAGCGCTATTTTTTACTAGGCCAGCTGAAGCTTCAAGTTCAGCTAAACGTTGTACTTCATCACCAAGCATAAAGTGTGGGAATGGATTACCTAATTTACTTCCCATCCAGAATACTGGTATCAAGTATGCTGTTATAAGTACGATGTACTGGGCTACTTGTGTCCAAGTAACAGCTCTCATACCACCTAACATTGAACACATTAAAATACTTACTAGACCAACCCAAACTCCAAGTTCAAATGGAATTTGTAAAGCTCTTGATGCAATTGTTCCAGTCGCATTAATCTGTGCAGTTACGTAAGTGAACGAAGCTAATACTAAAACTAAAGTTGCGCAAAATCTTGGAAGATTTCCGCCGTATCTAGTTCCAATAAAGTCCGGTACAGTATAACAACCAAATTTTCTTAAATATGGTGCTAACAGAGTAGATACTAATACGTATCCACCAGTCCATCCAACTAAGAATGCCATGTAAGTATAGCCACCAAAATAAATACCACCAGCCATTGCAACGAACGATGCACCTGACATCCAGTCAGCTGCGGTCGCCATTCCATTAAATACTGTAGGTACTTGTCTTCCCGCTACGTAATAAGCGTCAACTTGTATAGTTCTAGATAAGTAACCAATAAGTGCGTAGATAAGCACTGTAAAAGCTACAAACATAATTCCTATGCTCGCTGCGCTAACACCTGCAGACTCTAGTACTGCCATCAATAAGATGAATACTAAAAATCCTCCGGTGTATAGACCGTAGATCTTAGGAAGGTTTTGTATAAAACCACCTTTAAACATTAGTCATCCTCCTTTTCGCCACCATATCCGTGTTCGTCGTCGATTTTCTCCTGTTTGTTAGCAAACCAAAAGATTAAAATTACG
>CACHKQ010000034.1 GCA_902580445.1 uncultured Pelagibacteraceae bacterium | reverse complement strand
TCTTTTTAAGCCATTCATTTGAGGCATTACTTCTTTTTTTTTGGTAACTAATATTTTTCTGTCTTAATTCATTTAATTTTTTTTTATAATCTTCATTAGATATAAGTTTTTTCTTTGATATTAGGTCTGACTCTTCTTTTTTAAGAGATGCTGACTCTTTTTTTAATTTTTCGTTTTCATCATCAAATTTCTTTTTTAAAAAAGTCTGGGCTTTTTTTCCGGCTTTACTGTTGTTTAATATTTTCTTAATATCAACGAAATAAATGTCTGAAGCTGAACTTTGAGTAAAAATTCCAAATGAAAATAACACAATAACTAAGATTTTTATATTTTTCATATTAAAAAGAGGTACCAATTTGAAATTTGAATTGTTGCGTTGTATCACTTTCCGCAGAAGAAAGGTCTTGAGCAAATATAAAGTTTAATGGGCCAATAGGGGTATATACATTTGTAGCAATACCTAATGAAGACCTGATTGTACTCGATTGTCCTACTCTTGAGTCATAATCGACATGCCATAAGTTTCCTAAATCTAAAAAAGCTGCGACATCAGTTTGTGTTGCTTCTGGTAAGAGATTTGGCAGGGCTGCCTCGAAATTTATAGCTAATGCATAGTTACCACCGACATAATCTCCTGAGTCGACTGGGCCAACCTTTCTAGCCTCAAAACCTCGTAATCTTTTTGCTGGTATATGTAAACGTTTACTTAATCTTACATCGTCTTCGATAGCCAAAATTCCAGCTGCATAAAATTTAAATGCACCTAAAACATTTTCATTAAAACTATGATACTTGCTTAATGTGAAACGATTAAATACTGATGAATTTTCCTCTATAATAAGAGGAAATTTTTGAGCAAAACCATAAATAGATCCGCTAGTTGGCATAAATCTTCTATCTCTTGTATCTTTTTCTACACCATATCCAAAAGATAAATCAGTAAATGTACCTGCTTGTTTTTTTAAACGTTCTGATGCTGTTCCATCTACTGTCATATCGTCAAAAGACAATTCTAAATTTGGAGATAAATAAATATCATCATACTGTTCAAATCTTGTTCCTATATTTAACTGTGTTAATGTATTTTCATATCCAGAATTCGGTCTATCTGTTTTTAAACTAGAAATCCCATATTCTAAAGAATTTCCTGAAAAATTATAATTTGGATTCACCACTGATATCCCTCCCCTGAGAGCACTTTCAGAGGCTTCTAAAGAAGTATCTACAATTAGACCTTCTCCTAAATAATTATTTTCGGTCAACGAAAAAGATATAGTTGTTCCATCAGTACCGGTACCAGCTCCAGCAGCTATCTCTCCTGTGGGCATTTCTTCAACTACAATATCCATAATCTTAACATCTTTAGATGAGCCGTCAAAAACTTTATAATTAATTTTTTTAAATATATTTCGTGCTTTCAAAATTGAAATTGATTTGTCAACTTTAATCTTACTAAAAGGATCTCCTTCATCTAAAATTAGCTCAGATCTAATTACTGAATCATTTGTTACAGTATTTCCTTTAATATTTATTCTCTCAACTATTACTTTAGGTCCTTCAAATATTTTAAATTCTAAATCTATAAAATTATTATCTACAGTTTCTGAAACAGAGTGAGTTACAAACTGTAATTCATTATCATCAATTAATTTGTCAATGCTTTCTAAAATTTTTGTTATTTTAAAAGGAGAATAATAAGTGCCGGCAAACTTTTTAAAGTCGTCCTCTAATGTCTTAAAAATCCTTTTATCAAAAACAGGATCAATATTAGTTGAGATTTTTTTGATTCTATATCTTTTACCTGCATTAATATTAAAAGTGAGTTCAATGCCCTCCTTGTCTTTGATGAATACATTACTTGATAAAATTTCAGCATCGTAATAACCTTTACTCAAGTAATAATTTTTTAAAAGTCTTTTATCTAATTCTATCCTTTGGTTGTTTAAATAAATATTTCTTGAAATAAATTTCCAAAATTTTGCTTCTTCTGTAGCTATGACGTCTCGTAGTCTTTTTGTTTTAATTTTTTTTTCTCCAATAAAAAATATCTTGGTAATTTTTTCTCTTTTACCTTTGTCGATAATAAATATTAAATCAATTAAATTATTTCTATCTTTTACTTTGGTCGTTCTAGCTTCGACTTTTGATGAATAGTAACCTAATTGATTATAAAACCCCTTGATTATCTCAACATCTTTTTTTACATCATTTTTAATATATGAAGATTTTTCTTTAAGTGTCATAAAGTTTAATAAAGCTTTTGTAAATTTTTTTGTAGGTTCGCCTTGTAAGGTTATTGAATTAATAATTGGATTTTCCTCAACACTTATTTTTAAAATACCATTAGAAAAATTAATTGATATTTTTGAAAAAAATTTAGTATCGTACAAATT
>CACHKQ010000033.1 GCA_902580445.1 uncultured Pelagibacteraceae bacterium | reverse complement strand
GATTTCAGTTTTTTCCATATAAGTAATTTAAAATATTAGTTAAAAAAATCACATAAGATATTAGGCCGCAGAATAAAAATATTTTTACCAAACGCCTATCATTATATCGTCTTCTTTAGAGTAATCTCTGTCTTCCAAAACAAATTCATCTGTTGCTGCTACTCTATTTTTTCTATTCATCAATCTTTTTAAAAGCAACTCTTTCATTTCGTCTCTTACTTTTGCGTGATCAGAAGACTGTCCAAGATCTCTAAATTCATCAGAATCTTTTTCTAAATCAAATAATTGAGAAGGAAAACCTTTAAAATAAATATATTTCCACTTTGTTGTTCGCAACATATATCCTCTCGCATCTGTTGCACCTAGTTTAAGTAATTTTCTTGCTTCGTTAAATGAGTAGTCGATTTCACTAAACACTGTATCTTTCCAATCTTTTATTTTATCCCCATTGATAATTGGTTTTAATGAAGTGCCTTCAAGTCGGTGCTTACTTTCTTCGCTATCTACTGCGTCTAGAAAAGTCGGTAAAAGATCAATTGCCTCGATGAAACGTCTTTCTTTTTTTCCTCGTGTTTTATTAGCTGTTTCTCTTGGATCGTAAATAATCATAGGAACTCGTACTATTTGTTCATGAAATAATTCTTTATCTCCTAGCCAATGATCTCCAAGATAATCACCGTGATCAGAAGTAAATACTATCATTGTATCTTTCATATTTCCTTTTTTATTAAGAAAATCAAAAAGCCTTCCAAGATTATCATCTATTTGTTTTATCAATCCCATATAGCCAGACATGACAGTATTACGAACTTCATCTTTAGAAAAAGTCTTCGATACTCTAGTTTCTACAAAAGCTTTATAAACTGGGTTCATATTTTTTTTTTGATATTCGCTTCTTTGAACAGGACTAAATTGATTTTGAGAAAACATATTATGATAAGGAGCTGGCGCAATATAAGGCCAATGAGGTTTGATATACGATAAATGTAAAAACCAGGGTTTCTCAGAACTTTCTTCTATAAATTCCATTGCTCTGTTTGTCATGAAAGCAGTTTCCGAATGTTTTTCAGAAATTCTTGCAGGTTTATTTGAGTTTCTTAATTTCCAACCACTAAGTATCTCGCCGTTTTTTCCCTCAGCAGAATTAGCCCAACTATCCCAAGGATTATCACCCTTGTATCCAAGTTTATTAAGCCAATCGTTGTAAGATAATTTTTTTTTGTATTTTTTTACATGATTATTTGGATGAAGACCATCATCTCTCTCGTATGGCTCAAATCCTGGTTCACTTACTATTAATCCAATTTCAGTATTTTTATTTATACCTAAACGCGCCATTCCTTCAACATCTGGTTTCATATGTGTCTTACCAACTATCCCTGTTCTTATCCCTGATTTCCTTAGATAGTCACCAATAGTTAACTCTCCAATAGGAAGGGGAACTTGGTTCCAAGTAGAGCCATGACTGAAAACAGTTCGGCCAGTATAATAGGAAGCTCTAGATGGACCACAAACAGGTGATTGAACATAAGCAGATTCAAACAATACCCCTTTTTTTGCAAGACCATCTATATTAGGTGTTTTTAAATGTGGGTGTCCATAGCAAGACAAATAATCCCATCTCAATTGATCTGCCATAATAAATAAAATATTGCGGACTTTACTCATAGTTTTTAAATTTTTATTCTACCGTTGACGAGTTAGAAAGAATACCTATTTTTTATTATCACTTGCATTACAAAAAAGCAGTATTTATAATCTATTTTTTTATGCGGGAGTAGCTCAGTGGTAGAGCGAAACGTTGCCAACGTTTAGGCCGAGGGTTCAATTCCCTTCTCCCGCTCCAAGTAAAGTATTAAAATTATGACTGATTTAGCTGACAAAAAGTGTATTCCTTGTGAAGGTGGAATTCCAGGTTTTGAAATAACTGAAATTCATAAATATCTTAAAATGGTAGATGGCTGGGAAGTTAAGGCTGACGAGGATAAAATTTACTATTTAATTAAAAATTTTAAATTTAAAAATTTCATAGAAAGTCAAAATTTTGTAAACAAAGTAGGTGCAATAGCTGAAAAAGAAGGACATCATCCTGATATTTGGTTTGGTTGGGGCTATGCTAAAATAAAAATTTTCACTCATGCTATAAAAGGATTACATGAGAGTGATTTTGTTTTAGCGGCTAAAGTTGATAAGATTAATTAATGGTAAAAATGTCTTGTACCAGTGAAAATCATTTTCACTTTTGCTTTGTTGGCTAATTTTATAGACTCGGTATCTCTTATAGAACCACCGGGTTGAACAATAACTTTAACACCAGCCTTTATTAAATTTTTAACACCATCCGGAAATGGAAAAAATGCGTCAGATGCCGCAACCGAATTTCTTAATTTTTTGTTCTGAAAATTTTTTGCTTTTTGAACAGCAATTTTACAACTATCGACCCTGCTTGGCTGTCCAGCACCTATTCCAATAGTTGAGAAAGAATTAGATATTACGATTGAATTTGATTTAACATATTT
>CACHKQ010000032.1 GCA_902580445.1 uncultured Pelagibacteraceae bacterium | reverse complement strand
TTTGATCACTAGACGGTTGATTGGCATTGAGAAAAGCCCATACCTTTCGAAACCTCTGCTTTGTTTTGATATCGTGAGAAGATCAGATAATTTTGAAAGCATTACCTGACGAATCTCTGGTGACAAAATAAATGAAGCATAAAAAAACCCTGCAGTAGTTTCTGCCACTTCAGCAACGGGCCCTTCCATGGATACCGTGCTAGTTTCGATGCTAATATTAGAATCTGTAAAAGTCTCACTTAAAAGATTTTTTAAGCTATCTGTACTACGTATTCTTGGATCGCCTAAATCAATCTCGCCATACCTAGGTAGCTCAGTTTGTACATATTCATATATTAAATTGTATACATCATTATATCCTGGCGCTGCATCCATAGGTCCATTAACCAATGCTGCAAACTTTCCACCTGAGGATAATACACGAAGGATTTCATTAAACACTGGAGTAATTGGGTTCATTAATGTCAAAGCCCAGTGGCACAGTACAACGTCTATTGAGTTATCATCAATAGCCGTCAAATTTTGTGCTTTTAATTCAAACAGATCAACTGAACCTTTTGGTAGACGCGCCTTAGCCAGTTCTAATTCTTCAGGACTTATATCCACTCCTTTTAATTTAAAGTTTTTATTACGGTCGTATAAGATTTTTAGTAATGGTCCTGATCCACAAGCAAGATCCAGCACACGTGTACCATCAACATCAGGCACAATTTCAGCTAACCACTCATAACTATTGCGTCCAGCCTTATCGCGGCATGAACTTGCACACTTTTCAGTGAAACCTGCATTATTTTGATGTACAGTTTTTAGATGGGCGAGTAGCGCTTTATTATCTGGCTGTTGATTGTTAGCGATACTGTCCGTCCAGATCGAGTTAAGGCCGCTCCGAGCATTTACATTTTTATTTGTCATCAATAGGCCAACAAATTGGATTCAGTGGACTAGCAGCAACTTCGCCAGGTTTTATGTTTGGCATAAATTTTTGCCAGTCGCCAGAAACCATTGTGGGTGAGTTTACCACCCGTGCTCCATCTCTAAAATAAGTATTGGCTAAAGCTACTCGGCTACGATTAGTTCGATTCCGTGATGCAGTATGAAAATTTAAATTATGATGAAAGCTAACTTCACCTAACTCAAATGGGGTTTCATTCACTGTTACGCTATTTTTTTTAAAAACTTCAGACACTCCACGGTCATAGCCAGTACCAGTTTTTTCAAATGTAACAGCATTAACCAACTTATGTACATCTAACGGATAGGCGAAAGAGAGCGGTCCCATCTCAATTGGTGTTGGTTGTGCTGGTACCCAAGCAGTGACTACATCATTAGTATCTAATGGAAAATGATGGTCATCATAGTGCCATGGTGTTCTACCACAACCAGCTTGTTTTGCTAAAACGTTATCATGGTAGAGTCTAACTGCCGGAACCCCTAGAAGATCAGCTGAAATTTGTCCAAGTCGTGGAGATAATACGTATGAACGTATAAGTTTGTTTTTAGGCCATGCCATTTCAAGACTAAGGAAACGGTCATGTGCTTCTTTATCAGGATCAACATTAAATTCCTTTTTAAGCAGTTTAATTAATTCATCTCTTAGCTTTAGCACTACACCAGGAGAAAAAACTTTTTTGAGTTTTATAAAACCATTTTTTTTAAAGAAAGCGATTTGATCATCTTTCAAAGGGTAAGTCTTGTTCAATTCCGAGATAACTTCATCATCACTTGGAATTGTAACGTTTGGTAAAGGATCAGCGGTTATTATCGGATCTTTTTTAATATCATTGTCTGCTAGACCAACATACCAGTCCCACCAGGCCTGGTTGTCTTTATCCCAGGGTTTACTGATATCGGTGATATCAGAATTATTAGAAGTTAACTTGTTTCGAGACATTTTCATAAAAAAATTATACTGTTTTTTTTGCAATTAGTAAGTGCGCATTTTTAAACATCAAAACAAGAACTGTGTGGATAAAGTATTTAATATTAAGATAAAAAGTTAAGGAAATGCTATAATTATAATGATTCGAAAGGGGTTATATGAGTGGATTAGAAATATTAATAGTAGCTGTCGTAATATACTATTTAGCTACTTAAATTATCTTAAAGTTTAATAACTAAAATATATATTTATCGCCAAGATAAAATAGAAAACCTACGGCCAATCCAAATAATATCCAATGCATCTATATCCTTTTTATACTAGTAACTTTTAATTTAGCAGTTCTTTCAATTCTTTCTATAGCTTTTTTGATATCCATAATAACAACTTTTTTCATTGGCCCATAAGCATGTATAATTTTTCTATTAGACAAAGCCACAGCAACATGTCCTTTCCAAAAAATTAAGTCATTTTTTCTTAAATTTTTTAACTTGATCTTTTTGGTCAAGTATTTTTCTTGATCGCCTGAATCTCTTGGAAAAAACTGATTATTGTAGTTCAAAAAGACCTGAACTAATGCAGAACAGTCAATTCCTTTAAAACTTTTTCCTCCCCAGAGATATTTAGTATTTTTAAATAGTTTAATATTTTTAAAAATATTTTTATTTTTGTGAGATACTT
>CACHKQ010000031.1 GCA_902580445.1 uncultured Pelagibacteraceae bacterium | reverse complement strand
TCAACATCTGATGAGGTAGCTTTTCCATTGTTCATAAAAAAGTTACAATGCTTACTGGATATACTTGCACCTCCAACAGTTATGTTTGAACAGTCTGATAATTTGATGAGTTTCCATGCTTTTTTATTTTTAGGATTTTTAAATGTACTTCCACATGTTTTGATCCTGTTTGGTTGACTATCTTTTTTTTCTTTTAAAAAAGTATCTTGTAAACTTTGAATTTCACTTTTATTTCCCACTTTTCCTTGAAAAGTAACATTGAGAATAATTAGCTTTCTATCTAAGTTATTGCCTCTGTAAAAAAATTTAATTTCATCTTTATTAAAAACTTTTAAGTCTCCATTTAAATCTATTGCTTTAAGAGAGTGAAAAATTTTAGATATATCTTTTTCGTAGCAACCACTATTCATAGTAACTGCACCACCGATACTTCCAGGTATACAAGATAAAAATTCAAATCCAGAAATTGAATTTTGACATGCAAAATCCGCTAATTTTTTATCTAGGGTAGCTGCCCCAACTTCAACTTTGTTATTTTCAAGTAATTTGATATTCGTAAATTGTTTACCCAATTTTATAACAAAGCCATTAAAACCAGTATCTCTGAAAAGGGTATTAGAACCAGCTCCTAAAATAAAAATATTTTTGTTATTTATTTTTTTTTGAACTAAAAAATTCTTTAATTCTTTAATTGAGTTTGGTTTAAATAATACTTCAGCTGGCCCTCCTAGGTTAAACCAACTATATTTTGATAATTTTTCATTTTTATAAATTATGTTTTTCATTTAAAATTTTACTTCCCTTAACCACTTAGAAATTGATCCGGCACCCATACAAATTACAATTTCATTTTCAATTAAATTTTTTTTAAAAAAGTTATTTAAATCTTTTTGATCATTGACTAACACGACTTGTACGTTAGAATCTTTGGTAATTGATTTGGCGAAATCAAAAGGATTATACTTTCTATCAATTTTTTCTCCCGCAGCATAAACTGGGCATAAAACTACTAGATCAGAATCTTTGAAAGAGGATGAAAAATCCTTATTTAATAATCTTAACCTAGAATATCTATGAGGTTGGAAAACCGAAATAATTTTCCTTTTATTAGATGTAATTTTAAAGCTTTTTAAAACTGATTTAATTTCTGTAGGATGATGAGCATAATCATCATAAAATTCTCTTTTATTAACTTGAAAAACTTTAGTTAATCTTCTTTGAATACCACTAAATCTTTTGAGAGATTTTTTTATAACATTCATTTTAATGCCTATATGTAAACACAAGGAAACAGCTGCTAAAGAGTTTAGAACATTGTGTGCTCCAATTAAATTTAGTTTTATGTTCTTAACAATAATCTTTTTTAGACCACGTAATGGCAGTCTTAAATCGAAAACTGAATATTTTTTTTTATATTTAATATTAAAAGCTTGAAAATCGGCTTTTTTAGAAAAACCATAAGTATAGAAATTTCTATTTTTTACCTTTTTCATTAATTTGTTTATTTCATAATCATCAATACAGACAAAAGATTTTCCGATTAAAGGCGTCTTATTTAAAAACTTTAAAAATGATTTTTTCAAATTATCAAAACTTTTATAGAATTCCATATGCTCTTTATCAACATTTGTAACGACAGAATAATTAATAGGAAAATTCAAAAAACTTCCATCTGACTCGTCCGCCTCAAGTACTGCCCAATTACCTTTACCTAGTCTAGCATTGCTATTGAAAGAATTAATTATTCCCCCGTTTATTATAGTGGGATCAAATTTTGCAGCAGATAATATGTTTGAAATTAATGAAGTTGTTGTTGTTTTCCCGTGCGAGCCGGTTACTACTATATTTGTTTTTAATGAAACAACATGTGCTAACATTTCTGCTCTTTTTAAAATACTAATTTTTTTTTCTTTTGCTGCCTTTATTTCTGGATTGTTACTTTTGATAGCTGATGATTTTACTAGTATCGAGGTATTATAAATATTTTCCCTTTTGTGCGATCTAAAAACTTTAATCCCGATTTTTCTACATCTCTCTACATTTTTGCTACTTGCCATGTCACTCCCTTGAATTTTAAAACCCATATTTTTCATTATTTGAGCGAGACCGCTCATGCCAATTCCACCAATTCCAACAAAATGGATTTTTTGATTTAAATTAATTTTAATTTTGTTCATTCAAAGTCTCTTTTAATAATTTTTCAATTTTTGAAAATATATTTTTATCAGAATGTTGTGACATCTTTTCACTAATATCTTTAAGTTTTTTCTGATTTCTGGATAAATCAACTAAAATTTTGTGCAAATTATCAGAAATAAACTTTTCTTCCAATAAATAACAATATCCTTTCTCCCTGAAATAATTTGCATTCATAAATTGGTGATTGTCTGCGGAAGAAGGTAATGGAATTGCTATAAATGGAATTCTAAGATTTGTTAGCTCTGCCAAGGAAGAGGCTCCTGATCTGGTAATAGCTAAATCTGATTTTTGATAATACTTTATCATATCTTTTGAAAAGGTAAATAATTCACATTGTATATTAAATTTTTTATAGATTTTTTTAATCTCATTAATCTGATTTTCTAAACAT
>CACHKQ010000030.1 GCA_902580445.1 uncultured Pelagibacteraceae bacterium | reverse complement strand
TAACTGATATTTTAGTATTTATTCCTTTTTTATTAATTGTTTCACGACTGTTGATTATAGATGAGGTAGGCTTAACAGCAAATGATACAATGATTTCTTGACCAGAAGAAATACCACCTAAAATTCCTCCAGCATTATTACTTTTAAATTTAATTTTACCTGATGAAGATCTTATTTCATCGGAGTTTTCTTCACCTGATAAGTAAGCTGATGACATACCTGCACCAATGTTTACTCCTTTGACTGCATTTATACTTATAAGCGCTGCGGCTATATCAGTATCTAATTTTGAGTATATCGGAGCCCCCAAACCTGCAGGAACACCGTTTGCTCTTAATTCAATAATTGCTCCACAAGAAGAACCAGATTTTCTTACAGCCATCAAATACTTTTCCCATAATTTCACAGATTTTTTATCTGGACAAAAAAATGGATTTTTATTTATTTCTTTATTATTCCAATTATTCCTATCACAACCCATTAAACCAAGCTGGGTGACACCACCGATAATATTAAATTTTTTTCCTATTACTTTTTTGAGAACTATTTTTGCTATAGAGCCAGCAGCAACTCTAGATGCCGTCTCTCGTGCAGACTGTCTTCCGCCACCTCTAAAATCTCTTATTCCATATTTTTTAAAATATGTGAAATCAGCATGCCCCGGTCTAAACTTATCTTTTATAGATTCATAGTCTCTAGATCTTTTGTCCTCATTACGGATTATTAATGAGATTGGGGTACCAGTTGTTTTACCTTGAAATATACCTGATAAAATTTCAACTTTATCAGACTCTTTTCTCTGCGATACAAACTTCGAATTTCCAGGACGCCTTCTGTCCATATCTTTTTGAATATCTTTCTCAGATATGGCAATATTTGGGGGGCAACCATCCACAATACAGCCTATAGCTGGACCATGTGACTCACCCCAAGTAGTAAACCTAAATATTTTTCCAAAAGTATTAAAAGACATTGATAATTAATGTATAAATTATTTTATATAAATTATGAATCAAAAAAGTGGCCAAAATTCGTTAGGTTTAGATACTTGTTTTGAAGACGAGCAAAACCCTATAGTTTTGTTTAAAAAATGGTTTGCAGTTGCTGAAAAAAGTGAAATTAACGATCCAAATGCTTTATCATTAGCTACATCAAGCTCAGATGGTATGCCGAGCGTGAGGATGGTTTTACTCAAAGGTTTAAGTGAAAAAGGTTTTGTTTTTTACACGAATTTTAATAGTAAAAAAGGTAGCGACCTTAAAAAAAATCCAAAAGCATCAATGTGCTTCCATTGGAAAAGTTTAAGGAGACAAATTAGAATATCTGGTAAAACTGTAGTCATAGACAACAAAGAAGCAGACGAATATTATAATTCAAGAGCTTATGGAAGCAGGATAGGTGCTTGGGCTTCTTCACAATCCCAAACCATGAATAATAGAAATGAATTTATAAATAAAATCAAAGAATTTGAAAAGAAATATCCAGATCAAAAAAGCGTGCCACGACCGCCATACTGGTCAGGCTGGCGAGTAGAACCAGATAATATAGAATTTTGGTTAGAAATAAAGAATAGGATACACGAAAGATTAAATTACAGAAAAAAAAATGGTGAGTGGCTAAGGGAAATACTTTACCCTTAAAAGGACCTATTTAAACTAAACCCCGTAAGGTTTTGTAAAATGTTTTTTTCATTTGAGTTTTCAAACATACCCAATGCATCGTAAGAAACGTTAACGAAATATTCTGCTCTTTTAAATGTTGTTTCTAGAGCTTTATATTTTTTTATCAATTGAAGTGTTTCATCAAAATCCTCTTTTTCTCGTTTATCTTTTTTAAAAATTTTTGTTAAAAAAGATCTTTCGACCATGTTTGATTTTTGGAATACAATAATAATTGGTAATGTAACTTTTCCTTCAAAAAAATCTTTACCTATTTGTTTTCCAAAAATTTTCTCTTTTGAAAAATAATCTAATGCGTCATCAGCAATTTGAAATGCCAAACCAAGATTTTTACCATAAGACTCTAGCGCATCTTTTTTCTTTTTATCCTGTCCCGAAATACAAGCACCCACTTTTGTTGCTGCAGCAAATAGAGCAGCAGTTTTTAGATTAATTATTTTTATATAATTTTCCTCTAAAAGATCTGCTTCTCCTTTATGCTGAAGTTGAAGTACTTCACCCTGGGCAATCTTTGAGGATGTTGAAGACAAAAGTTTTAAAACTTCAAAATCTCCATCTTCTACCATCATTTCGAAGCATCTGCTTAGTAGATAATCACCTACCAAAATTGAAGATTGATTACCCCAAATAGTATTTGCAGTTTTATTTCCTCTTCTAATTTCGCTTTCATCTATAACATCATCATGTAGTAATGTGGCACTATGTATAAGTTCAACACAAGCAGCTAGATTAATATCTCTTTTACCATTCACATAACCGCCAAGTTTTGCTGAACCCATTGTTAATAATGCACGGATTCTTTTTCCTCCAGAGTTGAGATGGTAATCACTCATTTTCTTGATAAGATCCACTTCGCTGTTTAGCTTAGTATTTATAAGCTTTTCAACAGCCTCTAGTTTTCCATCTAAAAGATTTTTTAAATCTAGGTAGGCCGAATTAGCAGATTTTTTTAGAGGTATAACTGAACCCATTTAATAATTATATACTGTAAAAAATTATAATTTCATACATCTGTGACGCACTTCAATTTCAACCAAGGGTAGCGTAAAATATATTTATATATTTATTTTAACTGCTGGTATAAGAAATAAAATTAATCTAATTCGTATGTTTTCATTATTTAAAAAAAAGATAACAATTCCACATGTGAGACTTACTGGTGTGATAGGGTCTGCCGGAAGGTTTAGACAAGGTATTGATTTTTCAGGACAACAAGAAATTATTAAAAAAGCATTCTCATTTAAAAAGTCAAAAAATGTTGCTATTTCGATAAATTCACCTGGTGGTTCGCCAGTTCAATCCCACTTAATACATGATTACATTAGACAATTAGCAAAAAAAAATAAAAAGAAAGTAATAGTTTTTGCCGAAGATGTCGCTGCATCCGGAGGTTATTTAATTGCATGCGCAGGTGACGAAATTTACGCGAATTCTAGTTCTATAGTTGGATCTATTGGTGTAATTTCAGCTTCATTCGGTTTTCAAGATGCTATAAAAAAAATAGGAATCCAAAGAAGAGTTTATACAGCTGGAAAAAATAAAAGCACTCTTGATCCTTTCAAAGAAGAAAAAGAAGAAGATATTCAGCGAATTAAAAAATTACAATTAGAATTACATTCAGATTTCATAAATTTAGTAAAAAAAAGCAGAGGATCAAAATTAAAAGATGCAGAAAAAAATAATATTTTTACTGGCGAATTTTGGTCGGGTTCAGCTTCTCTTAAGCTAGGTCTCATTGACGGAATCGGCAATGCCGAACAAATACTAAGAGAAAAATTTGGAGAAAATATTGTAAT
>CACHKQ010000029.1 GCA_902580445.1 uncultured Pelagibacteraceae bacterium | reverse complement strand
TTAGCTCTACATTAGCAGCGTGTAATTGATTTTCATCACGCATTGGTGCAGTGCAACCCTCCAAATAGCTAACGTAACTGCCCTTGTCAGCAATTATTAATGTTCTTTCAAACTGACCTGTTTCTGAGGCATTAATTCTAAAATAAGTGGAAAGTTCCATTGGGCATCTAACATTTGGAGGTATATACACAAATGAACCATCTGTGAAAACTGCTGAATTGAGAGTTGCAAAATAATGATCTGTAATTGGTATCACAGAGCCAATATATTTTTTAACTAGATCTGGATGTTTTTGTATTGCTTCAGATATTGAACAAAAAATAATTCCTTTTTTTGTTAATTCATCTTTATAAGTTGTTGCCACAGAAACTGAATCAAAAACTGCATCTACAGCAACGCCACTTAATTTCTTTTGTTCATTTAATGGAATGCCGAGTTTTTTATATGTTTCAAGCAGTTTGGGATCCACTTCATCTAAGCTTTTTGGTTTGTTTGAGGCACTTTTTGGTGCTGAATAATAATATAAGTCCTGGTAATCAATTTTGGGGTACTTAGGTTTCTGCCAATTTGGTTCTTTTAAATTTTTAAGTCTACTAAATGCTTTCAGTCTCCAATCTAACATCCATTTTGGTTCTTTTTTCATTTTAGAAATAAATTTTATTGAATTCTCATTCAAGCCTTTTGGAGCTCGAATATTTTCGATATCCGTGGTGAAACCATATTTATATTCTTGATTTGTATTTATACTTTGATTTTTCATTTAATTTATACTTAAATTTTTTTTTCTACTAAATCTTCTAAGTTAACTTTGTCAAAAAAACTATTTATATGGTTTTCTAAATCATCCCAAAGATTATGGGTTATGCACTTTGTGTTTTTGCCATTACAACCTTTTTTTGACTCTCTTTTACATTTTAGTGTTTTTATTTCTTCATCTACAGCAGTAATAATATTTAATATTTTAATATCTTTTGGATTCTTATCTAACAAATAACCTCCGTGAGATCCCCGGGCACTCTTAACAAGCTTTTCGCTTTTTAATTTTGAAAACAATTGCTCCAAATAAGATAAGGATATATTTTGTCTTAAAGATATATCAACCAAAGAAACAGGTTTTGAACTTTGATTTGAAGCTAAATCAGCCATAGCCATTACTGCGTATCTGCCTTTAGAAGTTAGTTTCATTTTTTCCTCCGTTTACTTATGTTTTTTAGTTATTCCCACTAAAATAGTCAACTTGATAAAAAAATAATTTGTCGCTCATAAAACGTGTTATAAATCTATTTTTTTTTTGAAACTAATTATCATTATTAATTATGAAACAGAAAAGTGTTGAAGTTTTTTTGCCAGGGCCATCAGGAAGACTAGAGGCTAAATATTATAAAAATACAAAAAAAGGATCCCCAATTGCAATTGTTTTGCATCCTCATCCACAATATGGAGGAACAATGAATAACAGAGTTGTTCAAGAAACTTTCAATGTTTTTGTTAAAAACGGTTTTTCCGTTTTGAAACTAAATTTTAGAGGCGTTGGTAAAAGTGAAGGAACATTTGATAATGGACAAGGTGAACTTTCTGATGCAGCGTCTGCTCTTGATTGGATAGAAAGAGAAAATCAAGATTATAGTCAATGTTGGGTATCAGGATTTTCATTTGGTTCTTTGATATGTATGCAATTAATAATGAGACGACCTGAGGTTACAAAATTCATTTCGATAGCACCACAACCAAATGTTTACGACTTTACTTTTTTAGCCCCATGTCCAACATCTGGTCAAGTAATTTATGGTGAAAAAGATGAGTTAGTATCAAAAGAAAGTATAAATGAATTAAATAATAGATTGAAACATCAAAAAGGAATTGAAGTCGATTTTTCTGAAATAAAAAATTCTAATCATTTTTTCTCAAATAAAGAAGAAGAATTAAAAATTGCAATTAATGCATACGTAAAAAAGAGTACAGAACTTATTTAAATTTAATTATTTTGCCGCCAGTTGACGGTTTTGAACAACCAGTTGTATCTGGAAAAGATATTGGTTCATTTATCAAAGATCTAATAGCAAGATAAGCAAAGGCTTGGGACTCTACAAAGTCTCCGTCGATGCCATAGTCATCAATTGGTTGAAGTACAATATTTTTTAACGTTCTGTTTTTAATTTTATCTAATAGTGTTTTATTTTTTCTTCCACCACCACACACTAAAACCCTGAAAAGTTTTTCTCTTATATTAGACAAAAGTGTAAATAAGGCCGCTCCAATTATTCTTCCTGTGAAATCTGTTAAAGTTGCAGCACCATCTTCTAGTGACAAACCTCTTGCGAAAGAAACATCAAAGTCATTAACATCCAAGGATAAAGTTTTTTGATTGGTCCTATTTGAGTAGAGCTCTTGGGCTTGCTCAAGTATGATTTCATTTGTTTTACCAATCGATGCAAGTTTACCATCTTTGTCAAATTTTTGATTTGAATTTTTTCTTACCCAAGAGTCTATTAAACAGTTTCCTGGCCCTATATCTCTACTAGTAAAGTCAAAAGGATAATAATTTCCAACAATTGTAATATTAGAAATTCCACCAATATTTAGAACACAAGACGGAACTTCAATTTTATTTTGCTTTAAAATCAATTGATGAAAAATGGGTGTTAATGGTGCTCCTTCCCCTCCATTTTTTATATCGTTTTGTCTAAAATCATAGACAATATTTTTTTTTATCAACTGAGATAGCAAAATTCCATCGCCTAGCTGTCGTGAAATTCGCTGCTCCGAATTATGCAAAATAGTTTGTCCATGAAAACCAACTATGTCAATCTCTTTTTTTTTTAATATCTCGTTTATAAGTTTTACATGAAACATGGTAATTTTTCTTTCAAGGTTTTTAAGGTCATCAGAATAATTTATTAAATCTTTGGAGGAATTTATTTTTTCTTTTAATAAATGAATATTCTGGTAAATTTCCTTGTCATACTCGTAATATTTGTTAAGAATTACTTCATATTTTGATAGCCCGTCAGATTTAATTATTGAAGCATCCACTCCATCACCAGATGTTCCGCTCATTAAACCCAAAGATGTATATTCTTTATTCATATTTATATTTATTTATAATTATTTTTGTATAATAGTAGATTCTAAGCATAAAGTTGTATGAAAAACACCTTTTTATCAGAGATGAATTCAAGGGGTTTCCTTAATCAGTGTACTGATTTGGAGGGCTTAAAAAAAATTTTAAATCAAAAAACTATTAAAGCATATATAGGATTTGATACTACTGCGCCAAGTCTTCATGTTGGAAGCTTAATGCAAATTATGATTTTAAGGTTGCTTCAAAAATATGGTCATCAGCCAATTGTTTTGTTAGGTGGAGGAACGACATTAATAGGGGATCCTTCAGGGAAAGATTCGACTAGAAAAATTTTGAAAGAAAAAGAAATTAAAAAAAATATAAAAAGTATTAAAAAAATTTTCGAAAAGCTACTTCATTCAAAAAATAAAAAAACTAAGCCAATTTTTGTTAATAATTATGATTGGCTTGGTAAACTTAAATATATTGACTTTCTGAGAGATGTTGGAAAATATTTCACAATAAATAAGATGCTTACTTTTGATAGTGTAAAACTTAGATTGGATAGAGAACAATCTTTAAGTTACACGGAGTTTAATTATATGATTTTACAAGCATATGATTTCTATCAACTCACCAAAAAGCATGATTGTGTTTTGCAATTAGGTGGTT
>CACHKQ010000028.1 GCA_902580445.1 uncultured Pelagibacteraceae bacterium | reverse complement strand
ATCATTTAATGAGTTTGCCAGGCATCTTCTATAAAATAAATAAAAACTTCCCTGAAAATTATAATTTCATACAATTTGACAAAAAAAAATCTGAAAAATGGAAAAATTATTTTAGTTCTTTTAGAGGCTTAAAGATTGGAATAAACGCCGACTCGACTATTAGAACAGGTGCAACTGGGCAACTACAAAGAATGATACCAATTGAAGAATTTAATATTTTAACAAAGTTAAAAAGTATTAATTTTTTTGTTTTACAACGTGATTTTGATAAAGAAAAAATTAAATCAATTAATGAGAATAAAAATGTAAATTATTTTGAAGGTCTGGACCAATCTGGATACCCCTTTGAAGATACAATTAATATAATAAAAAATTTGGATTTAATAATAACTGCAGACACGTCCATTGCTCATTTGTCAGCAACCTTAGAAAGAAAAACATGGATAGGCCTACCTTTAATTTGTGATTGGAGATGGTTTTTAAAAAGCGAGCAATCTATTTGGTATAAAAATGTAACTTTGTTTAGACAAAAAAGAGACAGAGAATGGAAAGAAGTTTTTAAGTCTATGAAGGATAAACTTGATAAGAAATAAGAATTATAATTTTAAATAATTTGGAAAAAAAATATAATTATCACCAAAATTCTTTATCAATTTATATTGTTTATTACAAATAAAATTAATAACCTCCTCCTTTGAGCTCTGCATATTTTCTGACTCTCTTTTTTTGTTACCCCAAATTTCTGTGATAATAATTGGTTTATATTCTTCAATTTTTCTTTCACCACCTCTAAATACCTCGAATTCATACCCCTCAACATCTATAAGCATTATATCAAAATTTTTACAAGATAAATTATCCAACATTTTCATTTTTGATTTATATTTTTTACTATGAATATTTGATGATAGACGATTATTTTTTATATCATCTTCCCTAATAACATGTATTCCACCTGAATTATTTTTAAGTCTATCATTTTTATGATCTAGGAAATAAATATTTTCTTCGGTATCACCTAAAGCAAAATTAAAATAATCTATATTTTTAATATTATTTAAATCTACATGTTCTAAAAAATGTTGAAAAGTAAGAGGGAAAGGTTCTATTGCGGTTACCTTTTTTACATATTTAGAAATTGGAAGTGCAACAGTACCTATGTGACATCCTACATTTAGAAAATGTTTAAGTTTATACTTTTTAATCCAGTATCCTATTAAAAGAAGAATTTGATTATTCCACTGAACACCCTTTGATAAAGTATTTTCTATAATATCATTTTTATTTTTAATTATATAATTAATATTATTAATTTTTATTATCTTATGATTTTGGGCCATAAAATTTAGTTATATATTATCGTTTCAAAACTACTAGAATTTTTGGTGCCCACAGCAAGAATTGAACTTGCGACCTCTTCCTTACCATGGAAGTGCTCTACCAACTGAGCTATGTAGGCCTCTAGTTTTGATTGAAATGTAGAATTTAACATTTTATCGGCATTTATTTACAGGGGTTTTCAGTACTCACTTGCATATTATTAATCTTCAAAGTAAAACATAATAAAATTATGGTGCTAAAATGGGTATTCACTACGATTATAAATCAACAAGAGGTGAAAAAGCTTTGAAAAAAGAAGCTAAAAAAAAAGCTCGTTTAGAACAGAGAAAAGCAAGAAGGAATCTGAAATCTAAAACAGATGGTGTTGAGGAAAAAATGCATGATATTCAAAAAACCATAACTTTGGATGATTTAACTAATCCAGACAAAAATTAAATCAAATGAAAATTGTTGAAAGAAAAGAGAAATCTTTTTTACGTAAAGAGTCGGCCTTAAAATTAAATTTAAAAAAAAGAAAAAAAATCAAAGATAAATATAAAATCAAAAAGAAATTATGACAGTATTATCTGATAAATGGATAAAAAAAATGGCAAAAGGCCAGAAAATGATCACTCCGTTTGTATCAAAACAAATTAGAAAAGGAAAAATATCTTTTGGCTTGTCGTCATATGGATACGACGCAAGGGTGTCAAATGATTTTAAAGTTTTTACCAATGTTAATTCTGCGGTGGTAGATCCAAAAAATTTTAAAAAAGATAGTTTTATTTCAAGAAAATCAAATACATGTGTAATACCTCCAAATTCATTTGCGCTAGCAAGAACTGTAGAATATTTCAAAATTCCTGAAAATGTTATGGTAATTTGCCTGGGAAAATCAACTTATGCCAGATGTGGAATTATAGTCAATGTAACTCCGCTAGAACCAGGATGGGAAGGGTATGTGACCCTTGAATTTTCAAATACAACACCTTTACCAGCAAAAATTTATGCAAACGAAGGGGCAGCACAGTTTGTATTTCTTAAAGGAAATGAAAAACCCGAGGTTTCTTATTCAAAAAGAAAAGGTAAGTATATGAAACAAAAAGGTGTAACACTTCCTAAAATCTAATTAATGCAAAAGCTTAAAGTAAAAGGTAAAAATATTTTATCCGGAGAAATTAAAGTCTCTGGATCAAAAAATGCTACTTTACCGATAATTGCTGCTTCGATACTGAGTGAAAAAAAAATTGATTTAAAAAGAGTTCCAATAGTAAAAGATGTTGTGACTATGTGTCATTTACTAAAGTATATGGGGTCAAAGATAAAAATTAATTATACAAAAAAGAACATTTCAATAAATAATAAAAATAAAAAATTCAAAAATGTTGCACCATACTCATTTGTAAAAACTATGCGAGCTGGTGTGATTGTCCTAGGCTCCTTATTGGCAAGATTTGGAAAAGCTAAAGTTTCTTTACCAGGTGGTTGTGCGATAGGAACAAGACCTGTCGACATCCACTTATTTGGTTTAAAAAAATTAGGAGCCAAAATAAAAATAAAAAATGGATATATTTTTGCTGAAGCTAAACAAGGTCTTATCGGTACACAAATAAAATTTCCATCAATATCCGTAGGTGCCACAGAAAATGTTATAATTGCAGCAAGTTTAGCCAAAGGGATTACGTATTTAAAAAATTGTGCCTGCGAACCTGAAATAAAAAATTTAACAGACTTTTTAAATAAAATGGGTGCAAATATCACTTGGTCAGGTAAAAGAGAAATTAAAATAATTGGCTGTAAAAAACTCAAACAGGTAAGTCATCAAATTATGTTTGATAGAATTGAAGCAGGAACATTTATTATAGCAGGCGCTTTAATTGGAAAAAAATTAAAAATTTTAGGAATTCAGACAAATCTTTTAAATACCGAAATTAAAATTTTGAGAAAAATGGGAGTAAAGATGCAAATTAAAAAAGACCATGTTAATATACTTCACTCACCAAAAATAAAACCAGTTAAAATAAAAACTGAACCATACCCAGGTTTTCCAACTGATCTTCAAGCTCAAATTATGGTTTTAATGTCTAAAGCAAAGGGAAAGTCCCAAATCAAAGAAAATATTTTCGAGAATAGATTTATGCATGTACCTGAACTTAACAGAATGGGAGCAAAAATTTATACTTCCGGAAATTTATCTTATATAGAAGGTCCTCAAAATTTAAATGGCGCAGAGGTTATGGCTACCGATCTGCGAGCTTCAGTGAGCTTGGTACTCGCTGGTCTAATTGCGAATAATCAAACAATAATTAATAGAGTTTACCATTTAGATAGAGGATACGAAGATTTAGAAAAAAAACTCAGAAAATGTAAAGCAAAAATCTTTAGAATTTTTTGATAATGAGTTATAAAAATTTAAAGTTATTAGCGAATTCAGAAGAAGATTTAAGAGTTATATCCGCACATTTACAAGATTCAATAACACAAGTTAAAAATGTAGCACATTTAAAAAAAAATAGAATTTTTTTAATTCAATTCAACAGGTTTATGTGGGAGGATGTTGAGAAAGGGGTATTTAGGAAAAGTAGAAGAATACAGTCAATTCTTAAATTTGATAATATCCTTGATGTTTATTCAAAGAATATTAACCAAAAAAAAAAGGATCGTTTTTTAGATTTTTTAGCAATTGAAAGTAAATGCTTGTCTGATAAAAGTTACGAAATTAAATTAAATTTTGCAGGTGATATTTTGATTAAGT
>CACHKQ010000027.1 GCA_902580445.1 uncultured Pelagibacteraceae bacterium | reverse complement strand
TCCTTCAATATCAAAAGCATCTTTGGATACTATATGTTTGAGTTTTTCTTTTGCTGTATAATTGCACTCATAGCCTCTAATACATCTTCTTACTGCATCTACTTTATTTGTTGTCATGCTGGTTTCTTTTTTTGTCTCATGACCACAAAGACATTTATTTGGAAAAACAAATTTTTTGCTTTTTGATGATCGTTTCGTTTTATCTACCGATAGAACTTGAGGAATCACGTCACCAGCTCTTTGAATAACAATTGTATCGTCAACTCTAATATCTTTTCTGAAAATTTCATCTTCATTATGTAAAGTTGCATTAGAAACAACTACCCCCCCAACTGTAACTGGCTCAATTTTTGCAACTGGTGTAATGGCTCCAGTTCTTCCAACTTGAATAACAATTTCATTAATTTTTGAAATAGCTTTTACTGAAGAAAATTTATACGCGATTGCCCATCTAGGAGAATTAGAAGTTGTGCCAAGTCTATTTTGTAATTTAAGATTGTTTACTTTGTAAACAATTCCATCAACATCATAGTTCAAATTTGAACGAATACTTTCAAGCTCTGAGTGGGTTTTCTCTATTTCTTCAATTGATTTTACTTTTTTGCAATATTGATTGATTGGGAAACCCCATTTTTTTAGGGTTAAAAGTAATTCAGTTTGATCATTAAAAATATTGGGTTCAATTTCACCAATGCCATATGCAAAAAACTTAAGAGGAATTTTTTTTGTCTCTTTTGAATTTTTTTGTCTTAATGATCCACCAGCTGCATTTCTAGGATTAGCAAATTTATCATTAAGGTTTTTGAAATCTTTCTTTGATATGTACACTTCTCCTCTAACATCGATAATTTTTGGTGCATTAGGTATTTTTTTTGGAATTTCCCTAATTGTTGATAAATTTTCTGTAATATCTTCACCAAAAGTTCCATCTCCTCTTGATAAACCGTGTGTCATTTTTCCATTAATATATCTAATAGATGCGGATATGCCATCAATTTTTGGTTCAGCAGATAGTTCTACATTAGAGTTGATGTTTAAAAAATTTTTTATTTTTTTTTCAAAGTCAAACATATCTTCTTTGTTAAAAGCATTGCTTAAAGATAGCATCGGTTTTGAATGTTTAACTTTTTTAAACTTTTTAGATGGGCTTGAACCAACTATTTCTTCAATATTTTTTATTTCTTTTAAAAATGGATTTTTCTTAACCATATCTAAAAGTTCTTTTTTTAATTCATCAAATTTCTCATCTGTAACTATTGGACTATCTTTTTCAAAATAAGCTTTATTAAATTTGATTAGTTTTTTAATTTTTTCTAAATATAATTTTTTTATATTATTTTTTTCAGTCATCTAATAAAAACATTTTTTTTATTCTATTTACAAGATTTTTTTCCTCTTTATCATCTCGCATTCTTATTGGTTTATAATTTTTGTTAAGAACGGTATAGGATTTCTCATACCATTCACTTGAATTATAATTATATCCAAGTAATGAGGCTGCTGCTTTAGCTTCATCAATTAATCCAATTCTATAATAAATTTCAACCAATCTAAATAGAGCTTCTTCTACAAAAATTGTTTTATCATATTCTTCAACAACAATTTTTAGTCTGTTGATTGCTGGTATCCATTTCTCATTTTGAATATAAAATCTCGCAATTGAAATTTCTTTAGCAGCCATTTGATTTATAACAAGATCCAATTTAAATTTTAAATCCATTGCATAGTCAGTGTTTGGATATTTTTTTAAAAAATCTTCAATAGCTTTTTTTGTAATAATTAATTTTTCAACATCTTTTTTTTCATCCAGGATTTGTTCATAATATATTACTGCAATTAGGTAACTTGCATAATCCATGTTTGGATCAGCGGGATATAATTTTTTAAATCTTTTTAAGTTTAAGATTGCTTCATCATAAAAACTAAGAGTATAAAGACAATAACTTGACATTAAGGCTGACTTTGCTGCCCAGATTGTTTGAGGTAGCAAAGACTCTGACTTATCAAATTTCTGTGACGCTATTAAAAATTGTCCTTCCTCCATGGATTTTAATGCGCCCTTGTAAACTTCCATAGCTTCTTGTTTTGTAGATGGTAATTTTATTTCTCTTGTGTCTTTTTTTGTGCAAGAAAAAAGAGTAAGTACAAAAATGAAAATTATTAATAAACGCATTGAGTATTAATAACAAAAAAAATACTTTTCGTAAAATTGTGTTTAATTAAGCGTTTACTGCTATTCTTTTTTGATTTGGAGTGATCTTTTTTAAATTTGATATATTTTCAAGATTTTCGGTAATTACAAAGTTATCCTTGTTTGATAAAATCTTTTTGAGAAATTCATTTGTGAGTAAATGACCACCATGCATGCACGATACAGACCCAATGATTCTCATACCTGCTAACATAAAGTCACCAGCCAAATCCAAAATTTTGTGATTTACAAATTCATTCTTCGATCTTAGACCTGTTTCGTTTAAAACTTTGTCTCCTTTTACCACTACTGCATTATCTAAATTACCACCTTTAGCTAAACCTAAAGATTTTACTTTTTCGATATCTTCGTATAAACAAAATGTTCTAGCAGAATAGATATTTTCTAAATTTTTATTTTTAAAATCAACGCAATTTGTTTGTGATTTTATTAAGGGACTGTTTTCATAACTTAGAGTAAAGGCAACTTTTAAACTGTCTGCTGATGGTTCTATAAATATTGATTTATCTTGTAATTTTAAATCAATTTTTTTAATAATTTTAATAAATTTTCTATTTTTATCTAATGTCTTCAAACCAGTTTTTTTAATTTTTTCTACAAACTCAATTGATGATCCATCCATTATGGGAACTTCTGCTCCATCTATTTGCACTATCAAGTTATCTACTCCACAAATATAAAGTGCCGCCATCAAATGTTCGATAGTTGAAACTGAAACTCCATGATCATTTTCTATTTTTGTGCAAAGTTTTGCTGAAGAAACATTATTATAGTTTGCTTTAATCTCATTATTATTTTTAATATCAGTTCTCTTAAATATAATACCAGTATCAGCCTCGGCTGGTTTTAAATTTATAGAGACTTTTTTACCTAAATGCAGTCCGGTGCCTGCAAAATTTACGATTTTTTTAAGTGTTTTTTGTTTGCTTTCAAACATAGTGAAAATATACAAAAAGTTGAAATTTACTTAAAAACAAGAAATATTTCAAAAAACTACAATAAGTTAATTTTTAAAAAAAACGCTCAAAAAATCTTGAAATTATTGACTTTTTTACTTTAATTAAGGGAATGGCTTCTTTATCCCAACCTTTATCAATAAGTTCTGCGGCCCCCGAGAGTGCAAAAAAATCATCTAAGTGCATCAATTCAATCTGGGTTTTCATTGTATCGAGTCTTAAGTTTTCAAGAAATAATTTTCCTAAGTATTTTAATACCTCTTTGTCTTCAAAAAAAATATCAATATTTAAAATTTTCTTTCTCACATGTTTTAAATTTATATTTTTATTAAATAAAAAATCTAACATTTCAATGACTCTTGCGTTTATTATCTCCTTAACATGCTGAATTGTTAATTTCTTAAACTTTGATTCTGTGAAAAAACTTTTATCTATATATCTTTTTTCATTAATTGTGCTTGTAAAGTCTATTTTCTTAATTAATGGCCTTATTTCATTTTCATTTATAGAACAGAGCTTACTAATATCATGAATAATAGAATTTGTACCGAATGGAAAAATTTTTGTAAAAACTAATGCCGAGTCTTCGAAAAATGATACACTGCTGAGTTCTTTGTCGAAGTTAATTAATAAAAAATCTTTTTTTTTTTTGTTTTTGTTAAGCAGATTTATACCGCAAGCTAGTGGCTTGCTTATTATTCTATCAATTTTTAAATCACTATTATCAAATAGTGCATTTATATTTTTCAGATTATTTTTTGGTAATGAAATAAATGTCATATTTAAACTTAAATGGTCTCCATGTAAATTTAATGGAATCTTATTTTTTTTTATCTTATCCAAAATAAAATTAGAATTTATTATATGTAAAACTGAATTATTTTCTTGATTTTGTGATATCGATATTTGAGCTTCATTTAAAATATATTCTAAATCTCTTTTTTCTACTTTAGATCCATTGAGGATTTTAAATCCAGAAAGATTTGTACAAGAAATTTCAGACTCGTTTATTACTAAGGATATGTTTTTAAAAACATTATGTGATTCTTTTTCAAGGTCATTTATATCTTCGTTAATTTTTTTTGCTGTAAGTTCAAAGTCAAGTATTTTGCCTTTTTTAATACCGTTATTTTTAAAAATCTTTTTTGATAGAATTTTATGATCAGAATTATCATCAAATTTTACGACAATATAACGTATGTTGTCGTCTGCAATTTCAGCTATCAAACAATCTTGACCCATAATTATCTATTCCAAAATAAGTTGACCATTTATTCTGAAATCAAATATTTTAAAGTTCTTAAAATTATCTTTATTATAGATTGATATGAATTTTTTAACAGAACTTTCAAGTCTTTCTGTTGGTAACTTTAAT
>CACHKQ010000026.1 GCA_902580445.1 uncultured Pelagibacteraceae bacterium | reverse complement strand
TTGAATGAAGATTGGTAATCCATCTTTTTTTTTTGTTTATGGTAAAATAATCTTTAGATATTGCTATTTTAGCATCTATTAGAGGAAGTTTGTCGCTATGTTGTAAAAAATAGCTTTCATAAAAATCCTTTCCCTCCTTTTCAAGTATTTTGGAATTAACAGAAATATTTCTGCTTTTTAAAATATTTTTAGATTTATTTTTGGACCTTTTATCCGAGTCATGGATAGAAAAAAAAACCTTTTTGACTTTTTTTTTATTTATCAAATTTGTACATGGCGGTGTAACTCCATAATGAGAGCATGGTTCAAGTGTTACGTATAAATTTGAATTGTTAAAATTTAATTTTTTATTTAAAGCATTATGTTCAGCATGTGGTCGTCCATTAAAAGATGTATATCCTGATGAAATTACAGAGCCATCTTTTTCAACAATACACCCAACTGATGGGTTGTTTTTAGTTGATCCTAAATTATTTTTTGCTTGTTCAAATGCTAAGCTTAAAAAGTAGGAGTGTTTTGATTTAAATTTATTTTTTCTCTCCATCTAGTTCCTCAATATAATCACCAAATTCTCCTACCTCCTTAAAATTTGTGTATACTGAAGCAAATCTTACATAGGCGATTTTGTCTAGATCTCTTAAAATATCCATAACTTTTTTTCCAATAACAGTTGATTGTATCTCAGATTGTCCCATTTCCTCTAGATCTCTGGAAATTCGTGAAACAATTTTTTCAATAGTATCGGCATCGAACGGCCTTTTTTTTAGAGCCGTAAATAGTGATTTAGCTAATTTTTCTCTGTCAAAAGGTGATCTTCTTCCATTTTTTTTGATTACGGAAAGTTCTCTGAATTGTACTCTTTCAAAAGTAGTAAATCTCACTGCTTTACTACAGGGGCATAATCTTCTTCTTCTTATTGCTGTTCCATCTTCTGTTGGTCTGGAATCTACTACAGAAGTGTCTTTTTCTTTACAAAATGGACAAATCATAATTTAATTTTTAAACAAATGATTGTATATAGGAAATTTAGAACAAAGTTCAATAACTTCTTTTCTAACCTCTGACTCAGTTTTGGAATTATCTTCGGGATTAGCAGATAAGCCTTTGATTACTTTTGTTATTAGTTCGCCAACTTTTTTAAATTCATTTAATCCAAATCCTCTTGTTGTAGCAGCTTGTGAACCTAGTCTAATTCCAGATGTGATTGTCATTTTCTCTGTATCAAAAGGTATGCCGTTTTTATTACATGTAATATTAGAATTACACAAACTAACTTCAGCAGCTTTGCCTGTAACTTTAAAAGGTCTCAAGTCTACAAGCATTAAATGGGTATCTGTTCCGCCTGAAAAAATCTTGAACCCATTATTTTTGAGTGTTTCTGACAAAATTTTAGCATTTTCTAATACAGATTTTATATATTCTCTAAAGTTTGGTTGTAAGGCTTCATGAAATGCTGCTGCTTTTGCTGCTATCACATGCATTAAAGGTCCACCTTGATAACCAGGAAAGACTGCAGAATTAAATTTTTTATACAAATCTTCCCTATTGGTTAAAATGATACCTCCTCTACCACCTCTTAAAACTTTATGCGTTGTAGATGTAACAACGTCGGCATATTCAACAGGATTGGGATATCCCTTTCCAGCAACTAAACCTGAGAAGTGAGCCATATCAACCATTAGATATGCGTTAACACTGTCTGCAATTTCACGAAACTTTTTGAAATTTATTATTCTTGAATATGCACTCCCACCAGCAATTAATATCTTGGGTTTATGCTCTGTAGCTAGTTTTTGGATTTGATCATAATCAATAAGACCGGTTTCTTTGTTTACTTCGTAATGAAAAGCTTTAAACCATTTTCCCGACTGAGCAACCTTTGCTCCATGAGTTAAATGACCTCCTGAATTTAAACTCATTGCAAGAATTGGATCACCTGGATTTAAAAGCGCAAGATAAACAGCTCCGTTTGCCTGCGCCCCTGAATGAGGTTGAACATTTGCAAACTTACAATCGAATAATTTTTTAACTCTATCTAAGGCTAACTCTTCAGCTTTATCAACAAATTCACATCCGCCGTAATATCTTTTACCGGGATAACCTTCTGCATATTTATTTGTTAAAATTGATCCTTGAGCATCAAGTACTGCTTTTGAAACAATATTTTCAGATGCGATTAATTCAATATGTTGCTGTTGTCTATTAAGCTCCTCACTAATCGAATTATATAAATCTGGATCTCTTTCAGATAAATTTTTATCAAAATAATCCTGATAATAATTACTAATATCTTTTTTAATTTTTGACATAATTAATATTAAATCTTATTTACTCTTCGAAGATGCCTTCCTCCCTCGAATTTAGTACTTAAAAACACATTAACTAATTTAATTGCATTTTGTTTATTAGTTAATCTAGATCCTAATGCCAGGATATTAGCATTATTATGCATTCTAGACAAACGTGTAGATGCTATATTATAGCAAACAGCAGCTCGTATTTTTTTGAATTTATTGGCTGAGATGGCCATACCAGTACCAGATCCGCATACTAATATGCCTACATTGCTTTTTTTAGATATAACGTTTCTAGCTACCTTTTTTGCGTAATCAGGATAATCTACAGAATTGTTATTTGTTGGTCCTAAATCAAGCACTTTAACTTTTTTTTTTAATAAATATTTTCTAATTTTTTCTTTTAAATTAAAACCTGCGTGATCTGATGATAGTGATATTTTTTTAAATAAGGATTTCAAATTAATTGAATCTATTTTCTAACATGCAAGCTACAATATGAATTCTATTTTGCTCACCACCATTAAAGAAATTATGGTATCTTGTATTATTAGTAATCCAAACTTTTCCGTCTGCGGGCATATGTTTCGCAACATCCTCTATTACCATTTTACACCCTGGATTTGTAATTATGGGAATATGTAATCTAGGCTCAGGATCTTTATGCCAACTTAAAGTTGACCTTGGTTCTTTTAAAAGAATTCTAACTCTTCCAATTTTAAATTTTGATTTTAAAGCTTTATAAACTTCTTCAAAGTACGTATTTTTAAATTCAGCTAATAGTTCAGTATATTTTGACTCATCAATTGGTTTATCTCTCATAACTTCTTTTCCCGTCTCATCTGGTTTTGTCCAGTAAACCCCTCTAACGTTGTGGCCTTTTATTGACTCATCATTTCCAGGAACTCTGTTCATTGGTATTGCGTGAAAATTTGTTATACCCAAAGTTTGGTATTTTGATTTTTTTAAAATTGTTTCTAAATCTAATCTTAGTTTATTTATATCAAATGACAAATTAGGTACTTGGTAAAAGTCTGTTTGTGTGGTTGTATCTGTCATATGCAACATCTTATTACACTTTTTAATAATTTAAATAATATTATATTTGTCGCACAAAACAAAGTTTTATAAGTTTAAAATATGAAAATATTGGGGAAATATCCAAGTGTTAGATTGAGAAGGAATCGCAAGTATGGTTGGTCGAGAAGATTGGTGGCTGAAAATAACTTAACTGTTGATGATTTAATACTTCCAATTTTTGTTAGAGAAGGAAAAAGCAAAATTGAAAAGATTAAAAGTATGCCTGGTTGTAGCAGATACAGTATAGATAAATTAAATAATGTAATTAATACTGCAAGTAAATTAAGAATACCTTTGGTTGCCATTTTTCCAAACACTCCAGGTGTGAAAAAAAATTCTATTGGAAGCGAGGCGCTTAATGAGGATAACTTAGTATGTCGAGCGATAAAAAAAATTAAAAAAATTAATCCTAATATTGGAGTAATGGCAGACGTTGCATTAGATCCGTATACAGATCACGGTCATGACGGTATTTTGAAAAAGAAAGAAATTCTTAATGATGAAACAATTAATATTTTATCAAAACAAGCACTTCTCCAATCTCAAATGGGATGCGATGTTATAGCTCCATCAGATATGATGGACGGAAGAGTCGGCATTATTAGAAAAACATTAGATAAAAATAATTTTAAAAATGTTCAGATTTTATCTTATGCTGCAAAGTATGCTTCAAATTTTTACGGACCATTTAGAGATGCAATAGGATCTAAGAATAAATTAAAGGGAGATAAAAAAACTTATCAAATGGATAATAAAAATTCGAGTGAAGCATTAAGAGAAGTTGCATTAGACATAAAAGAAGGTGCTGATTTTGTAATGGTAAAACCAGCTTTACCTTACATTGATATAATTAAATCAATAAAAGATACATTCAAGATTCCTGTTTTTGGATACCAAGTATCAGGTGAGTACGCGATGATAAAAAATTCAATTAATAGCGGTAATCTCAGCGATGACGTAATTTTAGAAAGTTTAATGTCAATTAAAAGATCTGGGGCGTCTGCAATTGTGACCTATTTCGCAATAGATGTTGCAAGAAAGATTAAATAAATTTTTTTTCTAATAGTTTTCGTGAATAAGGAAATCTTAAATTATTTGGATTAAAAAATTTATTCTCTAATAGGCTTCTTGAAAAATTGAGTCCATTATAAATATCGTTGTTATTAAGCTTATCATCATTTTTGGATACAAGGAATTTAGGCATTTTGTATGAAATGTTGTCTATGCTTATATTTATTGTGTTTCCATCTAAATTTTTTTGTGTATCAACTTTATCAATATTAAAACCAAACCCTAGATATTGGATTAACTGTACTTCCCAACTTA
>CACHKQ010000025.1 GCA_902580445.1 uncultured Pelagibacteraceae bacterium | reverse complement strand
AGTTTTTAAAAAAAGAAAAAAAATTAATGTCTAAGAAAATTAAATCAAAAAAAATATTAATTATGGGATTACCAGGAGCGGGTAAAACTTATCTAGCAAAGCAAGTTTATAGAGAACTTAACGCCGTTTGGATAAACGGCGATAAAGTAAGGAAAAAATTTAAAGATTGGGATTTCACCAAAAATGGAAGGATAAGGCAGGCAAAAAGATTAAATAAACTTTCAAATGAACATGTTAAAAGAGGAAAGGATGTTGTAGTTGATTTTATTTGTCCGAATAAGGACTCGTTTAAATATTTTAAAGCAGATTTTGTTGTGTGGTTAGATACGATAAAAAAAGGAAGATATATACGAAAACATCTTGATGATATAAATCCCATTTTTAAAAAACCAAAAAAATTTGATATTAGAGTGACCACTAAAGATGCAAAATTATGGAAACTAGTAGTCATAGATCGAATTAAAAAAAGAAAATGGAATAATAAAAAACCCACCGCGCAAATGTTGGGCAGATACCAACCATGGCATCTAGGTCATAAAAAATTATTTGAGTGTATTGTGAAGAGAGACTTACAAGTCAATATTCAAGTTAAAGACGCCCAAGGTTTAGGCAAAAAAAATCCTTTTTCATTCAAAAAAATTAAAAGAATTATTCAAGAAGATTTAGAAAACTTTAAGTCCAGGATTAAAATAACTAAAGTTCCTAACATAACTAACATATTTTATGGAAGAAAAGTTGGTTATAAAATTGATAAGATTTTAACTCCAAAGGAATTTCGAAGTATATCCGCAACAAAAATAAGATCTAAGTTAAAAATATAAATTTTTTTCAGTGCATAAATCAAGCCAATCGAGCTATTAGTACTGGTCAGCTACACGCGTTACCGCGCTTCCACATCCAGCCTATCAACGTAGTGGTCTACTACGGCTCTATAGGAAGAACTAGTTTTGAGGTAGGTTTCCCACTTAGATGCTTTCAGCGGTTATCCTGTCCATACTTAGCTACCCGGCACTGCAGCTGGCGCTACAACCGGTCCACCAGTGGTATGTTCATCCCGGTCCTCTCGTACTAGGGACAAATCCTCGCAATTCTTCTACACCCATGGCAGATAGGGACCGAACTGTCTCACGACGTTCTGAACCCAGCTCACGTACCACTTTAATTGGCGAACAGCCAAACCCTTGGGACCTGCTCCAGCCCCAGGATGTGATGAGCCGACATCGAGGTGCCAAACACCCTCGTCGATATGGACTCTTGGAGGGTATCAGCCTGTTATCCCCGGCGTACCTTTTATCCGTTGAGCGATGGCCCTTCCACTCAGAACCACCGGATCACTATGACCGTCTTTCGACTCTGCTCGACTTGTCAGTCTTGCAGTCAGGCAGGCTTATGCCATTGCACTCTACGAACGATTTCTGACCGTTCTGAGCCTACCTTCGCACGCCTCCGTTACTCTTTGGGAGGCGACCGCCCCAGTCAAACTACCCACCATACAGTGTCTTGCTGCCGGATTACGGCTAGCAGTTAGATATCAAAAATAACAAGAGAGGTATTTCACTGGCGACTCCATGATAGCTGACGCTATCACATCAAAGTCTCCCTCCTATGCTAAACATGTCGTTTCTAATACCAATGTAAAGTTGCAGTAAAGGTGCACGGGGTCTTTCCGTCTAACCACGGGAACTCCGCATCTTCACGGAGAATTCAATTTCACTGAGTTGATGTTGGAGACAGCGGAGAAATCGTTACGCCATTCATGCAGGTCGGAACTTACCCGACAAGGAATTTCGCTACCTTAGGACCGTTATAGTTACGGCCGCCGTTTACTGGGGCTTCAACAGTCAGCTTGCACCAACCATATTAACCTTCCAGCACCGGGCAGGCGTCAGACCCTATACATCCACTTACGTGTTAGCAGAGCCCTGTGTTTTTGATAAACAGTCGCTTCTCCCTAGCTTGTGCCACCTGAAGTTAGTTGCCTAACTCAAGGTCTTCCTTATTCCGAAGTTACGGAAGCATTTTGCCGAGTTCCTTCAACATCATTCTCTCAAGCGCCTAATTATACTCTAATAATCCACCTGTGTCGGTTTAGGGTACGGTCTATGATGAGGTTATTTCCTGGGACCTCTTCACGGCAAGTTCAATCCATTAAGAACTTACAATTTACGAGATCCGTCACTCTCATCTGGTCAAGGAATATTAACCTTGTTCCCATCGACTACGGCTTTCGCCCTCGTCTTAGGGGCCGACTAACCCTGCGCGGATTAACCTTGCGCAGGAAACCTTGGATTTTCGGCGACAGAGTTTTTCACTCTGTTAATCGTTACTTATGTCAGCATTCGCACTTCTGATACCTCCAGTGTCCCTCGCGGGTACACCTTTGCAGGCTTACAGAACGTTCCGCTACCGCGTGTAAAGTCCGAAGACATTACACACCCACAGATTCGGTACATGATTTGAGCCCCGTTACATCTTTGGCGCAGAAACTCTATTAGACCGGTGAGCTGTTACGCTATCTTTAAAGGATGGCTGCTTCTAAGCCAACCTCCCGGCTGTTTAGGAATCTCCACATCCTTTCACACTTAATCATGATTTAGGGACCTTATCTGGTGATCTGGGCTGTTCCCCTCTCGACCATGGACCTTAGCACCCACAGTCTGTCTGTTGAGGAATGACTTTTAGCATTCGGAGTTTTATTAGGTTTGGTAGGTGTTTCCACCCCCTAGCCCATTTAGTGCTCTACCTCTAAAAGTCTGTTTATTCAACGCACTACCTAAATAGTTTTCGCGGAAAACCAGCTATCTACGAATTTGGTTGGCCTTTCACCCCTTACCACAAATCATCCAAAGACTTTTCAACGTCAACTGGTTCGGTCCTCCGGCAAGTGTTACCCTGCTTTCAACCTGTTCATGGTAAGCTCATTCGTTTTCGGGTCTAATTCATACAACTAATCGCCCATTTAAGACTCGCTTTCGCTGCGCCTACACCTAATCGGCTTAAGCTTGCTGGATAAATTAAGTCACTGACCCATTATACAAAAGGTACGCCATCACTCTAAAAAGAGCTTTGACTGTTTGTAGGCATACGGTTTCAGGTTCTATTTCACTCCCCTAATAGGGGTTCTTTTCACCTTTCCCTCACGGTACTTGTTCACTATCGGTCACTGAAGAGTACTTAGGCTTAGAGGGTGGTCCCCCTATATTCGAGCAAGATTACACGTGTCCCGCTTTACTCAAGAAAATTAATAAGTATTACTTCTAAAGGACTATCACCTGCTGTGGTTAGCCTTTCCAGACTATTCAAATTAACTTATCAACTTTGCTGGCCTGTTCCGCTTTCGCTCGCCACTACTAACGGAGTCTCAATTGATTTCTTTTCCTCCGGGTACTTAGATGTTTCAGTTCTCCGGGTTCGCTTTTTATACCTATGAATTCAGTACAAAATAACTCATAAAGAGTTGGGTTTTCCCATTCGGAAATTTTCGGATCAAAGCCTGCATACAGCTCCCCGAAACTTATCGCAGTATACCACGTCCTTCATCGCCTTTCAGTGCCTAGGCATCCGCCATACGCCCTTTAACGCTTGATTTAATGCACAGAAAAAAATTTCTGTAAAAATTAAATTTTTGTTGGAATATTCATCTATTCGAATATTCATTGATTGTTCATCTATTCGAACAATCGGATATAGATATTGATAAAATTATTTACGATTTAAAAAAGCTAAAAGTGTCAATTCTTGGTGGAGGATAGCGGGATCGAACCGCTGACCTCCTGAATGCAAATCAGGCGCTCTCCCAGCTGAGCTAATCCCCCTTTAAATCTGGTGGGCCGAGGACGACTCGAACGTCCGACCTCACCCTTATCAGGGGTGCGCTCTAACCACCTGAGCTACCGGCCCCTAAAGTCATTTAATAGAGACACTTTGAAGAAGAGAAATGAGGACGGTCACATTAACTAATTTTTTGTGACCAAAAGAAATTTTTGGTCATCCTTAGAAAGGAGGTGATCCAGCCGCAGGTTCCCCTACGGCTACCTTGTTACGACTTCACCCCAGTCGCTGATCGTACCGTAGTCAAAGGTTTGACCCTTTGCCTTAAGGTGTAACCAACTTCCATGGTGTGACGGGCGGTGTGTACAAGACCCGGGAACGTATTCACCGCGGCGCGCTGATCCGCGATTACTAGCAATTCCAGCTTCATGTACTCGAGTTGCAGAGTACAATCCGAACTGAGACATATTTTTGGGATTAGCTAGGAGTCGCCTCTTTGCATCCCATTGTAAATGCCATTGTAGCACGTGTGTAGCCCAACACGTAAGGGCCATGAGGACTTGACGTCATCCCCACCTTCCTCCAGCTTATCACTGGCAGTTCGTCTAGAGTACTCAACTAAATGTTAGTAACTAAACGTAGGGGTTGCGCTCGTTGCGGGACTTAACCCAACATCTCACGACACGAGCTGACGACAGCCATGCAGCACCTGTGTTTCGTCCAACTGAATGAAGAAACCAATCTCTTGGTCTCGCGACGAACATGTCAAGTGTTGGTAAGGTTCTGCGCGTATCTTCGAATTAAACCACATGCTCCACTGCTTGTGCGGGTCCCCGTCAATTCATTTGAGTTTTAACCTTGCGGTCGTACTCCCCAGGCGGTGTGCTTAACGCTTTTGCTGCGACACTGAAAATAAATTTCCAACGTCTAGCACACATCGTTTACAGCATGGACTACGAGGGTATCTAATCCTCTTCGCTACCCATGCTTTCGCTCCTCAGTGTCAGTAGTGATCCAGAAAGTTGCCTTCGCATTTGGTGTTCTTTCTAATATCTACGAATTTCACCTCTACACTAGAAATTCCACTTTCCTCTATCACACTCAAGCTAGAAAGTTTTGATGGCAGTTCCAAGGTTGAGCCTTGGGATTTCACCACCAACTTTTCTAACCACCTACGAGCTCTTTAAGCCCAGTAATTCCGAACTACGCTAGGTCCCTTCGTATTACCGCGGCTGCTGGCACGAAGTTAGCCGGACCTTCTTATTCGGGTACAGTCATTTTCTTCCCCGACGAAAGAGTTTTACAACCCAAAGGCCTTCTTCACTCACGCGGCATCGCTGCATCAGGGTTTCCCCCATTGTGCAAGATTCCTTACTGCTGCCTCCCGTAGGAGTCTGGGCCGTGTCTCAGTCCCAATGTGGCTGGTCTTCCTCTAAGAACAGCTATTGATCGTTGCCTTGGTGAGCTTTTACCTCACCAACAAGCTAATCAAGTGCGGGCTCATCTTTTGGCGCATAAAGCTTTCCCCGTGAGGGCTTATCCAGTATTAGCTCAGGTTTCCCCGAGTTATTCCAAACCAAAAGGCAGATTCCCACATTATACTCACCCGTCTGCCACTCAGTATTGCTACTGCGTTCGACTTGCATGTATAAGGCGTGCCGCCAGCGTACGTTCTGAGCCATGATCAAACTCTCAAGTTTAATAACGGCGCACACTAGCTTTAATAACTTTAGATAAAACTAAAGTTACTTTCGTTAAAGTGTGTACGACAATTTCTTTGTTAACCTAACCGTCCACACTTCTCTTCTTAATTTTTAACAATTTAAAAAAGCTGAGTTTTCTAAAATTTAGAGAAAACTATCACCCTGCATCAGATCGAAATCTGCAAAAAAGCTTGGTTTCTATGCCGATAAGAGCGAGACGCCGTTATACAAAATTTAGAGAATTAATCAAGGCGTATATTTTGCTGTTTTTGATAAAAAACCTTGTAAAATCACTATTTT
>CACHKQ010000024.1 GCA_902580445.1 uncultured Pelagibacteraceae bacterium | reverse complement strand
TCCGCCTGATATAGCCGCTAAAAATGACTTTATATTTTTGGTAGTTAAATTTAATTTTGAATAAATTTTCGATATTTTTTTATCTTTTAAAATTGCATTTTTAAGCTTTTTTACATTTAAATTTTTTCTTTTCATATTCTGCTTTTTGTAACACAGACTTACTCGCTTTTGGATATTGTTTTTTTACTCCGCTTATCATTAAGCAACCTTGGTCTTTTTCTCCTAATTGAACTAACGTTGTTCCAAGTTTAAGTAAATTGATTGGGGCTTTTTTACTTTTTGGATAATTTTGATACCCGTCTAGATAAGCTGCGGCTGCATCTTGATAAAGTTGTCTAATTCTAAAAGTTTCACCGTACCAGTATTGTGCACTGCCAGCGAGATCATTGTCTTTATTTTTATCGATAAATTCTTTAAGTGCAAACTCTGCCGTCTCATAGTCCCCAACTTTTATAAAACTAACAGCAAAATTATATTGTTCATTTGGAGGTTTGTTGGGAAGTAAAGATTTTGCTCTTTCAGCTTTTTCACTCACAACTAATCCAGCAGACTCTATTGATTGTGTTTTTTGCACACTTTCAGTTTTTTCTAAATCGCTATCAGATAAACTGCCTAAGTCTTTTGGTAAATCTGTTCCTGGAAGTCTTTTTTTAGTTATTTTTTTTGATGTATTATCAGATGGTGTTGTGGAACTTTCCAGATCACTAAATCTGATTTGATTATCAGATTGCATCTTAGTTATCCTGTTCGAAAGTTTATCAATTTTAAAATTAATTTCCTCATACCGGTTTGTAACTTCTCTAAATTGTTCTTCTATCTCATTAAGTTTTAGTAAATGACGTGTTAAAACATCTTCGTTTAATCCATCATTAGATATCTTTTTTGTTTGAAGTTCTGAAGTTTTGTAAAAAGCTTTTTCTAAAGTTTTAAGATCCTTGCTTATATTTTCAATTTTGGTTTTAATATCTTTAAGTTCAGCCTTTTCGTCGGCGCTAGCAAAATAAGAAAATATTAAAAAAAATGATAAAAAAATAAAAACTTTTGTAAAAAGATTTTTATAAGTTGTTGACATATATCAACTTTTATTCACACAAAATGGCAAAAAAAAGACCCTGCTATTGATGTTAAATAACAGGGTCTATTAATATTAAATTTTTAGTTTGCTTTAATCGTTACAGATCTTCGATTTTGAGACCACGCTAATGGACTAGATGCTGGATTTATAGGTTTTTCTTTACCATAGCTTATTACGCTAATTCTTTTTCCAGAAACACCGTATGTCATTAAATAATCTTTTGCAGCATTTGCTCTTCTCTCGCCAAGGGCCAAGTTATACTCTCTTGTTCCTCTTTCATCTGCATGACCTTCAATAGTAACAGTTAGATCTTTATTTTTTCTTAAGTATGTAGCCTGTTTTCTTAAAGTATCACGTGATCTTGTAGTTAAACTTGATTTGTTAGTAGCAAAAAAAACTCTGTCGGGTACACCGTTAGCTAAATATTCAACAGTATCTGTTCCTGTATAAACATCATCTACGGTATCAACAGAAGCTTTCTTAGCAGTGGAACACGCTGAAATTAGCAACGTGCTAAATAGAACTAAAACAAAATTTTTTAGTGCACTATTAAACTTCATTTGTATCTCCTAAATATATTTAAGGTTGGTGTAATATTCCAAATTTAAGGGAGTCTTGCAAGTATAAATTGTGTTAAAAAATCACTATTTTGATAGCAATGAGGACCACGATGGGTCGGATGCATCAGTTTCTGTTTTAACCAACCTTTCGTTATACCCAGTTATATCAATAGACCAAAGCTTAGCTGTAAAACCTTTGCCTTTGCTATCTGATTTTGTCTCTCTATAGAATATTAAAACTCTTCCATTAGGTGACCATGAAGGTGCCTCTTGGTAATAGTTTTCTGTCAAAAGTCTTTCCCCAGTGCCGTCTGACCTCATTACACCTATGTAAAATTTTCCTTTTCGCATTTTAGTAAATGCTATTAAATCGCCTCTTGGAGACCATACAGGTGTTCCATATATTCCATTACCAAAAGTTATTCTTTTAACCTGGCTTCCATCACTTCTCATTGTATATATTTGTTGGAGTCCGCTTCTATCAGAATTAAAACAAATATATTTTCCATCCGGAGAATAAGATGGTGATGTATCTATCGCAGAGTGATCGGTAATTCTTTCAACAACTCTTGTTTCCATATCCATTGAGTAAATATCGGAATTACCATCTTTTGCAAAACTCATAATGATTTTTTTTCCATCTGGAGAAAATCTTGGTGCAAAAGTCATTCCAGGAAAGTTTCCAACTACTTCCTGAATACCAGTTTCAATATCTAACAAATAAACTCTTGGCATATTTTTAAAATAAGACATGTAGGTAACTAGTTGATTTGTTGGGTTAAATCTTGGAGTTAAAACAAGTTCATTTCCTAAAGTTAAATATTTCGTACCATGTCCATCTTGATCCATTATAGCTAGTTTTTTTACCCTTTGATTTTTTGGCCCTTTCTCAGACACATATATTATTCTTGTATCAAAATAGCCAGTTTCACCAGTTAATCTTTCATAAATTTTATCAGATATAATATGTGCTACTCTTCTCCAATTAGTTGGTGTGGTTGTAAAAGATAGTGCTAACATTTCCTTAGCGGCTGTTAGATCCCAAAGCCTAAATTCTACTTTTAACTTTTTATCTTTAACAACAATTTTTCCAGTAATTAATGCTTGGGCCTTTATTAGTCTCCAATCTTCAAACCTAGGTTTAAGATGTGCTATATCTGGTTTTTGAACAAATGCATCCTTTTTTAAAGGATTAAATAAACCGGTAGATTTAAAATTTTTTTCAATTATTTTTGAAATTTCCTCTCCTAATTTTTTATCCATTAATGATTTCAGATCCTCTGACTTGCTATCGATGTGTAAAGGTGAAACGGCGATTGGTAATGGGTCTAAATTACCTCTTGTTATATCTACCTTTATGAGACTGAAAGCACTTTCAGTGCTTAGTACAAAAAACAAAAGAGCAATAATTGTTTTTTTCATAATTTTAGCCTTTTAACATTTCTGTTGGATCAAAATTTAACTGTAAATCTTTCCATCTATCATAACCAGTGGGTGGAACTTTTAAGGGTTGGCAAATTCTAACAGCTCTAAGAGCGCTCTCTGCTAAAATTTTATAAAAACTTTGACCCGGAGTATTCATTCTTGCATGATCTAAGATCTCAGCTTTAAGTATTCTTCCATCAGGTTTTAATTTTAGTTTAATCCTAACTAATAAATCCTTATCGTAAGGAAGCCCAAGTGGAACACTCCAGCATCCAAATATTTGCGCTCTAAGTGCATCTTCCTCAGACAAAGACAGAGCTTTTGCAAATGGTGTTTTAACATTGCTTTGAGTTAGCTGACTACTTTTTTTTTGCGTTTCAGCTTGCTCTTCTTTAGCTTTATCAATTAAAGCCGCAATCTCATTGGTGTCAAATAATTCCTCCTTCTCAAATTCAGATGATTGTCTAATTTGAGGTTTGATCTCTTCTGGATTTTGTTTTTTCTTTACTATTTGTTTGGTTTCTTTTTTATCTTCTGGTAAAGGAATTCTGTCAGGTTTTTCTTTAGCTTTTGCTGAGGGTGGTGCTTGTTCAGATACTACTCTTTTGGCTTCTTCTTTAACTTTTTCAATAATTTTTCTTGCTTTAGGCGCGTATGGTATAAAAGTTTTGTCTTTAATTTGTATAAGTTCTACAGAAACAATAGGTGGTACATCAATTGGTTCACGCATCATAAAAGGTAAGGTCAATGCAGTCATGAAAATTACAAACGTGTGAAATAAAAAAGAAAATATTAAACCTCTGCTCATATAACATCAATTTTTATAGGGCTCAGATATTAGTGCAACTTTTGAAAATCCTGCGCCAGATAATCTTCCCATTACCTCCAAAACTCTTCCATAATTTATTGTTTTGTCCCCTCTTACATAAATTCTAGTATCTGTTCTATTTTTGGAGATGGCCAGTAATTTAGGAACAACTTTTTTAAAAGTAACTTGGTGTTCTTGAATAAATATTTCACCTTTTGAGTTTATAGTTATTGTTAATGGTTCTTGATCATCAGGTAATGAGTCCGCTGCTGACTCTGGTAAATCTACTTGTACCCCAACGGTAAGCAATGGTGCGGTTACCATAAAAATAATTAAAAGAACTAACATTACATCTACGAATGGAGTTACATTTATTTCACTCATTGGTTCTTTCTTTTTTGAGCGATTAATAGTAAATGCCATTTGATTAAATTATTGATAAAAATCTTTTTGAAAAATTATCTACCCTTGCAAAATATCTTTGTGAGTCACTATTGAACTTATTATAAGCTATCACTGCAGGGATAGCAGCAAGAAGACCAAGAGCAGTTGCAAATAATGCTTCAGCAATACCAGGTGCTACAATTGCTAAACTTGTATTTCTTGAAATTGCGATTGATTGAAAAGAATTCATAATTCCCCAGACAGTCCCGAATAAACCGATGAAAGGAGCTGTAGAGCCGATTGTTGCTAAATAGGTAAAATTTTTTTCGACACTTTTAAGCTGGTTGTCTATGGAAACTTCTAAAACTCTTTCTACTCTCGCACTTTGCACGGATGAAGATTTTGATTTTGTTTTTATCAATTCTGACATTGCATTTTTAAAAATAATTGTCATAGGATCTTCTGACTTCATCGGTAGACCTTTGTAAAATGCTTCAGCTGATTTCGATTTCCAAAATTTGTCCTCAAATGATTTTGTAGATTGATCAATTCTTCTAAATAATCTTACTTTGTCATATATTAGAGCCCAAGAAAAAATCGAGCTTGCGATTAAAAGTAATATAACTGCTTTAACTACAAAATCAGCTCTTAAGAAAAGTTGCCAAAGTGAAAAATCATTTGCTCCACCTAAGCCGACAACTTGATTTGCGATTTCTGTCTCCATTAACGTTAATTACGTGTAGAATGTGTCATCAATTTGGCACTTGATTTAAATAAGATTTATTCGATTTACTGATTAAATTGTGATCGACAATCTCTGAAATATCTAGCAATTAAAATTGCATCCGCTTTATTCACATCTTTTTTTTTGGTTAATCTTGGAGATATTGAAGGATACATTTCTATAACTTTTGTTCGACTAGCATCTTTAGAAGAATTAATTAAATCAAAATGTTTTTTCCACTTTGCCGGTCTTACAAAGAAAATAGGAAGATTTAATGCTGCACATATTCCTTTTATTGAACCAAAAGTTTGACCAAAATTAAACATGCTAGTTACACCTTGTCCAGGCATAGCACTTACCTGCTCTACTATTAAAAAAGTATCTCCGTTTGAGATAATATTTTTTTTAATTATATTTACTAATTGAGCACTATTTAATTGGTTTTTATTTTTTTTACCCTCAGACATTATGGGCATATCATAAATATCAAATATTTTTAAATCATCAAGAATTGCAATTCCACCACTTAAACCAGGATCTATACCAATTATTCTCATTTATTTTTTAAACTAACTTATAATTATGAAAAATTTTTTGAACATCATCATCTTCCTCTAATAATTCTAGAAGATTTAAGATTTCTTTTTCATCCTCTTTATTAATACTTACCTTATTTTGGGGTCTCCATTCTATACCTGAATAATTAAATTTTTTTATAAGCTTTTGAATTTGGTTTTTTACTCTGTAAAAATCTTCTTTGATAGTAATTATTTCATGAAAATCTTTGTGGTTTAAACAATCTTTTGCACCTACTGTTGCTGCTATATCTAAAGCTTTTTCATCAGATATTTCATCTTTTGAAAATTGTATAACTCCTAAATTCTCAAAAAAGTATGTTGTGGATCCATTACTTGCAAGATTTCCGCCAAATTTTTGCAAATTTCTTCTAATATTACCCGCGGTTCTATTTTTATTGTCAGTCAAAGTTTCAATAACTAATGCAATTTTTTTTGGTCCAAAACCTTCATATCTTAAATTGTAAAAGTTTGCGCCTTTATGATTTTCCGATTTACTTATTGCTCGAGTAATATTTTCTTTTGGCATGTTAGCGTCCTTAG
>CACHKQ010000023.1 GCA_902580445.1 uncultured Pelagibacteraceae bacterium | reverse complement strand
CATTTTGACACTGAACCACAATTTTTGTTGGTAAATGAGTTATTCTCACAGCACTATCAGTAGTATTAACGTGTTGGCCCCCGGCGCCACTAGATCTATAAGTGTCTATTCTTAAATCCTTTTCATCTATTTTAATCTCAATATCGTCATTTACACATGGATAAATCCAAACGCTTGCAAAGCTAGTATGACGACGTGCTCCAGAATCAAAAGGTGAAATTCTTACTAGTCTATGAACTCCAGACTCCTTTTTCATAAGTCCGTAAAGATTATTTCCAACTACTTTGAGCACACAAGACTTTATACCAGCCTCATCACCTTTATGCTCACTTATCATGCTGTACTTGAAATGTTTTTTATCAAACCACTTTAGATACATCCTTCGAAGCATTTCTGCCCAATCTTGACTTTCTGTTCCACCCGCTCCAGCATGAATTTCCAAATATATATCTAAGTTATCATCCTCTCCAGAAAGAAAACATTTAATTTCGAATTCCCTTATATCATCAATAAGTTTAAATGTTTTTTTAACACAGTCATCTAAGGTTGGAGAGTCATCTTCTTCTAATGCTAATTTATATAAATCTTTTAAATTTTTAACATCTTTTATAGTAACGTTATAAAAACTGAAAATATTTTCTAAAAAGTTTTTTTCTTTAATTGTTTTTTTTGATTTAATATTGTCTTGCCAAAAATTTTTTTTTAAAATTTCCTCGTTAAGACTTGCTATTCTCTCTTTAACATTATTTCCATCAAAGATACCCCCTAATATTTGAAAGAGATTTTTCGGAAACATTTATATTTTTTTCAAAGTCAGTCATTAGTAGAATCGAGTAAAGATATCAAATTTATCACGTTTTTTTCTTAAATTTAAATTCTTTAGTGCTATATCTGAAAAATTTTCCTCTTTAAAAGCTTCTATCACTGATTTTGGGTTATTAAATCCCGTCATTTTACCTGTATCATAATTTATAGGGAAAAAATTTATTGTTTCAGGAACTTTAAAATTTTTAATGTCCTCTCTGTATATTGCAGTCTCAACAAATTTTTTAAATATCGGCAATGCTGCTTTAGATCCAGTTTCGTATTTTCCAAGTGATTTAGGATTATCATAACCAACATACACACCTATTGTTAAATTAGATGTTGATCCAATAAACCACGCATCAAAATTATCATTTGTTGTTCCAGTTTTACCAGCAATAGGTAAGTTTAAATTCCTAAGTTTTTTTCCTGTACCCCTTTTGACAACACCCTCAAGCATAGAAGTGATTTGGTAAGCTGTTTCTTTACTGATGACTTGATCACTTTTGTTTATAATTTCAGGTGTACTATCATCTTGAAGGTTTACTTTGTCGCAACTTTTGCAATTTCTTTTTTCAGAGTTGAATATAGTTTTTCCTCTTCTATCTTGAATTCTGCTAATTAAAATTGGTTTTACTTTTTTTCCTCCATTGATGAAAATACAATATGCATTCGTTAAATTTAGTAGAGTAGTTTCATTAGAACCAAGTGAAACAGATAAAAGTTCAGGTACATTATCATAAATTCCGAGATCTTTAGAAATTTTAGAGATTTTATTAAATCCAACTGCTTGTGCAATTCTTACTGTCATTAAGTTTCTAGATTTCTCTATACCTTTTCTTAATGTTGATAATCCGTAAAATTTCTTACCATAATTTTCTGGTTTCCAATTTTTTAAACCAACACCTTGTTCGCTTACAAAAGGCGCATCTAAAACGACTGAATTTGGTAAATAGCCATTTTCTAATGCAGCGGAATAAACTATTGGTTTAAAAGCAGAGCCAGGTTGTCTTTTAGCTTGGGTCGCTCTATTAAATTCACTAGAAACAAAACTGTAGCCACCAACTAATGCTTTTACTTTTCCGTTATGTGGGTTCATCACTACTATGCTTCCGTTAACAATTGGTAATTGTTTTAATACCCAATTATTATCAATCTTTTTTATAAAAATTACATCACCCACTCTAAAGAGTTCTTTAAAATTTTTTTTCTTGGTCCACTTTAAGTTTTTAAAAAATATTTTTTGAATTTTATTACTTTTTAATATTTTAATATCTGAAACAAATTGTTCAATATTTGTAACTTCTGCGATTTCCCAATTTAAAGTTTGGTCAATTTCCAGTGATTGTAATTTATTTTTCCAATCAATATTGTTTTTTGTGTTGGTAATTGGACCTCTCCAACCATGGCGTTTATCGTAGGACTCGATGCCATACCTTAAGGCATTTAGAGCGGCAATTTGATATTTTCCATTTAGTGGGGATGTAATAGATAAGCCTTCTGAATATAATTTCTTAAAACCATAATCAGTTTTAACTATTCTTCTAATTTCCTCAGTATAAGATTTTGCCTCTTTTAAAAGTAAAATCTTTCTCTTGTTTAATATAACTTCTTTTTGTTCAAGCTGTTTAAATTCTTTATTTGTTATGTAGCCATTTTCCATCAAATTATTTAAAACTAAATTTCTTCTGGTCTTAGCTAATGATTTTGACTTATAAGGATTGTATTTGCTTGGTGCTTTTGGAAGTGCTGCTAGAAGTGCAGCTTCATTGTAATTAAGTTCTTTAACTGATTTGTTAAAATATTCTAAACTTGCAGATGCAACTCCGTAAGTTCCTTGTCCTAAGTAAATTTCATTTAAGTATAATTCAAGAATTCTCTTTTTGGTATAAGCTTTTTCGATTCTAAACGCTAAAATCGCCTCTTTGATTTTTCTTTTAAGAGATACCTCGTTAGTGAGTAAAAAGTTTTTAGCGACTTGTTGTGTTATTGTTGATGCACCCTCTAATCTTTTATCAGACAAAACATTCTTAATATTTCTTATGATTGCTCTAGTTACTCCTCTTGCATCTATACCGGGGTGCTCAAAAAAATTTTTATCTTCAGCAGACAAAAAAGAAAATATTACTTTATCAGGTATTGCTTCGTAGGGTATAAAAAGTCTTTTTTCGATAGCATATTCTGCAATAAGTTGGCCATTATCGTCGTATACTCTACTTAAAACTGAAGGTTCGTAAACAGCTAATTTTTTAAAGTCTGGCAAATCATGAGAGAAATACCAAAAGGCTGAGAAAAGTAAAAATACAGTTGTAAGCAATATTAAAGTTATCGTTTTAAATATAGCGTTATAAATTTTTTTCATTTTTTTTTCTTTAATTTTACTAAATCTCTATATTTTGGCTATCATAAGGCACCATAATACCTTAAAAAATTGCGTTTAATAATACCAAAAAATAATGTATAAATATTTCAATTAAACTTTATTAATTATTATGAGAATTAACAATAAAATATCCATGAACAGGTTTTATAACACATGCAAAAGAATTTATATATTGATGCTTCGCATCCAGAAGAGACTAGGATTGTACTTAAATCAGAATCAAATATTGAAGAATACGAATCCGAAAATAAAAATAGTCTAAATTTAAAAAGTAACATTTACTTAGGTAAAGTTGGTAGAGTTGAACCATCACTTCAAGCAGCATTTATTGATTTTGGAAGAGAACGACATGGCTTCCTGGCTTTCAATGATATCCAGTCGGACTACTATGAAATACCTACCGAGGATAAAGAAGAGCTGAAGAAAGCAGAAGAAAAAATTAGAGAAGATCTTAAAAAAAGTAATGAAAATAAAGACGGAGATACAGTAGAAGATTCTGCACTAAATTCTGACAATGATAATAATATTGAATTAAAACCTCCTGATGTTGATCAGCCAGATAAAACAAGAGAGAAATTAAAAAATAGATACGGAGTAAGAAAATATAGAATTCAAGAAGTAATTAGGCCTGGTCAAGTTCTTCTAATTCAAGTCATGAAAGAGGAAAGAGGACAAAAAGGTGCGGCTCTAACAACTTTTTTATCTTTAGCTGGTAAATATATCGTCTTAATGCCAAATACAGCAAAAGGTGGTGGAATATCTAGAAAGATTTTCAATTATGAAGATAGAAATAGAATTAGGGAAATATTGAAAAATATTGATATACCAACAAACATGGGGCTGATAGTTAGAACTGCTGGGGCAAGAAAAACCAAAAACGAAATAGACAATGATCTTCAAAATACAATTGGTCTATGGGAAAGAATTAAGGATAAAGCAATTAATTCTACTGCACCATTATTAATTCATGAAGAGGGAGATGTAATTAAAAGAGCATTAAGAGATATATATGACAATGATACCAAATATATACATGTGGAGGGCAATGAGGGTTATCAAAAAGCAAAATCTTTTATGAAAGAATTTATGCCTAGAAATTCAAAATTTGTAAAAAAATATAGAGGTAAAATACCTTTATTTCATAGTGCTGGGATCGAAAAAGATTTAAATAAAATTTTTGAGCCCTTGGTAAAATTAAAATCTGGTGGGTATTTAGTTATAAATCCAACAGAAGCATTAGTTGCTATTGATGTGAACTCTGGGCAATCAACAAAACAAATCAACATAGAAAAGACAGCATTAAATACGAATCTTGAGGCAGCAGATGAAATTTCTAGACAAATTAAAATTAGAGATTTGTCGGGTTTAATTGTGATTGATTTCATAGATATGATGAACTTTCATAATAAGAGGCTTGTTGAAAGAAAAATGAAAGACAAGCTTAAATTGGATAGAGCTAGAATTCAGGTCGGGAGAATAAGTAATTTTGGACTATTAGAGATGACGCGTCAAAGGTTGAAGGAAAGCGGCATAAAGTGGGAGACAAACTTGTCTATGGAGTCATTCTCACAAAAAATTATTAAAAAAATTGAATTGCTAGCTTTTTCAAACAAAACAAAAACAATAACTGCCTTTGTGCCTGAAAAAATTAGTAACTATTTAAGTTCTTTTTTTAAAAATGAAATTTCTTTTTTTGAAAAAACATACAAGTTTAAAATAAATATTGTTATAGATAATAGTCTTATTATTCCAGAATACAAAATACACTTATTTAATAAGAACAAAAAATTAATAAATAAAGTCGAAAGTGTAAAAAATATTGAAAAGAAATTATCTAATAATGTTATCAAAATATCAAAGACAAAAAAATTCGGGTCTAACGATTTAAAAAATAACAAAAAAAATAATAAGACTTTAGGCAAGACACTTTGGGTAAGAAGAAAAAAAATTAAATCAAATTAGTCCTTTTAACGGACTACTTGCCGAACCATATTTTTGAGCTTTTATTCTTCCAGATAAAAAAGATTTTCTGCCAGCTATAACTGCGTATTTCATTGACTCTGCCATCAAAATTGGATTTTTTGCTTTAGCAATTGCTGTATTAATTAATACACCATCACATCCAAGTTCCATTGCGATTGCAGCATCAGATGCTGTTCCTATTCCTGCATCAACAATAACTGGAACTTTTGAATTATTTACTATAATAGATAAATTTAATTTATTTTTTATACCTCTGCCTGATCCAATTGGTGAAGCAAGCGGCATAATTGCTGAAGCACCAAAATCTTCTAATTGTTTTGCAATTATAGGATCGTCAGAACAGTAAACCATTACTTTAAAACCTTCTTTGACTAATATTTTAGTAGATTTTAAAGTTTCAATCATATTTGGATAAAGTGTTGTTTTATCTCCTAATACTTCCAATTTAACAAGTTTCCAGCCACCCATTTCTCTAGCAAGTCTTAGAGTTCTCAATGCGTCTTCGGAATTAAAACATCCGGCTGTATTTGGAAGATAAATAATTTTCTTTGGATTTAAATAATCCATTAATACTGGTTTGTTTTTATCTAAAATATTTACTCTTCTTACAGCAACTGTCACCATGCTTGCACCAGACGCTCTCACTGCTTCTGCTGTTTCTTTGAAATTTTTATATTTACCAGTTCCAACAATTAAACGTGAGTTTAATTTAATATTATCTATTTTTAAAATATCTTTTTTCATCTATCCGCCACCGATAAATTGCACAATTTCAATATTATCTTTATCTTTAATTTTTTTTGTAGAATAAAATTTTTTTGGCAAAATAACTCCATTTAGTTCTATAGCTATCTTATTTTCCTTGAGTTTAAATTTTTTGATTAGGTCTTTAATGCAAGAATTACTGTTTATTTTAATTGATTTTCCATTTAATTGAATTTTTGCCATAATTGAGATATTTTTAATTTTTATTATATCAAAATGAGTGAAAAAATCCTTGTTATAAATGGTCCAAATTTAAACCTTCTAGGAACTAGAGAAAAAGACAAATATGGAAGTGTTTCTTTACAAGATATACAAAAAAAATGTGAGGCTCATTCAGTTAA
>CACHKQ010000022.1 GCA_902580445.1 uncultured Pelagibacteraceae bacterium | reverse complement strand
AAAGAAATTTTTGAAGAAACTGAGGAAAAAGAAGATAAAAGGGAAACCGCAAGTAATGAAAGTAATGAAAAAAACGAGAGTAAATTAAAAGATCAAAAAGATAATGATCAAGTGGTGGATGCTGATATTTCTACACCCAATGATTTATCAGAAAAAGATAATTCACATGAGCAAAATGATGAGGTAGATCAGGTAGATGGTGGAGAAAATAAAAAAATTAGGCAAATATTTTCAAATAAAACTAGAAAGTATAAAGTTTATACAAATGAGTTCGACGAAACTATAAAAGCAGAAGATTTAGAAACAGAGGAAGAGCTTAAGAGATTGAGAACCTCTTTAGATCAACAATTAATTCAATTAAAAACTTTTGTTTCTAGATTAGCAAATAAATTGCAAAGAAAATTATTGGCCAAACAGAATCGTTCGTGGGAATTTGATTTAGAGGAAGGTGTATTAGATACATCGAAGTTAACAAGAGTAATAATTGATCCATTTAATTCTTTATCTTTTAAAAAAGAAAAAGAAACTGATTTTAAAGATACCTTAGTTACTATCTTGATTGATAATTCTGGATCGATGCGTGGCAAACCAATTTCTGTTGCATCAGTATGTGCAGATATACTTTCAAAAACTTTAGAAAGATGCTCTGTTAAAGTTGAGGTTTTGGGTTTTACAACAAAACATTGGAAAGGAGGGTCTAGTAGAGAACTTTGGTCAAATAATAATAAACCAAAATTTCCAGGCAGACTAAATGATTTGAGACATATAATTTATAAATCTGCAGATATACCTTGGAGACAGTCAAAAAAAAATATGGGTTTAATGTTAAAAGAAGGATTGCTTAAAGAAAATATTGACGGGGAAGCATTGAGATGGGCTTATAGCAAAATGAGCAAGAGGAAAGAGGAAAGAAAAATTTTAATGGTGATATCAGATGGCGCGCCAGTTGATGACTCAACACTTTCAACAAATATGAGTGACTATTTAGAAACTGATTTAAAACACACAGTAGAAGCTATTGAAAAATTTTCAGAGGTAGAGCTTTTGGCAATCGGAATTGGTCATGATGTTACCAGATATTATAAAAAGGCTGTTAAAATTACAGATGTTCAAGATCTTGGTGACGTTATGATAAATCAATTAACTGATCTTTTTTCCGATAATACTATTCATTAAAATCTTTAAATAGATGAGGGTTTGACAGAACTTTTTGAAAAGTCTTTTAAGCTTGCCATTAAAATTCTAAAAGGTATCAGCATTGTCAAAGCCATAAGAACTTTTACTGTAAAGTCGCCTATTCCCAATGTAATCCAATTAATACCTGTCCCATAGAATGCTATAGAAAAAAATAAGAATGTATCAACTAGAGACCCAATTAATGATGATATAAATGGGGCAGCAAACCAAATCTTACTTCTTAACTTATCAAAAATTTGAACATCCAATAATTGTGCAAATAAAAAAGCTGTACCGGATCCAATTGCAATTCTCATAGAAATAAGATCAGAAAAATTTGTTGAAAAGAATAAAGTTAATAATACTCCTAAAAAAAATCCCATGTAAACAATTTTACGAGCAACAAATTTCCCATACCTTCTATTAGAAAGATCTGTGACAAGAAATGTTACTGGGTATGTAAAAGCACCATATGTTAAAAATTCTTCCATACCAAAGAAATTGATTGGATATTGTACTAAAAAGTTTGAAGCGGTTACAAAAAGTGCCATGAAAAAAGCCAAAAAAATTAATGGCTTATTATTTGACGAGATTAAATTAAGCATTCTTTGAAATTATTTCTGACTTAAATTTCTTGGCTTTTTTAGAAAGTCTAAAAGACTTAGCCGAACTAAGAAATTTGTCGATTCCGCCTTTAAAATCAACTGTTCTTAATGCAGAATTAGAAACATTAAACTTTATGTTTTTTTTTAGAGCTTCGCTTTTAAAACTAACTTTTTTAATACTGGGCAAAAATCTTCTTTTAGTTTTATTATTTGCGTGGCTAACATTATTGCCTTTGATAGGCTTCTTACCTGTAAGTTCGCATTTTCTAGTCATAAATATTAAATAGGTATATAATTGTTGTAAGATATATAATCAAGCTAATATATGACTATTGACAATAGTATGGTCAAATAATAGTAAGTTGAATGGAATTTTTCCTTCCAGTAGCACAAGTTCAAGTTAGCATTTCAATAATTTTGATTTTAAGTTTAATTATAGGGTTTATTTCCGGCTTGTTTGGTATTGGAGGAGGTTTTTTGATGACACCCGTACTAATATTTTTGGGTATACCACCTGCATTTGCTGTAGCTAATGAAGCTAATAATATTTTAGGTACATCAGTTTCAGGCGCTTTGACTCATTGGTTTAGAAGGACTCTTGATTACAAAATGGGATTGATAATTGTATTTGGTGGGGTTTTTGGAACAATAGTTGGAATGATTATTTTTAGTTACTTAAAACAAAAGGGAATAGTAAATGTAATTATATCTTTAGCTTACATTTATATGTTGGTAATGATTGGAACATTAATGTTTGCAAAAGGTTATAAAGAATTGAGTGAGCTAAAGAAAAAAGCTGTTGTCAAAAAAAAGATTCATGATCACTATTGGATACATGGACTTCCATTAAGAGTAAGATTTCACAAGTCAAAGCTTTATGAAAGCGCAATAGTTCCTTTTATGCTGGGGTTTATTGTTGGAATATTTGCTTCAATAATGGGCGTTGGAGGAGCTTTCTTAATGGTACCTGCAATGATTTATATTATTGGTATGCCTACAAAATTAGTTCCTGGAACATCTTTGTTTGTAACAATTTTTATTACTGCTTTTGTAGTTATAGCCCATGCCCTACAATTTCAAACCATAGATTTCATTCTTGTCAGTATTCTTCTGACTGGTTCAATTTTAGGTTTACATCTAGGGCTTAAAGCTTCTGAAAAATTAAACGCCTCAGAATATAAAACTCTATTAGCAATACTTTTGCTTGGAGTTGGTGTAATCATGGGTATTGAGCAATTTGTTTTGGAAAAAGGTGAGAGTTTGTTTGCGACTGAAAGTGCTGGAAAAATAGATAATAGACTTGGAGAAATAGTTTTAGGTCTTTCACAGAATTACCCTATATCATACGGATTTTTATCTATATTAATTGTAATTTTTGTAGGGGTAGTTTTTTCTTATGCAAGAGAACTTATTCATTATATAAGATTCGATATTGATAAAAAAAAATATAATTTTTTTAAGAAATCTAATTAGAGTTTGATCCTACAGCTTCACTAATATTTTTGAAGCCTTTTTCGTTTAACTTAATTATTAATCCCTTTTTTATCTCTTTTACTATCATAGGACCTTTATAAATCATTCCGGTATATAATTGTATTGCAGAAGCTCCTGCGGCTATTTTTTCAAAAGCAGCATTTCCCGAGTCAACTCCTCCAACTCCAATTATTGGTATTTTTCCATTTAGTTTTTTATAAAATTTTTTAATTATTTTTGTAGATAAATCTTTTATAGGTTGACCTGATAAACCACCTTTCTCATTTTTTTGATTATCTATTAATTTGTCCCTATTTTTATCAGAAGTGTTTGTTAATATTATTCCGTTAATATTATTTTTTAGTGATAAATCAACAATATTATTTACAGAGGACTCATCAAGATCAGGTGAAATTTTTAATAAAAAGGATTTTTTGAAATTACTTTCTTTTCTAATTTCATTTATCTTAATTAATAGCTTTTCAAGATTTTCTTTTTCATGAAAATTTCTTAACCCTTCCGTATTTGGAGAAGAGATATTTATTGTAATATAATCTCCAATAGGGAAAAAAGTTTTGGCGCATGATAAAAAATCATCGTACATATTGTCTGTATCTTTATTTGGGCCAATGTTAATACCCAAGAGACCATCGGGTGCATTATGTTCAATTCTTTTTTTTATAGCATCTGAACCATCATTATTAAAGCCAAGTCTATTAATAAGTGCTTGATCTTTTTCTAAACGAAAAACTCTCGGTTTTTGATTTCCATATTGTTTCTTTGGAGTGACTGTTCCTACCTCAACAAAACCAAAACCAATTTTAAAAATTTCATTGTAAACCTCAGCACTTTTATCAAAACCTGCTGCTAGACCAATTGGATTATCTATAATTTTTCCAAACAATTTTGTACTTAAAATGTCTTCATCTTCAACAGTAAATAAGCTTTTTGGAAGCACATTGTATTTTAATGATTTAATTGCTAAATCATGTGCAGTCTCTGGGTCTAAATTAAAAATAAATGGTCTTAGGAAAGAAAACATTAAATTTATATTTTCAACTTTTTTTCCATTAAATCAATTGTCTCTTTTAGTCCAAAAAAACTTATGAAAAAGCCCATTCTTGGACCATTTTCTTCACCAAAAATAACTTCATAAATTAATTTAAACCAGTTCCTCAAATTATCACTATATCCATTCTCTTTACCTGAAGTATAAATTATTGTCTGTATATCTTCTGGGGGAGTATCTTGGGTAATCTTTTTTAAGGATGCTATTAAGTTTTTTAAGGCCTTAGTTTCTTCAACAGAAGGTTTTTTAAATTTTTTTTTAGGTTCGACTTCATCTGTAAAATAATTAATTGCATAATCAGTAAGCTCATCTAAAATTTTATGGTTTTTTGGTTCTATTTCTTTATGAAATTTTTTTATGAACTTCCATAAAACATCTTTTTTCTTTGCATTGCTGGATCCAACTATATTTAATAACATTGAAAATGGCATAATTATTTTTTCTTTTGGAGGTAAACCACTATGAATATGCCATACTGGATTTAAAAGTTTTTCTTTTTCTTTTTGGCTTTCAAATTTTTCTATGTAGGACAAATATTCATCAACTGCCTTTGGTACTACATCCGGATAAAGCTTTTTAGCTCTTTTTGGATTTTGATACATGTAAAGTGAAAGACTTTCTGGTGAAGCATATTTAAGCCACTGCTCAATAGTAATTCCATTACCTTTAGATTTTGAAATTTTCTCTCCTTTCTCATCTAAAAAAAGTTCGTATGCAAAACCATTTGGAGGTTGCTTACCCATGGCTTTACAAATTTTATTTGATAAAATTGCACTTTCGATTAAGTCTTTTCCATACATTTCAAAATCTACATCAAATGTAAACCACCTCATTGCCCAATCAACTTTCCATTGTAATTTGCATTTGCCATTTAAAATATTAGTTTTTATTTTTTTTCCTGCATTATCAAATACTAATGTTTTATTTTTTTTATCTATTTCGATTACTGGAATTTCTAAAACTTTACCGGTTTCAGGACATATGGGCAAAAAAGGACTATAAGTTTTTCTTCTTTCGCTACCAAGTGTAGGTAATATAATATTCATAATATCCTCTAATTTTTCAAATACCCTTTCTAGAGAATTGTTAAATATACCTTTTTTATAGTTTTCTGTTGAACTTTTGAAAATAAAATTAAAATTAAATTTTTTTAAAAATTCTATTAGCATTTTATTATTATGTTCACCAAAACTCCCATATTTTTTGAATGGATCTGGTATTGCAGTAAGTGGTTTTCCAATATTATCATGTAAAATTTTATCGTTAGGAATATTATCTGGAACTTTTCTAAGTCCATCCATATCATCAGAAAAAGTTATTAATTCAGTATTAACTTTATTAATATGATTTAATGCATTTATCATCATTGAGGTTCTCGAGACTTCCCCAAACGTACCGATATGTGGTAATCCACTTGGGCCATAACCTGTTTGAAAAGTAATTTTATTTTTTTTCTTAATAATTTCTTTTCTATCTTTGAGTAATTTCCTTATTTCAACAAATGGCCAAGAGGATGTTGAATTTATTAGATCAGATTCAAGCATTATTAAGGTTTATAATAAGTTGAATTTTATTGCTATTTAAATATTGTCCAAATTTTATGATTACAAACAAAACAGTTTTTTTCGTTGTAGGAATTTTGTTATTAATTCTGGGTGTTTTTATGTTGATACCTTATGGAATACAAATCCTATATAAAGAGAATAGTAATAGTTTTTTTTCATCTTCAATTATTACAATTTTTATCGGAATACTAACAATTCTTGCTACTTTAAAGCGAGATAATCAATTAAACCTCCAACAAGCTTTTTTGTTTTCGACTATGGCTTGGATAAGTATTGCTTTTTTTGGAAGCATACCCTTTTTTCTATCAAACTTAGATTTAACTTTTAGCGAAGCTTTTTTTGAGAGCATGTCTGGAATTACAACAACAGGATCCACTGTAATATCTAATCTTGACGAAACTGCGAAAAGTATTTTGATGTGGAGAGCAATAATGCAATGGCTAGGTGGTGTAGGTATTATTGTTATGGCAACGACTGTTCTGCCTCTTTTAAAAGTTGGTGGTATGCAAGTTTTCAAAACAGATTCTTCGGAAGCTGAAAAACTTTTGCCAAAGACTATTGAAGTGGCTTCAGTAATTATTTTAATTTATACAACATTAACTATTAGTTGTGTAACTATATACTGGCTACAAGGAATGTCTGTTTTCGACAGTATCGCTCATGCCCTAACAACGCTTGCCACTGGTGGATTTTCTACACACAATGAGTCAATTGGTTATTTTAAAAGTCCCGGTATTGAATTCACATCTATTATTTTCATTATATTGGGAAGTCTACCTTTTATAACTTATTTAAAATTTATTAAAGGAAATAGAAAAATTTTTTTCACAGATGTTCAAATAAAAGGATTTATTTACTTAGTAGTTATTTCAATTATGATTATGTTTTTATACTTATTTTTAAATAATACAGAATTTTCATTTTTAGATAATTTAAGAATTTCATCTTTCAATGTATTATCCATACTATCTGGAACAGGTTATGTAACTGACGATTTTGGTTTGTGGGGAGAGTTTCCACTAATATTCTTTTTGTTTTTAATGTTCATTGGTGGGTGTGCAGGGTCTACTACTTGTGGTATCAAAATTTTTAGATTACAAATACTTTTTATATTTATAGGAAATCATTTAAAAAAATTAGTTTATCCTAATAGCGTTTTTATTATAAATTATAATAAACAAAAAGTTGAGGATACTTTTATAAACTCAGTAATAATTTTTATTTTTTCATACTTACTTTTATTTTTAATTATTTCAATACTCTTATCCATTTCCGGACTTGATTTCTTGTCAGCAATTTCTGGTGCGGCAACCTCTATATCTAATGTTGGTCCTGGTCTTGGAGATATGATTGGTCCTAATGGAAACTTTAGTCAAGTCTCTGATATATCAAAATGGATATTATCTTTTTCAATGTTGCTTGGAAGATTGGAAATTTTCGCTGTTCTTGTACTGTTTTTACCATCTTTCTGGAGGTCGTAAATTAATCTATAGTTATAACTGATGGAAATTTATCAAAAACAATCTTTCAAAGATTCTTTTAAAGTTTACCTTGATATAAGAATGCTTCGTATTCTTTTACTGGGAGTTATAAGTGGTTTTCCGTGGGTTATAATTGGCAGCAGTTTAAGCCTTTGGTTAAAAGAGGAAGGTTTAAGTAGAAGTACCATTGGGTGGGCTGGTTTGATATTTGCTGTCTATGCTTTTAATTATTTATGGGCACCCTTAATAGATAGAATACGTATACCCTGGTTAACAAATAAAGTCGGGCATCGTCGTAGCTGGATTATATTAATGCAGCTAATAATTCTCTTAAGTTTGGTTTTTTGGAATTTTATAGATCCAACTGCGAACCTTGCATTAGTAATCACAGTTGGTTTAATTATTGCAATTGCTTCTGCAACACAAGACATCACAGTGGATGCATTGAGAATTGAGCAAATCGGTAAAAATGAGGGCAGGTCAATGCAGGCAGGTGCGGCAATAGCTGTGGTTGGTTGGTGGACAGGGTACAAACTTGGAGGAGTAATAGCTTTAAATGCTGCAGATTATTTTGAGAAATTAGGTTTTCAAAATTACTGGCAGATAACTTTTTTAATACTAGGTATCGTAGTCATAGCTTGTAATATTGGTTTGCTATTTATCAACGAGCCACAAAATAGAGATAGACATGACTCACAAAAAAAAACTGACCTTACTATACAAAAAAAACTTGGTGCATCCAATTTTTTAACAAAAATAACAGCTTGGATAAGCGGAACAATAGGAGGACCAATTATAAGTTTCTTTAATAAAAATGGATTGAAAATTGCATTGGGAATTTTAAGTTTCGTATTCTTGTTCAAGATCGGGGAAGCTTTTCTTGGTCGTATGTCTATAATATTTTATAAAGAAATAGGTTTTACAAAATCGGACATAGCAATATATTCTAAAGGGTTAGGATGGGTTACTACTATTGTGTTCACTCTGTTGGGCGGACTATTTGCTATCCGATCAGGTGTGATTAAAGCCATGTTTGTTTCTGGTATACTTATGGCAAGCACTAATCTTCTTTTTTCTTTGCTTGCATGGTCAGGAAAATCGGAATTGTTGTTTGCTGTAGCTGTTATCTTTGATGATATGGCTGCTGCTTTTGCAACTGTGGCTTTTGTTGCTTTCATTTCTATGTTGGTTGATAGAACCTACACAGCAACACAATACGCACTCCTAGCATCTATTGGTACTGCCGGAAGAACAACATTAGCAGCATCTTCGGGTGCAATGGTAGACTGGCTGAACGGTGATTGGGGTATTTTCTTTGTAATCACTGCTTTAATGGTTATACCTTCATTAATTTTTCTTTACATAATTAAAAAAGATATAAAATTAAGTGAAAAATAATTTTGGAAATAATTCTCCAGTTTTAAATCTTTACAATAAAAGTAACTTAAAATCTAAAATAGATACTCAACTTCTCTATGGAGATAATTTTAGGGTAATAAAAAAAAATAAAAGATGGAAAAAAATTAT
>CACHKQ010000021.1 GCA_902580445.1 uncultured Pelagibacteraceae bacterium | reverse complement strand
GGTTGGTATTGGATTAATGGGCAGTCAACACTTAATAGCTATTAAAAATTCTAAAAAAGCAGTTTTGCATTCAATAGTGGATATAAACGAAAGGTCAAGAGCGCACGCCAAAAAATTTAACGTTCCATTTTACAAAAACTCATCAGCATTAATTAAAAATAATAAACCTGACGCTGTGATTGTTGCAACACCTAATCAATTTCATGAAAAGCATACTATTAGCTTTTTAAATGCTAAAATTCCTGTTTTATTAGAAAAACCAATCTCTAGTAACATCCAAAAAGCCAAAAAAATTATTTTATCTTCAAGAAAAAATAAGACTCATTTACTAATTGGATATCACAGGCGGCACAATTCAATTTCAACAAAAGTTAAAAATAAAATAAATAATGGTAAATTAGGAAAAATCGTATCAGTTAATGTGATGTGCTGGTTATACAAAAATAAAGAATGGTTTAAAGAGAAATGGAGAGTAACAAAGGGTGGGGGTCCATTGGGTATAAATCTTGTTCATGATATCGATTTAATTTGTTATTTGTTGGGACCAGTTAATTATGTGCAAGCATCATCTTCAAATAAAATTAGAAAATATGATGTCGAAGATACTGCAGTTGTAAATTTTGTTTTTAAATCTGGGGTATTAGGAACTTTGAGCGTTTCAGACACAATAGTATCACCATGGAGCTACGAACTAACCGCAGGCGAAAACCCTGCCTATCCAATAACAAATCAATCTGCTTACTACATTGGCGGTACAAAAAGTTCAATACAATTTCCAAATTATAAAGAATGGTACAATAAAAAAGAGAGAAGTTGGTGGAGGCCAATATTACATAAAGATGAGAGCACTCGCGAAAGTAAATATACACTTACAAACCAGATTAATCATTTATGCGATGTTGTTAATAAAAAAACAAAACCTAAAATTACCGGAGAAGATGGTTTGTTATCACTTAAAATATTCGCAGCAATTATTAAAAGCGCAAAAACAGGGAAAAAAGTAAAAATTAAATAAAATCTAAATTTATTTTACCTAATGATCTAAAGTCGACTTTAAGTTTGTCACCTTTATTTACTTTAAAAGGCTGTATAACTGAACCAGTCATAAACCAATCACCCTTTTTAAAAGTTACAGGATCATCTTTAAACTCATCAATTATACATTTTATTGCTATTTTTGGACCAGCTCGCTTTTCTCCTTTAAAAAAAGGTTCTGTTACTTTTCCATTTAAATTTATTTCAACTTGAATTGTGTCTAAGTCAACTTTATCGAGATTTTGTATTTTATCTCCAACAACTATTGCTCCAGCTCCACCATTATCCGCAATATTTAAATTCATCATTCCAACTGGATCTAAACCTTTTTTAGAATCCGAATGAACTCTTGTAGATACAAGTTCTAAAGCTATATAAGCCTCGTAGTTTCCTGTTTTATTTTCAGCACCGGGTACCATTTTTGTATCCTCTAAAAATTTTAAACAAAATTCACATTCCAGAATACAATCTGGAACTTGGCTATACTCTACTTTCTGTGGGTTCATTAAAACTGTTTCATCTATAATTTTTCCAATCATAGGACCTTCGACTTTTGCACCGTCTTGCAAATTCTTCGATACCAATCCAATTTTCCAACCAACTGTTTTTTTCTTTAAGACCGCGTGGAATTGTTTTTGAGTTGCGTGAGAATCTTCTCTATTTTTTGGAAGTTCATCTGATTTAAGTTGAATTAAATCTCTTTTTATCCATGCATCTGCTAATTTTTCTGCTAATGTATTCATATCCTATAAATAATCACATGAAGCTAAAATTTGAAAGTGGAAAATTTGCAACACCCTCTCTAGAAGATGTAAAAAAAGCTTTATTAACTGGTCTAAAGGAGAATTACGAACAAGTAAATATTGAAATTGTTGACTGTCCAAACTTAAAAGACTGGGGTTGTCCATCTGAAGGAATTTCAGGAAATGAAAAGATAATAGATGTTGGTGGAGAACCTTATATGCATGATAAAAGATTTATTGGTACAGAATTTGATTATGAGGAAATTGCCAAGAACATTGGTTCAGAAAAATCATATGCTTTAGGTGCCGGCTCAGGAGCTATGTCTTGTTTAAATGGACACTGTGGTGAGTTAGTTATTAATGAAAATTTTATTACCTCAGAGTCAAAATCTGTAATCGCAAGAGTAGGAAAGAATAAAGAGTGTATAGTTAGCAAATATACCGAAAAGAAACATGGAGGTTTATCAAATATTTATTACTCTGATGGAAAAAAAGGAAAGGTAATTCAAATAAAAATAAAAAAAAGAATTGGCAAACAAGGTTCTTTGTCCCAAGCAATGAGAAATTCACTAAAAACACATCTTCCAGTAAAAGGAAATAGCCATGTAGCTCTAGCAGGTGTAATTAGAATTCTTAATGGAAAAATAAAATCACACGTTCAGCCAGACTATGATGACATTAAAATAGATTACTACGATCCAAATCAAATGAAATGTATAAAAGATTTTTTACAATTCTATGAACCTGTAGGACCAGAGTTACAATGTTATTCAGTTCTTTGGACTGGAGACCCTACTGGTGGGAATTTAAATCTTAGAGAGTCGGGCGAACATACCCATTTTCATTCTTATAAACATTTAAAGGATGCTGGACACTATCACTTTGATGTTACCCCAGAAGAAATTAACTATATTGGGTATTTTAATATTCCAAAAGAAGTGCACAGGGTTAACAATATTTATAAGGAATTGTCTCAAAAAAAATAATCTAATGATTGATCAAATATAAAGTCTTCTAGTTGGTTGCGGGGGAAGGATTTGAACCTTCGACCTTCAGGTTATGAGCCTGACGAGCTACCAGACTGCTCCACCCCGCGATAATTATTTTTTGGGTCTTTTTAAATTTATTGCCTGCAATTTACCTCGTTCTTCTTTTATTTCAAATTGAATTATTTGATTTTCTTTTAAAATTCTAAATTTTGATTTTTCCAGTGCAGAAACGTGTAAAAATACATCTTTTTGATTCTCTTCTTCAAGCGTTATAAAGCCATAACCTTTTTTTGAATTGAACCATTTAACCCTACCTAATGGCATAATACTCTCCTAATATTTTGGGAGGCTACAATCGATTTCTTAGACGTTGATTTTTTTTAACTCTTTTAAGATTTTCAAGTTTAATTCTTTTCTTTTTTTCAGAAGGCTTTTCGTAAATGCTCTTCATTTTTATAATTTTAAAAAAACCTTCTTTTTGAAGCTTTCTTTTAAGAACTCTTAAAGCTTGTTCTACATTATTATCTTTAACGTCTATTTTAATAAATCCTCCGTAATTTCAAACAGGTAGTTATCACGATGTATGGATATTGTCTATATTAGTTTTAATATGGCCTTTTAGGAATATTACTTTCAAAATCAGATCTAAATTTTTTAAGCTTTTCTCTAATTTTTGGATATTTACGACTTAAAATAGCAATTGCAAACAAAGCAGAATTTTTGGCTCCAGCTTTTCCAATTGCCAAAGTAGCAACAGGAACTCCAGCTGGCATCTGCACAGTGGAATAAAGGCTGTCCACACCGTTAGTTACACTTGGCATTGGAACACCCAAAACAGGTATGGTTGTTAATGCAGCTGTAACACCCGCCAAATGTGCTGCTCCTCCAGCTGCTGCAATAATTACTTCATAATTTTTTTTTTCAGCCTCTTCAATAAATTTTTCTAATCTTTTAGGAGTCCTGTGAGCGGATATTACTCTTGCATCGTGATTAATTCCAAATTCCTTAAAAACCTCACTACAATGTTCCATAACACCCTTCCAATCAGACTTGCTACCCATTATTATTCCAACTGTAGGTTCTTTAGTTGTTTTCATTTACAACCTCTGTTTTTTCTTCATTTTCTTTTTGAACTTCTTCTTTTGCCTCTTCTTTTTTTTCCTGCATTCTTAATTCTTTCTCTTTCAATTTTTTTAATCTTTTTACTCTTCTATCAGCTTTACCTACAGCTTTTTCAAATTGTAATTGACTACAGAGACCTAAAATTACTGGATCTTTTGCGGTAAGATTTGAAAGATTCCAATATGTTCTGTTTCTTATTAAGGCCACAGTTCCTTTTGTACTTCCAACAAGCTTAGCTATTTGTCCATCAGATAATTGAGGAAAATTTTTAACCATCCATAAAACTGAGTCAGGTCTATCTTTTCTCTTAGACAAAGGTGTATATTTAGCTTTTTTTCTTTCCTTTGAAACTACAACTTCCTGAGTTTTTTTTGTGAGAATTAATGGCCTTCCTTCATCTTTTGAGCTTAAATCAATTTCTTCCCTAGTCAATTGTCCAGCTAAAATTGGATTATAAGCTTTTATACCCTTTGCAACATCTCCATCTGCAATTCCTTTCACTTCAAGCTCATGTAAATTACAGAATTTTGCGATTTGTTTAAAACTTAATGTAGTATTTTCAACCAGCCAAACCGCAGTTGCTTTTGGCATGAATGGTGCTTCTGACATAATTTTTTAATTCTTCTTGTCTCTTAAATTAACAAATTTTTTATTGTATTTACTTACTCTACCTTTATCTAAAATTTTTTGAGTACCGCCCGTCCAGGCCGAATGAGATTTAGGATCAATATCAAGTTTTAAAGTATCTCCTTCTTTTCCCCAAGTTGACATAGTCTCAAATTTTGACCCATCAGTCATCTGTACACTTATCTTGTGGTAATTTGGATGAATTTTCTTTTTCATTTTAAAGATTATTATAATAATATGGTTTCTTGCTCAATATTTTTTTATAACAAATTTGTTAATTCTTCATGTATTTTACTATTAGTTGCTACAATATCAATTTTTTTACCCGTAAAATCCTTTTCTTTAACGGGGTTAATGAAACCCCCCGACTCTTTGACCAATATAATTCCTGCCGCTATATCCCAATAATTTATTTCTCTCTGCCAATAACCATCATATCGTCCCGCAGCTACATATGCGAGATCTAAAGCAGCACTTCCAGATTTTCTAATATGTGAATTAGTTTTCATTGATACTTTTTTATATTCATCCAAAATTGTCTCTTTTATTTTACTAGTAGACTTGGGACCGCCTGTTACTAAACAAGAATTTCTAAATTCAGATTTATTTGAAACTCTCATCCTCGTGTTATTTAAATATGCACCAGATCCTTTATGAGCGCCAAAGATTTCATTTTTAATTGGATCATAAATAATGCCACTTATAATCTCACCGTTTTCTTCGTATGCTAAAGAAATTCCAAAATGGGGAAGACCGTTTAAAAAATTAAATGTTCCATCTATAGGGTCTATAATCCATCTTTTATCTTTGTACTTGCCATCTATCAAACCACTCTCTTCTGTTAAAAATGAATATTCGGATTTTTCAAGTTCTTTCATGAGAACCTTTTCAACACGTTTATCTGAAGCTGTTACGAAATCACCTGGACTTTTTTCTGAAACTTGTAATTTTTCAATTTCACCAAAGTCTCTAATTAAAATTTTAGACGCTTTCATACAAGCTTTATGCATTAGATTAAATTGTGGAGAGTTTATTTTCATCAATTTATTTTTTTAACATATTCAAGGGTTCTACTATCAAGAATGATTTTATTTCCTTCTTCAATAAATGGAGGTACCATTATATCTAATCCATTATTTAGCTTTGCAGGTTTATAAGAAGAGGCTGCAGTTTGACCCTTTACAACTCCCTCAGTACTTTTTACTTCACATTCTATGTTAGTTGGTAAATCTACTGAAATCGCTTTTTCATCAAGAAAAGATATTGTGACTTGTAAATTTTCACTAAGTAATTTAATTTTTTCATCTAAAATATCTTTTTTAATAGATATTTGTTCAAAGTTATCGGGATCCATAAAAAAACATACTGAGTCATCAGAATATAAATAATTAAAATTCTTTTCTTCAAGAATGGATCTCTCAATATTTTCACTTGACCTGAATCTTTGATTAAGCTTTGTGCCTTTTGTAATACTTTTAAGTTCTACTTGATTGAAAGCACCACCTTTACCTGGTTTTACATGTTGAGCCTTAAGAACTGTCCAATGGTCATTTTTAAATTCAATGATCATTCCAGGTTTAATTTCATTTCCTTGTATTTTCATTTAATTAAATTTTTTAATAGCATCTTTTGGTTTTAAGCGAGGGTTATTCCAAATAAAACTTGATATTGCAAGATAATTTAGTCCAAATTTAATTAAACTTTTATAATTTTTATTATTTATACCTCCTATTCCAACTATTGGTATTTTACTTTTGCGCTTACACCACACGATCAAATTTCTTTTTGCTCTTTTTGCATTTGGTTTAAGTTTTGATTTAAAAAATGAGCCTAAAGCTAAATAATTAGGTTTATCTTCAAGGGCTGCTGATATTAATTTTTTAGAACCATGGCAGGTAACACCAATAATTTTATTAGTTTTTAAAAACTTTTTAGAATTCTTTATAGAACCATCAGATTGTCCCAAATGACAACCATCAGCTTTTATTTTACTCACTAAATCTGGAAAGTCGTTAATTATAAAGTTAACTTTATACTTTCTTGTTATTTTTCTTATCTTTTTTCCAATTCTTATAATCTTTGATTTTGGATATGATTTAAGTCGAAGCTGAAAGTATTTAACCTTTTTGGAAGCTAAAACTTGATCTAAGTCTTTATAAAAGTTTTTACTAATCTTATTGGGTGATATTAAATATATAAATTTTCTCAATTTTATGCTGCAAAATTTTGCTCAAGCTTTTCATCCCATTTTGCTTGTGTTGAGGCACCATTCATATTTGCTCGATGATCAAATACTTTTTGAACTTTTTTTGTATCGCTCATAGATTTTGACCAAGTTTTCAAAGCAGACTGTTGTAAAGCTCTGCCGTAAGAGAAAGTGAAATGAAAATTTGTATCATTTATTTTATTAATTTCATTTAAGTTTTTCGTAGCTTCAACCTCACTTTGCCCCCCTGATAGAAAGGCAACACCAGGAACTTCTTTGGGCATATTCTTTTTCAAACAATCCAAAGTCTTTTTAGCTATTTCTTCAGCAGAAACCTTTTGTTTGCAACTTGCGCCAGGAAGAATCATGTTAGGCTTAAGAACAGTTCCTTTTAAATTTATATTGTGTATTTTAAGTTCCTTGTAGCACTCGTTGAGCACTATACTAGTTACATCAAAACATTTATCGATTGTGTGTTCGCCATCCATTAAAACCTCAGGCTCTACAATCGGAACCATTTTTGCTTCCTGAACTATTGCGGCATATCTTGCCAAAGCATGAGCATTAGATTTTATACATTGATCACTTGGATGCGATGATGAAATAGAATACACAGCCCGCCATTTTGCAAATCTTGCTCCTAAATCATAGTACTCCTTCATTCTATCTCTCAAACCATCTAAACCTTCTGTAATTTTTTCTTTATCCGAGCCAGCTAAACTTTTTGCGCCTCTATCTACCTTTATGCCAGGGATTGCTCCACTTTTTTTAATTAATTCTGGAATAGATATACCGCTACTGGATGTTTGTCTTAAAGTTTCGTCAAATAATATTACACCGCTTATAGATGTTTTCATTGAATTTGATGAGAATAAAGTTTCTCGAAAATTAAGCCTATTTTTTTCTGTACATTCGACATTTACACTCTTCAACCTCTTTTCCATTGTTCCAGTGCTCTCGTCTGCTGCAAGTATTCCTTTGCCTTTAGCCACCATCATTTTTGCTATTTCTTCTATATTCATAAATTTTAGTTTTTTTTTAATACTTGTATACCAGGCAACTCTTTCCCTTCAAGAGATTCCAAGAATGCACCCCCGGCTGTTGATAAATATGTAAAAACCTTTTCAAGCCCAGTATTTTTGATTACCGCAACAGTATCTCCGCCACCAACAATAGATATTAAGGACTTAGATTTTGTATTCTCAGCAATTTTTTTGGCTATTAATTCTGAACCAACTGAAAAATTTTTATTTTCATAATATCCTGCAGGTCCATTCCAAAATACAGTGTTTGAGCTATCTATAGTTTTACTAATTAATTCTATGGTTTTTTTACCAACATCTAAAATTATATCTTCAGAACCAACATCATCCAATGACTTATATATTGAGCTTCCACCAGCATTTGTAGAGGTATTACAATCAACTGGAATAATAATGTTACATTTATTTTTCTCTGCTGTGGTAATTATATCTTTAACTATATTTTCTGAGTCTTTTTCTATAAGTGAGGCACCAACGTTTAAGCCATTAAATTTTAAAAAATTATTCGCCATAGCACCTACAATCACAATATTATCTGCATTTTTTGATAAACTTGACAAAATATTTATTTTGGTTGAAATTTTTGAACCTCCAATGATGCAGGTAACTGGTCTTTTTTTATTCTTTAGTATTAGGTCAATAGAATTTATTTCTTTTTCTAAAGTTGGCCCCCCATAACTGTCAATAAATTTTGTTATTTTATGAATAGATGCTTGCTTTCTGTGAGAGCAAGAAAAAGCTTCATTAATAAAAATATCTCCAAGACTGGCAAGTTTTTTCGCAAAGGACTCTTCATTGCTTTCCTCCTCTTTAAAAAAACGAATATTTTCAAATAATAGCACTTCTCCAGAAGCAAGTTTATTACTAGCCTCAACCGCATTATTATCCAAATCATTTTGATAAAAATATATTTTCTCTTTCAAATTTTTTTTGAAATAGTCAAATATTGGATTAAGAGATAATTCTGGCACCACCTTTCCCTTTGGTCTCCCCAGGTGTGTAATTAAAATAACTTTTGCTTTTTTCTTAAGAAGTTTATTTAAAAAAGGGATGACAACCCTAATTCTAGTATCATCCTTTATTTTAAAATTTTTTATCGGAACATTTAAATCTAATCTAACAATTACTCGTTTATTATCAATTTGAATACTATCAGAGAAAATTTTTAAATCAGACATTTGTCTAATTATTTACTAACCTTAGATTTTACAATTTTTACTATCTCATCACTAGTTAAGTTAAATAATTTATAAATATCTTTGTATGGAGCACTTCTTCCAAATGTAGTGAGACCAAGAGATACACCATCTTTTCCTACTATGCTTTTCCAGCCAGAAGTAGTTGAAGCTTCAATTGATATTTTAAATATATTTTTTCCAAACGTTGCATCCTTGTATGACTCTGTTTGATTTTGAAATATGTCATAGCAAGGTATCGAAATAACTTTTGAATTAATATTTGTAGCCTTAAGTTTTTCTTGAGCTTCTAAAGCAATTTCAACCTCTGATCCCGAAGCCAGAATAGATACTTCAGCATTCTCTGAAGTTTCTTTTAATACATAACCACCTTTGGAACACATATTTTCTCCTGACTTGTGCTCACTCACGTAAGGCAGTTTTTGTCTTGATAAAACAATTGCACTCGGATTATTTTTACTTTTCAAAGCAATTTCCCAACATTCAAGAGTTTCATTTATATCTGCAGGCCTAAAAACATTTAAATTTGGTATTGCCCTTAAATGCTCTAACTGCTCAATGGGTTGATGAGTTGGGCCATCTTCACCAAGACCAATAGAGTCATGTGAAAAAATATAAATCACTCTTAAATTCATTATTGCTGACAATCTAAGCGAAGGCTTAAGGTAGTCTGAGAAAATCAAAAAAGTGCCACCAAAAGGTATAATACCTCCGTATAAAGCAAGTCCATTCATAACACCTGCCATTGCGTGTTCTCTAACGCCATAATGAATATAATTTCCATTAAAATTTTTAGATGTAATAACTTTAGATTTATCAGTTTTTGTATTATTAGAACCACTCAGATCTGCAGATCCTCCAATAAGTTCTGGTACATCATTTGATATACTATTAATAACCGAAGATGAGCATTGTCTTGTTGCCATTTTAGGCTTTGATTGAAAATATTTTAGCTTTTCATCTCCGAATATTTTATCCAAAGATATGGGAAGATCTCCTTTTAATAACCGTTTATATTCATTTTGAATCTTGGTATTTTTCTTTTTTAAGGCGCTATTCCACTCATCTTCTATTTTCTCGCCTTTATTGCCAATTTCTCTCCAAGAATTCAACAATTCAACTGGTACTTGGAAAGGATCGTGTTTCCAATTAAGTTTTTTTCTAACTAATTTTATTTCATCATCACCAAGAGGAGCGCCATGAGAAGATGCTTTACCTGACTTATTTGGTGATCCAAATCCAATTATTGTTTTACATGAAATTATTGTTGGTTTTTTTGACTTGTTAGCCTTTTTAATTGCATTGAAAATTTGCTTATAATTGTGACCATTAATTTCCTGAAAAGACCAACCATAACTCTCAAATCTCTTTTTATAATTGTCCGAAACACTTAAAGACGTTGAACCGTCTATAGAAATTTTATTATTATCGAAAAATACAATTAAATTTTTTAAATTTAAATGTCCGGCTAAACTCATTGCTTCATGACTAATTCCTTCCATCAAGTCCCCATCACTGGCAATTACATAAGTTTTATTATTTATAATATCTGATCCAAATTTTTTTCTTAAAACTTCTTGACCTATTGCCATCCCAACAGAATTTGCCAAACCCTGACCTAATGGACCGGTTGTTGTTTCAATTCCAGATGATTTTTGATATTCGGGATGACCTGCACATATTGAGTTAAGTTGTCTAAAATTTTTTATATCTTCAATTTGTATTTTTGTATAACCCGTAAGGTAAAGCAAAGAATATAAAAGCATCGACCCATGACCAGCAGATAAAATAAATCTGTCTCTATTCAACCAATCGGGATTTTTGGGATTAAACTTCAGGTAGTATTTAAATAATACAGTTGCAACATCTGCCATACCCATAGGCATCCCGGGATGCCCAGAATTTGCTTTTTGCACAGCATCAATAGATAAAAACCTTATAGCGCTTGATAAATCTTTTAATTTTGGATCCACTTATTAAATACCTATATAGACTTCAATTCATGATAGCAATAATATGATATAAAAAAAATTCAATGGAAAGTTTATACATTAAAGAAAAA
>CACHKQ010000020.1 GCA_902580445.1 uncultured Pelagibacteraceae bacterium | reverse complement strand
GATAGAGGTCAATGGCTCTGAAGAGTTTAATATAAAAGAAATATGGGAGACGAAAAATAATAACAATTCATTATGGTCAAAATCTTTTATAGATTTACAAAATGATGTGACAACAAAAGATTTAACACAAGCAATTAGAGAAGGTTTTGATCGGATTGAGCACTTAAAACGTTTTACTACAAACAGCATGGGTACAGACCAGGGTAAAATTAGTAGTATTAATGCATTAGGTATAGTTTCAAAATTATTAAAGAAAAGTGTTTCCGAAGTTGGAACAACTACTTATAGACCGCCATATAACCCAGTAAGTTTTTCAGCAATCGCGGGAAGAAGTACTTATGAGTTTTATGACCCTGAAAGAAAAACTCCAATTCACCCGTGGCATTTAAAACATAATGCAGTTTTTGAAGATGTTGGTCAGTGGAAAAGGCCCTGGTATTTCAAGAAATATGAAAATGAAACCATGAATGAAGCTGTGCAAAGAGAATCTAAACAAGTAAGAGAGTCAGCTGGGATTTTGGATGGCAGCACACTTGGTAAAATTGAAATAAAAGGTAAAGATGCACTTGAATTTGTAAATATGATGTACACAAATAGTTTTACAAAAATGAAACCGATGAGCGCAAAATATGCGCTAATGCTTGGTGAAGATGGTATGGTTAAAGATGATGGTATTGTCTGCAAAATAAATGATAATCATTTTATTACTACGACTACATCAGGCGGAGCTGCAAATGTTTTATCTCACATGGAAGAATTTGCGCAGACAGAATGGCCGAACCTAAATGTTTATTTAAACTCAATTACTGAACAATTTGCTACTTTTAATATTAGTGGTCCTAAATCAAGGATTATACTAAGCAGGGTTTTTAATAATATTGATTTTAGTAATCATAAATTTCCTTATATGACTTTTAATACTTTTGATTATCTAAATTATAAAGTAAGAATTTTAAGAGCCAGTTTCACGGGTGAACAGGGTTATGAAATTTATGTACCTCCAAAATATGCTTTAACTCTTTGGGAAAGAATCTTTTATTACAGCAGAGATGTTGATTTGGTTCCGTATGGAACAGAAACTATGCATCTATTAAGAGCCGAAAAGGGTTATATAATTGTTGGTCAGGAAACTGACGGAACGGTTACACCATTAGATTTAAATTTAAATTGGATGATAGGGAAGAAAAAAAAGGATTTTATCGGTAAAAGATCCTTAACAAGATCAGATATTATTAAAGGTGATAGGAAGCAATTAGTTGGTCTGGTCCCAGTAGATAAATCGTATGGTATTGAGGAAGGGCAACACGTTATAGAGGACAAAAATATTCCATCACAAATAGATAAGCCAATTAAAATGTTGGGACAGGTTACTTCGAGTTATTTTAGTCCGACTTTAAATCATTCAATTGCAATGGCCTTAATAAAAGAGGGTAACAGAAAAATCGGTAGTCAAATATACGTTTCAACTTCAAATATGAATGTTATACCTGTTGAAGTAGTTAAGCCCAATTTTTTGGATCCTGAAAACAAAAGGCTGCTATCATGACAAGAACTTTTTCGGGAGATGGAATTTATATTGCTCAAAGAGACTTTCAACAAATTCTTTTAAGAGGAAAAGGCGATGGTCGATTTGCAGAAACTGTGAACGGGGAAATATCTCTCTTGCCCCCTAAGGATAATCTGAGAATGATAAGTAATGAGAATTTTCTTTTTGCAAAACAGTCTTTTGATCAATGGAGTTTAATTTGTTTAAAAAACAAAGAGGAAGAGGAGTTATCAAAAATGATAAATACTATGAATTCCAATGATGAAATATTGGCTTCTGATTGTTCCTACGGGCAGTCTTATTTTGAATTTAGTGGTGATAAAATGAAAGATTATTTAAATAAGCTTACGCATTTTGATTTTCGTTCAAAAAAATTTCCTCCTCTGACAATCGCGCAAACCTTAATAGCAAGAATTGACTGCACAATTTACAATCTTGAGGACAGATATTTAATTACATGTAATAAATCGTATGAAGATTATTTTAAAAAAAGATTACAGGACACAATAGATTTATAATGAGCAAACAAAAAAATGTATTGGGTGAGAATTTAGAAAGTTGTTCAACCGATCCAATAACAGGATGGTTTAGAGATGGCTGTTGTAATACAGATAAAAATGATCGTGGACTTCATACTGTTTGTGTAAAGGTTAATGATGAATTTTTGAAATGGTGCAAAGAGGCTGGTAATGATTTAATTACTCCTCATCCTGAATTTGGTTTTCCTGGACTTAAAGATGGAGACAAATGGTGCGTTTGTGCTAGCTGGTACGCAAGGGCACTTGAAGCTGGGAAAGGTTGTCCAATATATTTAAAAGCAACACACGAAAAAACTTTAGATTTGGTTCCAATTGAAAAGTTAAAAGAATTTGCTGCAGATCTATCTTAATAATGAAAAAATTGAAATTAATTGTCTTTTTTATATTTGTATCCCTTCATTCTAATGCTTTATCTGAGACTAAAGTACCTTTTAAAAAAGAAAATGTTAAAAAAATTTATCAGTTAGAAAATGGTAATAAAATTTATATAGAACAGTTTGAAAGAGGAGACAAAATTTGGGAGAAAGATAAATCTTCTAATGAATTTAGAAATATTGCATTTGTGTGGAGTTTTATAGATTTAGCCAAAAGTTGTGAAGGCATAAATGAAAGGGATATATATTTCGCTAATAATTTAGAATATTATTTAGGTGGTGGAACTAAAATTGATAATCCTCAAATAAGAATATTTTCTTTAAATGATCCAAGTCCATGGCGAGATAGTGATTTAGGAATTGTTCCTAATATGAAATGGGCTAAGCAATTTTGTGTATTTTACTAATTCTTTTATTAATTAACATTAAATCTACATATCGATTATCATTGTATCTTTAGACCCGCCACCTTGTGAACTATTTACAATCGTACTTCCTTTTTTTAATGCCACTCTTGTTAATCCACCTGTAGTAACCCAAGTTGATTTTCCTGTTAGTATAAATGGTCTTAAATCCAAATGTCTCGGTTCAATACTATTTTCTGTAATTGTTGGTGTTGTTGAAAGAATTTCTAGAGGTTGTGCTATATAATTTCTTGGATTTTTTAAAATATTTTTTTTCATTGCTTCTCTATTTTTTTTAGAAGCATGTGGTCCAATTAAAATACCATTGCCACCAGAACCATTCGTAGGTTTTACAACGAACTTAGAAATATTTTCTATTACATGTTCTCTATGAATTTTTTCACTGCAAAGTAAAGTTTCGACTTGTTGTATTTTCGGTTGCTCACCTAAATAGTAAACTATCATTTTATCAACATAAGAATAAATTGCTTTATCATCGGCTATACCTGTTCCTGGAGCATTTAAAATTCCTACATTGCCTTTTCTCCAAGCTTTGAATAATCCTGGAACTCCAATTAAAGATCCTTTGTAAAAGGCCTTAGGGTCTAAAAATGTATCATCAAGTCTTCTGTAGATACAATCAACTTTTAATTTTCCTCTAACAGTTTTCATGTAGACAACATCTTTCTCAACGAATAAATCTTTACCTTCAACAAGAGCTATACCCATTTGCTCAGACAAAAATCTATGCTCAAAATATGCTGAGTTTGCTCTTCCTGGAGTTAAAACACACATGTGAGGATCTTTAGTTTTTTTTGGAATACACTCTAGCATGCAGTTGTAAAGTTTGTTTGGGTATTGATGAATATCTGAAACTTTATATCTAGTAAATAATTCAGGGAAAACATCTCGCATAACCATTCTGTTTTCAAGCATATATGAAATTCCTGAAGGAACTCTTAAATTGTCTTCTAAGACCAAGAAGTCTCCTTTAATATTTCTAATTAAATCTATGCCAGAAATATTTGACCACGCTTTGTGTTTTGGAGAAAAACCATCACACTCTTTTAAATAATAAGGAGAGTTAAAAATTAATTCTCTTGGAATAACATTGTCTTTAAATATTTTTTTATCATTATAGACATCATCAATAAAAAGATTAAGAGCCTTAACTCTTTGTAATAATCCTTTTGATACTTTAGACCAATCTTTTTTTGGAATAATTCTTGGGATTATGTCGAGCGGCCACTTTTTTTCTTGAGCTTTTTTTCCAGAAGTATAAACACGAAAATTAATTCCCCTCGCACTTATTGTGCTTGCACAATTTCTCTCAATCTCTTGAAGTTTTTTGCTGCCTATTTTTTCGAGTATATTTGAGATTACCTTAGCTTGTTTTCTAAGCTTATTATCTTCACCTAGATATTCATCATAGGTGGTATCGGAATCATATTTATCCCATAGTGACGCCATTAACATTCCTTCATTGTTTACAATTTAACGTTACAAGCAATTGCATTAATTAGATAGCTGACATGTAATAATTAATTTGAATGTTTAACATTTTTTAATTAAGTATTCTATCATGACATATTGTATCGGAATAAAAACTAAAGAAGGTTTAGTATTTGCCTCCGACTCAAGAACAAATGCTGGTATGGATAATGTGAATATCTATTCTAAGATGTTCACTCATGATGTTGATGATAGAACGATATTCATAGTAACTTCAGGGAATTTAGGTACATCTCAAGCGGTCTATAAATCTATAGAAAAAGATTTAAAAGGTAAAAATGGTCCGAATCTTAATACATGTAAAGATTTCGAGCAGATCGCGACTTATTTGGGTAAATTAAACATTAAAAATTCATCACCTGATGGTGTTAACACAGACATTCTTACTCTTGGAGCAACATTCATTATTGGCGGTCAAATTAAAGGTCAACCTCAAGAAATTTATCTAGTATATCCGCAAGGAAATTTTATTAGACCAGCTGATAGCAAACCATATTTAGTTATTGGTGAGGTTAAGTATGGAAAACCAATTCTTGATAGAGTAATAACGCCAAGTGTTAAAATTGGTGATGCTTCAAGATGTGCTTTAATTTCAATGGACTCGACTTTAAAAAGTGATTTGACTGTGGGACCTCCAATAGATTTTGCTATTTACAAAAAAGATTCAAACAAAATTACTTCCTTAAAATGTTTAAATACTACAGACGAAGACTACGCCAAAGTCTGCAATCAATGGTCTGATAAAGTTGTTAAACTATTCGATACATTTCCAAGATTTGATTGGGAAATATAATAGTCCTACTCTCCAATTTTAATTTATGAAAACTGCATTAATATTTGGTTCATCAGGTTTAATTGGAAACGAGTTATTTAAAACTATTCTATTAAATAATTCTTATGATAAAATTAAAGTATTTGTTCGCTCAATACCCGAAGTCAATAATCCAAAAGTAGAAATTATTAAGACTGATTTTTCCAATTTAGAACAATATAAAGATAAAATAATTGGAGATGATTGTTTTTTTTGTATTGGTACCACAAAAAAAGATACGCCTGATAAAGATGAATACAGAAGAATTGAATATAATATTCCAGTTGATGTTGCGAAAATAGCAAAAGCAAACTCTGTAAAATCTTTTTACTACGTCTCATCTATTGGCGCTAATCCAAATGCATCAAGTAATTATTTAAAAAATAAAGGCCAAGTGGAAGGGGAATTAAAGAATTTAAACTTTTCAAGGCTTGCTATCATTAGACCGTCTTTATTAATTGGCAATAGAAAATCATTTAGGTTAGGTGAAGTAATTTTTACCCCAGTCATGAATACACTTACTCTATTTGCTTTTGGAGGTTTAAAGAAATACAAACCCATAAAGATTCAAAATGTTGTTAAAGCAATATTGTACATATCTAAAAATGTTTCAGATAAAATAGTCTTTGAGTCAGATGAGCTTGAGAGAATAGCTAAATCAAATTAATATCTAAAAATATAGCGTCTAGTATTCAAACCGTAATAGATAATTGCCAAACTAATTATAACTCCTCCAATAATTGTATTATTACTTGGAACCTCATTTATCCCTAATAAAGGAAGCCAAACCCAAAAAATTCCACCCAATATTTCTGTGAGCGATAGAAGAGTTAGATCAGCAGCTGGTAGATATTTTGATTTTGCTGAATATAAAATAAGTGCTGAACAAACTATAAATCCATGCAGTGACGAGAGTGAAGTGTTTTTTAAAGTCATAAAAATATTACTGTCATTAAAAGTCAAAACTAACAAAGAAACACCGGCTGAAAATAATCCTGCTATAGATACAGTTGTTAGTTTTGGAGTATTTTTTTTATATCTTAGAGTTACTGTAAATATTGCAAACCCTAAAGAAGATATTAATCCATTAACAAGACCAAACAGTGTCCCAGTTTGAATACTATCAAAACACATAAATATTATTCCAGCTGCTGCAATTGTTATGGCTATCAAAGTGGTTTTAGATATTTTTTCGTTTAAAACAATATAAGCAATTATTGCCGCTATAAAAGGTAACGCACCTAACATTAAAAGAGTAACAGCAGCTGATGTTGTTGTTAATGAGAGAATAAAAGTTATATTAGCAACACCAAGACTTATTCCTCCAATTAATCCTGATGTGCCTATTTTATTATAATTATTAATAAACTTTGTGCCTTCGACTAAAAATAAATAAAGATTTAAAATTAAAAAAATTGCTAACCCTCTTATTAAAGAATACTGCCATGGAACAAGTTCAGCATTGTCCATATTTCTTACCACTAATGGACCGAAAGACCAGATTAACCCAGCCAATAAAACAAAAAACATAGCTGAGCTAACTTTATTTTTTGACATTACATATTACCGTACTTAGGTCCGCCGCCACCCTCAGGGGCAACCCAGGTAATATTCTGAGAAGGTTCTTTAATATCGCAGGTTTTGCAATGAATACAATTTTGTGAGTTGATTACAAACTCATTTTTTTGAACTTCGTAAACACCAACAGGACAATATCTTTGAGCAGGTTCGTCATATTCTCTTAAATTATATTGTATGGGCAGATATTTGTTTTTTAATTTAAGATGTACTGGTTGATTTTCAGCATGGTTTGTACCTGTTAAATATACTGAACTTGTTTTATCAAAAGTAAGTTTACCATCAGGTTTTGGATATTCAATTTTAGGCATTTGATTTGCAGGCTTTAAAGCTTCGTGATCTGCGTGTTTATGCTTTAATGTGAAAGGTAATTTTCCTCTAAATAAAATTTGATCAATACCTGTAAAAATAATACCGAATAATAACCCCCAGCTAAAACTTGGTTTAACATTTCTAGCTGCATGAAGTTCTTGGTATACCCAGCTTTTTTTAAATAATTCTTCGTATAAAGATAATTTTCTTTTATTTTTAATATGTTCAACAATAGTTTCAGCAGCTATCATCCCGCTTTTCATTGCTGTGTGAGTTCCTTTAATCTTGGGCATATTTAAAGTTCCTGCATCGCAACCAACTAATAATGCTCCGGGCATATACATTTTTGGTAAACTTTGAAGACCACCCTCAATTAAAGCTCTGGCACCAAAAGAAATCCTTTTTCCACCCTCAAACATTTTTCTTATTGCTTTATGTGTTTTAAATCTTTGAAACTCATCAAATGGAGATAAGTGTGGGTTTTGATAATCAAGTCCAATAACATAGCCAAGGAAAATTTGTTTATTCTCAGCGTGATAAATAAAACTTCCACCGTACGTTTTGCTATCTAAAGGCCAGCCTGCAGTATGCATTACTAATCCTTCCTGATGTTGTTCCTCACTAACTTCCCAAATTTCTTTTAGCCCAATACCGTATTGTTGTGGATTTTTTCCTTCATCTAAATTAAATTTTTTAATTAATTGTTTGCCTAAATGTCCTCTGCATCCTTCTGAAAAAACTGTAACTTTTGCATGAAGCTCCATTCCTTCTTGGTATCCATCTTTTTTATTACCTTCTTTATCTAATCCCATATCCAGCGTTGCTACTCCTTTTACGGAGCCGTCTTCATTATAAAGAACTTCGCTCGCAGGAAATCCTGGAAAAATTTCAACACCTAGCTTCTCAGCTTGTTCCGCGAGCCATCGACAAAGATTAGCAAGGCTCACAATATAATTATTATGATTTTTTTGTACCGCGGGTAAAAGCCAAGTAGGCCAACTTAAAGATGATTTTTTTCCTAAAAATAAAAATTTTTCTTTTGAAACTTTTGTTTTAACAGGGGCACCCTGTTCTTTCCATTTTGGCAATAGCTCATCAAGAGCTCTGGTTTCTAAAACATTTCCACTTAATATGTGAGCTCCAACCTCAGCACCTTTTTCTAAGATACAGATATTTAATTTTGGTTCTAGTTGTTTTAATTTGATTGCTGTAGATAAACCTGATGGTCCAGCACCAACTATAACTACATCGTATTGCATTGTCTCTCGAGCCATGCAGGGACTATATCAAAATAATTATTTTTGGATAGTGTTGAGTTTATTTAACTCGGAAAGGAACTCGGGAAGGGCTTTGAATAAGTCTGCTTCTAAACCATAATCAGCGATACTGAATATTGGAGCTTCACCGTCTTTGTTGATTGCGACAATTATTTTGCTCTCTTTCATTCCAGCTAAGTGCTGAATCGCTCCTGAGATTCCAACAGCAATATATAAATCTGGGACAACTACTTTTCCTGTTTGACCGACTTGATGATCGTTACTTATATAACCAGCATCAACAGCTGCACGTGATGCACCGACTGCTGCATTTAATTTATCAGCAATATCATTAATGAGTTTAAAATTTTCTCCACTTTCTAATCCTCTGCCACCAGACACTACTATTCTGGCAGTTCCAAGTTCTGGTCTTTCTGATTTTGTTTCTTCTCTTTTTACAAATTTAGAAAAGTTAGGAATATCTGCTGCATCTACTTTGTCAACTTGTGCAGAACCTCCTGTTTTAGGTGCGGGTTCAAAAGAAGTTGGTCTAATTGTTACGCATCTCTTTTTATCATTACTTTTTACTGTCGCAAAAGCGTTACCAGCATAAATTGGTCTTACAAAAGTATCTGGTGAGTTTACTTTTATAATATCACTCACTTGAGAAGTATCTAATGCAGCCGCAACCCTTGGCATAAAGTTTTTTCCAAATGTATTTGCTGATGCAACAATATGATCATATTTATCTGCATTCTTAGTTACTAAAGGAGCTAAGTTTTCTGGTAAATAATTTTGATAATTAGGAGAATCGCAATGTAAAACTTTTTTAACTAGAGGAACTGCTGCAACTTCTTTTGCAACACTTTCACATCCACTACCAGCAACCAATACATGTACCTCAGCATCGATTTTTGATGCAGCACTTATTGCATTTAAAGTAAATGGTTTAAGATTTTTATTATTGTGTTCTGCTATTAATAGTACTGACATTAAATTACCTTCGCCTCATTTTTAAGTTTGCTTACTAATTCTGCTACATTTGCAACTTTAATTCCTGCTTTTCTTTTGGGTGGTTCTTCTACTTTTAATTGTTGAACTCTGTTTGTAATGTCTACTCCTAAATCTTTTGCAATCATTTGATCAATTGGTTTTTTCTTAGCTTTCATAATATTTGGTAAAGAGGCATATCGAGGTTCATTTAATCTGAGATCACAAGTTACAACAGCTGGTAAATTAACTTCAACTGTTTCTAACCCTTCATCAATTTCTCTTACGATCTCCATGCTTTTATCTTTTAAAGTTACTTTTGAAGAAAAAGTTGCTTGAGGCCAATTCAACATCGCTGCAAGCATCTGTCCCGTTTGATTACAATCGTCATCGATTGCTTGTTTACCAAAGAAAACCATGTCTGGTTTTTCTTTCTCAACTACTTTTTTTAAAATTTTGGCAATGCCTAGCGGTTCTATATATGTATCAGACTTAACGTGAATTCCTCTATCTGCTCCAACTGCTAAAGCTTTTCTGACAGTTTCCTGCGCTTTATCATCACCTATCGTAACTGCAACAATTTCTTTTACTTTTCCAGATTCTTTTAATTTAACAGACTCTTCTGTTGCATTATCATCTGGAGGATTAGTTGACATTTTTACGTGTGAACTCCAGAGCCATCTTCTTTAACTCTGATTTGTACGTTGTAATCAATAACTCTTTTAACAGCGACTAATATTTTCATTTGGTGCCTGTAGCTTTTATGTTTCCTGATATTGTCATGCTCATTTTTCCAGATTTATGCGATACTATTTTTGTAAAACCTTTTTTGGGGCAATAAGTATAGCTGTTATCATCAATCATTTTTCCATCTAATTTAGCTTTTGACCATCTAAATGTTAAGCATTTTTTTTCATTACCAATTTTTTTTATTGTGATAGTCTTTTTATAATCTCTACTTTTGTTACTATAAAAATAGGTCGATATAAATTCTCTTTTTTCGCCCTCTTTCCAATTTCCTAAAGGAAATTTACAGCCATTTTTTATATAAACTAATCCTCTTTTTTCATATCTACTATCCATTACTCTTCCTAAACACTGACCGTTATTTGTTTTTGTAAATAATTGGATTTTTGAACCTCTTTTTCTCTCGTAAACTTGGTGTATTTCACCAGTTCTTTTATTTTTCCACTCTGCAGGACCAGTCACTTTTAATTTACCGCTGTGTTGTCTTTCCTTTGCGGTAAATAATTCCAATGGAATAGATCTCTCGTTAGCAAAAGATATTTTTGGTAAAGTTAATATTAGACAAATAAATATTAACTTTTTCATTAAGCTCTTAATAATTTATTTTCAGTATCGTAAGGTGAGTCTTCAATAATTGAAACTTCGTGCATTTTACCCAATATATCTATTTTAAGTTTTTGTCCAACTTTCGCATATTCAGGTTTTACCATTCCAAGAGCAATAGATTTTTTTAATCTAAATCCGTAATCTCCCCCCGTTGCCCTACCGATTACAGATCCATTTTCATAAATAGGATTGTTCCCAAGTACATCGGCATCTGAAACTCCGTGAATTTCCATAGTTACTAATTTATTTGAAAAACCTTTTGCTCTCCATTGATCCAGTGCCGCACGTCCAATAAAATCTCCTTTATTAGGATGAATAAATCTATCTAAACCTGACTCGTATGGAGCGTATTCAATTGAAAGTTCTGTACCCACTAACTTGTAAGATTTTTCAACTCTCAAACTGTTCATGGCTCTTATACCATATGGTTTAAGATTAAATTCTTTTCCAGCTTCCATGAGTTTATCAAAAATATGATTTTGATATTCGATTGGATGATGTAATTCCCAACCAAGTTCGCCAACAAAATTAACTCTCATGGCATTACAAGGTGCTAAACCAATGTTAATATTTTGTGCACTCAGCCATTTAAATTTTTCATTTGAAAAATCTGTTTTAGATACTTTTTGCATTAGTTGTCTTGCTTTTGGACC
>CACHKQ010000019.1 GCA_902580445.1 uncultured Pelagibacteraceae bacterium | reverse complement strand
AATAAAAATGTTTATGTATCTTATTCTGAACAAAGAAAGGGTCGTAAAACAAGCACCTCTGTTGCAAAAGGTAAATTTGATATGAACTCTATTAAATTTAATAATATTTTTAGAGCTGAACCAGCGATCGATTCCGGATATCATTTTGGTTCAAGACTAGTAAAAAAAGATGATCATTTATATATTTCTGCTGGCGAAAGAGGACAGGGAATGATTGCTCAAGATTTCACAAAACACCCAGGTAGTATAATCAGAATAAACTTAGATGGATCTATCCCTAAAGATAATCCTAAGTTTAAAAATAAAAAAAATTGGTTACCTGAAATTTTTCAAATTGGAGTAAGAAATCCTCAGGGAATGTCATTATCCCCATTTGATAATAAAATTTATATGACAAATCATGGTGCTAAAGGTGGTGATTGGTTTGGTACAGTTAATTATGCTGAAAATTATGGTTGGAAAATTTTAGGTTGGGGTGGAACAAATTATACCGGAACTAAAATTGGGCCGAAATGGAAACCAGGTTTCACAAAAGCAATTAGGTATTGGGTTCCATCGATAGCTGTAAGTGCGATGGTCATATATCAAGGCGATGCGTTTAAAGAGTGGAACGGAGATGCTTTAATTACCTCGTTAAAAGACCAGTCGTTAAGAAAAATAAAATTTAAAGATAATAAATTTATAAGTGAACAAATAATTTTTAAAGGGAATATTGGAAGAATAAGAGATATCAAAATACATAAAGATACAGGTGAATTATATATGCTATCTGATTATGGAGAACTTTGGAAAATGTACAAATGAAAAAAGCTTTATTAATAATTTTTTTTTTATTATTACCGGCAAATTTAAATGCAGAAAATATATCAAAAGTTTATTTTGCTGGAGGTTGTTTTTGGTGTATGGAAGAGTCATTTGACAAGGTTGATGGTGTGATGAAAACTATTTCTGGATATTCTGGGGGACACGTAAAAAACCCTAAATACAAAGATGTTGTTAAAAATACTACTGGCCACTATGAAACTTTAGAAATTACTTACGATTCATCAATTACAAACTTTAAAAAGCTTTTAGAAATTTATTGGATTAACGTTGACCCCTTTGACGCAGATGGTCAATTTTGTGATAAAGGTGAAAGCTATAAGTCTGTAGTTTTTTTTAAGGACAGTGATCAAAAAAAAATTGTAGAAGCTTCAATTAAAAATATTGAAAATAAGTTTAATAAAAAAGTTGTTACTTATGTAAAAAAATTCAAGGAATTTTATATAGCTGAGACTTACCATCAAGACTATTATGAGAAAAATTTTATAAGATACTTGATGTACAAAAAAGGTTGCCAAAGAGAAGAAATATTAAATAAAATTTGGGGATGAAAAAAATATTTATACTAACTGGTGAACCTTCTGGAGATAAATTAGCCTCAAAGGTTATTTCTAAACTTAAAAACTCAAGATCAGATATAGAATATTTATCTGTCGGTGGGGAGCATTTAAATGCTTTAGGTATTAAATCACTTTATGATTTAAAAGAGATTACATATCTTGGATTTACGAGAGTTTTGTTAAATATTTTCAAATTAAAGAGCAAAATAAATGAAACTGTAAAAGAAATTATTAAATTTAAACCAGACATTCTTTTTTCAGTTGATAGTCCTGATTTTACGTTACGTGTAGCTAAAGAAGTTAAAAAAAAAGTTCCAAGTATAAAAACAATTCATTTTGTAGCACCACAAGTTTGGGTTTGGAGAGAATATAGAGTAAAGCAGCTTAAATCTTTTTTAGATCATGTTTTATTATTATTTCCCTTTGAAAAACAATATTTTGATAAAGAAGAAATTCCATCTACTGTGACTGGCCATCCTTTGCTTGAAAAAGGAGAAAAAAATAAAATTGATATAAGCCAAATTATAAAAGAAAATAAGAAAATCTTTTCTATTTTTCCAGGAAGTAGATTGTCCGAGATTAATGTTTTGACACCAATATTAATTGATTTTGTCAAAAAGATGAATGAAAAATATAAGGAATTATTTTTTGTTTTCCATTCTACCACAGAACATGTTCAGTTAATCCAAAATTTGTTATTAAAAGAGGGTTTAAAAAATTGTGGGGCCATAGGTGATGAAAAAATTAAATCTCATATTTTAGCCTCATCGATGTTTGCAGTGTCTAAATCTGGCACAATTTCTTTGGAGATTTGTAAAGCAAAAATTCCTTCAATAATAATATATAAGATGGGTTTTATTAATTTCTTTATTATTAAAATGCTCGTAAAAGTAAAATTTGCAAATTTAATTAATATTGCAGCTAATGAAGAAATTATTCCGGAATTATTGCAATCAAATTGTAATGCAAACAATATTTTTAATACGGTTAATCATCTTTTAAATAATAAACAACATTTAGAAAACCAAATTACAAAAACTCAAAGTGTAATAAGTAAATTTAGGACTGATAAATCCACTGATATAGCAGCATCAGTTGTAAATCTTCATTTAATTGGCAAGTCTCCAATTAAATAAACATATCTGAGTATTGATCATCAGATATATTTGAAATTTTTTGTGTAACTACGTAATTATGCAAATTTTTCCACTTATTTTTAGATTTATCAAAAGGATTTTTAAATCTATGAATTGTATCTTTAATAATATTATCCATCAATGGACTAGGCTTTGTTTTAGTATAAGAATAATAAGAAGATTTAGAATAATCTAAGTCTGAACTTAAAATTTTGATACTTTCCTGTGTCACAGATTTAAAGTCATTTACCAAATTATTATTAGCACTAGCAAAAGATTTTGAGGCAAATACGTCTAGCGCACAAAAATTAGGTATTTCAACATCTTCTAAATATAATTTTTTTACCTCCAAACCTTCTAATTTTGACTCAACACCCTCAAAGTTTTCAAAACATAACCATGCAGCATCAAATCCAGCCTTTAGATGTTTAATATGATAAAAATCATTAGCCACAATCTTTATATCATTGTTAGTTTTATTAATTTTTTTCAAATGTCTTTGAATAATATCATTAGCTATTTTGTCTGTAACAGGATTACTTACCGGTGAAGTAATTTTAGTTTCTTTTCCATTAACTAAATTTTCATAACCTTTAGTGGTAAATATAATACCTCCACTAGTTTCAAAAAAATTTCCAATTGAGCAAATATTATTTTGATATTTTTCAATCAAGTGTAGAGGCTCATTAGTTGCTAATTGAATATTGTTTTGTGCAAGTTCTTTAAAACCATCATAATGTCCTTCAGGCTCAATAATTTGTAAATCGATATTATTTTTTTTATACAAGCCTTTATCCAGACCCACAATAAAGGGTAGGTGATCAGGATTTATAAACCACTCAAGCGCTAATTTTATTTTCATATTCCCTCACTGAATTACCGGTCAGGTTCAAAGGGTATAATCTCAGTCTTTGTAGACACCCCTTAAAATTTATTTCTTAATTCATTGTAAAGGAATGTTGCTATAGAATCCATTCCTTTTAGATTACTCTTTCTCTCTGCAATTGAATTATAATTTGTGTTCGTATTGATATCATAAGTATAATGTTTTCCATCTTTACCTTTAATATATTCAATACCGGCAATTTCAATATTGTTCGATTTAAGTAAATCCTCATACTTTTTAAGTTCAAGATTGCTATAATCTTTTACAATCATAAATTTATTACCATCTGGATTTGTTGGACAAAACTTTTCTTCAACATTACAAGCATCAGCAGGACATAACTCAAAACCTTCACTAGCATCAACTTGAACTGCATACAAAAATTTTCCGTTTACAAACTCCACTCTTGTGATTATTTTTGAATCAGATTCTACATATTCCTGTAACAAAGTAATTCCGTCAATAGAGTTTTCAAAATTTCCATTAATATATTTTTCAAGTTCATTTGAATTTGTAAAATATTTTACCCCGAGACCTCTTCCACCTCTATTATGTTTTGTAATAAATGGTTTTTTAAAATTTTTTGATTTTTCTAGGATCTCATCTTTATTTTTAGCATAATATGTTTCTGGAAAATTTATATTGAATTTCTTTAATTGTTCATATTGTTTTTGTTTACTTATTTCTAACTCCAAGGCTCTTGAATTGTTTACAACTCTTCTTTTATCTCTTTCCAACCAATCAAGAACGTCTTTTGTATTTTCTGGAGCATATCTATGTCCCCGCGAATGTGCACTAGCACTCATTCTATTATAAAAAATACCATTTGGTGGAGATTTTTTAAAATCAAAACTTTCTTTATCCATATGCCATTCTTTAAAAGGAGCTTTAATTTTTTTAAAACTCTCTCTTAATGGAATAAGCCATTCATCATTTTCATGAATTACATATATATTTTTTTCCATGAGTTTTTATAGACAATTTTTTACCTTACTATCAATATTGATTTTTAATAATTATGACGCACTTACTTTTGGTAGATAATTAAAGGAGGCAGTATCTATCTTTGATGAATGCTCTCTTCTCATTTTCCATCCCTTATTTATTCCTGCATTTGCAATACTAATTGCATGCCTACCATATTTCATGTTTGTATAATCAATTGCTTTCATCAGTTCTTTTGATTTATTTTCAAGCAAAGGTGTTAATAAATTAATATCTTTACCATCCGAATCTTTTAATTTTGATAAAATTATTCCAGCTTTTTGATAATAATAACCGGGTTTGTATATGCTCTTTAATGCTTTTCTTGCACTTTTAACTAGCTCTATACTATTGCTCGTTGCTATTGGTAGATCTATTGTTAGCCCGTTTGAATAATATTTTCTGTTTTTGTTGAAAGGACTAGTTCTAATAAAAACTGTTAGAGCTTTACATATTTGATTATCTCCCCTTATTTTTTCGGCTGCATTTAAACAATATGTGGTTACAGCTTCCTCTAGTTTTTGTAGGTCAGTTACTTTTTTTCCAAATGACCTAGATACACAACAATTTTTTCTTTTTTCCTCGTGTGTTTGCAAACCAATACAATTTATACCACGAAGTTCCATTGCAGTTCTTGACCCCAAAACATTCGTACTCTTTTTTACCCAGGTATTTGATGTTGATTTTAGTTTATATGCATTATCTATTCCATTCTTGATATATAATTTTGACAATTGTTTTCCAACTCCCCAGACGTCTCCTATAGGAAATTCTTTAAGTTTTTCATCTATATTTTCATTTAAATACATAACACCTGTTCTTTCTTTTTTAGCAATATGGTTCGCTACTTTACTTAGAGTTTTTGTTGATGATATCCCAACACTTGTTGGTATCCCTGTCCATTTTAAAACTTTTTTTCTTATTTCTTTCCCATAGTTTTCTATACTTTTTTCATCTAAAAAAGATAAATCAATAAACGCTTCATCGATAGAATAGATCTCTACGTTAGGTGAAAAAGTTTTCAATACCCTCATAACTCTACGGGATAGATCACCATACAATGCATAGTTAGATGAAAAAATATAAACTTTATTTCTCTTAATTAATTCTTTAACTTTAAAATAAGGTTCACCCATTTTAATTCCTAAGATTTTTGCTTCTTTAGATCTCGAAATCACACAACCATCATTATTTGATAGGACTACAACTGGTTCATTTTGGATTTTTGGGTTAAATAGTCTTTCACAAGAGACATAGAAAGAATTACAGTCTACAAGGGCAATTTTCTTTTTATTGTAATTTATGGATGACATAAGTAACTACTCCCCAAATTATCACGTTAGGATTTTCACTTAATTCAATTTTATTAGGACCAGAAGCTAAATAATTATTATTTTTTCCTCTTATGAAAGTTTTTACCACTAGCTCTTCATTTACGTTTGCTATTACTGTTGATGAATTTTTTGGATTAATGCTTCTATCAACAATTAATAAATCTCCATCATAGATACCGACATTGGTCATAGACTTTCCTTGCACTCTTATTATAAATGTTGCTGGCGCATTTTTTATTAGATGTGTGTTTAAATCCACATCATCTTCGATGTAATCGGTGGCAGGCGAGGGGAAACCAGCGCCGACTTTGTGAATATAAAAAGGTAATTTAAGCTTCATAAATGTTCTTGATTTGTTCTTTTTATAAAGGTAAGATAGAAGATCGTCAAGTTTAATTAATGAAAAAAATTTAATTAATTTTAGAAATTCTTTTTATGACTTCATCTTTTGTGAGCGATAGGATGATATTATAAATACCAGGGCCAAATCTTGAACCAACTAAAGCAATCCTTAGTGGTTGACCAACACCTTTAAAGTTAGTTTTGTATTTACTGATTAAACTGTTAATTAATTTTTCAACACTTTTTTTGTTTGGGTTATTAATACTTTTAAATTCATTAAGGAAATCATTAATAATTTTCTTAGAATTTGCATCCAAAAGCTTTAAATCTTCACCGGAAATACTTATTTCTTTGCTAAGTATGTATTGAGAATTTTGATAAATATCATTAAGAGTTTTAGCCTTATTTTTTAAGAAATTTAAAGACTTAAAAACAACATCTTCTTTAGATGAATCGATAGTTTTTTTATACCTTTGAGCATAACTTTTCAAAAAATCAAAAAGAATTTTTTCATCTATGTTTTTAATATAATGTTCATTAAGTGAAAGTATTCTAGACATATCAAGTTTTGATGGAGATTTTCCAACACCTTTCAGGTCAAAAAGTTTAATGCTTTCATCTAGAGAAAAGATTTCCTTATCTTTATACGCCCAACCTAGTCGCAACAAGTAATTTCTTAGTGAATCGGGTAAAATTCCGATTTTAACATAGTCATCAATAGTTGAGGATTTATCCCTTTTCGATAGCTTAGATCCTTTTTCACTATGAATTAAAGGTATGTGCGCAAATAGAGGAATATCCCATTTCATTGCTTCATAAATTTGTTTTTGTTTAAATGTATTAATCTTATGATCGTCACCTCTAATCACATGTGAAATTTTCATTGAATGATCATCAACTGTTGCGGACAACTGATAAGTTGGAGACCCGTCTTGTCTTAATATAACAAAATCCTCAATAATAGAATTTGATATATTAATGTCACCCTGAACTAAATCTTTAATTACAGTATTTCCCGAAACTTTACTTTTAAACCTGATAACTGGTTTTACATCTTTTGGTATTTGAAGATCTTTAGGGTCTCTCCATTTCCTATTGTAAACATATGGGATACCTTGCTTTTTACATTTTTCTTTTTGCTCTTTAATTTCTTCCTCAGAACAATAACATTTATAAGCAAAATCTTTTTTTAAGAGTTCCTCAGCAATTTCCTTATGTTTATTAATATTTTTGGATTGAATAAATTCTTTATCGTCATGCTTTATTCCAACCCATGACAGAGATTCAATTATTTGTTTTTTAAACTCATCTTTAGATCTTTCTTTATCTGTATCCTCTATTCTTAAATAAAATTTTCCTTTATTTTTTTTGGCCAAAAGCCAATTAAAAAGAGCTGTTCTCACACCTCCTATGTGTAATGGACCAGTAGGTGAGGGCGCAAACCTGCAAATGAAAGACATTAAATGAAATTAAACTATTTTAATTGAAGTTTCTATATAAAGAAACTAATTTTCCTTGAATCTTAATTCTTTTAGCGGCGTATATTTTCGTATCGTATTTCTTATTCGCACTTTCTAAAGCTATAGTATTACCTTTTTTTCTAATTCTTTTTAAAGTAGCTTCTTCGTTATCAATCAAAACAACCGCAATTTGACCATTATCTGCATTTGAACTTTTCTTAATGATAACGGTGTCTCCATCGTTGATACCCGCTTCAATCATAGAGTCACCTTTAACCTTCAATCCGAAATGATCGTCATTTTTATTGAAGTCAGCTGGCAAATTTACTTTATCAACTTCTTGTTGTATTGCTTCAATTGGTGTGCCTGCAGCAATTGAACCTAAAACTGAGATCTTGCTAGATTTTCCTGAGTTTTTATCTAAACCACCTTTAATTACGCTTGGAGTAAAGCTGTTGAATAAATCGAGTGCGCTAGCGTTTTCTGGAAGCTTAACAACTTCAAGTGCACGAGCTTTATGTGCTAATCTTTTTATAAATCCTCTTTCTTCTAAGGCTGATATTAGTCGGTGAATTCCTGATTTCGACTTGAGGTTGAGTGAGTTTTTCATCTCTTCATATGAAGGAGAAACTCCAGTCGATCTTATTTTCTTATTAATAAAAAGTAATAAATTTTTTTGTTTTTTTGTAAGCATAGAACAAATCCCGTACATTTATGTTCTACAAAAGTTCTACTTCAATATCAATGTCAAATTAACCTTATATTATGGGCTTATTTGAACGATTTTTTCTAATAGCGAAGTGTTTTCGTTTATATTTTTCAAAAGTGATTCACCAATTAAAAAATTATTTATTTTAGTTTTTTTTACTATTTCCTCGACTTCTTTCTCTGACTTAATACCACTTTCACAAATTATAGGCCCTTCATGTTTAGCTAAATCCTTATGCAGGTCATAAGTAGTTTTTAAATCTGTTTCTAGTGTTTTAAGATTTCTGTTGTTTATGCCAATTATTGAATTCTTAAAGTAAAGAGCTTTCTTTGCTTCTTCCTGAGTATGAACCTCAACAATTGTACTAATATTTAATTCTTCAGCAACACTGAAAATATCTTTTGAAGTTTTTTCATCAATAGCAGCTAATATTATTAATATAGCATCTGCTCCAAAACTTTTAGCAAGATAAACTTGATAGGGGTCAACAAAAAAATCTTTACACAAAATAGGTAACTTTACCTCTTTTTTTACTTCTTCAATATGTTCTAATTTTCCCTTAAAATAATTTTCCTCTGTTAATACAGAAAGACATGAGGCACCAGACTTTAAGTATTTTCTTGCTATTTCTTTGGGATTATAATTTTCTACTATAATACCAGCAGACGGACTAGCTTTCTTTATCTCTGCAATTACATTAATTTTATTTTTTGTTAATTTATCTTTGAACGCAATATAATTATTTAATTCAGATATGTTCTTTTTTATTTTCTCTAAAGGAAGAGATTTTTTATAACTCTCTACACTATTTTTTTTATCAGCAATTATTTTATTTAATATGTTGCTCATTTAGCCATTTTTGATAGATGATTTTCCACTTTTCCTGAAAGTATATGCTTTCTTAATTGTCCATAAGCTTCTTTAAAAGAATTGATTTTATCTGATACAATTAAACCTGCTGCAGCATTCAAACATATAGCAATTGAAAAATCATTATCTTTTCCTTGAAAAACTTCTTTTATTTTTTCGGAGTTATAATCAGGTTCTTTACCAACAATATTTTTAAAATTATTTGCATTTATTCCTATATCTTTCGGATCCAAAGTATATTCTTTTATATTTTCGCCCTCTAATTCAACGATATTAGTCTTTGCGTAGGGAGAAATTTCATCTAGGCCATCTTCACTATTTACTATTAAAGCTTTTTTTAATTTAAGATTTTTTAAAGCTTCAGCAAAAATTTTAAGTAACTTTTTATCAAAAACACCTACTACTTGCCTTTTTACTTTAGCTGGGCTACTTAAAGGTCCGATTAAATTAAATATAGTTCTTTTTCCAATTTTTTTTCTTACTGGGCCTACAAATTTCATTGCTGAGTGATAACCTGGAGCAAACATAAATCCAAAATTGTAATTCTTTATACTCTCCTCTACCTCTTTAGCCCCAAGAGATATACTTATCCCTAATTTTTCTAGAACATCGGCAGACCCACACTTTGACGAAACAGATTTATTACCGTGTTTTGCTACTTTCACACCGAAACTCGATAATAAAAGTGCTGCTGCAGTGGATATATTCAATGTATTTTTTCCATCACCTCCAGTGCCGCAAGTATCAACCGTATCATCCGGAACATCAACTTTGGTAGCTTTGTCTCGTAAAACATAAACACCACCAGCTATTTCATCAGATGTTTCACCTTTGGCAGATGAAAAAGTTAAAAAATCATGTATTATTTCCTCGTTAACTTTACCCGACATTATGTCTGAAAAAGCAGTTTTACTCTCTTCAAAAGTGAGATTTTTTTTATTCTTAAGCTTTTTAAGTATCTCTTTCATTTTATCTAAATTTAATGAAGTTTTTTATTAATTTCATCCCTTCACTTGTTTTTATACTTTCGGGATGAAATTGAACCCCGTGCAAATTAAAATTTTTATGCATAATACCCATTATTACATTGTCTTTAGTTTTAGCTGTAATAATAAAATCTTCACTTAAAGTTTTTTGATCTATTATTAGACTGTGATATCTAGTTCCTACTAAACTATTTTTAACACCTTTAAAAATTCCCTTCTTATTATGTAAAATTTTACTTGTTTTTCCATGCATGAGCTTTTTTGCATTTATAATTTTTGCTCCAAAAGCTTGTCCAATAATCTGATGCCCCAGACAAACACCTAAGATTGAAAGCTTTTTTGATAAATTTTTTACTATTTTTAAACAGTTTCCTGCTTGATTAGGATTTCCTGGCCCAGGTGAAATAACAATTTTTTTGTAATTTTTTCTAATTATTTGATTAGATGTAATTTTGTCATTTCTTACAACATCAACACTACAATTTAACGATTGAAGATAATGATAAAGATTATACGTAAAGCTATCGTAGTTATCTATTAATAAAGTTTTCATTTAACTAATAGCTTTCAACAAAGCTTTAGCTTTATTAACAGTTTCATTATATTCATTATTAGGATTACTATCAGCAACTATACCCGCACCTGATTGTACATAAATTTTTCTATCTTTGATTAGTGCGGTTCTTAAAGCAATACAGGTATCAAAATCTTGTTTTGAAGTAAAATATCCGATTCCACCGGCATATAATTTTCTCTTTGAGCTTTCTAATTGATCAATAATTTCCATTGCTCTTATTTTTGGCGCACCACTTACAGTACCTGCTGGAAAACCCGACAGAAAAGTATTAAAAATTGATAAATTTTTTTTTTGTTTTCCAATTACGTTAGAAACAATGTGCATAACATGCGAATATTTCTCAACTTTAAATTTTTCTGTAACTTTGACACTGTTTGATTTTGATACTTTGCCCACATCATTTCTACCTAAATCTAAAAGCATTAAGTGTTCAGCAAGTTCTTTAGGATCATTTAATAATTCATTAACTAACCTTTGGTCTTCTTTGTTATTTTCCCCCCTTGATCTTGTACCTGCTATTGGTCTAATTGTAACTTGACCATCCAATAAACGTACAAGAATTTCAGGACTACTTCCTAAAATCTGGAAATCATCATAATTAAAGTAAAACATAAAAGGTGATGGATTAAGAATCCTTAAAGAATTATAAATCTCTAGAGGAGGTTTTTCTATTTTGGACTCAAATCTTTGGCTCAAAACAACCTGAAAAATATCACCTTTTTTAATATATTTTTTAGCTTTCAAAACATTATTTTTAAACTTTTTCTTTGTAATATTAGACTTAATAACAGAAGATTTTAGATTCTTATGAAAATGCTCCGGAAGTTTTATCTTACCAAAATTCTGAAATTCCTTAAAACTTTTAGAAATTAAACTATATTTTAATTCATAATTTTTAATAATTTCATCTTTGAATACATTTTGAATAAAAAAAATTTTCTTTTTTAAATTGTCATAAATTATTAAATTTTTTGGTCTCATTAATCTAATATCGGGTATACTGATATCTTTTTTACACTTATCAGGAATTTTCTCAATTAATCGAATAATGTCGTACGAGAAGTACCCTACTAACATTGATGACATTCTAGGCAATTTATTTGATGATTTTACTTTAAAATTTTTAATTAAATCATTCAAATATTGAAGTGTATTAGTTTTTATAATTTTTTTATTATTGAAACTATCAATTACAACTTTGTTCTTATTTATATTATAAATTTTATCGGGGTTAAAACCTATTATCGTATATCTACCTCTTATTTTTCCCT
>CACHKQ010000018.1 GCA_902580445.1 uncultured Pelagibacteraceae bacterium | reverse complement strand
AAAAAAGGCCAAGGATCAACCCTTTGATAATTCACTATTACAACCTTGGATTATTAAAAAAAGATGCTTTTTTAAGTGATAAGTTTTTAAAGCTATATAAAAAATTTTCTCCTGGGCCACTTACATATATTTTAAAAAAAAGAAAAAATTCAAAAATTTCGTCTTTAGCGAACGCAAATTTAAAAACTATTGCTGTTAGATTTCCTCAAAATAGAATTATAAGAAAATTATTAGGTAAATTAAAATTTCCTTTAGCTATTCCGAGTGCAAATTTATCATCTGCGGTTAGTCCCGTCTGTTCTAATGATGTTTTAGATGAATTCGGTAAAAAACTTTCGTTTATTTTAGATGGGGGAAAATGTAAAATAGGATTAGAGTCTACTGTAGTAAATTTAAATAAAAAAATACAAATTCTCCGTCCTGGTGCCATAAGTGCTAAAGAAATTAATAAAATTTTAAGAGAAAAGGTTTATTTTTCAAATAAATCAAATAAAGTGATCTCACCAGGTATGACAAAAAAACATTATTCGCCTGGTATCCCAATAGAATTAAACAGTAAAAAAATGGATGATAAAGCCGCATGTATAGTTTTTGGCAAAAGGTATAATAACCAAAAAAATACATTTAACTTAAGTAAGGAAGGGAATCTGGAAGAAGCGGCTAGAAACTTATACAAAACTCTGAGAAAAATTAAAAAAAAAGGTTTCAAAAAAATTAAAGTAGTTAAAATTCCAAAGAGTAAAATAGGAATAGCTATAAATGATAGACTTAAAAAAGCAGCAAACTAAATGTTTATACAAATTAAAAACTTAAAAAAAAAGTTTAATGATAGTTTTGCCGTAAATGGTATAAATTTTGAAATTGATAAAGATAGAACGCTTGGTTTATTAGGACCGAATGGTTGTGGTAAAACTACATCTATAGGAATGATTTTAGGTCTCATTAAACCAACAAGCGGAGAAATAATTATTGATAACAAAAATCTGGATACTTTTAAACGAGATGAGATTTTGGCGCGAATAAACTTTGCTTCTCCTTACATTGAATTACCTAAAAAACTAACTGTTAGACAAAATCTAGAAGTTTACAGCAGACTTTATGGAATAAAAAATAGAAAAGAAAGAATTGATGAGATATCTGAAGATTTGAATATTAGTGACTTCTTTGAACGAAAAACTGGAGAACTATCATCTGGACAAAAAAATAGAGTTTCATTAGCAAAGTCTTTAATAAATAAACCTGAAATTTTACTTTTGGATGAACCTACAGCCAGCCTAGATCCAGATATAGGTGATTTTGTTAGAAGCTATATTCAAAACTACAGAAGTAAAAATAAAGTTACAATACTTCTTGCATCACACAATATGGCTGAGGTCGAAAGACTGTGTGACAGTATTATAATGATGAAGAACGGGAAAATTATAGATAGGGGTACATGTAAACAAATAATTGATAAACACGGAAGAAATAATCTTGAGGAAACATTTTTAAAATTAGCAAGGAGCAAAAGTGAATTTTAATAAAGTTTATGCTTTAGGATTAAGACACATGTATTTGATCAGTAACTCTCTTCCTAGGATTATTGACTTAATTTATTGGCCAACCGTTCAAATTTTTCTTTGGGGATTTATTTCAAAGTTTTTTACATTAAACTCAGAATATTACAGTAATACAGTTGGTATTATTTTAACTGCAGCAATTTTATATGATTTTTTATTTAGAGTAAGTATTAGTTTTAATATGATGTTTTTAGAAGAAATTTGGAGTAGAAATTTTACTAATTTATTCATTGCACCAATAAAAATAAGTGAAATTGTAGCTTCGCTTACATTTACTGCTATTTTAAGAGCTTTAATTGGAATGATACCTGCTGCAATCATAGCGATTCCTCTTTTTGGTGTATCAGTTTTTAAATTAGGAATGCCGTTATTATTTTTATTACTAGCCTTATATTTATTTGGTATCACTTTGGGTCTGTTGGTTACTTCAGGTTTATTGAGATTTGGACCATCATTTGAAAATATTGCTTGGGCAAGTTTATTTTTTTTAGCTCCATTGGGCTGTATTTATTATCCAATAGAAATACTTCCAAATTCTTTGCAGATTATAGCTAAAGGATTACCTTTGGTTCATATATTTGAGGAAATGAGAAGTATTTTGATAAGTGGAAATGTGAATTATTTTGACATAATTAAATCAATATCTATATCTATAGTTTACTTTATTTTAGGTGTAATTATTTTTTACGTTTCTTTTTTAGGGGCAAAAGTAAGGGGAACACTTATTAATATGGGTGAATAAAATATTATGGATGAAAAAATAGAAAAAATAAAAAAAACTGAGACAGCTCCCAAGGTAATAAAAAATATTTATAGCAAAAAAGAAATTCAGGAATTTATGAATTTGTATGAGAAGCTACCAGTTACAACTCATAATAAAAAACAAAATGTTATTAAAAAAAGATGGCTTCAAGGTTATGATGATGATTTAGAAAAAATATTTTGTGAGAGACTTAGAAAAGAAATTGGAGAATTTAAAATGGATAATCTCAAAGATGAAAATGGCAAAGATATTTATGGTCTTATTCAAGAAAGTTACGCTCCAATAGGTCTTCACGTAGATGCGGGTTTTGAAATAAAAAATCAAATATATAAACAAAGTTTAATTCCTCTTACTCCAGTAGGAAGTACTGTAATTTTCAAAAATAGATATTATGGTGGATCAACCTCTTTTACTCAAGATCCTGAGGAATTAAAGAAAAAAAACTTAAGTTACGGCCAGAATAAAAGATCAGCAGAGCATTTAAAATTATATGGGGATAAACCGTTTGACAAAAAAATCCATGAAAAGTACTTAAAGCATGAGGATATAAATAATTTAAAAGGTTTAGAAGTAGAGATAATTTATGAGTGGGAAGTTGGATCGATGCTAATTTTTGATAGATCACATTTACATTGTTCATCATCTGTTATTGAGGGGAAAAAAATTGGAATAGCAACTTTTACAAGAAAATGAAAAAATTTAATGCTCATATCTGGACAAATAAAATTTTTAAATAAAATATCTAAATCATTAAATTTACCTCACTCTAAATTTTATATGAAAATTAAAGACAAATATTTTGATTAAAGAAATATGGCAATTTTTGACTGTTTTCAATATTTTAATGAAGATCATATCGCTGATTTAAGATTTAATATACTGGATGAGTATGTTGATTTTTTTGTAATAGTCGAATCAACAGTTAACCATCAAGGTCAGGTTAGAAAACTGCATTTTGATAAAAATAAATATAAAAAGTTCCAAAACAAAATTATTTATATAGAAGTTGACGATACTCCCGACGATATAAAAAGACCTCATACTGGAGGAGAATCTCTTGTGGAGCAGCATCAAAGAAATTCTATTATGAAGGGTTTAAATAAATCCCAGGATAACGATCTAATCATCTTATCTGATGTCGATGAAATACCAGATTTAAATAAGTTAAAAGTCTTTGATAAAAATAAATACGCAGTTTTTTCACAAAAAATGTTTATGTACAAGCTTAACCTCTTAAACTTAAACGAAAATAATTGGCATGGTTCAAAAATTTGTCTCAAAAAAAATTTAAAATCACCCCAGTGGCTTAGAAATTTGAAATTTAAAAAGTATCCTTTTTGGAGAATTGATAAACAAAAAAATCTTCAAATTATTGATAAAGGTGGTTGGCATTTCGCATATCTTCAAGATGTAAAAAATATATCAAAAAAAATAAAGTCTTTTGCTCATGGCGAGTTTAATAAAGCGGAAATTGTTAGTGAGAAAAATATTGAATTAAAAATTAATCAAGGTGAAGATGTGTTAGATCGGGGATATAAAATTAAAAAGATTGAAATAGACTCAAGTTATCCTGAGTATATTATCAATAATAAAGATAAATTAAAAAATTGGATTGCCTGATTTTGGTGCGCCCGGAAGGATTTGAACCCTCAACCTTCTGATCCGAAGTCAGACGCTCTATCCAGTTGAGCTACGAACGCATATAGATGTTTTAAACTATAAATGACTAAAATAAAAACATTTTCAGTTGAAGAAATAGGCAGTAATGCAAGGCTAGATAAATTCTTGGCGCATAAGCTTAAAACTATAACTAGGACACAAATTAAAAAAATTATACTTTCTAAAAATTTGTCAGTTAATGATAGAATTATTTCTTCACCATCTCAAAAAGTAAAAATCGGTGATAAAATACTTTTTTCAATCCCAGAAAGCAAAAATGAGTATATTAAACCAGAGAAAATTAAAATTGACATTGTTTACGAAGATCATGATTTAATAGTTTTAAATAAACCAGCTGGATTAGTTGTGCACCCAGGAGCTGGTAATAAAAGTGGAACTTTGGTTAATGGTTTAGTTTATCACTATAAAAAAAATCTTTCAGATTTAAATGGAATACTTAGACCTGGTATAGTTCACAGAATTGATAAAGGAACAAGTGGCTTACTAGTCGTAGCAAAAAATAACTTATCTCACGTTAAGCTTTCAAATCAATTCAGTCAGCATAATATAAAAAGGAAATATATTGCATTAATTTGGGGTGTTTTAAGACCATTAAACGGAAAAATTTTAACACTAATTTCTAGAAGTAAAAAAAATAGACAGCTTATGTCAGTAAGTGAAATTTCTGGAAAAAAAGCAATTACTAATTATAAAACATTAAAAGTATTTGGAAATAATGAAATACCAAAAATTAGTTTGGTAGAGTGTACTTTAGAAACTGGACGGACTCACCAAATAAGAGTACATCTTTCCCATAAGGGAAACAGTTTAATTGGAGATAAAAAATACGGAAAACAAAAAATAAAATTTAAGAAAATTAATAAAGAATTTGAGAAAGTTTTAATGAATTTTAAAAGGCAGGCTCTTCATGCTATAAGCTTAGGATTTACCCATCCCTCAAAAAATAAACAAATCGAATTTGTGTCAAAATTACCCAAAGATTTTAAAAAAATACTTGATATACTTGAAAAATTAACCAATTGAAAAAATTTTATTTAGAAATATATATACAGCTGTAAATGAATACTAAAACTGAAATAACTAATTTACCCATATTATCTGGAGAGGGGGGATTGTCACTTTACCTTGCTCAAATTAAAAAATTTCCTATGCTAGATGCAGAAGAGGAATACATGCTAGCCAAAAATTGGAAAGATCGTGGAAATTTAAAATCAGCACACAAACTAGTAACGAGCCACTTAAGATTGGTAGCAAAAATTGCCATGGGATATAGAGGTTATGGACTTCCAGTTAGCGAATTGATATCTGAGGGCAATATTGGATTGATGCAGGCAGTAAAAAAATTTGATCCAGACAAAGGCTTCAGACTTGCAACTTATGCCATGTGGTGGATCAAGGCTGGAATTCAAGAATATGTTTTAAGATCATGGAGTTTGGTCAAAATGGGGACAACAGCAGCACAGAAAAAATTATTTTTTAATTTAAAAAAAATAAAAAAACAAATTGCACCAAGTCAAGAGGGAGATCTAAAAAAAGAACAGGTTAATGAAATATCAAAAAGACTTGGTGTAAAATCAGATGAAGTAATTTCAATGAACAGAAGAATGATGGGTCAAGAAAAATCTTTAAACGATCCTATTAAATCTGATGAAAAAGGTGAATGGCAAGACTGGTTAGTTGATGATAATTTGGATCAAGAGCTTTATATTTCACAAAAACAAGAGTTGGATGAAAAAAAGGGTTTGCTTCAAGATGCCATAAAAATTTTAAATGATAGAGAAAGAAAAATAATACAGGAAAGAAAGTTATCAGAAGAACCAAAAACTTTAGATGAACTAAGCAAAAAATATAAAATAAGTAGAGAACGAATTAGACAAATTGAAACAAAAGCTTTCGAAAAACTTCAAAAAGCGATGCTAAACTCAAGCAACTCAAAAAATCTTTTACCAGCAAAGTAAAAACTAAAAAGGACTCTCTATAAGAATTGTATCAGATCTTTCGGGACTCGTTGATATACTTGATATTTTTGTTTCAATGAATTTTTCTAGTTCCTTAATATATAATTTTGCATTATCAGGTAATTTTTCGAAATCTTTTATTCCTTTTGTTGAGGACTTCCATCCTTTAAAAGTTTTGTATATAGGTTTGACTTTAAGTTGATCATCAACAGCTGCTGGTAAATAATCAATTTTTTTTCCATTTAGTTCATATGCTATAGACATTTTAATTTCCTCAAGTTCATCGAGTACATCTAATTTTGTGAGCGCTATTCCATCAATACCAGAAATTTTAATTGTTTGTCTAACAAGAACACCGTCAAACCACCCACACCTTCGTTTCCTACTTGTTACCGTCCCAAACTCTTTGCCCCTATTACCAAGTAACTCTCCAATTTTGTCCTTAAGTTCTGTGGGGAAAGGACCTTCTCCTACCCTGGTTGTGTAAGCTTTTGTAATACCTAAAACATAATTAATAGTATTTGGACCACATCCAGAACCTGTTGCAGCTGTTGCGGCTACTGTATTTGAAGAAGTTACAAATGGATATGTGCCGTGATCTACATCTAAAAGAATGCCTTGGGCACCTTCAAATAATATTTTCTTTCCTTTCGCTTTGTATTCGTCGATTTTTTTCCAAACTGGTTGAGAAAATTTTAGAATTTCTGGTGCAATTTTTAAAAGATCTTTCTTTAATTGCTCTTTTTTGTAAATCTGCTTACCTAACCCCTTTCTAATTGCATTGTGATGAATAAGTACGGTCTCTAGTCTATGATCTAAATTACTTTCTGATACTAAATCCATAACTCTGATTGATCTTCTTCCAATTTTATCTTCATAGGCAGGTCCAATTCCTCGTCTTGTTGTTCCAATCTTGGCATTACCCGCCGCGTCCTCTCTAATTTCATCCATCTCTTTATGAAAAGGAAGTATTAAATTTGCCGACTCCGACAAAATTAAATTATTTTCATCTACAATTACACCTTTAGACTTAATTTCTTTTATTTCGTCAAGTAAAGCCCATGGATCAACAACTACACCATTTCCAATTATTGAAATTTTATTTTTCCTAACTATGCCAGATGGTAACAATCTTAATTTGTAAGTAACTCCGTCAATAACTAAAGTATGACCAGCATTGTGACCGCCCTGAAAACGAACTACAACATCTGCTTCGCTTGAAAGCCAATCTACAATTTTTCCTTTTCCTTCATCACCCCACTGAGAACCTACTACAACAACATTTTTCATTAATTAAACATCCTATTAATTTTTATTGAGCTCAAGTGATTAATTGGGCCATGACCTTTTCCATAGTTAAGATTAGACCTGATAGATTGATTAACATATTTAATTCCAAGCTCACAGGATTTATTTAAACTTTTTCCACATGCAAAAAAAGTTGTTATAGCACTTGATAAAGTACATCCTGTACCATGAGTATTCTTAGTTTTAATTTTTTTATTTTTAAAAATCTTTAATTCTTTCTTATTCAAAAATACATCTTGCATAGTTCCTGTTTTTCCATGTCCACCTTTAACTAAAATATTTTTAACTCCAGATTCGAGCAAAATGTTGGCAGCATGTATCATGTCTTCTAAACTTCTAATTTTTATTTTTGTTAAAACTTCAGCCTCAGGAATATTAGGTGTAATTAAATGAACTTTTTTAATAAGTTTATTTTTAAGTGTTTTTATGGCTTTATCATTTATTAATTTGAATCCCCCTTTGGCGATCATAACTGGGTCTAGAATTATTTTTTCAGTTTTGATTTTTCTTAAAACCCTTATGACTGCGAGTATTACTTCTGATGAGTGAAGCATACCAATTTTAATTGCGTCTGGTTTTATGTCTTTGGATGTAAATAAAATTTGTTTTTCTATTTCTTTTGGATGTAGGGGAACTACAGAACTCACTCCTGTTGTGTTTTGTGCAGTAATTGCAGTTATAGCTGTCATTGCGTAACCGCCTAATGCTGTTACTGTTTTGATATCTGCTTGAATGCCCGCTCCTCCTGAAGAGTCTGATCCAGCAATAATTAAAATTTTTGATTTAGGTTTCAATTTTATTTAATAGATTTTTTTATTATTTTTATACATTTTAAAATTAAACTTTTATCATATGACTCGGCCATTATCCTAATTTTTGGTTCTGTACCAGATTTTCTAACTAAAATTCTGCCCTTCTGATCCATAATCTTTTTTGCTTTCTTTATTGCAACTTTGCATTTAAATTTGCTAATAATATTTTTGTCTTTTACTATTATATTCTCTAATATTTGTGGTAGTGGTTTAAATACTTTAAGGAGCTGGCTAGCTTTTTTACCTTTTCGAAGAGAAAACAAAACTTCTAAAGCTACTAATAATCCATCACCGGTTGTTGCGAATTTTCCTAAAATAATATGCCCAGACTGTTCACCGCCTAGATTATAATTAAATTTTTTCATTTTTTCTTTAACGTACCTGTCTCCAACCTTTGATCTTGAAAATTTTATTTTTTCATTTTTTAAAAATTTTTCTAAACCATAATTAGACATTAGTGTTCCTATCACCCCGCCCTTTAAAATTTTTTTGGACTTCCAACGTCTGGCCAACATTGCAATGATTTGATCACCATCTATTATTTTGCCTTTTTCATCGCACATAATTACTCTGTCTGCATCTCCATCAAATGCTATTCCAACATTTGCTTTGTACTTTTTTACCGCTGTCTTTATTTTTGACGGGAAAGTTGATCCACATTTCTCATTTATATTTAGTCCATTTGGTTTGACTCCTATGGAAATAACTTTTGCCCCGAGCTCTTTAAGTAATTTAGGTGCTGCTTTATAGCAAGCTCCATTTGCACAATCTAAAACTATTTTTATTCCTTCAAGTTTGAAATTACTTGGAAAATTATTTTTTAATATTCTTATATATTTATCATTTCCATCTTCTAATCTTTTAACTCTTCCTAAAAATTTTGGATTTGTTAACTGTTTTGTATTTTTAGCATCTATTAGTTTTTCAATCCTTTTTTCAATTTTGTCGGACAACTTCATCCCATCAGGACCGAATAGTTTAAGACCATTGTCAAAATAAGGATTGTGGGAAGCTGTAATCATAATTCCCATATTAGCTTTCATTGATTTAGTTAACATTGCTAAACCATTTGTGGGTAATGGTCCTAAGGTAAATACATGCATTCCTCCTGAGACAAGACCCGAGACTAAAGCTGGTTCTAAAGTATATCCTGATAATCGTGTATCTTTAGCTATAATTGCAATCTGTTTAGACTTTTTTTGATTTTTAAAATAAGTGCCTGATGCTAATCCAAACTTAAAAAATTTTTCACCAGTAATATTTCCTTGATTTACAGTTCCTCTAATTCCATCAGTACCAAAGTATTTATTCTTCATATATTTTTTCAAATACTAAAATTCCTTGTTTTATTTCCCGAGCATTGTGAACTCTAAAAATTTGCACTCCTTGAGATAATAAAAAAAGAATAGAGGCTAAGGTCCCCCCTGTTCTATCCTCGCTATCATATTCTCCAGAAATTTGATTAATAAATCTTTTTCTTGAAGTACCAACCAAAATAGGAAGTCCAAGACTATGAAACAAAGATATTTTAGAAATTAAAGTCAAATTATGTTTCAAAGTTTTACCAAAACCAATACCGGGGTCTAAAATGGTTTTTTTATTATTAGATATATTTGAAATTTTCTTTTCAAAAAAATCGTAAATATCAAGCAAAACATTTTGATATCTTGGATTTTTTTGCATAGTGTTTGGTGTACCTTGCATATGATGTAAAACTTGTGGAATATTGAAATTTTTAAGTTTCGATATTGTATTTGGATCGTAATTAAAGCCTGATACATCATTAATAATATCTGCTCCATTTTTTATGCTTTTGATCATTATATCAGATTTTCTGGTATCAATTGATAGGCAAACTTTTTTATATTTTTTTTTAAAATTTTCTACAATATATTTGATTCTTTTCCATTCTTTACTTGGATCGATTGTTTTTGATCCTGGCCGCGTTGACTCCCCTCCTATATCAATAATTTTAGCCCCAGATTCAATCAAATAAGAAATTTGTTTGAGGGCTTTTTTATTACTGTTAAATTTTCCTCCATCAGAAAAACTATCTGGGGTAAGATTTAAGACCCCCATTATTGTAGCATTACTAAAATTAATGTTTTTAAGGAAGTTTTTTCTTTTTGATATAATTTTTTTTAAATCGTATTTAACAATTTTTTTTATATTTTTATTAAGAGAGTTAATTTCTTTTATGTGTATTAATCTGGTTTTAACTTTTCTTTTTTTCCTTGAAAAAATTTCTAATTGATCAAAGGCAATATTTTTTTTACCATTTAGTGGAAAAGCTTTGTTTAGTTTGATTAGTTTTCTCGCAGCTCTTCCATGATAAAAATTACACGCCCTGGTGTAATAGTTTCTCATGATTAGAATATATTATAATGCTGGTTTAGGTTTTAAACCAATAGAATCTATTGCTGAGGAAACGTTATCTTCATCATTTTCCTCTTTTTTTGATAATTTTTCTGGTTTGATATTTTTAAGAATTAAATCCCTTATTTCATCACCCGTCAAAGTTTCATAAACCAGTAATGCTTTTGCAAGTTTATGGAGGTCATCAATTTTTTCTGTTAAAACTTTCTTAGCTCTGTCGTAGCTAGTGTCAATAATTTTTTTAACTTCTGCATCAACTTTTTTAGCAGTATCTTCTGACATGTTTTGCTGTCTAGTTATTGACCTTCCAAGAAAAACTTCATCTTCATTTTCACCATAAGCTATAGTTCCTAGATCCTTGCTCATTCCATATCTAGTCACCATATTTTTGGCCATTTTAGTTGCCATATCGATATCAGAAGACGCGCCTGAAGTTATTTTTTCATATCCAAATATAAGTTCCTCTGCAATTCTACCGCCCATTGCAACTGCTATATCTGAATACATTTTCTCTCTAGTCACAGATAGTTGATCTCTTTCAGGTAGTCTCATTACCATACCAAGTGCTCTTCCTCTTGGTATAATGGTAGCTTTGTGAATTGGGTCAGACACTTTTTCATTTAGAGCAACAATCGCGTGACCACCTTCATGGTAAGCAGTTAATTTTTTTTCTTCCTCAGACATAACCATTGATCTTCTTTCAGCTCCCATCATTACTTTATCTTTTGCTTCTTCCACGTCACTCATTGTAACCACTCTTTTATTTTTTCTAGCAGCTAACAATGCAGATTCGTTTATTAAATTAGCAAGATCTGCTCCAGAAAAACCTGGAGTTCCTCTTGCTATTGTTCTTAGTTTTACATCTGGTCCAGTGCTAATTTTTTTGACATGAACCTTCAGAATTGCTTCTCTTCCGATAATGTCTGGATTTGGAACAACAACTTGTCTATCAAACCTTCCTGGTCTTAATAAAGCTGGATCCAATACATCCGGTCTATTTGTTGCGGCAATTAAAATAATTCCTTCATTAGTGTCAAAACCATCCATTTCAACCAGTAACTGATTTAAAGTCTGTTCTCTTTCATCGTTTCCACCACCTAAACCAGCCCCCCTACTTCTACCAACAGCATCGATTTCATCTATAAAAATTATACAAGGAGCGTGTTTCTTACCTTGTTCGAACATGTCTCTAACTCTAGATGCACCAACGCCCACAAACATTTCAACAAAGTCAGATCCTGAGATCGTAAAAAAAGGAACGTTTGCTTCACCAGCAATCGCTTTTGCCAATAAAGTTTTTCCTGTTCCTGGAGGGCCAATGAGTAATGCACCTTTTGGGATCTTTCCACCAAGTCTTCTAAATTTTCTTGGATCTTTTAAAAATTCTACTATTTCTTCTACTTCTTCTTTTGCTTCTTCAATACCAGCAACATCATTGAATGTTACTTTTCCTTGTGACTCGGTAAGTAATTTTGCTTTTGATCTTCCAAAACCCATGGCACCACCTCTGCCACCTTGCATCTGCCTCATAAAAAATATCCATACTCCAATTAACAAAAGCATTGGGAACCAGGATAGTAAAACTCCTAGTAGTGATGGCATTTTATCTTCGACTGGTGTTGCAACTATATTCACATTTTTTTCGGATAACTTTTCTACTAAACCGGGGTAATTAGGTGAGTAAGTGAGAAATTTGGAACCATCTGATAGAACACCCGATATATTGTTGCCCTGTATCTTAACTTGAACAACTCTTCCATTGTCCACTTCTTTTAAAAATTTTGAAAATGCTATATTGTTAGCTTGGTCGTTTGTTTTATTTGGATTTTGAAATATATTAAACAGCCCTACAGACAAAAGGACTATTAAACCCCACATTAGTAAATTTCTTAAATTCATACTTAATAAATAGGTATTTTTACAATTTAAACAAGTGTCATAAAGCTACAAATAATTAAAAAGTTAACAAAAATAAGTAATTTTTAATCAATTTTTTAGAGAAAACCAGTTTTTTTAAAATTCTTTTGTCACATGAACAAAGTTTTTCCTTTTTTCGAAGATACATCCTCCTAGAGTGCTTTTTTGGGTAGATTTAGATCTAAACCTGTTAATTAAATTTAAAACCTTTTTAGCTCTTGGGGGATAGTATGATGCAGCTCTATTTTTAACAATTGTGTTAATAATTTTAAATTTTACGTCAGCAGGTTCTTTTTGAAACATATTAAAATCTAAAATTGTTTCACTTTTTTTGAATTTTACAAATTTTTTTAATGATTGTTTAACATAAAAATTAATTGCTTTTTTCGTTGATGAAATATTTTCAATAGATCTATAAATTTGATCTGGTTCAATACCTTTTTTTTTTAAAATTTTAGTTAACTCGCGAATATTTGTCCTTAAAAATTTTTTATTTTTATTACTCGGATCTTTAATAACTTTTTTGAAGAATTTTTTTGAAATAATTTGAAGTTCCTCTTTTCTGAATTTTAAAAAGGGTCTTAATAATTTAATGCCATAATTTAATTTTGTACTTTCGCTCATTGATGATAATCCTTCGACTCCACTTCCTCTAGATAACCTTATTAAAAAAGTTTCAATTTGATCATCTTTGTGATGGGCTGTTACCAAAGATTTAATATTATTTTTCTTACAAAAATCACATAAAATTTGATATCTTGTATCTCTGGCATTT
>CACHKQ010000017.1 GCA_902580445.1 uncultured Pelagibacteraceae bacterium | reverse complement strand
ATATAAAACTGACTGAGACACTTATTGGTATCCCAAATATTGCCTCTCCACCAAACCAATGATAACCCACTAATCTTGTCAAAGATAATCCTTGATGCGAAATTAGATCTGGCATTGATTGTCCAAATACTGAAAAAAGTAAAAAAATTAATGCAATAACTACTAATGGAATTCCAATGGCTCTTCGTGTGGCCTCTAACAAAAGAATAATTCCTAAAGATCCTAATATAACTTCATAAGGTATAGCAAAACCAAATAAATTTATTTTGGCCATTATTCCTTGGCGATAAACTAAGCCTTCGTAATCAAAGAATATATATAATGTTGCCACCAAACCTATAATTACTAAGAAAATATCAAATATAGATATTGGTTTGTCTCTACTTTTCTTAAGACCTGGATACGCTAAAAAACATAACGCTAATCCAAATGCAAGATGGACTGACCGTGCTGGTACATCAATTATCTTTCCGAAATCTAATATGAATGGTAACGGAGATGCATACCAAAGCTGAAATAATGACCACGAAATAGCAATCGTAGCAACAAGTTTTAAATTCCAATTTTTTAATTTTCTTCTCGAACCACCTTCTTCGTCAAATCTTTCAAAAAAATTTGGTTTGTCTGGATCTGGTGCTGGACTCATTATGAGACAATAAAAAAAAAGGCCCAGTTAATCAACTGGGCCTTTTAAATAAATAGCTTACATTAAGCCTTTTTCTTTATAATATTTAACTGCTCCTGGGTGTAATGGTGCAGATAAACCATCTACGATCATTTTCTTTGGATCTAGATTGGCAAATGCAGGGTGTTGTTTTTTGAAATCATCAAGATTTTCAAAAACAGCTTTTACAACTGCATATACTAAGTCTTCTGGCACTGCTTCGCTTGTTACAACTGAAGCCATAACACCGAAAGTAGTTACATCTTTTTTAGAAGTTTTGTAAGTACCTTTTGGAATTGTTGCAAATGCATAAAATGGGTTGTCAGCAACTAATTTTTTTACAGGGTCTGTATCTAAATTGATGATACTCGCGCCACATCCATCAGTTGATTGAGCAACACCTGCGTTCGGAACACCAACAGTGTATCCAAATGCATCGATTTTTTTATCACAAAGTGCGCCTGATTGTTCTGAAGAAGTAAGTTCAGATGTTGATCCAAAATAACCAGTATCAACTCCATGAGCTTCCATTAAAACTTCAAAAGTTCCTCTTTGACCAGATCCTGGGTTTCCAATATTAACTTTTTTTCCCTTTAAACTATTCCAGTCTTTTATTTTAGAACCTTTTCTAGTAATTATTTGAAATGGCTCAGGGTGAGCTGAAAAAACAGCTCTAAGACCGTTAAAGGGTTTTACTTTATCAGGTCGAGTTCCATTATACGCATGATACTGCCAGTCTGATTGTGCAACACCAAACTGAAGTTCACCTTGCATGATTTGACCTATATTGTAAGTCGAACCACCTGTTGAGGGAGCTGAACAACGTAATGCTTTATCTGTCCCCTTTTTTCTTCCATGTTCTGCAGATTGAATTTTTGCTACCATTTTGCATATAGCATTACCAACCTGGAAATAAACTCCAGTCGGTCCACCTGTTCCTATCGAAAAGAATTCAGCAGATTTTGCTATAGTTGTTAGAGGCAAACTGATCGCAAATAAAAACAACGCTCCAGAGATTGTTGAGATTATTTTTTTCATAATCTTCCTCCTTAATTATAATTAAATTAAGAAAATGTTATCAATTCAAAATGAAACATGTAAGGGTAAAAGCTTATATTGGACAGATTACACAATCAAATTATCAAAGGTTTTTATGCCACTCAGCTAGTTTTTTTGTTCCCTCAACAACATTTGGAGCATACTTTTTAATTACATCATCATCTAGTTCTTTACTACTACTAATATTTTTTAAAAATAAATCCCCATCAAAATCAGTAAAGCTTAATCTTGTAATCATTTTATCATTTTTAAATCCAAAATCTGATCCAGGTAATAAAGCCACTCCAGATTTTGAAAGAATATCATCACACATTTCACTTGATGTCTTAAACTTTGAATTCAAAAATTCAGGCATTAAATAAAATCCGCCTTGAGGTGGATTAATTAGTACTTTGTTTGATTTTAAATTATTATAAACATAATTACCTACACTTTTTAAAATATGTATAGTTTTTGCTTTGTAATCATTATAATTACCTTGATATGCTTCTACTGCAGCATATTGTGTTGGGCTATTAACTGTAGAATAAGACTCGCTTGCAAGAGTTTTTAGTGCATTAATAAATTCTTTATTACCTTTTGGCGAGGCAAAGAAACCTAGTCTCCAACCACCGGCGCCACACCATTTACTTAATCCACCACTTATAAATGTTCCTTCTGGATAAAACTTAGATATTGATAAATAATTTCGGTCAAAAGTTAAATCCGTATAAATTTCATCTGATAGAATTTTAATTTTGTATTCTTTTGCCACCTTTGCGATTTCCTTTAAGTTATTACAAACAGTGCCCGAAGGGTTATTTGGAGAATTAATAATTAAAATTATATTTTTGTTTCCAATAGATTTGATTTTTTTTTCTATATCTTCTGCAGTTGGAAACCAATTGTTATCTCTTGAGGTCTGAAGCCAATGTACTTTGTTTTCAGCTATTTGTGCTTGAGGCTCATAAGATACCCAGCTAGGTGCAGGTAAAATTATTTCACCATTAAATGCCACATGCATAAGCAACATTGCTTCTTTGGATCCAGGTGTTATAATAATGTTATCTTTATCGTACTCTATACCAGTCTTACTTAATAAAGATTTTGATATTGCCACTCTAAGTTCATTTAGTCCTTGCATAGGCAGATAATCTTTTTTATCAGCGTTTTCTTTTAATGTTGATACTATTTTTTCTGGAATTGGAAATGGTGATTGACCAAAACCAAAATTATAAATTTTATTTCCCTGTTTTAATAATTTTTTTGCTTTTTCATTTATAGCTAATGTAGCTGAGGGTTTAAGTACTCTAATATTTTTTTTTATAAAATCGTCCACAATCAAATAACCTACTACAGATAAAATTTATTAAAACAGAACGTTTGACAAAGTGATTCGGTCATGATTTAATCATCTTTTGTTCTCAGTGCTAACCTATATATAGTATTTAAAAAAAAATATAACACTAAAAAATGAAATCTCGGCTAAATGAAGTAATTGCAGTTTTAGGTCCTACAAACACAGGCAAAACACATATGGCCATAGAAAAAATGCTTGAGTTCAATTCTGGAATTTTTGGTTTTCCATTAAGACTTCTTGCAAGAGAAGTGTATGACAAATGTGCAAAAAAAATTGGTTCAAAAAAAGTAGCATTAATTACAGGTGAAGAAAAAATTATACCGAATACAGCACAATATTTTATTTGCACAGTTGAGGCTATGCCAAAAGATAAAGTAGTCGATTTTATTGCTGTTGATGAAATTCAAATGTGTGGTGATAGAGAAAGAGGACATATCTTTACGGATAGGCTTTTAAACTTTAGGGGAGAAGTTTTAACAATGTTTCTTGGTTCACAAATTATGAAAAATATTATTTCTAGTATCATACCTGAAACGCGTTTTGTAGAACAACAACGTTTTTCAAAGCTTTCTTATAATGGACATAAAAAAATCTCAAGATTAGATAGAAAATCTGCGCTTATAGCTTTTTCAGTAGAGGAAGTTTATGCAATCGCTGAATTAGTCAGAAGACAAAAAGGTGGAGCTGCAGTAATAATGGGTTCTTTGAGTCCTAAAACAAGAAATTCACAAGTTGACATTTACCAAGCTGGCGATGTTGACTATTTGGTTGCCACAGATGCCATTGGAATGGGACTAAACATGGATATTGAACAAGTAAGCTTTTCTAGTCTAAAGAAATTTGATGGAAAAAAAACAAGACGTTTGCGAACAACAGAAATTTCTCAAATAGCTGGAAGAGCCGGAAGATACAAAGTTGATGGATCATTTGGAGTAACTGGGGGATGCGAAAATCTCCAGTCTGATGAAATTGAAAGAATAGAAAATCATATACTTGATGAAATTAAGTTTTTATTTTGGAGAAATTCTGATTTAAATTTTAATAGTGCAGAGGATTTGATTCGATCTCTTGAAAAAAAACCATCGAGTAAGAATTTTTTGAAAATTTCAGAGTCACTAGATGAAAATGTTTTGAAATACCTGGTAAGAGATAAAAAAATAAAATTTTCAAATGATAAACTTGAGTTACTATGGGATTGTTGTCAAATTCCAGACTTTCAAAAAAAAGCTTTCACTCATATTGACGTAGTCAGTAAAGTTTTTAATTTTTTAAATTCTGGTAAAAATAAAATTCCAAATGAATATATGAAAAACCAATTGAAAGGCCTCGAAAACTACCGAGGTAATATAGATATGATTTCCAACAAAATTTCTAACGTCAGAACCTGGTCTTACGTAGCAAATAAAAAACACTGGGTAGAAAATGCTGATTACTGGATACAGATGAGTAAAAATATTGAAGATAGCTTATCAGATAAATTGCACAATGAAATTACCAAAAGTTTTATTGATAAGAGAATAAGTGTTTTGTCTAGAGGTTTGAAACAAGACATTAAGCTTAATACAGAAATTAATACCAAAGATGAATTAATAATAGACGGTCAATTAATTGGAAAATTAAAAGGTTTAAAATTAAACTTAGAATTTACCTCGGGTACACTGGATACAGATGTAAAGTCTTTAAAGAAAGCTGCAAGACAGGGTATTGCCGAGGAGCTAGTCAAAAGAGTAAAAGAAATTATTAAAAATAAAGAAATACACTTTGGGCTTAATTATAAAATAGTATGGAAGGACCATCCAATTGCGAAAATTAGAAAAGGAAACAATTATTTACATCCTGAAATAGATATAATTGCAGACGAAAATTTAGCAATTAACTCGAAAGATGAATTGTTATTTTTTTTAAATACATGGTTAAAAAAATATGTTGAAGAGGAACTTGAAGATTTAATAAATTTGGCAAAAAGCGAAAATAAAAACAAGTATTTAAGAGCGTTGTCTTTTCAGCTGTATGAAAATAATGGTGTACTTAAACGAAGAGATGTTGAAGAGGTTGTTAAAGCTATTTCAAAAGAGGATAGGAAGCAGTTTAGAAAGCTCGGAATAAAAATTGGTAGATATCATATTTTTTTACCAAAAATGCTTAAACCAAAAGCTGTGGCTTTGAGAATTTTGCTATGGAAATTTTATAATAATATTAACGAAAATAATGAAATTCCAAAATCTGGATTAAATTTTTTAACTGATAACCAAAATAAATTAGATAAAAATTTTCTACTTTTATGCGGATTTGAAAATTTTGGTAATTACTATATAAGAGTCGATATTTTGGAAAAATTATTTCTCAAAATTATAGATCGTACGAAAAATGGTAAGTTTAAAATTAGTTCTGAAATGATGAACCTTTTGGGATGTTCAAAAGAAAATTTTTATAAAGTTATGGAATTAATGGATTATAAACGCGAAAAAAAAGATGATGATATATTTTGTTATAAGGGATCAAAAAAAATTAATAAAATTAAATTTTTTAAAAGGAAAAATAATCCATTTCAAAAACTGTCATCTCTTAATTTAAAATAATGATTAAATTATCAAATAATAAAGATAAACAAAATATAGAATTAACTAAAATAGTTTCGCTATTAATACATGCTGCAAAAATAGATGAAAATTACACTGATAAAGAAAAAGATTTAATAAATAATTTTATTAATAAGTTCTCAGAAGAAAATTCTCAAAATAAAACTTCTAGTGAAATTCTTGAAGAAGCTGAAAAACAAGAGAAAGACTCAAATCATATTTTGGAATTTACAAGAGAAATAAAAAAAATGGATATGAAAATTAGAATTCTTGTTTTACAGACTCTTTGGGAAATTGTTTTGTCTGATGAAAAATCTGGAATATATGAGAGTAATTTAATTAGAAGAATTTGTGGTTTGCTTTATATCTCAGATAAAATAAGTGGTGAAGTAAAATTGAGTATTATAGAAAAAAATAAATAATGACATATTTTGTAAAAGATGAATGTATTAAGTGTAAGCTTATGGATTGCGTTGAAGTTTGTCCTGTAGATTGTTTTTATGAGGGAGAAAATATGTTGGTAATTAATCCTGATGAGTGTATAGATTGCGGAGTATGTGAACCTGAGTGCCCTGTAGAAGCAATTGTTCCAGATACAACATATGAAAAAGATGATAAAACTATGTGGTTAGATTTAAATAAAAAATATTCGAATGAATGGCCAAATATTAGTAAGAAAAAAGAACCACCTAAAGACTGGAAAAAATATGAGACTGAAAAAGATAAATATAAAAAATACTTTTCTAAAAAACCGGGAGAATAAAAATGGGTAGAAAAAAAAAGAAAAAAAAGGTTAAAGCTGTAAAAAAGAAAATTGAAAAAAAAGTAAGTTTGACAGTTAAGTCTTCATCTTCAGACCAAAAAGTAGAAATAAAAAAAATCAAAAAGCAACCTACAGAAAAGAAAATTTACAATATTAATGATTTTGTGGTTTATCCTAAAGACGGTGTGGGTAAAATTGTTAGCGTTGAAAAGGCACTAATAGGTGGAATAGAAAGTCAGAATTACAAAATTGAAATATTAAAGGATAAATTAACTCTACAATTACCAATAAATAAACAATCCCTTTTGAGACCAATTTGTTCAACGCATCAAATAAATAAATGTATTTCTATTCTCAAAACTAAACCAAAAGTGAAAAGAACAATGTGGAGCAGGAGAGCGCAAGAATATGAGCAAAAAATAAATTCAGGTAAAATTTATGAATTAGCTGAGGTAGTACGAGATCTTAACAAAAACACAAACACTATAGCAGATCAATCTTATAGTGAGAGACTATTGTTTGAAAAAGCGTATGACAGACTAGAAAGTGAATTTGAAGTAGTTTTAAAAATTTCACAGGAGGATGTCAAAAAAAGAATGGACAAAGCCTTAGGTAGAGAAGAAAAAACACAGGAAATGCAGTAAAAAAAAACGCTCTTTCCGTGAGATTTGGAAAGAGCGTTTTTTGAGAAAACTATTTATCTTCTTCTTCTTCTTTTTTTAGTCTTCTTTTTAGCTTTTTTCTTTTTTTTACGTCTTTTAGCCATCGTTATCTCCCTTTTTTTAAACAAATCGAAGTGATTCGTTAATTGATTTAACTTTAAGTTTTTTTGAATAGATGTCAAACATAAACTAGTTGATGTTTTTTTTGAAAAATAAAATAAAATTTTTTTTTTTTTGTTATTTAAAATAACTTAATAAAAGCTAGTAAAATCAACGGTTATTTAATTACTTCTATGATTTAAAAAATAAAAATTAAGAATAAAGATTTTCTAAATCTTGTTTATACTTTTCAATTATTTTTTTTCTTTTTAACTTAAGAGTTGGGGTCATTAAACCATTTTCAATTGTAAATTCTTCCTCGATTAATTTAAACTTTTTAATTTTTTCTATAATTGATAACTTTTTATTATTATTTTCGATAATACTTCTTATAGTTGAATCATTTTTATCTTTTTTGTCTACAACTATTAAAGCAACAAGATAATTTTTTTTATCTCCATAAACTAAACATTGTTTTATTTTTTCTTCATTACAAATAGCATTTTCTATTTTGCTAGGAGAAATATTGTCCCCACCGTGACTTACAATTATATCTTTTTTTCTATCAGTAATTTTTAAGTATCCATTGGAATCGATCTCTCCAATATCGCCAGTATGTAACCAACCATTTTTTAATATTTCATTTGTTTCTTTTTCTTTATTCCAATATCCAAGCATAACATTTTCCCCTTTAACCAAAATTTCACCATCATCTGCTATTTTTACTTGATTTGTTTTAAAAGGAGGTCCTACAGTTTCAACTTTGATATGACCCGGCAAGTTACAGCTTACAACTGGGGATGTTTCTGTTAATCCATATCCTTGTAAGGTTGGTAAGCCTACTGCATTTAAAAATTCACCAACATTTTTATCAAGTGCACCACCTCCTGAAACAAAAGCCTGTAAATTTCCTCCAAACTGTTTTTGAATTTTTTTTCTTACTAAGGTTTGACATATAAAATTTGTTAGTTTTTCATGAAACATTAATTTCTCATTATTTAATGTTTTTTTTCCTAATTTAATCGTTTTATTAATTAGCACTTTTTTAAGCCCAGATTGTTTATTTAAATTTACAGAAATTTTATTGTATAAATTTTGATAAAATCTCGGAACTGCTGTCATTATTGTGGGTTTTGCAATGGACATATTTGATAAAAGCTTTTCTAAGCTTTCCGCATAGAAAACTTTTGCCCCGAGTAATATTTGTATAAACTGAACAGCATGCTCATAGGAGTGTGAAAGAGGTAACCAAGTTAAAAACACCGGGTCTCTTTTATTTACCAATGGTTTCAGTAAATCGTAAGCACCTTCGCAGTTGGCTAAGATACCTCCATGGCTTAAAATTACACCTTTTGGATTGCCTGAAGTACCGGATGTATAGATAATACAGGCTGGTGTATTTCGTTTTAAATTTTTATTTATTTCTTTTTGGAAGTCTTTTCCATTTAGTATATCTGATATTAATAGGCTTTGGGTATCAATTTTTTCAAAAGAAATGATTTTTATCACTTCAGGGTTAATAAAATTTTTTATTTTTTTAAATTGATTTTGATTTGAAACAATAATTAAAGAGGGCTTACAATCGTTTAAAATATATTCATAATCGTTTTCAGAATAAGTTGTGAATATCGGAACTGATATTCCACCGGCATTCATTATAGCAATATCTGAAACTAGCCAGTAAGGTCTATTCTCTGAAAGTATTAGACATCTGTCTCCATCATTTATTAAAGATTTTATTTTGTGAGAAAGTTTAAAAATTCCATTTGTAATATCTTCCCAATTGTAGGTTTGCTTGTCAGGTTTTAGCCATTTTAAGAATGGTTTTTTTCCTTCAATTTCTTCTGATTTTTTAAAGTATAACTCAACTAGGCTATTTATTTCTGATAATTTCATTATTTGGTGGGCGAAGAGAGACTCGAACTCTCAAGGTATTGCTACCATTGGATTTTGAGTCCAACGCGTCTACCAGTTCCACCATTCGCCCACACCCCCTAATTTATCTTTGTACAAACATTATCTTTTGAATTAATTTACTTAGCAACATAAAAAATGATAAAAAAAATATACGATAAATGTGTGGCATGGGCTGGACATAGATATGCAAAGCCTCTTTTGGCTTTTGAATCTTTTATTGAAAGTTCATTTTTCCCAATACCACCAGATGTAATGATAATTCCAATGGTGGTTGCAAAAAAAAATGAATTTCTTCGTATAGCATTAATAGCTACAATTTTTTCTGTATTAGGTGCACTTTTTGGATATTTAATTGGTTATGTTTTTTTTAATGAGATAGGTGTTAAAATATTTGAACTTTATGGATATGAAGATCCTAATTTTTTAAAAGATAAATTTTCTACAAAAGGTGGTTTTTTTTCTTGGTTAGGAATTCTTGTGACTGCTGGTTTTACTCCATTGCCCTTTAAACTTTTAACTATTTCAAGCGGCTTTATTCATTTTAATTTAATTTTTTTTATATTAATTTGTGTTCTAACAAGAGGGTCGAGGTTTTTTTTAGTAGCATTTTTAACTTATAAATTTGGTCAAAAATTTGGGCCTTTCCTAGAAAAGGAAGGTGCTAAATGGTCAGTTATTATAATTATTTTTGTTTTGTTTATAGCAGGTGGATTTTATTTCTTATTAAAGTAAAAAATGGTAAAAAATTTTAACAAAATTTTACTAGCTGTTTTAGCATTTTCAACACTATCAATTTTTTCTGCTTATTTTATTGAATATGTTTTGGGTCATAAACCTTGCAAACTTTGTTTATATCAAAGATATCCTTATTTTGTTTCAGTTTTTTTAATTCTTAATATTCTCATTTTAAAAAAATATGTAAAATTAACTTTGTTAACTCTCGCTTTGGTGTCTTTTTTTGGATCAGCAATTGCCTTTTATCATTTTGGTATTGAACAAGGTTTTTTCAATGAGTCGCTGATTTGCGAAGCTAAAAATTTTGAAAATAATTTGAGCAAAGATGAATTATTAAAAAGTCTTAGCGAAAATACTATAAGTTGTAAAACAGTCACTTTTAGAGTTTTTGGCCTATCCCTTGCTTCAATAAATACTATTTTATCATTTATATTATTCGGTATATTTATGAAACTGTATAAAAATTATGAAAGAAACAAATAAAAAAACTTTAGAAGAAATTATAAGAGTAGATCATGCTGGGGAAAGAGGTGCCATTAAGATTTACGAGGGCCAACTGCTTGCTTTGAGCACTTTTAGAAAAGACGAAAAATTAAAAAAGTTGATTGAAGATATGAAAGAACATGAAAAAGAGCATTTTGAATATTTTGATAAAGAAATTCAAAAAAGGAATATTAAGCCAACAATATTTTTGCCTCTTTGGGATTTGTTAGGTGTAACACTTGGATTTGGCACAACATTACTTGGCCAAAAAGCTGCTATGCTTTGTACTGCATCAGTTGAAGAGGTTATATGTGATCATTACAAAGACCAATTAGATAAGCTTGGGGATGATGAAAAAGAATTAAAAAAATCAATAAAAAAATTCAGAGAAGACGAAGATGATCATAAAAATATTGCGTATGATGAAGGAGCAACAAAGAAAGGTCTTTATTCTGTGTTAGATAAGGTAATTCAAAATACCTCTAAAATAGCTATTAAAGTTTCTGAGAAAATTTAATTAAGGTTCTAACTCAATATCCCAATATAAATAGTCCATCCAACTTTCATGTAAAAAATTTGGAGGAAAATTTCTTCCATTTTTATGAAGATCGTCAACAGTTGGGATAAATGGTTTTCTTTTTAGCCTTAAATCACATTTGCTATAAAGTTTCCCCCCTTTTTTAACATTACAAGTAGAACAGGCGGTAACAACATTCTGCCAGTCAGTTTTTCCACCTTTAGATTTTGGAAGCAAATGGTCAAAGGTGAGATCTTTTTTATCACCACAATACTGACACGTAAATTTATCTCTAAGAAAAACATTGAAGCGTGTAAAATTTGGATTTTCAGATGGTTTTATAAAACTTTTTAACGCGATTACGCTTGGCAATTCCATTTCAAATGATGGGCTCCTTACTTTCCTTTTATATCTTGATACAATACTCACTCTATTTAAAAAAACAGATTTAACCGCATCCTGCCAACACCACAAAGAAAGTGGATAATAACTTAATGGTCTAAAATCAGCATTTAAAACTAGAGCTGGACATTTTTCCAATGGAATTTTTTCACTTGAACTAATTATCATTATTAATGCTAACTTATGGAAAAGAAATTATCAAGTTATAAATTTGTTACACTTTATCAAATAATATTATAAATTTTTTTTTAAAAATTCCAAACCAATGCTCAAGCCTTCTGTGGGTATACGATGTTCACAATTTTGAAAAATTTTTGTATTTATTTCAATATTTTTGTTATTAAAAAATTCTTTGGATGCTAAAAAATTATCTAAAGGCACAACCTGATCAATATCACCATGCATCAAATAAATTTCTGGCTTTGAAGCTATATTTTTGTCTAAATGTTCTTGATTAATAATTTTTCCAGAATAACCGATCACACAACTGATTTTATCTTTTCTTTTAAGTGATGTTTGCAATGAAATCATGCAACCTTGGCTAAATCCAACTAAAGCTATTTTATTTATATTAATTTTATTTTGTTGAATTACTTCATTTATGAATTTATTTAATTTATTTTCTGCCACTAGAGATTTTGCAAGAGTTTCTTCGGGTGTTTGGTCCATTAAGTCAAACCATTGAAACCCGGAGGGATTAACTTTACATATTTCAGGTGCATCTGGACATAGAAATAAAGTTTTGGGTAAAAAATTTTTCCAATAATTTGCGACAATAGAAATATCGTTACCATCGCCTCCATAACCATGACACAGAATAACAGCGCTTTCAGGTGAAACAATTGGATTAACAATTTTTGTATTTAAAGAATATTTCATTACCTATAGATCTATATGAAATTATTAATCCATTCTATAAATTTTTTGTCCTCAAAATTTATATCTCCAATAATTCTAGCAAATTCATTTCCTTCCTTATTTAATAAAATAGTTGTAGGAACCCCTCTGAGCTTAAATTGTTTAGTTAACTCAAATTCTGGATCAAAATAAATTTTAAGATTTTTTAAATTTAAATCTCGATAAAATTTTCTAGTTTTATCTTTATTGGGTTTTTCCAAATTTACCGGATAAATGAGGATATCTTTATTTAAATTACTAAAATTATCTAAAGAGGGCATTTCTTTTCTGCAAGGATCACACCAAGTTGCCCAGAAATTTATTACCTTAATCTTGCCATCATTTTTATTAACTTCGATATCTTTAAGGTAAAAATCCTTAAATTTTACTTGAGAAACTTGTAATGGATTTTTATGAAGAACTATATTATTGAATGGTAATGGTTCAGCTGCAATTGAAAAATTGAATTTGAAAAAAACTAATAATATTAAAAACTTTAAAATATTCATATTTGAATAGGTTTAACATACAAAATGAAAAATAAAAATAAGACTGTTTGGTCAAATAGATTTGGGGAAACTAATTCTAAAAATTTTCAAAGAATTGGTGCTTCAATAAATATTGATAAAAGACTTTATAACGAGGATATTCAGGCGTCGATTGTTCATACGCAAATGCTAACAAAGAAAAAAATAATTCCAAGAAACGATGGGATTAAAATAATCAAAGGATTAAAAAAAATTAAAACTGAAATCGATAAAAATAAGTTTAAATTCAAGGAGAAGTTTGAGGATATTCATCAAAATATTGAGAAGAGACTTTTTCAAATTGTTGGTGACTCTGCAGGTTATTTGCATACAGCAAGATCTAGAAATGATCAAGTTGTAACAGATTTTAAAATATGGGTTAAAAAGGCTTCATTAGATATAAATGAAACCATTAATTTATTGATTAAATCTCTTTTAAAAAAAGCATCTAGAAATATTGATACTGTTATGCCTGGGTTCACCCATTTAAAGAATGCACAACCAATTTCTTTTGCTCATTATCTTCTCGCTTATATTGAAATGCTTTATAGAGACAAAAAAAGATTTAAAAATAATATAAGTTTAATTGATGAATGTCCTTTGGGATCTGCAGCTTTAGCTGGAACCTCATTCAATATTGACAGAAATTATACTGCTAAAAAACTTGGTTTCAAAAAACCTACTGGTAATTCTATTGACTCAGTTTCTGATAGAGATTTTGCAATAGACTTTTTGTCTGCATCTGCTACTTGCGCAATGCATTTATCTAGATTAGCTGAAGATTTTATAATCTTTAATTCAGAAGCATTTAGTTTCATAGAATTCACAGACAAAGTTTTAACAGGTTCATCAATAATGCCACAAAAGAAGAATCCAGACCCTGCAGAATTAATAAGAGGAAGAACGGCAATAAATTATGGAAATTTAAATTCTATGCTTACAATCATGAAGGGTCTACCAATTTCTTATTATAAAGACTTACAAGATGATAAAGAGTTAGTTTTCGATAGTTTTGATACGTTAAAAGATAGTTTGTCGATGTCAATCGAGCTCATTGATAACTTAAGCACTAAAAAAAATAATATGAGAAATATGGCGCAGAAAGGGTATACAACTGCAACAGATTTTGCTGACTACTTAGCTCAGAAACAAAATCTGCCTTTTAGAAAAGGTTATGCTATTTCATCAAAGTTAGTAAATTATGCTGAGAGAAAAAAAATAAGATTGGATCAACTTTCTATGAAAGAGATAAATAAATTTATTAAAAATACAGAAATAAATATTCCAAAAATATTTGATGTTGTAAATTCAATGAATTCAAAAACTTCATATGGCGGCACATCAACAAAAAATATTAAAAAAATGATTAAAAAGTATAAATCTTATTTGAATTAATGCGTAAAATAGTTTTGATATTATTAATATTCTTTTTCTTACAAGGTTGTGGAAAAAAGGGTAATCCGGAATACCAGGGAATGAGAATAGAACAAAATAACATATTAAATTTAAAAACATGAGTTTAAATTATAAAAGCCAGAACCTATTAATAAATAATACATCTGTAAAAAAAAGTTGTAAGAGAAAATCCGACGCCTTTTTATCTTTACTCATATGAAAAAATTAGAAATAATTTTAACAATTTTTCTAATTACTTTAAAAAAGTAGATCCCCTAGTATGTTTTTCGGTTAAATCAAACTCAAATGTATTTATAATATCTGAACTTGGTAAATTAGGATCAGGTGCTGATGTGGTTTCAAAAGGTGAGCTAATGAAAGCATTAAAAGCTAAAATTAAAACAAATAAAATTGTTTTTTCTGGTGTGGGGAAAACTGAAAACGAACTTTTATATGCAATTAAGAAAAAAGTTTTATTAATAAATATTGAGTCTGAGAGCGAAGCAATATTAATTAATAAATTGTCAAAAAAACTTAATCGTATTACTAATATTGGTATAAGAATAAATCCTGGCGTGGACGCAAAAACTATGTCTAAAATCACGACTGGTAAATTAGATAGTAAATTTGGGCTTATTAAATCTGATTTTTTAAAATTTTGTAAAAGCTCAAAAAAATATAAAAATATAAAAATTAAAGCGATTAGCGTTCACATTGGCAGTCAAATTACCTCAATAGGTCCTTATAAAAAAACTTTAGATTTTTTATTAAAAACTATTAAATCAAGCGGAATAAATTTTGAATTTGTAGATCTCGGCGGCGGATTTGGAATCCCCTATAATAAAAAGGAGAAAATAATTGATATTAAAAATTATGCTAAATTAGTTGAAACATTTAAAAATAAACTAAATTGTAAAATTATTTTTGAACCTGGAAGGTTCATAATAGGAAATACAGGAACACTAATATCAAAAGTTGTTTTTGTAAAAAAAAGTGGAAAAAAATACTTTATTATTATTGATGCAGGCATGAATGATTTTATGAGACCTGCATTATATAATGCAAAACATGAAATTATTCCAGTTCTGAAATCTAAAAAAAGAATAAATAGAAATGTTGAATTTGTTGGACCAATTTGTGAGAGTTCTGATACTTTTCTTAGATATAAAAACTTTACATCAGTGAACGAAGGAA
>CACHKQ010000016.1 GCA_902580445.1 uncultured Pelagibacteraceae bacterium | reverse complement strand
AATTGGTGGTGGTTATATTGGTCTTGAAATGGGTTCTGTTTGGTCGAGACTTGGTTCAAAGGTTACCGTAATTGAATACTTAGACCATATAACACCTGGGATGGATAAAGAAATTTCTAAGGAATTTCAGAAAATTTTAACAAAGCAAGGAATTAAATTTTTACTGGAAAATAAAGTTACATCTGTTAAAAATAAAAATGACAAAGTCCTAGTTGATTTTATTGATAATAAAACAAATAAAAAATCTAGTTTAGAATGTGATAAGGTTTTAGTTTCAGTTGGTAGAAAACCCTACACAGAGGGCTTAAATTTAACAAAATTAGGTATAAAAAAAGACCAGGCAGGAAGAATAGAAGTAAATAAAAATTTTCAAACTTCATTAGAAAATATTTTTGCAATAGGCGATGTTATTAAAGGACCGATGCTAGCTCACAAAGCGGAGGAAGAAGGAATAGCAGTCGCTGAAATTATATCTGGGCAATCTGGCCATGTGAATTACGACGTTGTACCAGGTGTAATATATACTTCTCCTGAAGTTGCAACTGTAGGAAAAACTGAAGAAGATCTCAAAGATTTAAAAATAGATTACAAAGTTGGTAAATTCCCATTTCTTGCCAATTCAAGAGCCAAAGTTAACAATGAGTCGGAAGGATTCGTAAAAATTTTGGCTGATGCAAAAACAGATAAAGTTTTAGGTGTTCATATAATTGGACCTCATTGTGGTGATATGATTGCTGAAATGGCTTTAGCTATGGAATTTGGTGCAAGTTCAGAGGATATAGCTAGAACTTGTCATGCTCATCCCACTCATACTGAAGCAATTAAAGAAGCAGCTCTGGCAGTTGATAAGAGACCTATTCATTTTTAGGCAACTAATTCATGAAAGTACCAGTTCTAATTCCAAGAATATTTGACCATCCCCATACTTATTTATCTGGAAGGTTTGGTAAATTAAAAGCAGGCTCTATAGTTCAAGTTCCGTTTGGCAGGGAAAAAGAAATAGGAGTTGTATGGGATAAAGCTGAAGAAACTAAAAAAAATTTTCAGCTTAAAACTATTTCAGAAATTAAACCATTTTCATTTAGTGATAAATTAATTAACTATATTAACTGGTTTTCTATTTATAATTTAGTTCCAAAAGGAATGGTTTTAAAAATGTTTTTAGGAAATGACTTGTTGTTATCTAAGAAATCTGATTTCAAACTTCAATATATTGGTAACGAAAAAATTAGATTTAAATTAAATGATGATCAAAAAAAATGTTTAAAAGACATTCAAAATTTTGGAGACAACTTTAATGTTACTTTGTTACAAGGTATTACTGGATCTGGAAAAACTTTAGTTTATTTTGAAAGAATAAAAGAAAGTTTAAAAAAGAACAAACAAGTTTTAGTTTTGTTACCAGAAATTTTCTTAACGAATCAATTTAACAAAAGATTTGAAGATTATTTTGGTTTCAAACCCTCTATTTGGCATTCTAAAATAACAAAAAAAAATAAAAGAATTATTTGGCAAAATATAAATAATGGGAAAATAGGATTAGTAGTTGGAGCAAGATCATCTTTATTTTTACCTTTTAAAAATCTTGGTTTGATAGTTGTTGATGAAGAACATGACAACTCATACAAACAAGACGAAGGTATAAGATACAATGCCAGAGACATGGCTATTTCACGTGGATCTTTCGAGAATGTTCCAGTAATTCTTTCCACTTCAATTCCATCTCTAGAAACTTACAAAAATGTTAAAAGCAAAAAATATAATGTAACTAAATTGAACAAAAGATATAAAGATTTTTCTCTTCCTAATGCAGAAATTATAAATCTCAACTTAACAAAAAAAAGTAAGAATATTTGGTTAGATATCAAAACATTAAATTTAGTGAAAAAATATTTAGATAAAGGAGATCAAGTTCTATTTTTCCTAAACAGAAGAGGATATGCACCATTCATGATTTGTAAAGTTTGTGGTTATAAACTTGAATGTCCCAACTGCTCAATATTTTTAACATTTCATAAATATTTAAACAAGGCGTTGTGCCATCATTGTGGTCATAAAACTCAAATCAAAAATAAATGTAAAAATTTTGATACAGCTTGTGATTTTCAAATGTATGGACCTGGAGTAGAAAAGATTTTTTCTGAGTTAAAACAAATTTTCCCTCAAAAAAAAATTAAGATTTTATCTAGTGATTTTCTAACTAAAAAAAAAGAAACTTACGAATTATTGAATGATATTGAAAAAAATAAAGTAAATATCTTGGTGGGAACTCAGTTGATTTCAAAAGGTTTTAACTTTCCAAATTTGAATTGCATAGTTGTCGTAGATGCAGATTTTTCAGGAATGGGATTTGATTTAAGATCCACGGAAAAAAATATACAACTTTATAACCAACTTAGTGGAAGAGCAGGAAGGTTTAGTAAAGATTCAATTATAATTTATCAAACATTCAATCCCAAAGATGAAACTTTAAAAAATATACTTAAAAATAAACAAGATGAATTTCTCGAAGAGGAATTTTTATTAAGAAAGAAAAAAAACCTTCCACCATTTGCAAGATTAATCGCTTTTATCGTTTCATCAAAAAACGAGAGAGATGGTTTAATTGAAGCAAAAAAAATTAAAAAAATTTTGTCATCTATAAAAAATATTGATGTAATGGGCCCTGTAACTTCACCAATATTTAAAATTAAAAATAATTACCGAACAAGATTATTGTTAAGATCACCAATAAACTTATTTCCCCAAAAACAAATTAGCCAAGTTTTAAAATTATTTAAAGTTTCAAAAAAAATAAAACTTACAGTTGATGTTGATCCACTAAACTTTAGCTAAAATGCCTTTTGTATACACTTGAACAGTACATTTTCCTATGATACGAAATCCCTTAAATTCATGAAGAAAATCATCAAAAAATTAAAAAAAGTAAAGTAAAATGAACTCTTTTTCATCAGAAATATCCCAGAGGTACGCATTAGCGCTATATGATCTTTCAAAGGAAAACAATCAAACAGAAGAGTTTGTAGTGAACATTAAAGAATTCATGAAAGTTTTTAATTCTAATGAAAGCCTGCGATTTTTCATTAAAAATCCCACATATTCTGTTGAGGATCAAAAATCTGTATTTAATAAAATTTTAGCACAAATGAACATGAACAAAATGATAAAAAATTTCTTTTCACTATTAATAATTAAAAAAAGAATTTTCTTTGTAGACCAAATTGCTGAAAAATTTTTGAATATAATTTCTATTAAAAAAGGGGAATTATCCTTAAATATTGTATCTGCAAACAAACTTGAAGAAAAAGAAATTTTGGATTTAGAAAAAGAAATTTCATCAAATCTTAAAAATAAACTTAAACTAAATTGCAAAACTGACCCTTCGTTAATTGGCGGTTTAGTTTTGCAAATTGGAAGTTTGATGATAGACACCTCTTTGAAAAACAAATTAAATAAGTATAAAAAATCAATGATGGAGAACTAAAGTGGACATTAATCCTTCTGAAATAACTAAAATTTTAAAAGAACAAATAAAAAACCTTGGAGAGAAAACAGAAGTTTCTGAGATAGGCAAAGTTCTTTCTGTTGGAGATGGTATTGCAAGGGTATATGGCCTGGATAATGTGCAGGCTGGGGAAATGGTTGAGTTTAAAGATGGCTCTAAAGGGATGGCATTAAATTTAGAAAGCGATAACGTTGGAATCGTGATTTTTGGTGATGATAAATCAATTAAAGAGGGCGATACCGTCAAAAGAACTGGAACCATAGTTGATGTTCCTGTTGGAAAAGAATTATTAGGAAGAGTAGTAGATGCTTTAGGTAACCCAATTGACGGCAAAGAAACTCTTAAAAAAGGAATTAAAAGAAAAAGAGTTGAGGTTAAAGCACCAGGTATAATTCCAAGAAAATCAGTTAACGAACCAATGCAAACAGGTTTAAAGGCAATTGACAGCTTAATACCAATTGGAAGAGGTCAAAGAGAATTAATAATTGGTGACAGACAAACTGGAAAAACAGCAGTTGCAATAGATACAATAATAAATCAAAAAAAAATAAACGAGTCATCTGATGAGAAAAAAAAGCTATATTGTATTTATGTTGCAATTGGCCAAAAAAGATCAACCGTAGCTCAAATTCTTAAAACACTTCAAGATGCTGGAGCAATGGATTATACAATAATTGTATCTGCAACAGCATCAGACCCTGCGCCTTTACAGTTTTTGGCACCATATACCGGTTGTACTTTTGGAGAATTTTTTAGAGATAACGGTATGCATGCTTTAATTATATATGATGATTTGTCAAAACAAGCTGTTGCATATAGACAAATGTCTCTATTATTGAGAAGACCTCCAGGACGAGAAGCATATCCTGGTGATGTATTCTACCTGCATAGTAGATTATTAGAAAGAGCTGCTAAACTAAACGACGATAATGGAGGTGGTTCACTTACAGCATTACCAATTATTGAAACCCAGGCAGGAGATGTTTCAGCATATATTCCTACAAATGTAATTTCGATTACTGATGGTCAAATCTTTTTAGGCACCGAGTTATTTAACCAAGGTATCAGACCAGCTGTAAATGTTGGACTTTCTGTTTCGAGGGTCGGATCAGCTGCCCAAACAAAAGCTATGAAAAAAGTTGCAGGATCAATTAAATTAGAACTGGCTCAATATCGTGAAATGGCAGCATTTGCTCAATTTGGTTCAGATTTAGACGCGTCAACGCAGAAACTTTTAAATAGAGGATCCAAACTAACTGAATTATTGAAACAAGATCAGTACAGCCCTATGACAGTTGCTGAACAAGTAGTGATTATATATGCAGGAGTTAAAGGATATTTAGATAGTATTGATATAAGTGAAATTCGTTCATTTGAAAAAGGTCTCTTAGACCTAGTTAAAACCGAAAATCCAGAAATAATAGACTCAATTCAAAAGAGTGGAAAAATAGAAGAAAATATAGATAAGATCCTGACCGAAGTTATTACAAATTATAAAAAAAAAAATTTTGAGAAAAAATAATGCCAAGCTTAGATGACCTAAGAAAAAGAATTTCAAGTGTTAAATCAACACAAAAAATTACAAAAGCTATGAAGATGGTTGCAGCCGCAAAGCTTCGTAAAGCACAAGAAATGGCGGAAAATGGAAGACCTTATAGTGATAAAATGAATGTGATTATTCAAAATTTAAGTAAAGCTATAAACGATCCCTCGAATGCACCAAAACTTTTAATTGGTTCTGGCGATGACAAAACGCATTTGTGTGTCGTGATGACAGCTGACAGGGGTTTATGTGGAGGTTTTAATACTAATATTGTTAAGCAGGCAAAGAATTACTTTAACAAAATTTTAAAAGAGTCTAAAAATCTCAAAATAATTACTGTAGGAACAAAGGGGTTAGATCAATTAAAAAGAGAATACGGCAAGTATATTGTTAAAAAAATTGACTTCAAAAATAAAAAACAAATTTCCTTTAAAGATGCTTCACTAGTCGGAGATGAAATTGTAAAATTATTTCAAAATAATGAATTTGATAAATGTATAATTTTTTATAATAAATTTAAAAATGTAATGACACAAATACCTCAGTCACAACAATTAATACCTGCAAAAAAAGAGGATGAGACCAAAACAGAACAAGAGTCGTCTTATGATTTTGAACCTGAGGAAGATGAAATATTAGAGGATCTTCTACCAAAAAATATCTCTACACAAATTTATAAAGGATTTTTGGAAAATTCTGCAAGTGAACAAGGATCCAGAATGACAGCTATGGATAATGCGACAAGAAATGCAGGTGATTTAGTGGAAAAACTAACAATAAATTATAATAGAAGTAGACAAGCCGCTATCACAAAAGAATTAATTGAAATAATATCAGGGGCAGAAAGTTTATAAATGAATCAAAACGGAAAAATTATTCAAGTAATCGGAGCTGTTGTAGATGTTCAATTCGAAGGAGATCTGCCGGAAATTTTAACAGCTTTAGTCGTTGATAACTCAGGCAATAAACTGATTTTAGAAGTAGCCCAACATTTGGGAGAAAATAGTGTTAGGACAATAGCTATGGATAGTACTGAAGGTCTTAAGAGAGGAGACCAAGTAAAAAATACAGGTTCCCCGATAAGTGTGCCCGTTGGACCAGAGACTCTCGGACGTATTATCAATGTTATTGGAGAACCAATAGATCAAAAAGGTGAAGTTAAAACAAAGGAGAGATGGCCTATACACAGAGAAGCCCCAAAATTTACAGATCAGTCCACAGAAACTGAAATTTTAGAGACAGGAATTAAAGTAATCGATCTTTTAGCACCTTATTCCAAAGGTGGAAAAATAGGTTTATTCGGTGGAGCGGGTGTTGGAAAAACAGTTATTATCATGGAGCTAATTAACAACATTGCAAAGGCTCATGGTGGATTTTCAGTATTTGCTGGAGTAGGTGAACGAACAAGAGAAGGAAATGATTTATATCATGAAATGATAGAATCAGGTGTAATTAAACCTGAGGGAAAAGGTTCTAAAGCCGCTTTAGTTTATGGACAAATGAACGAACCGCCTGGTGCCAGAGCACGAGTTGGATTAACCGGATTAACAGTTGCTGAATATTTTAGAGATAAGGAAGGCCAGGATGTTTTATTTTTTGTAGATAATATATTTAGATTTACTCAAGCAGGCTCAGAGGTTTCCGCCTTATTAGGAAGGATTCCATCAGCAGTTGGATATCAACCAACATTAGCCACGGATATGGGAAATTTACAAGAGAGAATTACAACTACAGGAAAAGGATCTATCACCTCAGTGCAAGCCATCTATGTTCCAGCAGATGATTTAACAGACCCTGCTCCAGCTACTTCATTTTCACATTTGGATGCAACAACAGTTCTTTCTAGACAAATAGCTGAACTAGGAATTTATCCAGCTGTTGATCCACTTGACTCTACTTCTAGAATCTTGGACCCAAGAATTTTGGGAGAGGAACATTATAGAGTAGCAAGACAAGTTCAAAAAATCCTGCAAACTTATAAATCTCTACAAGATATAATTGCAATTCTAGGTATGGATGAGCTTTCCGAAGAGGACAAATTGACTGTTGCACGAGCAAGAAAAATACAAAGATTCTTATCGCAACCTTTTTTCGTGGCAGAAGTATTTACTGGAACACCAGGTAAGCTTGTAAGTTTGGATGCTACAATTAAGGGTTTCGACTCGATTTGCAAGGGAGAGTACGACCACTTGCCTGAGGCTGCTTTTTATATGGTAGGCACTATTGAAGAGGTTATTGCAAAAGCAGAAAAAATGGCAAAAGAAGCTGCAGCTTAAATGAATGAAAATTTTAATATAGAAATTATTTCTCCTGAAAAAAAACTATTTGCAGAAAAGGGAAAGTCAGTAACCATACCTTCTTTTGAAGGTGAAATGACCATTTTACCCGATCACATTTCTATAATTACTTTTTTAAGGCCTGGAGTCATAAATATTAATGAAAATAAAAAGAAATATTTTGTAGAGGAGGGAACAGTTGAGTTCTCAAAAAACAATCTAACAATATTATCCTCAACCATCATAGAACTCGATAGTCTCTCAAAAGATGTTATTTCAAGTATGCTTGAAGAAAGTGAAAAAGAGTTAAATCAAGAAAATTTAGATGATAAAAAGCGATATATTATTTCTCATAAAATTGACTGTTTATCACAAATTAATTTATAAAATTTCTTATTTTTGGCAGAAGTTGCTCGTAAACTTTCTTTTTAAAATCAACGATTACGTTTGGTAACTTTTCAATATCTAACCATTGCCACTCAATAAATTCTGGTTTATCTATTTCTAAGTTTATTTCTTGATCATTACCTAAAAATTTAACAATAAACCACTTTTGTTTTTGACCTCTAAATTTTCCTCTCCAAATTTTTCCCAAAAGGTAATTTGGCAATTCATATTCAAACCAACCATCAATTTCACTGAGTATTTTGATATTATTAATTCCAGTTTCTTCATGAAGTTCCCTTTTCATTGCTTCGGTTAAGTCTTCACCCTTATTAACACCACCTTGCGGCATCTGCCATTTATCTACTGGATTATCTTTTCTTTTACCTACAAAAACTTGATTTTTTTTATTTAAAACTATTGCTCCAACACCTATCCTTAAAGGTAGTTTTTTTATAGAGATCATAGAGTTAAAAGTTTTAAAGCATAATTTAATTGATTATCAGAAGGACTGTCAGTTTTAAAATTTTGATCCTGTTCTTCAATAAAAATATCTGGAGCTACACCCACATCTGAAATTGATTTACCTGATGGTAAATAGTATTTAGAAACTGTTAACCTTATTCCACCACCATCACTCAGTGGAATAATAGATTGAACTGAGCCTTTTCCATATGTTTTTTCTCCAAGTATGATTGCTCTTTTGTGATCTTTAAGCGCACCTGCAACTATTTCAGATGCTGATGCAGAGCCATTATTAATTATAATTATTAAGGGCTTTCCATTAACTTTATCTCCCTTTCTTGCAAAAAACCTTCTGTTCTCAATGGATTTCCTCCCTTTAGTTGAAACAATTTCTCCATCGTTCAAGAAAAAATCTGTAATACTTACTGCTTGGGTTAAAAGTCCTCCGGGATTATTTCTAAGATCTAGAATATATCCGATTGGCCTATTCTTTTTTTCAAAATCTTTTATTTTTTGATTTAATTGGTTGCTACTGTTACTATTAAAAGCTTTTAGCTTTATATAGGCAATATTTTTTTGTACTATTTTAGCTTCTACAGATTTAATTTGTATTATTTCTCTTTTTAAAATTTTTTCTAAAGCTTTTTTTTCACCTTTTCTTCTTATTGTAAGTTTAATTTTCGAATCAATTGGACCCCTCATCATTTTAACTGCCTCCATGAGTGATTTGCCTTGTACCTGCTTGTCATCAATTTTTACAATATAATCACCAGATTTAATCCCCGCTCTAGATGCTGGGGTATCATCGATTGGCGAAATTACTTTAACTACTCCAGCCTCCATACCAACCTCAATTCCAAGTCCTCCAAACTCCCCCCTCGTGTCTGTTTCCATACTTTTAAAAAGCTCAGGATTCATGTAAGCAGAATAAGGGTCTAGAGATTGAAGTGCACCATTAATAGCAGAGTCTAGCATTTCAGATTGATCAACATCTTCGACATATTCTTTTTTTATTTTCTCTAAAACTTCTCCAAACAAATCAATTTTTTTATAGAGCTTTTCATTCGTGTTACTATGAAGATTTCCTGTAAACATGAAAAATAGTATTAATATTTTAAATATTCTAATCATGTAACAACTCCACTAATTTCAGATGGATCACACCACATTTTTTCTAAATCATAAAATTTTCTTTTTTCTGGATGAAATATATGAACAATTATATCGATTGCGTCTATCAATTTCCAATCTGTACTAGTTTTTCCTTCAATGTTATATTTTCCTAAACCATTTTTAACTAATTCTTTTACAATTATTTCTGACAAAGATTGTATATGCTTCGAAGATGTTCCAGAGGCTATAATCATATAATCAGCAATTGAAGACTTACCTTTTAGATTTATTGATATAATATTTTTAGCTTTACTATCATTTAGAGCTTTTTCTATTATTTTTTTTTGTTTTAAAACTTCCATTATTTATATTTTAAGTAATTTTTTCTTAATTTTGAAGAAGAAATATTGATCCTTTTTGACTTAATAAATTTAATTTTTTCTTTTCCTAGATAATTGTAAGCTTTACATTTAAATATTTGTTTTAAATAGCCATTTCTTGGAAAAACAACAATTTTACAAAAATCTGAAATTTTTTGCCAATCATGCCATTTATGAAATTTTAAAAGGTTATCTGATCCCATTAAAAAAAAATATTTCTGACTTTTTATATTTTTTTTTAAGATACTTTACTAAATTAATGGTTTTAGATGACCTTATGGTATCATCATAAGTTTCAATTTTAATTCTATTGACCTTTGATATTAAGTTTTTTGAAAAATCGACTCTTTTTTGTAATGAAAAATAAGACTTATTCTTTAAAGGATTTTTCTTTGTTACTGCCCAAATTAAAAACTTAAGCTTTAATTTTTTTATAGCAAATTTGGAAATCTCTAAATGACCTACATGCGGCGGATCAAAAGTGCCACCCAAAACTCCAATTTTTTTATGATTTTTCTTCGGCACACCCATTAGCTATGATCTTATTGAACCATTGCCTTTAACTATGTACTTGTAAGAAGTTAATTGATTAATGCCAACAGGACCTCTTGGTGGCATTTTGTTAGTTGAAATTCCAATCTCACCACCAAATCCAAATTCTCCCCCATCAGCAAATTGTGTTGAAACATTATGCATCGCAATTGAACTATTAACACCTTTTAAAAAACTTTTTGCAGTTTTATTATTATTAGTGATAATACTATCTGTATGCATAGTGCCATATTTTAAAATATGAGATACAGCTTCATCCACACCTTTCACTGATTTAATTGAAATTATTGAGTCCAAGTATTCTGTTTGCCAGTCCTTTTCAATTGCCTTTTTTAATTTAAAATTAAACAGTTTATTTATTTTATCGTCTACTCTAACCTCGCAACCCATTCTAATTAAAGCATGAATAATCTTAGTTCCATGAGATGATAAAATCCTGTCATTTATTAAAAGAGTTTCTAATGCTCCACAAATGCTTGTTCTTCTCATCTTGGCATTAATTATAATCTTTTTAGCCATTTCTAAATTTGAGTTTTTATCTAAATAAATATGACACAATCCCTCAAGATGTCCGATTACATTTACTTTAGATAGTTTCTGAACTTTTTTGACTAAATTTTTACCTCCTCTTGGAACAATCAAATCAATATAATTACTCATTTTAGAAAGAATAAAGTCGACAATTTTTCTGTCTTTTTTTTCAATAAATTGGACACAGTTTTTGTCAATTTTATTTCTTTTTAAAGCTCTCCTAAATAGGTTGGCTAAAAATCTATTTGTATAATAAGCCTCAGAACCACCTCGCAAGATTACACTGTTACCAGATTTTAAGCATAGCGATGCGACGTCTGCAGTAACATTTGGTCTACTCTCATATATTACAGATATAACGCCTATTGGAATTGATACTTTCTCAATTTTTAGTTTATTTGATCTTTTCCATTTGGATAAAACTTGACCAACAGGGTTCTTAAATTTTTCAATTGTTTTTATACTTGATACAATCTGGTTAATCTTTGCGCTGTTTAAGATTAATCTGTCTATAAGTTTTTTTCTTTTTGCTTTTTTTATATCCTTTGAGTTTTCCCTTAAAATTTTAAACTTATTTTTCTTCACAAGGGACGCGTATTCTTTTAGAGCTCTTTTAATTTTTGAATGTTCCACATTCTTTAAGTTCTCAAATGCTTTTAAAGATTTTTCTCCAATATTTTTAATATAATTCATTATAGCCTTACCATATCATCTCTATGAATAATTTCCGATTTACTCGCATACCCAAGAACTTTTTCTATTTGGTCTGTCTTTAATCCTTTGATTTTGTTAATTTCAATTGATGAAAATGATGTCAACCCTCTGGCACAATCGTTTCCATTTTTATCAACAACAAGAATATTATCGCCTTTGATAAAATTACCTTGAATTTTGATTATACCTGCTGGTAAAAGACTTTTACCATTTTTAAGTGCTTTTATAGCACCATCATCAATAAAAATTTTTCCATCACTACCTATAGAGCTTACAATCCATTTTTCTCTAGCATGCAAACTAGAAACTTTTGGGATAAACCACGTGCATTTATTACTTTTTAAAAGTGTTTTTATTGGATTATTTTTAGAACCATTAGCAATTGCCATATAGCAACCAGAATTTATACAAATTTTTGCAGCTTGTAATTTCGTCAACATACCACCTGATCCATAATTATTTTTTCTATTTTCAACAAATGCATAAATTTTATCATCTATATTCTTCACTTCTGAAATTATGTTTTTTTTGTTAGATGAATTACTATATAACCCATCTACATTAGATAAATTTATAAGCACATCAGCACTAATTATTTGTGCAACTCTAGCAGCCAAACGATCATTATCTCCATACTTTATTTCTGATGTTGCTGTAGTATCATTTTCATTTACTACAGGTACTGCTTTTAGTTTAAATAAATTTTCAAAAGTTCTTTTTGCATTTATAGCTCGTCTCCTTTGCTCTGTGTCATCCAAAGAAATCAAAATTTGACCAATCTTAATTTTATTTTTTTCAAAAATCTTTCTGTAAACATTTGTTAGATGTATTTGACCAATTGATGCGATCGCTTGACTCATTTCAAGTTTAATTTTTTTTTTATTTATTTTTAAATAACTTAAACCCAAAGCTATTGCTCCCGACGAAACAATTACAATATTCTTTTTCTTATTTGCCAGTTCCTTAAGATCTTTAACAAGACTATTAAGCCATTTTTCTTTTAGTTTTCCTCTGTTATCAACAATATTTGAAGAACCAATTTTTATAACAATTGTTTTAGCATTTTCTATGTACATTTTTTATAAATAATTTTTTTCACTTTTTCAAAATTTTGGTTGGACATTAAAGAAATAATCTCGAAATCTTTCTTTGCTCTTTTTTTGAAATTATCCAATTTATTCCTTATATTATTCATATCAATCAAATCTGACTTATTAAAAATAATTATTTCTTTTTTCTTCAAAATTTTTTTATCGTATTTAGACAATTCATTCCTAATTTTTAAATAGTTATCGAAAATGTCTTTTTCAGATATATCAATCAAATGTATTAAAGTCTTGCATCTTTCTATATGTCTCAAAAATTTATCGCCTAATCCTACACCTTTATGAGAGCCTTCAATAAGGCCAGGTATATCAGCTAAAATAATTTCTTTATGATTCATATTTAACACCCCTAAATTAGGATTAATAGTTGTAAAGGGATAGCTGGCAATTTTTGGTTTTGCTCTAGTGCATTTAGATAAAAAACTTGATTTTCCTGCATTAGGCAATCCTATTATACCAACATCTGCAATAACCTTTAATTGTAACCAAATCCAAAATTCTTCTCCTTTCTTTCCATTTGTTTTAATTCTTGGTGCACGATTTGTTGAACTTTTAAATCTTGTATTTCCCAATCCTCCTTTTCCACCAGTAGCAACAATGAATTTTTCATTATTTTTAGTAAAATCAAAAATCAAAGTATTATTATCTTCCTCATATATTTGAGTTCCAACTGGTACTTTTAAAATCAAATCCTTACCACCTGCACCAGTTTTATTTTTTTTACTACCTGATTTACCAACCTCAGCTTTGAAATGTTGTTTGTATCTATAGTCTATTAGAGTATTAAGATTCCTCTCTGACTTTAAAATAACAGATCCGCCGTCTCCGCCATCTCCTCCATCAGGTCCTCCAAATTCAACATATTTTTCTCTTCTGAAGCTTGCAGAACCAGAGCCTCCATTACCAGCTTTAATATAAATCTTAGCTTGATCTAAAAATTTCATTTTTAAAAGTAGTTATTTTTCTACTGAATTTATTTGGGAACTACAGAAACCAAAGTTCTATTTGACTTGGTTTTTTTGAATTTAACTTTTCCTGCAATAAGAGAAAAAATTGAATGGTCTTTACCCATGCCAACGTTATTTCCAGGATGTATTTTTGTGCCTCTTTGTCTAACTATTATATTTCCAGGCTTCACTAATTGTTCGCCATATCTTTTAACGCCTAAGCGACGGCCGGCACTATCTCGGCCGTTCTTCGATGATCCACCTGCTTTTTTTGTTGCCATTTGTTTTATTTCTTCTTTTTAATTACTTCTTTTTTCTTTACGGTTTTTTTATCTGATTTTTGTTCTTTTGACAAACTCATTTTATTATCTTCTATCTTAGAAATTACTTTTCCACCTTTGGACAAAATTTTAGTGATCTGGATTTTTGAAAGATGTTGTCTATGCCCATATTTTTTTCTAGAGTTTTGTCTTCTTCTTTTTTTAAAAACTAAAATTTTTCTATCTTTAATATTGTCTAAAACTAAACCTTCTACTAATGCGCCTTCAACAGTTGGATTTCCAACCTCAGTATTTTTATCATCATTTACTAGAAGGACTTTTTTAAACTCAACTTTTTTTCCTTTAACAATATTCAGTTTTTCTACTTTTAAAATATTGCTAGCAGATACTTTGTATTGCTTGCCACCTGTTTCTATTATTGCAAAAGACATAAATTAAACTTTTTAATTTAAGGCAATATAACTCTGTGACCTATCAAGTCAAGGTGAATGATGTTAAAATTGATCTTTTAAAATCCTTAATTTTTTAAAAACTTCAACTTTTGAAGCATTATCTAATTCTAAAGTTTTTTTGATTTTATTTATATCATATCTTAAAAATGTGTTTGTCTCAATTTCCTCTTCCAATGTAATTGGAATTGTTGGTTCTTCTAAATTAGTTTTATTTGTAACATCTTTAACTCTTTTTTTTAGTTTTAAATTGTCTTTATCGATTTTTGTACAAAATTTTGCATTATTTTTTGTGTATTCATGGCCACAATAAATTTTTGTACTTTTTGGTAGCTCTTTAATTTTTTCTAATGAGTTGAACATTTGCTCATATGATCCTTCAAATAATCTTCCACATCCAAGTGAAAATAAAGTGTCTCCAGAAAATAATACTTTATCAGTTTCAGAAAAAAAAACGATATGATCAAGGGTATGACCTGGAACATGAATTACCTTAAACTTAGTTTCTCCAAAAATAAAATAATCGTTATCCCTCTTTTTAATATCTGCGCCTGGAACCTTATTTTGATCATAAGCTGAACAAACAACTTTTGCATTATATTTTTTTTTCAATTGTAAATTACCACCAACATGATCAAAATGATGGTGTGTGTTTAATATAAAATCTAGTTTCTTGTAATTTTTATTTATTTCTTCATCTACAGTTTTAAATTCTGAGGGATCAACCACTGCGACTAAATTTGTTTTTTTATCCTTAAGTAAATAACTATAATTATCTTCTAAACATTTTATTATTTTAATCTCTAACATTTAACTTAATACAAATATCCCAATTTTTGAAAAAAGGTTTTTAATCTCCAGATTATTTTTTTTAATTTGAGAAGTCCTATCACCATTTAATCCCAAAATTTTATCAATTTTAATATCTTTTGCCGCGCAAAAATTATACATATCTTTTATTGTACACATGTGGAGATTAGGTGTGTTATGCCAACTATAAGGTAATGTTTTTGTTACAGGCATTTTTCCAAAAAGCAATAAACTTGTTCTTACTTTCCAATAACCAAAATTTGGTATTGATACAATTGCACATTTTCCAACTCTTAATAAATCTTTCAATACTTTTTCTGGACTATAAAAAGCTTGAAGTGTTTGACTTAGAATAACATAATCAAATGATTGATCAGGAAATTGATTTAGTTCTGTCTCTGCATTACCTTCAATTACAGATAGACCTTTGTAAATACATTTTTTTACATGCTCCTCCTTTATTTCTAACCCTCTTGCTTCTATATTTTTTTCTTTCATTAAAAGATCCATTAAAGATCCATCTCCACAACCAACATCTAGTACTCGGATGTTATTTGGAAGTAATTCAGCTATAACTTTAAATTCTTTTTTCATTTTTAAATTTTATATGCATTGAGTCTATAAAACCTTTTATAGTTTTTAAAAACTCTGGTTCATCTACTAAAAAAGAGTCATGACCTTTGTCAGTCTTAATTTCTGCAAAAGAAACATCCGTACCAGCTGCGTTTAGAGCAATTACCGTATCTTTATTTTCTTTAGTTGTATAAAGCCAATCAGAAGAAAATGATATCACAAGAAATTTTGTTTGCTGATTTTTAAATGCTTCGGTCAATCCACCTTTATATTGTCTTGATAAATCAAAATAATCCATAGCTCTTGTAATATATAAAATTGAATTGGCATCAAACCTTTCGACAAATGCAAAACCTTGGTGCCTTAAATAACTCTCAACTTGAAAATCTGCATTAAAACTAAAATCATAGTCACCTCTCTCTTGAAGTTTTCTACCAAATTTTTCTTGCATACCTTTCTCAGATAAATAACTTATATGACCAACCATTCTTGCAACTGCTAAACCATTTTTTGGTTGAACGTTTTTTTTTAATATATTTACCTTTATCCCATATTGGATCGGCCATCACAGCCTGTCTGGCTAATTCATTAAGTGCAATATTTTGC
>CACHKQ010000015.1 GCA_902580445.1 uncultured Pelagibacteraceae bacterium | reverse complement strand
GATATTAAAATTATCGAAAAGTTACTTAAAAAATATAATTTTAGTAAATATTTATTTTCAAATAAAGAATACAAATTTTTAAAAATTAAAAATAATTATCCTTTAAATACATATTTCCTTCAAAAAGATCACTTAAATTCTGAATAATGCAAAGATTAATTTACTCAATATTGAATCGAGTTTTTATGAATAAAATTGAGCATGAAATATTCGGTTTTTTAAGAAAAAAAAATAAAATAATATTTGATGTTGGTTGCTTCAGGGGAAGTTTTACCTCTAATTTGATAAGTGAAGAAAACAAAAGTGGCATTAATTCCACTTTTTACCTTTTTGATCCAAATCCTAAGACAAAAGAATACCTTAAAAAAATAATTCAATTTAAAAATATACATTATTTTAATATTGCTTTTGATGACTCAAATACTAAAAAAAAATTTTATCTAAATAACTTTTTTGAGTCATCGGGATCTAGTTTAGACGGTACAATTAAAGATGATAAAAGGTGGATAGATACAAGAAAACTTTTTATGAGATTTGTACAACCTTTTAAAAAAATAGAGGATTTTTCTGAAATTGAAGTTCAAACACAAACTATTGATAATTTTTGTTCTATTAATAAAATTGATAGTATAGATATTCTTAAAATAGATACTGAGGGCAATGAAGCTAAAGTTTTAAATGGAGCTAAAAAATTATTACAAAAAAATAAAATAAGTATTATTTATGTTGAAATATTAGATACTAAAAAAAATTTTTTAGAAAAAGAGAAATATATACATAATTTTTTAAAAGAATATAATTTTGAATTAAAAAAAAAATATCAAATTAAATCTTTGAGTTTTCTAAGCAATCTTCAAGCTACTGATAATTTGTTCATTAATAAGACATTAATAAAGTAGTTGAATTTATTTATTTTTAGAGTTAAGTAATTCGAAAGCCCTCATAGCTCAATTGGTAGAGCAACTGATTTGTAATCAGTAGGTTCGCGGTTCGAGTCCGTGTGGGGGCACCAGAAAAATGTATAGAGACAGTTTCTTAATTTAATTTTATTCCTTAGTTCATAACATGAAGTCAAATTTTAAAATTCATATCCTAACTCAAATAGGTTAGTAGGCACAATACATCTATCTTTAAAATGTTCTTTCCAGTTTTCCTTAATAAAATAATCTGATTTTTTATGAACAGAATAGTATTTATAAAAAGAATATGGAAGCCCGGAATTTTCCCAGACTTTCATATACAAAAAATTAGATAAATTTTCAAAATTTTTCATATAATTCATTATCTGATTTTTTTCCATTTCCATTAAACAGCCTATAGCTAGAGAAACATCGAAAGATTTTTTTTCAAATAAATTAATTTGATGAGGAAAAATAAACAAAATATCATTATTTTTAAAAACTTTCATCATCTCTACCTTACTATTAATTCCAAAAGCTGACGCAATTCTTTTATTTGGAAAAATATTTGTTAAATTTTTTTTTGCAAAATATATTGCGGGGGGTAGATCTGCTATTACATATTTTACATTTTCTGATAAAGACAATATCATGTTTGCAGTTCTTCCATATCCAGAACCTAATTCAAAAACTTTTAATGAACTTTTTACTTTATTAGTTAAAATTTGTATTTTCTCGTATTCCATAAGAGATAGTAACATATGTTGAGTAATAACTTTATCATCCACTTCTAAGACCGGATTGTATTTCTGGTAAAGTTCTTTTTCTATTTTATCATAATTCTTAAAAATATTTTTAGACTTAATATTTTCATAAATAATAAGTAAAACTAAATTATACTGAATAGATTTTGTTAAGGAAAAATCAGGGTGTTTTTTAAATAAGTTTAAATTTAATTTAATTTTATTATCGAGATTTGCAGAAATTTTATTTATAGAATATTCGTCCATGAAAGAGAAACCCGAATAATCTGTTCCGGAAATCATACGCAAAGGATCTTCTAATTTTGATGTATCACCAATGTATTTATAATGATTTATAATTTGATGTTTCCAAAATTTGGAGGTCCATTTGTAACTTTCAGATTTAACAAATAGATCAGTTATTTTTATAAGTTCTTCTGATAAATTTTTTTTGTCTATACTATACCAAAATTTTTTAAAATTTCTTCTTCTCAAATAAGCGTTTTTAAAAGTACTCCAAAATGACCTGGGCTGATGTAATTCTGTTTTATCTATGTTTAGTAATTTAGATATCATTCTAGATTTATAACACTTTCTTTTTTTAATATTTAAACTTATTTATTGTACATAAATAAAAAAAATTTTCAAAATGAACCATATAAAAAAATCGTCAGTATTTTTTTCGTGAGGATTTATTGCTGGAAAATATGAATATTCTTTAAGGAGTCTTGGTTGTAGCATTGCGAGATTTTATTTGACGGGTAACTCTACAATCGTTTAGAGTCCTAAATAATAAGAGACGAAATGCCTAACACAACCGATTAGTAATTTGTAGGTTCGCGGTTTGAGTCCTTGTAAGGGCACCAACATGAATGCAAAAATAAAAAATTATACAACTGTATTTCTATCTACTTTAATATATTTATCGTTTATTTTTGGTTTTTATTACGGTGAGAATTCCATTGGATCAGGTGGCTATCAAGGTGATTTATCATGGATGTGGAAAAATTTTGAAATATATAAAAACAATAATCTTTTAGACGCAATCCTTCATAAGGAATTTTTTGGCAATAGGACTCCTTTGCTCTATATTTTACATATATATTTTAATCCATTTATTTCAGATATCGATAGTTATAGGCTGTCTGTTTTTTTAATATCATTAATAGCACCAATAATTTTCTATATTTGTTTAGTTCAAAATTTTAAAAATACTAATAAAACAATTTTATTTTTTATATCATCCTTTATTTTATTAAGTCCTTTTTTTAGGACAAGTGCTTATTGGGGTCTTGAAATAAATTACGCTATTATTACTTTTTTACTAACTTTTTCTTTAATCAATTTAACATTTAATGGTAAAAATAAAAAAGACTCATCTTTATACGTTCTAATTACGCTTTTAACATTTGTCAGTTCATTAACTATATACTTTGATCAAAAATTTTTAATTGTGCCGATCATAGTTTTGTTTAAAATTATTAAATCAAGAATTAATCCAAAGTTTAAAATTTTTTCAATAATAAATTTTTTGATATACTCTATTCCATTTTTATATTTAATTTATATTTGGAATGGAATCGTTCCACCCACAACACAATCTGATAATCCTAATACTATTACAACTTTATCTAGAGTTAATTTTTTATGGTTTGAACATTTAGGTTATGCAACCACAATGATTGCTTTTTACCTTTTACCTATGATTTTTTTTAAGAATGAAAATATCTTAGTGCAACTTAAAAAATTTTATTCTGAAAAATTAAATTATGTTTTATTTATTATTTTTTTTATTTATTTAACTTATCTTTTAATTTTTTTTAATTTTTATGAGTTCACAAATACAAAATATTTTGTAGGTTTAGGTTTTATCCATAAAATTTCAATTATTTTATTTGAAAATATATTATTACAAGAAATCTTTACTTATTTTTCTTTTTTTATCTCTTGGATAATATTAATATTTTTTCTTGAAAAAAATTTAAATAATTTATTAGTTATATCTTATTTTTATTTACTCTCACTAATTTTATGGCCTTTGATGCAGGAATATTTCGACCCTGTTATTTTGTTATTTGCTTTTACAATTTTTTCTACAAAATTATTCATTAATTATAAAAACTCGATATTCTTGTTTTTATATTTGATTACTTTTTTAATTTGCGCTAATTTCTATTACCACTAGTTACAAAATAAAATGATATTTCCAAAAGAATTTTACCCTAAAAGAATTAAAGATTGCAGCATTCAAAAATCAAGAAAAAAATTTAAAAATAAAAAAAATAAAAATACTTTTTTTTTATTACAAGAAAGGCTTTCTTGGATGAAAAACTATTTAAAAGGAAAAAAAATTATAATTGAACTTGGATGTGGAAATGGGGCTAGTAAATATATACTAAAAAATAATAAAATTATATTAACTGATATTCAAAAATATTCCTGGATATCAAAAAAAGTAGACATGACTAAATTAAATTTGGGAAAAAAATATTTAAAAAAAGTTGATGTTTTTATTATAAATCATGCATTACATCATTGTCCAAATCCAGCGCGGTCTCTTAAAAAAATGTTAAATTATTTAAAAAAAGACGGTCTCATTTTAATTAATGAACCTGAGTCATCTTTTTTCTTAAAACTTTTTCAATATTTACTTGATGATGAGTCTTGGTCTTACAAGGTCAATGTATTTAATTCCAAAAAAAATATATTTAAATCTAACTCTCCATGGGACTCAAATACAGCAGTGGCTCAATTATTATTTAAAAACGAAAAAAAATTTAATTTTTATTTCCCAAACTTTGTATTTTTAAAAAATGAACTTTCAGAATTCTCAATTTTTCTTAATTCCGGTGGTGTAGTACAAGATACTTTTCACATACCTATTAATAAATTTATTTTTAATTTAATGAATTTTGTAGATAAATTAATGATATGGTTTTTGCCAGGTATATTTGCCTTAAATAGAAGAGTGATTTTAAAAAAAATAAAATAATTTATTTCTTTTCAACTTTTTGATTTATATGATGAAATACTATTGATGCTGAATTTGATACATTTAAACTTTCTACTTCTTTATTCGTATTAATATAAAAAAGAAAGTCTGAGTTCTTTTTTATTTGAAATTTAAGGCCCTCACCCTCAGATCCAAACAGAAGAACATTTTTACCTTTCCAGTCATTATCTGTAAAATTTTTATCTCCATTCATATCAAAACCACTTACCCAAAAGTTTTTGGATTTTAAATATTTAATAGTAGTATTTAAATTTGTTACTTCAAATATATTGACTAGCTCTGTACATCCGCTGGCACTTTTGTAAAGTAATTTACTTTCAGCAGGAAATGATCTTTCCTTTACCAAAATTCCATCCATTTTAAATGATGCAGCACTTCTTATTATAGAACCTATATTTCTTGGATCAGTTATACCATCTAATGCTACCAGATTGATATCATCTTTATTATTTTGATATATAAATTCTTTAAGGTTTAACTTTTCTAAATGTTCTATCTCTGCTACATAACCTTGGTGCATTATTTGTTCTCTGACACAATACTTATCTAGCTCTTTTTTTGTTTTAAAATAAATTTTCATATTTTTTAGTAAATTTATATTTTGACTACTTCTATGAATATTTTTTTTTGACTCTTCAGTTAAAAAAACTTTTAAAACTCTCCTTTTGGGGTTTTTTAAAGCTTCTATAACTGCATGCCTACCAACTATGTAAAAAGTAGATTTTTTCATGAATTTTTAATGTTTTATCGAAATAAATAGCATATTTAAAAGCAAAATGATTTATTGCATTTATTATTCAAGATGCTTATAAAACCCTTGTTGTTGAATACTTTTTGAGTTATTGGGTATCCCTTAATAAGGTTTAAGGAGGGGTACCAAAGCGGTCAAATGGGGCGGGCTGTAAACCCGTTGACTTCGGTCTTCGAAAGTTCGAATCTTTCCCCCTCCACCAAACTTGCAAAGTGTTTTATAATAGAGGGCGAAAAAGTTTGGATTATGCGGGTGTCGTATAATGGTAATACCTCAGATTTCCAATCTGATGCTAGGAGTTCGATTCTCCTCATCCGCTCCAAAAAAGTTTAAAATTATTATAAAGAAAAAGAAAAGGAAATAAAATGGCGGACAAGAAAAAATTTGAAAGAAACAAACCTCATTGTAACATTGGTACGATAGGTCACGTTGATCACGGTAAAACGACTTTGACTGCAGCTATAACAAAAGTGCTTGCAGAAAAAGGTGGAGCAGAATTTATTGCATATGATCAGATAGACAAAGCTCCTGAAGAAAAAGAACGTGGTATTACTATTTCAACTGCTCACGTTGAGTATGAAACTGAAAAAAGACATTATGCTCACGTTGATTGCCCAGGCCATGCTGATTACGTAAAAAACATGATAACTGGAGCTGCTCAGATGGATGGAGCAATTTTAGTTGTTAATGCTGCTGACGGTCCAATGCCACAAACCAGAGAGCATATACTACTTGCAAGACAAGTTGGTGTTCCTGCAATTGTAGTTTTCTTAAATAAAATTGATCAAGTTAAAGATAAAGAACTTGTGGAATTAGTTGAAACAGAAATTAGAGAACTTTTAACTTCATATAAATTTCCGGGAGACAAAATTCCTATTATAAAAGGTTCAGCGTTAAATGCAGTTGAAGGCAAAGATGAAGCAACTGGTAAAAATGCAATAATGGAATTAATGAAAGCAGTTGATGAAACTATACCTCAACCAGCGAGACCAAAAGACAAACCGTTTTTAATGCCAGTAGAAGATGTTTTTTCTATTTCAGGAAGAGGAACAGTTGCAACAGGAAGAGTAGAACAAGGTGTGGTTAAAACTGGTGAAGAATTAGAAATCGTTGGTATTAAAGAAACAAAAAAAACTGTAATCACCGGCGTTGAAATGTTTAGAAAAATTTTAGACACAGGTGAGGCCGGCGATAACATAGGAGCATTATTAAGAGGTGTTGAAAGAACAGATATTGAAAGAGGGCAAGTATTAGCTAAACCAGGATCTGTAACTCCACATACTGAGTTTGAGGCACAAGCGTATGTTTTAAAAAAAGATGAGGGTGGTAGACATACTCCTTTTTTTACCAAATACAGACCTCAGTTTTACTTTAGAACAACTGATGTAACTGGTGAAGTAACACTTCCATCAGGAACAGAAATGGTTATGCCTGGCGATGATGCAAAATTTAACGTTAAACTAATAACTCCAATTGCAATGAGTGAGAAACTAAACTTTGCAATTAGAGAGGGCGGCAAAACTGTTGGAGCTGGGGTGGTTACAAAGATTATTAAGTAAGCTACTAGGAGCGTAGCTCAATTGGTAGAGCGCCGGTCTCCAAAACCGGAGGTTGGGGGTTCGATTCCCTCCGCTCCTGCCAAAAAAAAATTATGATAAATCCTTTAAAATTTTTTCAAGAAGTAAAGCAAGAGGCATTTAGAGTTACATGGCCCACAAAGAAAGATACTATAACTGGAGCATTAATGGTTTTTGTTCTCGCAAGCTTAGCCGCAGTATTTTTTTTATTATTAGATCAAATTTTAAAGTTTTTCCTAGATTTAATTTTAACTATTAATATCTAATTTTATGAATTGGTATATTGTGCAAGCTTATTCAGGATTTGAAAAAAAAGTAGCAGACACAATAAAAGATGTTATGAAAAAATCCTCAATGGAAACTAATTTGGGCGAGGTTTTGGTTCCAACTCATAAAGTTACAGAGGTTAAAAAAGGCAAAAGAACTCAAAAACAAAAGAAATATTTTCCTGGTTATATTCTTGTTAAACTAGATTTAAATAAACAAATTTATCATAAAATAAAAAATATACAGAAAGTTAGTGGCTTCTTAGGTCCCGAGGGGAAACCTGTCCCAGTTTCTGAAAATGAAGTAAAAAAAATTATGAATCAAATCACCGAAACAGAAACTAACCCATCTGCAGGGATAAGTTTTGAGATAGGTGAAAAAGTAAGAGTGTGTGATGGACCCTTTGCTTCGTTTAGTGGATTAGTTGAAGAAATTGACGAAGATAAATCAAGATTAAAAGTTTCTGTTTCAATTTTTGGGCGCCCTACACCAGTTGATTTAGAATATAACCAAGTGGAGAAAAACTAATGCCAAAAGAAATTGCAGGATATGTTAAACTTCAAATTAAAGGTGGCCAAGCTAACCCAGCACCTCCTGTTGGACCAGCATTAGGGCAAAGAGGAATAAACATTATGGAATTTTGTAAATCATTTAATGAAAAAACAAAATCATTTATGGGAAAACCGGTTCCAGTTGTTATTACTGTTTATAAAGATAAAAAGTTTGACTTTATTATTAAATCTCCACCGGCATCTCATTTTATAAGGGAAGCAGCTAAATTAAAAAGTGGATCTCAAGAACCAGGAAGAGTAATTGTTGGATCAATAACATTGAAACAAGCTGAAACTATTGCAAAAGAAAAAATGAAAGATTTAAACGCACATAGCATTGAAGAAGCAACTAAAATAATATGTGGATCAGCAAGATCAATGGGAATAGAGGTTAAGAAATAATGAAAAAGAAATCTAAAAGATTTAAAAAGCTATTTGAACAAAAAGAAAAAAATAAAGTCGATAATTTGGATAACAAAATCGATTTAGTAAAAAAAATGTCAACAACAAAATTTATTGATTCAATTGATTTGTCTTTTAAAATAAATTTAAAAAAAATTAAAGGTGGTGATTCAAATCTTAGGACAATTATCGAATTACCAAATGGAAATGGTAAAAAATTCAAAGTAGCTGTATTATGTGACGAAAATAAACTCAATGATGCTAAAAAAAGTGGAGCTGATGTTTTTGGATCAGAGGATTTGATCCAAAAAATAACTTCAGGCCAAATTAATTTTGATAAACTTATTTGTACGCCTTCTATGATGTCAAAATTAGGAAAACTAGGTAAAATTCTTGGACCAAAAGGGTTAATGCCAAATCCTAAATTAGGTACCGTTTCAGATGATTTGGTCAATGCTGTTACGAAAATTAAAAATAAGATTGTTGAAATCAAAAATGATAAAGATGGTAATGTTGGATTATCAATTGGTAGAAAAACATTCGCAACAAATAAAATAATTGAAAATCTTAATTCAGTATTTCAAAGTCTTAAAAAGGATAAATCAACAATATTTAATTCTGAAAATATAAAGAATTTTTATTTATCTTCATCAATGAGTCCAAGTATAAAATTTAACTTTAAAGAGGTAAAATTATGATGAGTAAGCAACAAAAGAAAAATTACGTTGAAGAAATGAAAAAAGTTTTTACCTCAAATGAGGCTGTTATGATTGCTCATTATCAAGGTCTCAATGTAAATCAACTTGATAAGATTAGAGACGAGATGAGAAAAAGTGGAATTTTTTTCAAAGTTACAAAAAATAAAATAACTAAAATTGCATTAAAGGACACCAAATACAAAGAGCTTGAAAAGTTTTTTACAGGACCTACAGCTGCTGCAATTTCATCTGATCCTATCATGTCTGCTAAAATTTTATCTAAATATGCTAAAAAAGGGTCTAGTTTAAAAATAGTAGCTGGTTACATGGATGGTAAGGTTTTAGAGGCTGAGGATGTGGCTAAAATCGCCACACTACCCACATTAGACGAGGCTAGAGCAAAAATAATAGGCATTTTATCTACTCCTGCACAAAAGTTTTTAAGTATTTTACTTGCGCCAGGCTCAAAAATTGCTATTTTGGCGCACGAGAAGAGCAAAAAAAGTTAATTAAATCTTTACACATGGCTGACCTAAATAAAATAATAGACGAACTTTCAAAATTGACTGTTGTAGAAGCTGCAGAACTTTCCAAACAATTAGAAGAAAAATGGGGAGTAACTGCTGCAGCACCTGTTGCCGCTGCACCAGCAGCAGGCGGAGCAGCTCCAGCTGAAGAAAAAAGCGAGTTTACAATATTCTTAAGTGCTGCGGGTGACAAAAAAATTAATGTTATTAAAGAAGTGAGAGCATTAACTGGCCTGGGTTTAAAAGAAGCCAAAGATTTAGTTGAAGCAGCTCCAAAAGAAATTAAAAAAGCAGTGCCTAAAAAAGACGCTGAAGATGCTAAGAAAAAATTAGAAGCAGCTGGTGCTAAAGTAGAATTAAAGTAACACAGGTACATTTCTCGTAGTACCTAAAAATTATTTGTTGAATGGAATTATCTTTTACCCAAAAGAAAAGTATCAGAAAAAGCTTTGGAAGATTAAAAGAAACTTTATCAATACCAAATTTAATTGAAGTTCAAAAAAACTCTTTCAATGAATTTATAAAAAAAACAGATCAAAAAGCTAAATCAATATATAGCAAAGGTTTAACAAAAGTTTTTGAGAGTGTATTTCCTATTAATGATGCGTCAGAAAAATCTTCTTTAGAATTTATATCTTATAGGTTAGGAAAACCAAAATTTGACGTAACAGAGTGCAGACAAAGAAGTTTGACTTATTCTGCTGCTCTTAAAGCTACTTTAAGACTTGTAGTTTTCGATATAGATAATACTGAAAATACAAAACAAATTTTATCTGCTAAAGAGCAAGAAGTTTTCATTGGTGATCTTCCATTAATGACTCCTAGCGGGACATTTGTTGTTAATGGCGTTGAAAGAGTTGTTGTAAATCAAATGCATAGAAGTCCCGGGGTTTTTTTCGATCATGACAAAGGAAAGACTCATGCAAGTGGAAAATTACTTTTTAATTGCAGGATTATACCGGGAAGAGGTTCCTGGTTAGATTTTGAATTTGATCCAAAGGATATATTGTATTTTAGAATTGACAGAAAAAAGAAAATTCCTATCACAACACTACTTTACGCTTTAGGTAAATCAAGAGAAGAAATTCTAAAAACATTTTATTCATATGAAAATTTTAGCTACGATAAAGCAACAAGTGCATGGTCAACTAAATTTGAACCAGAAAAATATAAAAGACCAATCAAGCTCCAATTTGATTTAATTGATAAAAAAAATAAAAAGAAAATGTTAAAAAAAGGTGAAAAATTGAACTATGTTTTAGCAAAAACTTTAAAAGATAAAGGTTTAAAGGAAATTCTTGTTTCAACGGATGAGCTAATCGGCAAATACACAAAAGAAGATATCAAAGATAAAAATGGTGAAACAATTTTAAAATCTGGTTTTAATTTAACAAGTGATTTATTAGAAAAAATTTTATTATCTGAAAAATACAATATCGAATTAGCAAACGTAGATACAATTATAAGAGGACCTTATATTTTTGAGACAATCAAGTTAGATAAGAACAACAATAAAGAAGAAGCATTAAATGATATTTATAAAGTTTTAAGACCTGGAGAGCCACCAAGTACTGAAATAGCTGATGAAGTTTTTAAAAATTTGTATTTTAGTAAAGAAAGGTATGATTTATCAGATGTTGGTAGAGTTAAATTAAACGCAAAATTAAATTTAAAAACACCTGAGACAACAAGAGTTCTTACTTCAAATGATATAATTTCAATAATCAAGTTCATGCTTGATCTTAGAGATGGAAAGGGAGAGGTTGATGATATAGATCATTTAGGTAATAGAAGGGTTAGATCTGTTGGAGAATTAGTTGAAAATCAATTTAGAATTGGCCTTCTGAGAATGGAAAGAACAATTAAAGAGAAAATGTCTACACTCTTAGAGATAGAGTCCTCAATGCCTCAAGATTTGATTAACGCAAAGCCGATAACTACCTCTTTTAAAGATTTTTTTGGTACTTCACAGTTGTCCCAGTTTATGGATCAAACAAATCCATTATCAGAAATTACTCATAAAAGAAGAGTTTCTGCACTTGGACCAGGTGGATTAACTAGAGAAAGAGCTGGCTTTGAAGTAAGAGATGTTCATCCAACTCATTACGGCAGAATTTGTCCAATAGAGACGCCCGAAGGACCGAACATTGGCCTAATTAATAGTTTAGCCACATATTCTAAAGTAAATAGATATGGTTTCATTGAAAGCCCTTATAAAAAAGTTACAAATGGAAAAATAATTGACAAAATTGAATATTTATCAGCAATTGAGGAAGAAAAGTTTACTATAGCCCAAGCAAATTCACCAATTAATGAGCTGGGTAATTTTGTTGAAGAGCTTGTATCTTGTAGAAAAGGACTAAATTTTATTTTATCAAGAAGAGAAAATATAGACTACATCGACGTTTCACCAAAACAACTAGTTTCAGTTGCGGCATCTTTAATTCCTTTCTTAGAAAACGATGATGCTAATAGAGCTTTAATGGGGTCAAATATGATGCGACAGGCTGTTCCATTATTAAAACCAGAGTCACCTCTTGTGGGAACAGGTATCGAAGGCGATGTTGCTTTGGATTCTGGGGTTACAATTGTTGCAAATAGAAATGGTGTTGTAGATAAAATAGATGGAAAAAGAATTGTAGTTAAAGCTACAGAAGAGAAAAATTTATCAAAGTCTGGTGTTGATATTTATAATTTATTAAAATTTCAAAGATCAAACCAAAATACTTGTATAAACCAAAAACCACTTGTTAAAGTTGGTGATGTCATAAAAAAAGGGGATATTATAGCAGATGGTCCCGCAACCAAACTTGGAGAGTTGGCTTTAGGAAAAAATGTTACGGTAGCATTTATGCCTTGGCAAGGTTATAATTTCGAAGATTCAATACTAATCTCTGAAAGGTGTGTAACGGATGATGTTTTTACATCAATCCATATAGAGGAACATGAGTTAATGGCTAGGGATACAAAGTTAGGCACTGAAGAAATAACCAGAGACATTCCGAATGTAAGCGAAGAAAGCTTGAGAAACCTAGATGAATCTGGAGTGGTCTATATTGGAGCCGAGGTAAACCCAGGAGATATATTAGTTGGAAAGGTTACACCCAAAGGAGAAACAGCGTCTAGTCCTGAAGAAAAATTACTAAGATCTATATTCGGAGAAAAAGCTACAGATGTAAGAGATAGTTCACTTAAATTACCGCCTGGAAGTGGCGGTGTAGTAGTGGATGTAAGAGTATTTAATAGACACGGGGTTGAAAAGGATGAGCGAACAATAGCAATTGAACGATCTGAAATTGAAGCTGTTCAAGAAGATAAACAAGTTGAAGAAGAGATTTTAGAGAGAAATATTAAATTACGATTAAACGAAATTTTAAAAAAAGAAGAAATAATAAAATCTTTTAAAGATTTTAAAGCAGGCTCTATTTTAGATAAAGAATTGTTAGATAAGCTTAATATCAAAGAGTATTGGAAGCTGGAATTAAAAAATAACGATACAAACAATAAAGTTTTACAATTAAAAGAACAATATAATAGTGCTCAAAAAGACATTCAACTAAGGTTTGAAGATAAAGTTTTAAAAATCAAACAAGGTGATGACTTGTTACCAACCGTTATGAAAGTAGTTAAAGTTTTTGTGGCAGTTAAAAGAAGATTAATGCCAGGTGATAAGATGGCAGGTCGACATGGAAACAAAGGGGTAATTAGTAAAATAGTTCCAGTCGAGGATATGCCTTATATGGAAACAGGTAAACCAGTGGATATTGTATTAAACCCGCTTGGAGTACCTAGTCGAATGAATGTAGGTCAAATATTAGAAACACATTTAGGATGGTCATGCTCTGAATTAGGAGAAAAAATTAGGAAAATTTCGGATGAATATTTCAATAAAAAAAATGACTCTAATTTAACTCTCACATTAGAAGGAATTTACGGTAAAGAAATCTATAATGAAATAATTAGAAAATTTGAAAAAAAAGAATTAAAAGAACTTTGTGGTAATCTTTCAAATGGCGTGCCGATAGCAACACCTGTTTTTGATGGAGCCTCAACCGAAGATATTACTAAAATGCTTGAATTAGCAAACTTGCCAAATACAGGTCAAACAAATCTTTGGGATGGTAGAACTGGGGAAAAATTTGATAGACCTATAACAGTTGGGATAATCTATATGTTAAAATTACATCATCTTGTTGAAGATAAAATACATGCAAGGTCAACAGGACCATATAGTTTAGTAACTCAACAACCGTTAGGTGGAAAAGCTCAATTAGGAGGACAAAGATTCGGTGAGATGGAGGTTTGGGCACTAGAGGCTTATGGTGCTTCATATACTCTTCAAGAAATCTTGACAGTAAAATCAGATGATGTTGCTGGAAGAACAAAGGTTTATGAGACAATTGTTAAAGGAGACGAAAATTTTGAGTCTGGTATACCTGAGTCATTTAACGTCTTAGTTAAAGAAATCAGAGCACTAGGATTAAATATAGAATTGAATTAAAAATGAGAAAACAATTATTTAAAGATACAAAACAAAACTTACCTGAAAAAAGTTTTAGCCATATTAAAATCACTTTAGCAAGTCCAGATAAAATAAAATCATGGTCTTTTGGCGAAATAAAAAAACCTGAAACAATTAATTACAGAACTTTTAGACCTGAAAAAGACGGTCTTTTCTGTGCTAGAATCTTTGGCCCGGTAAGAGATTACGAGTGCTTATGTGGAAAATATAAACGTATGAAGTTTAGAGGAATTATTTGCGAAAAGTGTGGTGTAGAGGTTACAAAATCTAATGTTAGAAGAGAAAGAATGGGCCATATTACTCTTTCATGTCCAGTTGCCCATATTTGGTTTTTAAAATCACTACCAAGTAGAATTTCTTTAGCAATAGACATGAAACTTAAAGAAGTCGAGAAAGTATTATATTTTGAAAGCTTTATAGTTATAGAACCGGGATTAACAGAGCTAAAAAAAGGACAATTATTAACAGAAGATGAATTCAGTAAAGCCCAAGAAAAATACGGCGAGGACGGTTTCACTGCTGGTATCGGCGCTGAAGCTGTAAGAGAAATACTAATAAATATAGATTTAAAAAAAGAAAGAGAAAAATTGAGAGTTTCTCTTAAAGAGACTAAATCAAAGGTTACCGAAGAAAGAACTTTAAAAAGATTGAAGCTTTTAGAATCATTTATCGAATCTGGTAATAAACCGGAATGGATGATTTTAACTACTATCCCCGTCATTCCACCTGAGTTGAGACCATTAGTTCCATTAGACGGTGGAAGATTTGCCACTTCAGATCTTAATGATCTTTACAGAAGAGTAATAAACAGAAATAACAGATTAAAGAGACTGTTAGATTTAAAAGCACCAGAAATAATAGTTAGAAATGAAAAAAGAATGTTACAAGAGTCAGTTGATGCTCTATTTGATAATGGTAGAAGAGGAAGGGTAATTACTGGAACTGGTAAAAGGCCATTAAAATCTTTAGCAGAAATGCTAAAAGGTAAACAAGGAAGATTTAGACAAAATTTACTTGGGAAAAGAGTTGATTATTCTGGCCGTTCTGTAATTGTAGTTGGACCGGAGTTGAAATTACATCAGTGTGGATTGCCAAAAAAAATGGCCTTAGAACTTTTTAAGCCTTTTTTATACGCAAGATTGGCAAAACTTGGTTTAGCAACCACTATTAAACAAGCAAAAAGAATGGTTGAAAAACAGAGAAGTGAGGTTTGGGACTCATTAGAACACATTATTCGAGAACATCCTATTTTGTTAAACAGAGCTCCAACTTTACATAGATTAGGTGTTCAAGCTTTTGAGGCAAAACTAATTGAGGGAAATGCAATTGAGTTACATCCTTTAGTGTGTGCAGCATTTAATGCAGATTTTGATGGTGATCAAATGGCAGTTCACATTCCATTAAGTTTAGAAGCACAACTTGAAGCTAGAGTTTTGATGATGTCTACAAATAATATATTAAGCCCATCAAACGGTAAGCCAATTATAGTTCCAAGCCAAGATATCGTTTTGGGAATATATTATCTATCTCAATCTAAAGATAATGAAAAAGAAAAACCACAAGGTATCTTTCTAAATGTTGATGAAATTAATAATGCATTAGAAAGAAAACTTATAAGCCTACACTCAAAAATCATTTCTCAATTTTCTACAGTTGATAAAGATGGTAAAAAAGTTATTGAAAAACATCAAAGCACAGCAGGAAGATTTTTATTAGCTGAAACATTGCCAAAACATCACAAAATTGGTTTTTCTTTGATAAACAAACTACTTAACAAAAAAGCTGTATCTGAAATAATTGATACAGTTTACAGGTATTGTGGACAAAAACAGACTGTTATTTTTTGTGATAGTATAAAAGAACTGGGTTTCAAACACGCTTTTAAAGCTGGAATTTCTTTTGGTAAAAATGATTTAATAATTCCAAAAACAAAAGAAAAACTTGTAAATCAAACAAAAAAACAAATAGAAGAATATGAAAAACAATATCAAGATGGTTTGATTACTAGAGGTGAAAAATACAACAAAGTAGTTGATATTTGGTCGAAATGTACAGACTCAATTGCAAACGAAATGATGAAAGAGATTTCTTCTGCAGAAAAAAAATACCCAGATGGAAGAATAGAGACAAATTCAGTATATATGATGGCAGACTCTGGTGCTAGAGGATCACCTGCGCAAATGAAACAATTAGCTGGTATGAGAGGGTTAATAGCAAAACCTTCGGGTGAAATTATAGAACAACCAATTGTTTCAAATTTTAAAGAGGGATTAACGGTCTTAGAGTATTTTAATTCTACTCATGGTGCCAGAAAAGGACTAGCTGATACTGCATTAAAAACAGCAAACTCGGGATATCTTACAAGAAGATTATGTGATGTTGCGCAAGATTTACAAATTACTAAAAAAGAATGCGATTGTAAGTCTAAATCTACTATTACACTTTCAGAAATTATAGAGGGCGGCAATGTTCTGGTTAGCTTGTCCGAAAGAGTCCTGGGCAGAGTAATTGGCGAAGATATTAAAAACCCTATCACCGGAGAGGTTTTAATAAAAAAAGAAAAACTAATTGATGAATTTGATTGTGAAAAAATTGATGCAGCAGGAGTAAAATCTGTAAAAGTTTACTCTGTAATTACATGTGGTTCGAAGAGTGGTGTTTGTGCCATGAGTTATGGAAGAGATTTAGCTAGAGGTAAATTGGTTAGTATTGGTGAAGCTGTAGGTATGATAGCTGCACAGTCTATCGGTGAACCAGGCACACAATTAACTATGAGAACATTCCACGTAGGAGGTACTGCTCAAATTAAAGAGGAGTCATCTGTGATTTCTGTAAATCAAGGAATACTAAAAATAAACAATAAAAATTTAAT
>CACHKQ010000014.1 GCA_902580445.1 uncultured Pelagibacteraceae bacterium | reverse complement strand
GTAAATACGGTTGTGTTATATTACAACCTTATGATTTAGAAGTCGGTGCAGGAACATTTCACCCGGCGACAACTTTACGTTCACTTGGACCAAAACCATGGAAAGCAGCATACGTTCAACCATCAAGAAGACCAACAGATGGAAGATATGGAAAAAATCCAAATAGACTTCAACATTATTATCAGTTTCAAGTTATAATTAAACCATCACCCAAAAATATTAAACAAATCTATTTAAAAAGTTTATCTGCTATCGGTATTGTAGCAAAGGACCATGATATAAGATTTGTAGAAGATGATTGGGAAAGTCCGACTCTTGGAGCGGCAGGATTAGGTTGGGAAGTTTGGTGTGACGGTATGGAAATAACTCAATTCACATACTTTCAAAAGATGACAGGGATAGAATGCAAACCTATATCTGTTGAATTAACATATGGTTTAGAAAGAATATGTATGTTTATTCAACAAAAGAAAAATATTTTTGATATCGAATGGAATAATGAAGGTGTAAAATATAAAGATGTTTATTTTCAATCAGAAAAAGAATTTTCCTCATATAATTTTGACCATGCTAATACAGAATTTTTGCTTAAAAATTTTGAAATAGCTGAAAGTGAATGTAAATCATTGTTAGAAAAAAAACTTTCTCTTCCTGCGTATGATCAATGTCTAAAGGCTAGCCATATATTTAACTTATTAGATTCCAGAGGTGTTATTTCAGTTGCTGAAAGAACAGGGTATATCAATAGAATAAGGGATCTTGCAAAAGGATCAGGATCAATTTGGTTAAGTAGTCAAATAGAAAAATAAATGTCGGAATTATTAGTTGAATTATTTAGTGAGGAAATTCCATCCAACTTACAAATTCATACGAGACAACAGTTAGAAAATCTATTAAAGCAAAACCTTTCTTCATCTAACCTCAAACCTAAAAGTCTTGAGGTATTTTCTACTCCAACTAGGCTTACAATTCATATTACTGGATTACCTAAAATAATCAAAATTCCAGCAGCAGAAATAAAAGGACCAAAGATGGGTGTTCCTGAAAGTGTTATTAATAATTACGCAAAGTCCAAAAACTTAAATGTAAGTGACTTGCAAAAGAAGGATACTGAAAAAGGAACTTTCTATTTTGCCAAAGTAAAAGGAAAAGAAATAAGCACTGATAAAGAGCTTGAAAAAATAATACCTCAAACTCTGAAAGATATTAATTGGAAAAAATCAATGAAATGGTCTGATTTTGAGCTGAACTGGGGCAGACCATTAATATCTATATTAGCTATTTTTAATGAGAGGTTACTCAAATTTAATTTTGCCCATTTAGAAAGTGTAAATTTTACAATGCTTGAAAACAACGATCAAATAAAGCAAATAAAAGTAAAAAACTTCAATGACTATCTGAATTTATTAGAACAAAATGAAATTACTTTAGACCATAATAAAAGAAAAGAATATATTTTAAAAAAAATTGTCTCAATATATAAAAAAAAATCTTGTAAAGAAATTATTAACAAATCATTACTAATAGAAGTTAGCAACCTTGTAGATAAACCCAATGTAATTACAGCAACTTTTGATAAATCTTATTTAGAATTACCTAAAGAAATAATTAAATCAACTTTGCAAACCCACCAAAGGTATTTTACTTTAGTTGATTTAAAAGACAGAATGCTTAATGAATTTATTATAGTAGCAAATAATAAAGATGAAAAAAAACTAATAAAAACCGGAAACGAAAGAGTTGTAGAGGCAAGATTGTCTGATGCTAATTTCTTTTGGAACAGGGATAAGTCATTTAATTTAATCAAACAAATAAATAAATTAAAAAAAGTAGTTTTTTATGAAAATCTAGGATCAGTTTATGACAAAACTCAGAGATTGAGAAAAATGGCCTATTTTATTTCAGATCAATTAAATATAAATAAAGAGAAATTAGAAATAGCTGCATCAGTATCTAAATCTGACTTAGTATCAGATCTCGTTTCTGAATTTCCTGAGCTTCAAGGAGAAATGGGAAAATATTTTGCGTTCAACCAAGGATTTGAGCAAGATGTTTCAAATGCAATAAGCGAGCACTATTTACCTACCGGAAACTCATCAAGTATCCCCAAAAAACCTATTAGTTATTCTTTATCAATTTTGGATAAATTAGATAATCTAGTAGGTTTTTATTTGATAAATGAAAAACCAACAAGTTCAAAAGACCCTTTTGCTTTAAGAAGGTCAGCCATAGGATTGTTAAGAACAATAATTGAAAATAATTTAGTTATTAAAATATCAGATTTAATCGATTATTTTACTAGAATTTACTTAGAACAGGGTGTTCAAGAAAAAAATACTCAACTAAAAAAAGAATTAATGACTTTTTTAAGAGAAAGAATGAAAAATATTTTAAAAGAAAAAAAAGTTAGAACCGATATCATCGAGGCTTCGATTAGTTCACACACTAATGATAATTTTTTAGAGCTTTATAAAAAAACCTTAATAATGAATAAATTTATATCTAAAGAGCTTGGAAGAAATGCTCTTTCAACTTACAAAAGAGCCTCAAGCATATTGGAACAAGAAAAAATAAAATTAAAGGACGGTCCTGATGCTGTTCTGTTTAAAGAAGAAGAAGAAAAAGAACTTTTTGAAAGAATAAATATCATTCGGAAAGCTTTTACAATAAAAGAAGACAGAAAAAATTATGAAGAACATTTAAAGCTTTTATCAGACACAAAACTATCAACAGATAAATTTTTTGAAAAAGTTAAGGTTAATGATGATAATAACGACCTTAAAAATAATCGTCTAGAACTGTTGCAAATACTATGCTCAACGTTTAATACTTTTGTAGATTTCTCTAAATTAGAAGGATCTTAATGTCTAAATACATATTTAGTTTTGGAGACAAAAAAACAAAAAAAATATTAAATTCCAAAAACATTTTGGGTGGTAAAGGAGCTAACCTAGCCGAGATGGCTAGACTTGGTTTACCTGTACCCCCGGGATTTACAATTTCAACCGAAATGTGTTCAATTTTTTTTAAGAATAAAAAAAAACTAAACACAAAAATTTTTAAAGAAATAAAAAAAGAATTAAAAAAAATTGAATTAATAACCGAAAAAAGATTCGGTGATAATTCAAATCCTTTACTTGTATCAGTAAGATCTGGTTCAAGGGTATCCATGCCAGGTATGATGGATACTATTCTTAATTTAGGCTTAAACGACAGGACCGTGGAAGCATTGTCAAAAAAAACTTCAAACGAAAGATTTGCCAAAGATAGTTATAGAAGATTCATTCAAATGTATGCAAATGTGGTTTTAGGGATTGAAAGCCATCTGTTTGAGGAAATGATTGATAACTTTAAACTAACAAAAGGTGTTTTGATGGATACTGAATTAAATGCTGATGATTGGGATGGTCTAATAAAAAATTTCAAACTTTTAATATTAGAAAAAACAAAAAAAGATTTTCCTCAGGATGTTTACGTACAATTGTTTGGAGCGATCAAAGCGGTATTTTTATCTTGGGAGAGTAAAAGAGCAAAAAATTATAGAAAATATAATCACATACCAGGAGATTGGGGAACAGCAGTAAATATTCAATCCATGGTATTTGGAAATATGGGAAATGATTGTGCTACAGGTGTTGCATTTACAAGAAACCCGTCGAATGGAGAAAATAAATTTTTTGGAGAATATTTAATAAATGCCCAAGGAGAAGACGTCGTAGCTGGCAGTAGAACACCTAGATACATTACAAAAAAAGCAAAAGAAAATGCTGGAGCTAAAGAAAAATCGATGGAAGAAACTATGCCAAAAGTTTTTAAGGAGCTTAAAAGTATTTTTGTGAAATTAGAAAAACATTATCGAGACATGCAAGATATTGAATTCACAGTAGAAAATAAAAAATTATGGATGCTACAGACAAGAAATGGAAAACGAACTGCAAAAGCAGCAATTAAAATTGCAGTTGATATGGTTAAGGAAAAACTAATTTCTAAAAAAGAAGCAATTTTAAGAATTGATCCCAACACTCTAGATACACTTTTGCACCCAACACTGGATGAAAAAGTTAACAAAGAGGTAATCGCAAAAGGTTTACCGGCATCACCAGGCGCAGCAAGTGGGAAAGTAGTTTTTAGTGCTGATGAGGCTGAGAAAATGAATAATCAAAAAGAAGATACAATTTTAGTTAGAGTAGAAACGTCACCAGAGGATATTCACGGTATGCATGCAGCTAAAGGAATATTAACTGCAAGAGGTGGAATGACTAGTCATGCTGCTGTAGTAGCTAGAGGTATGGGAAGACCATGCGTTTCAGGGTCTGGAGAAATTAATATCGATTATGAAACAAAAGAATTTAAAGTTGGAGATTTAAGTATTAAAGAGGGAGAAGTTATAACTATTGATGGAGGAACAGGCAGGGTAATGAAGGGCCTAGTCCCAACAGTCAAACCTGATATTTCAGGTTATTTCTCCACTATAATGAAATGGTCAGATGAATTTAGAAAACTCAAAATAAGAACGAATGCTGAAACTCCACAAGATACTAAAATGGCTAGAAATTTTGGTGCAGAAGGGATCGGTTTGTGTAGGACCGAACATATGTTTTTTGATGATGAGAGAATTCTCTCAGTTAGACAAATGATTCTTTCAAAAAGTCTAGATGACAGAAAAATTGCTTTAGAAAAACTGTTACCTCACCAAAAAAATGATTTTAAAGAAATTTTTAAAATTATGAAGGGTTTGCCAGTAACCGTAAGACTTTTAGACCCTCCTCTACACGAGTTCTTGCCTAAGACAGATAAAGATATGGAGGAAGTAGCAAGATCATTGAATCTGGGTGTTAAAGAAATTAAAAATAGAGTAGCGGAGTTACATGAACTTAACCCTATGCTTGGACATAGAGGGTGTAGATTGGGTATCTCTTTTCCAGAAATTTACGAAATGCAATGCAGAGCTATTTTCAGTGCATTAATTGAATGTAAAAAAGAGAATATTAAATCAATTATACCAGAAATAATGATACCTTTAGTTTCAACAGAAGACGAGCTTGGGATAATGAGAAAATTAGTTAATAGGGTTGCTGATCAACTTCAAAAAGAAAATAAAGTTAAAATAAATTATTTTGTAGGCACGATGATCGAGCTTCCAAGAGCAGCGTTAAGAGCTGCGCCAATATCGAAGTATGCCGATTTTTTTAGTTTTGGAACTAACGATTTAACACAAACTACATTTGGTATCAGCAGAGACGATTCAGGAAAATTTTTAAATGATTATATTGATCATAAAATTTTCGATGAAGATCCGTTTGTAAGTATTGATAAAGACGGCGTTGGTGAACTAGTCAAAATTGCATCACAAAGAGGAAAAAAACAAAACAAAAAACTAAAATTAGGGATCTGCGGTGAGCATGGAGGAGATCCTAGAAGTATTGAATTTTGTTCTAAAAATGGATTAAATTATGTTTCCTGCTCACCATTTAGAGTTCCGATTGCAAGACTTGCAGCAGCACAAGCTGAGCTCAGAAGATAATCTAATAAAAATTAATTTTAAAATCTACAACAGGCGCACTGTGAGTTATTTGGCCAATAGAAACACGATTGACACCAGTTGCAGCAATCCGTCTTACATTTTTTAATGTAATTCCACCTGATGCTTCTGTCTCATAAAATCTTTTGGAGATTTTAACTGCTTTTCTAAGATTTTTTAGACTCATGTTATCAAATAATATTCTATTAAATTTAAGGCCCTTAATTTTTTTTAGTTGATTTAAATTATCTATTTCTACTGTAATCTTCTTACCTTTTTTATTCTTAATACTTCTTTTAACCAAATCATAAATATTTTTTCTGACAGCAATATGATTATCTTTTATTAAAATTTCATCACTCAGATTAAATCTATGGTTAGTTCCACCACCCAGTCTTACTCCATATTTTTGTAGTAATCTCAAATTAGGTAAAGTTTTTCTCGTACAACATATTTTACAGGATTTGCCTTTTACTTTTTTAACAAATTGATTTGTAACCGTCGCTACACCTGAAATTAGTCCAAGAAAATTAAGGGCCACTCTCTCACTTTTAAGAATACTTGAAGCTTTGCCTTTTAAAAGAGCGATTACTTTACCTTTACTAACTTTTCTTCCATCTTTTATTTTAGTTTTGAATATTATTTTTTTATTCGAAATTTTAAAAGCCTCTTTTGCAAAACCTAAACCTCCAACAATACAGTTTTGGCCAGCAATTATTTTGGCAGTTATATTTTTATTTATAATATTTTTAGTTGTTATATCTCCAGACGGCTTTAAATCTTCTCTCAAAGCTTGATAAACTACTGATTTAATATATTTCTGATTAATTTTTTGCACTCAAAATTATCTACCAATTTCTGCCATTCTCAAAACAGATTTTCTGGCCATTTCTGCAATGTTATGACCGATTTTAATTTCATTGGTTTCATTTTTTAAGCAATCATAGATTTTGTTTAAAGTAATTTTTTTCATATGTGGGCAAAGATTACACGGTTTTATAAATTGAACATTTGGATTTTCGACTTGAACATTGTCGCTCATAGTACACTCTGTAACTAATAAAACTTTTTTAGGTTGGTTTTCTTTGACATATTTTACCATACTAGAAGTTGACCCTGCAAAATCAGATGCACTAATAACATCTGGTGGACATTCTGGGTGGGCAATTACTTCTATTCCAGGGTTTTCTTTTTTAATATCTTCTACCTCTTTACCTGTAAATTTTTCATGTACCATACAAGTACCCTGCCATGAAATTATTTTAACTTTTGTATTTTTTTGAACGTAATTTGCTAAATAATGATCAGGAAGAAAAATAACTTTTTCAGTCCCTAAAGATTCTACTACTTTAACTGCATTAGCAGATGTGCAACATATATCTGTTTCTGCTTTTACATCTGCAGAGGTATTTACGTAAGATACGACTGGAACACCTGGATATTTTTCTTTTAACATACGAACATCTGCTCCAGTAATCGACTCGGCCAGAGAACATCCAGCTTGCATATCTGGTATTAAAACTTTTTTACTAGGGTTCATTAATTTTGCAGTCTCTGCCATAAAGTGAACTCCACACAAAACTATTATTCTTGCATCTGTTTTTGCAGCTTCCAGCGCAAGCGCCAAAGAGTCCGCCGCTATATCTGCAACTCCATGATAAATTTCTGGTGTTTGATAGTTATGCGCAAGTATGACTGCATCTTTCTCTTTTTTTAATTTATTAATCTTGTCGATTATTGGAGCATGAAATTTCCACTCTATTTCAGGCACTACTGAAGAAATTTTCTTGTATATTTCATCTAAATTTTGTGAAGTCATATAAATAATTTATCAACTTGAAGATAAAAAGTCATTCATTTATTGTCGCATATAATTAAATCGCGGTCGTGCTGAAATTGGTAGACAGGCACGCTTGAGGGGCGTGTGGGTTTCCCGTGAGAGTTCGAGTCTCTCCGACCGCACCAAAAACTTGGAGAATATTTTTACAAACAAGGTTGCAAGAGAGTTACTGAAGTAATATTATTTATGTAGTGAATTTAAAAATCGCACCTTTTTTATCATCCTCAGCTCATAATATTTTAAATATTCCTCAGAAGTGGATCAATGATATCAAGCATCTAGAATTCAATGAAATATTAGGTTCTTCTGTAGGAGTACTAGCTATGGTTTATAGCTGGAATAAATCTAAAAAAGATGAATTTATAGAAATAGCAAGCGGCACACTTGCCTCAAGTTTTGTTTATGGAGATCCTTTAACCACTATAGGATCATTAGCTACTTTAGCTCATACTTATAATAAAACTAAAAATAAAAATGATTTAAGAAAATACAAATGGTCGGCAATAAGAGGAATAGCTGGTGTCGGAGCATTTGCTCTTTCAACAAAGTTAATTTCAATTCCATTACTAAATTTTCTAATTGGTATTATAGCTGCAGCCATCGTTAAAAATGTTGTTAAAAGTTTAAGGCTATACGAGTATATTAAATACTTGAGAAATTTAAGAATTTATCTTCCTTATATTAAGTCAAAAATTAATAGAAGAGAATTTTTAAAATTAGATATATTTAAATTTAAGCCAACTTAACTATATTGAATAATTTTAGATTTACTATCATTAATTAACAAATCTTTATCTTTATATTCAGAGAAATCTGGATCAACAATTTTAATCAAACCAAATGGATAGGGTTCATCAATTACGATCTGACCAATTTTAATACTATTAAAATTTATGTCACTGCCAATTTTTAATTTATCATTTGATTTTATAGCAAATAACTTTTTCCTTACTTTATTTTTCAATTTCATTCTTGCAGTATTCTCCTGTCCCACATAACAACCCTTCTTAAAATCTATACCGTTTAGTTCTTCAAAATTACACTCTAGGCCAAAAATTTTTTCCTGAAGATTTTTTGTATTTATTTGTGCAATACCTAAATTATAACTAAGCTCATAGTAATTTTTTGAATCTTCTATTTTTAATTCCAATTTTTTTATAGATAAATACAGCTTTTCAAGATTAACAATACCTCTTGCTCCAAGTTTTTTATTTCTTGGATCAATAAAAAAAGGGTCATCTCTATAAGTTATAGTAGCACCTTCATGATTTTTAGAATTATTTATAGAAATAAATTTTTCATTACTTATAACGGTGACTTGAAATTTATGTGACAAATTTGTGATCTCAATTTTTGAGTTCAATTTATAAACATTCAGCCTGTTAATTAGCCCGTTAATTTGGTTAAGCTCACAATCAAGAAAATAACCATCCTTTTGCTTAACAATCATAAAATCAAATAAATATTTTCCTTGAGGTGTTAGTAATGATGAAAAACAACTTTGAGTTTCAGTCACTTTATTAATATCATTTGTGACTAAATTCTGAAGAAAGTCTTTAGAATCTTGACCTGAAATTAATAGAACCCCTCTATCTTTTAAAATAAATATTTGATCTTTTTTCATATTTGAAGTTTATATTGTATATTAATTTTAACAAAATATGTCTGATAACTATAGTCTCATTATAAAGAACGGATCTTGTTATATTGATGGTAAATTTCAAAAGATAGATTTAGCTATATCAGGAAATAAAATCAAAAAAGTTGGAAAAATAGATCTTAATAGCGGTAAAGTTTTCGACGCAACAGGCAAGATTGTTTTGCCTGGGGCAATAGATACCCAGGTACACTTTAGAGAACCAGGAGCTAATGACGCTGAAAATTTAGAAAGTGGGAGTAGGGCTGCAGTAGCAGGGGGCATAACCTCTGTATTTGAAATGCCGAATACTAATCCACCAACATCAACATTTAAAGAATTTAATAACAAACTTAGTGCAGCGAGAAATAGAATGTTTTGTAATTATGCTTTTTATTTTGGAGCTACTCCGGACAATATGAAAGAGTTAGCATCGGTCAATGCTCTTGAGGGATGTTGTGGGGTAAAACTTTTTGCTGGTTCATCAACAGGAAACCTATTAGTCAGCCAGGAAAAAGATATAGAGAAAGTAATATCTAATAGCAGCAAGATTATTTCTGTGCATTCAGAAGATGAAAATATTCTGTTATCTAGAAAAAAATTTATTAAAGAAGGTGATGTTACCTCGCACCCTGTTTGGCGGAATGAGGAATGTGCACTAGAGTCCACTAAAAGAGTAGTAAGATTAGCTCAAAAACATAAAAAGAAAATTCATATTCTTCATGTTTCAACAAAAGAAGAAATTGATTTCTTTTCAGAAAAGAGGGATGGGGTAACTTTTGAAATTACACCACAACACTTAACTTTGTATGCCCCTGATTGTTATGAAAATTTAAAAACTTTTAGTCAAATGAACCCGCCCTTAAGATCTAAAGACCACTACGATAGATTATGGGATGCAGTAGACGAAACTTTAGTGAGTACTATAGGTTCTGATCATGCCCCACATACAAAAGAGGAAAAAAATAGAAAATATCCTTTGTCTCCATCTGGAATGCCAGGGGTGCAAACTTTACTACCTGTTATGCTTGATCACGTAAATAAAGGAAAACTAAAAATAGAAAAACTAATAAAATTAATTTCTGAGAATCCTTGTGATTTATTTGGTATTAAAAATAAAGGATATATCAAAGAAAACTTTGATGCTGATCTGACAGTTATTGATATGAATAAAGAAGTTATTATTAAAGACGATTGGATTGAAAGCAAGTGTGGATGGACACCTTTTAATAATTATAAAGTAAAAGGTTTTCCTGTAGCGACAATAGTTAATGGAGAAATTGTGATGGAAAATAATAAGATTATATCACCCGCTAAAGGCAAGCCATTAAATTTTAATTAACAAAAATTATAAAGAGTTTATTAGCTCTTCAGCTATTTTAGTAGATTTACCGTAGAACTTTAGTTTTTTTATAGCATCTAGGTTAGATTTATCATTTCCCACAACTACAAAACCTATCATTCCCATACTTTTGTGTGGTGTACACCAATAAGCATAAATCCCAGAAGTTTTGAAAGTATAACTAGTATCTTTATTATACTTTGATTTAAATTTTTCTACTCCCTCAGGAATTCCACCTTTTATAAATTCTACATTGTGACCAGGATTAACAGATTTCCAATTTACAGTATCGCCCACGTCTACATTAACAATTTTTTTTGAATAAACATTAATCTCTTTACCCAATCTATTTAGCATATCAATGTTTTCGTCTGCACCAAAAGCTGGACCGCAAGTCATAAGAATAAATGTCAATTTTAAAACTATATTTTTCATAAATTTTTAATTTTATATTTTGTTAAGGCGCGTTATCAAACACGCCTTAAACCTTAATTTAACTTTTAAAAAGATCTAAAGCTTTATTTAATAATTCCTCAGATTTTTTATGGTCTCCACCTTGATGTGCCTTTAAGCCATCAGCATGAAATTTTTTTGCTTCTTCAATTTTCTTTTCAACTTTATTTGCCATCATTGGACACGATCCAGCAAATACGCTAGTTGAAAAACTTAAAAGTGCAAAAACTAGAATAATTTTTTTCATATTTTCCTTTCAAAAACCCATATTTGACCAATTATCTTTTTTGTTAAATCTCTTTAATTCTTCCTTGGATGTAGGACGTAAGAGATAAAACAGTAAGTAAAAAACAATTAGTAAAACTAGAGTTATTTCCATAACTGCTTATAAATAAAAAAATCCCTTTAATCTCTGCGACAAGTTAATGATTAGAGTGGTGCGACAAGTTGATGTTTAATAATATTTTTAAATTTGATATTTTTATATTTATGAAGTTATTAATAATAATACTATTTTTAATACCAAACATTGTCTTTGCAGGACCAATGAAAATGATAGGTGAAAAAGGTAAACCTTCCGAGGTAACAAGGACTATCACTATTAAGATGCACGACAATTACTACGAACCTGCAGAAATAAATGTAAAGAAAAACGAAACAATTAAATTTATAGTTTTAAATGTTGGGGAACTAGTGCACGAGTTTAATATAGCAACAAAAGAAATGCATATAAAACATCAGCCCGAAATGATGATGTTGGTTGAAAATGAAATTTTATTATCAAATAAAGTTGATAAAGATAAAATGAAACAGATGGCTAAAAAAAATCCATCAATGGGTCACTCCCATTCAAATAGTGTTTTACTTTCACCTGGTGAAAAAGGTGAATTAGTGTGGAAGTTTAGTAACAAAGCTAAAATAGAAGCAGCTTGCAACGTGCCGGGACATTATGAAGTTGGTATGATTGCTAAAATAAGAGAGATCTAACTTATTTATTAATGAACCCAACTGATATTTTATTGAGTATAGCCATAGTCGGTATATATACGATGATCTACGTATATCTTAAGTCACGATTTAAAAATGATAAAATTAGACTCAAGTTATTTGTCTTAGGCTTTATTTACGCAACAATAATTACTGGAATTCTTTACTATCTTATTAAATTTATAGCCTCTTAGACTTTTAAAACGTTATTGTCTTTAAGATCTTTTTTTATCTCATCTAATATTGCTGGATCATCTATAGTTGGTGGCACTTTGTAAGTTTCTCCATCTGCAATTTTTCTAACAGTTCCTCTTAAAACTTTTCCTGATCTAGTTTTAGGCAATCTTTTAACAACAATGGCTAATTTGAAAGCAGCAACAGGCCCAACTTTTTCTCTCACTAGCGCTACACATTCTTTTGTAATTTCTTTATTGTCTCTATCAACTCCAGCTTTTAAAGCTATTAATCCAATTGGAAGTTGCCCTTTTAATTTATCAGCAATTCCTATTACAGCACACTCCGCAACATTTTTATGTTCTGCCAAAACTTCTTCGATCGCTCCAGTAGACAATCTATGTCCTGCTACATTAATGATATCGTCTGTTCTGGACATAATCCAAACGTAACCATCTTCATCTATGTGACCCGCATCATACGTTTGATAATATCCATCATAAGTTGACATATAAACTTTCTTGTATCTTCCATCTGCATTCCACAGAGTTGGAAAAGTTCCTGGTGGTAAAGGCAATTTAACTACAATGTCACCCATTTGACCCGCTTTATTTTCTTTTCCTTCGCTATTTAAAACTTTTAAATCATAACCGGGCACTGGTTTAAAAGCCGAACCATACTTAATTGGAAACTTTTCTATTCCAGCACAATTTGCGCTTATTGCCCAACTAGTTTCTGTTTGCCACCAGTGATCAATCACAGGAGCATTAGAAAGTTTTTCAAACCATTTAATTGTATCTGGGTCAGCACGCTCACCAGCCAAAAATAAAGTATCAAATTTAGATAGATCATATTTTTTGAAGAATTTTCCGTCAGGATCCTCTTTTTTAATTGCTCTAATTGCTGTTGGGGCAGTAAAAAGGGATTTTACTTTATATTCTGAAATTATTCTCCAAAAAATTCCTGCATCAGGAGTTCCTACAGGCTTACCTTCAAATAAAACAGTTGTGCAACCATAAAACAGAGGAGCATAAACAATATAAGAGTGACCAACTATCCAGCCTATATCACTTGCAGACCACCAAACATCATCTTGATCTATGTTATAAATATTTTTCATAGTCCATTTCAAAGCAACAATGTGTCCACCAATATCCCTAACTATTCCTTTTGGTGTTCCTGTTGTTCCAGATGTGTAAAGTATGTATGCATAATCATTCGCATTCATTTTTTCGCATTCAGCAGATTTAGCTCCTTTTAAAGCTTCTAACCAATCAATATCTCTTTTAGGATCAAGCTCAGCTTTATCTTTTTCTCTTTGCCAAATAATACATTTTTCTGGTTTATGATTTGCTATTTCAATAGCTTTGTTTAATAAAGGTTTGTAGTGAACAGTTCTTCCAGGCTCGTATCCACAGGATGCCGAAATAATAATTTTTGCTTTAGAGTCATCAATTCTACTTGCCAATTCGTTAGCAGCAAAGCCTCCAAATACAACCGAATGTATTGCTCCAATTCTTCCGCAAGCAAGCATAGCTATAACTGCTTGAGGTATCATTGGCATATAGATTATAACTCTATCTCCTTTTACAATTCCTTGATTTTTTAATGCTCCTGCAAATTTTGAAACTTTTTCTTTAAGTTCCTTGTAAGATAATTTGTATTTGGAACCTGTAATGGGACTGTCATAAATAATAGCAGTCTTATCACCACGACCTTTATCGATGTGAACATCAACTGCGTTGTAACAAGTGTTGGTTATTCCATCTTCATACCATTTATAAAATGGTGGATTAGAAGAATTAAGTATTTTAGTAGGTTTTTTGTACCAAAAAATATTGTCAGATACTTCTTTCCAGAAGTTTTCCTTATTTTTTATCGACGAATCATAAATTTTTTTGTAATTTCCGGACAAATCTGATACTCCCTTTTAACCCAATTTAACCACTATTATCCCCAAAAAAAAACTAAAAAGTCAATAAATTCAACACTTTTTATTAAAGAAAAAGCTTCAAATTAACTTTTTTTTTGGGTACCGTTCCGGTTATTCAAGGTGAGGGAGATAACTTCTTCTTGAATGTTTAAATTTAAACTAAAGAAAACTAAACGAAAGGGAGGTTTTCATGAAAAAACTAAGCATGATCGCACTAGCTGCTCTTGCCTTTATAGGTATTACGAGCTCAGCTAATGCTGCTACAGCCATCTTAGCTACTGACGATTTCGTAGGAATTACGTTTTGGTTAGTGTCTATGGGTATGTTAGCCGGTGCTGTATTCTTCTTCTTAGAAAGAAATACAGTTGCTGCATCGTGGAGAACATCTGTAACTGTAGCTGGATTAATTCAGTTTGTAGCATTTGTTCACTACGTATACATGAGAGACATCTGGGTTACGACAGGTGAAACACCAACAGTATATAGATATATTGACTGGTTAATCACTGTTCCAATGCAGATTGTTGAATTCTATTTAATCTTAGCTGCTATTAAAAAAGTTCCAGCTTCAATGTTCTGGAGATTATTAATAGCTTCAATAGTAATGTTAGTCGGTGGATATTTAGGTGAAGCCGGTTACATCCAAGAATTTGTCGGTTTCATAATTGGTATGGCCGGTTGGATATACATTCTATTTGAAATCTTTTCTGGTGAAGCTGGAAGAGCTGCTGCGAAGGGTGGTAACAAAGCTGTTGCTACATGTTTCGGCGCTATGAGAATGATAGTTACAATTGGTTGGGCAATTTACCCATTAGGTTACGTATTTGGTTACCTAGCTGGTGGAATTGACTCTAACACGTTGAACATCATCTATAATTTAGCTGACTTCGTAAACAAATTAGCATTCGGTCTAGTAATATGGGCTGCTGCTATGCAGAATACATCTTTAGCTAAAAGATAGTAATAAATAGTTAATTTTATAAAATAGGGCGGGTTTAACCACTTGCCCTATTTTTTTTTGCACCTATATTAAATTAATGTCAAAAATTACTTACATTGACTCAAGTGGAAATTCAAAAACCATAGATGTAGCAAATGGTCTTTCTGTTATGGAAGGTGCAATTCAAAATAATATACCAGGAATTGATGCGGATTGTGGAGGCGGAATGGCGTGTGCGACTTGCCATGTTTACGTCAAAGAAGAATGGTTAAATAAATTAGACAAACCAGAAGACGCAGAACAAGATATGATTGATATGGCATTTGAACCAAAAAAAAATAGCAGACTTAGTTGTCAATTAATTGTTTCAGATAAATTAGATGGACTAATTGTTACGACTCCATCCAAGCAAACATAAAGATGATAAAAACAGATGTAGTAATAGTTGGTGCGGGCCCAGTAGGATTATTTACTGTACATCAATTAGGCATCAAAGGATTAAAAGCTGAAGTAATAGACAATTTAGATAAAGCTGGAGGACAATGTATAGAACTTTATCCAGACAAACCAATATATGATATTCCTGCTATTCCAGAATGCACAGGAAAAGAGTTAACAGAAAACTTACTTAAACAAATAAAACCATTTAAGACAAATTTCCATTTAAATGATCGAGTCCAAGAAGTTTCAAACGAGAATAATAACTGGGTGGTAAAAACAAATAAAAATAAAGTTTTTAGTGCACCTAACATAATTATTGCCGGAGGAGTAGGATCCTTTGAGCCAAGAAAGATATCATTAAAAGAGTCTGAAAAGTACGAAGGAAAAAATATTTTTTATTCTGTTAGTGATAAAAATAAATTTAAAGGAAAAAAAGTTGTGATTTTTGGTGGAGGAGACTCAGCTCTAGATTGGACTTTAGAATTATCAAAAATTTCAAATGTCACTTTAATTCATAGAAGAGATGAGTTTAGAGGCGCCCCATATACCTTAAATAAAATAAAAAAACTTGAAAAAGCTGGAAAATTACAAGTTAAAACTAAATATCAGATAAGCTCGATTGAGGGCGATGTAAATATTAAATCTATAACAATTAAAAACGATGAAGAAAAAACTATTAAAATTGATACCGATTATGTTTTAGGATTTTTTGGATTAATAATGCAACTTGGACCTATTGCAGAATGGGGATTAAATATGAATAAAAAAACAATATCAGTAAACACTGAAAATTTTCAGACAAATAAGAAAGGAATATTTGCAATTGGAGATATCTGTTCTTATCCAGGAAAAGAGAGGCTTATTTTATCTGGATTCCATGAAGCGGCATTAGCGTCTGTTGAATGTTTTAAAAGAGCAAGACCAAATGAAAAATATAGATTTCAATTCACAACATCATCAAAAGAGATTCAAGAGCGTTTAGGACGAAAACCTAAATGATAGAATTATTTACCTCAAATACTCCTAACGGTAAAAAAATTACAATAATGTTAGAAGAGATAAACTTAGAATATAAAATTACAATAGTTAATATCAACAAGGGCGAGCAATTTAATCCAAAATTTAGGGCGATGAGTCCTTTTAGCAAGATACCTACTATTACTGATCATGATAACAATGTAAATATTTTTGAGTCTGGAGCAATCTTAATGTATTTAGGAGAGAAGAGTGGGAAGTTTTATCCAGAAAAAAATAAAGGAGTGATAATCCAGTGGTTGATGGCACAGATGGCTTACGTTGGACCTTTGCTTGGGCAACACCATCAGTTCCATCATTATAATCCTGGTAAAAGTGAATGGGGTGAAAATAGATATTTTAAGATAGCAAAAAGTATTTATAAAGATTTGGACGAAAGACTAGAGAAAAGTGAATATCTAGCTGGAGAATATTCAATAGCAGATATAGCAACATTTCCTTGGATTGCTAGACATGAATGGCACGATGTGGGTTTGAAAGATTTCAAACATTTAACACGTTGGTATAATAAAATTTCTAAAAGAGAAGCAGTAATCAAAGGTTATGATCTTCTTAAAAGAGACGAAAAAATTCCGAAGCCTTAATTGCTTATAAAAATTTTTTCTTCTTTCTCGTGTCTTTCCTGTGCCTCAATACTTAGTGTTGCAATTGGTCTGGCTATCAATCTTTTAAGACCAATTGGTTCTCCAGTTTCTTCACAAAATCCATAAGTACCATCTTTAATTTTTTTTATTGCCTGATCAATTTTATTCACTAATTTTCTTCTTCTATTTGATGCTCGTAATTCAACTGACTTTTCTGTTTGAGATGATGCTTGGTCTACGATATCAGCAGATGCAGAATTGTCATCCATATTATTTAATATGACGCTCTCGGTATTTGACTTTATGATTTCTTTTCTCCAGCTTACAAGCCTCTCTTTAAAGTATTTTTTGTGTTTTGCACACATATACTTCTCTTTAC
>CACHKQ010000013.1 GCA_902580445.1 uncultured Pelagibacteraceae bacterium | reverse complement strand
AAAAATTCTTTATGAGGCAATGCCAGTTTTAGACCATGGTTTTGTAAGAGTAGTAGATTATATGGGGGATGATACTTCTATAGTTCAATCTGCAAGAGTTTCATATGGCAAAGGAACTAAAAAAGTTTCAACAGACAATGGTTTGATAAAATATTTAATGAGACATCGACACAGCACTCCATTTGAGATGTGTGAAATTAAATATCATATTAAACTTCCAATTTTTATTGCAAGACAATGGATTAGACATAGAACAGCAAATGTAAACGAGTATTCTGCAAGATATTCTATAATGGATAAAGAATTTTATGTTCCTTCAAAAGAAAATTTAGCTGCTCAATCGACAAATAATAGACAAGGTAGAGGAGATTTAATAAATGGATCACAAGCAGACAGTATATTAAAAATATTAAAAGAGGACGCTGAGAGGAATTATAAACATTACGAGGAAATGCTTAATGAAAAATATGATGGAAGCATAATTGATGATAAGAAACAAGGGTTAGCCAGAGAATTAGCAAGAATGAATTTAACACTTAATTCTTATACCCAATGGTATTGGAAAACTGATTTGTTGAATCTTTTAAATTTTTTAGCCTTAAGAGCAGATAGTCACGCACAATTTGAAATCAGAGAATATGCTAGCACAATGTTAAACACTGTAAAAAAATGGGTGCCTATAACCTATGATGCTTTTATTGATTATAGAGTTGGTGGTATGGAAATTTCAGCAAAAGGTAAAATAGTAATTCAAAAAATGATTAAGGGTGAAAAATGTGACATAAACACATCAGGTTTGTCTAAAAGAGAATGGAATGAACTAATGCAATCATTTGGTTTTACCCAACATCTTGCATAATCTTTTTTGCAATATCAAAAAAAATTTTGGATATTTCATGGTCTGGTTCTTTGTAAGTCAATGGTAAACCCAGATCAGCAGATTCTCTTAGCTGGGTGTTTATAGGTATTTGGCCAAGAAATTTTTTATCAAACTGTTTTGCGGTTTTTTCAACGCCACCTTCCCCAAATATATTATATTTTTTTCCATCACCACCTTTAAAAAAGCTCATATTATCCACCAAACCAAGAATTTTTATTTTTGTTTTATCGAACATTTGAATACCTCTTTGAACATCCATTAAAGCTAGTTCCTGTGGTGTGGAAACTATTATTGAACCATCAACTTTTATATCTTGAGCAAAAGTTAATTGAGTGTCTCCAGTACCAGGGGGCATATCAATTATTAAAAAATCTAAATCTTTCCATGCTACTTTTTCTGTTAAAGTTTTAATTGCACTTATTACCATAGGGCCTCTCCAAATCATGGGAGTTTTTTCATCGACTAAAAAACCTAAAGACATAAACTGTGCTCCATATTTTTCCAGCGGGAATAATAACTTTCCATCACTCTTTGGTTTTTCATTAAGACCTATAATCTTTGGGAGAGATGGTCCATAAATGTCGGCATCTAGTAAGCCAACTTTTTTACCTAGTTTTTGAAGTGCAAAAGTTAAATTTATTGCAAAAGTTGATTTACCGACCCCGCCTTTAGCGCTAGAGACCATTATTGTAAAATTGGTGCCTTTTATTGGGTTTTTTTTGAATTCTTTCGGAGCAGGTTTTTCTTTTGGTTTTTGGCTACTTTCTGCTTTGTTTCCAGACATTATATCGCTTCATCATAACTTGTTTTTATTCAAAAAGTCACTATATAAAGTGTCATGTCGAAAGGCGATAATATATTAAAAAATGACTCTCCGTGGGGATCACCTCCTGGTGGTGGACAAGGTAGAGGCGACGGCAACGGATCAGGACAAAGACGACAACCACCTAACATTGACGACTTAATAAGAAAAGCCCAAGGTTCAGTTGGCAGAATTTTTCCAGGTGGAAAAGGTGGCAACAAACCAATTTATTTAGGAATTATAGTTTTATTAGTGCTATGGGCTCTTAGTGGTCTTTATAGAGTATTACCAGATGAGCAAGGTGTGGTTTTAAGATTTGGAAAATTTGTAACAACAACTCAACCTGGTTTAAATTATCATATACCCTATCCTGTAGAGAGAGTTCTCACTCCAAAAGTAACAAAAGTAAATCGTATAGACGTAGGCTTTAGATCAGAAAGTGATAGCGGAAGATCGTCTGGCGTTGGAGATGTTTCAGAAGAAAGTTTAATGCTAACAGGTGATGAAAATATCGTAGACATAGACTATTCAGTTTTTTGGGTAATAAAGGATGCAGGAAAATTTCTCTTTAATATTCAAAGTCCATTAGAGACTGTAAAAGCAGCATCAGAAACAGCTATGAGAGAAGTTATTGCAAAAAGCCAAATTCAATCAATTTTAACCGAAGGAAGATCAAAAATAGAAACTGAGGTACAGGAAATCACACAAGGAATTTTAGATGAATATGGTTCAGGAATTCAAGTTACACAAGTTCAAACACAAAAAGCAGATCCACCTGATCAAGTAATTGACGCTTTTAGGGATGTTCAAGCAGCAAGGGCTGACAGGGAAAGATCAAAGAACGAGGCAGAAGCGTATGCTAATGATGTAATACCAAGAGCTCGAGGGGAAGCTGAAAAAGTTCTGCAACAAGCGGAAGCTTACAAAAAAGAAGTTGTAGCAAAAGCAGAGGGTGAGGCTAGTAGATTTTTAGCTATATACGATGAGTATAAAGATGCGAAACAAGTAACCCAAGAAAGAATGTATTTAGAAACAATGGAAAAAGTTTTAGCTGATATTGATAAAGTTATAATTGATAAAAACTCAGGTTCAGGTGTAGTTCCTTATTTACCACTTCCTGAAATTAAGAAGAAAGCACAACAATGAAAAAAATTTTAATAGGCGCATTAGTTGTTTTGGGCGTTGTAGCTTATCAAGCTTTATTTGTGGTTCAAGAAATCAATCAAGCAATTGTTTTACAATTTGGTGACCCAAAAAAAATAATTACAAAACCAGGATTAAATTATAAAATACCCTTCATACAAAACGTAGTATATTTAGATCGTAGAGTATTAAATTTAGACAATCCACCGGAAGAAGTAATTGCAGCAGACCAAAAAAGATTAATCGTTGATGCTTTTGCTAGATTTAAAATTGTTGACCCATTAAAATTCTATATATCGGTTGGAAACGAGAGGGTAGCAAGATCAAGATTGGCAACAATTATAAATTCAAGAATTAGAAGCGTGTTAGGTACCCAGGAACTAGCAACACTTTTATCAACTGATAGAGCGGTCCACATGGGAACAATTCAAAATGATGTAAATACGGAAGCCCAAAATTTTGGAATTACTATTGTTGATGTAAGAATTAAGAGGGCTGATTTACCACCAGCTAACAGTGAAGCAATTTACGCACGAATGCAGACAGAAAGACAAAGAGAAGCAAAAGAATTCAGAGCTCAAGGAGCAGAGATGGCCGCAAAAATAACTTCAACTGCTGACAAAGAAGTTACCGTAATTCTGGCAAATGCTAATAAGCAGTCAGAGATCATGAAAGGTGAAGGAGATGGTAAAAGAAATAGAATTTTTGCGCAGGCTTTTGGAAAAGACCCAGAATTTTTTGGATTTTACAGAGCTATGCAATCATACGAAAAAGCTCTAATCGGTGGAGACACATCTCTTATTTTGTCACCAGATAGTGACTTCTTTAAATTTTTTGGAAATACTGGAGTTTTAAAAAGCAAAAAACAGTAGCCAAGGCATGAAAGAATTCATTATTGCTATTGGCTTAGTTCTGCTAATTGAAGGTATTTTATGCGCAGTTTTTCCAAAGAAAATCATTAATATGTCCAAATTAATACAGAATATATCGCCAGATACTTTAAGAAAATTTGGTTTTGTATTTGCAATAATAGGATTTATTATAATTTGGTATATAAAAAAATAATGAAGTTAAGTTATAAAAAATTCTATATCTGGTTTGTATTTTTCTATTTTATATTTAATATTGAAGGACATACAAAAAATCCTCCCTCATCATTTGCAGATTTAGCAGATGAACTAATGCCATCAGTTGTAAATATTTCAACTACTCAAACAATAAAAACACAAGCGAATCCTTTTCCATTTCAATTTCCTCCAGGCTCACCATTTGGAGAAATGTTCAAAGAATTTGATAAACCAACAGAAAGAAAAGCTACTTCTCTTGGATCGGGATTTATAATTGAAAAAAATGGAACTGTGATTACCAATAACCATGTCATTGCAAACGCAGAAGATATTATAGTGAGAGTTAATAACAAAGAATATCAAGCTAAGGTAATAGGCGCTGATCCTTATTCTGATATAGCGGTATTAAAAATTGATACATCAGATATTTTTAAAACAGTAGAGTTTGGAAATTCAGACAAATCAAGAGTAGGTGATTGGGTAGTTGCTATTGGAAATCCTTTTGGATTAGGAGGAACAGTTACCTCAGGAATAATATCTGCACGAAACAGAGATATAAATTTAACAAGATATGATGATTTTATTCAAACGGACGCATCAATTAACCAAGGTAATTCTGGAGGACCTCTATTTAATCTAGATGGAGATGTAATTGGAATAAATACTGCAATCATAAGCCCCTCAGGAGCAAGCAGTGGAATTGGTTTTGCAATACCCGCAAACTATGCCTCAACTATCATTAACCAATTAATAAAATTTGGTGAAACAAAAAGAGGCTGGTTGGGAGTTAGAATTCAAGAAGTTACAAAAGAAATGGCCTCAGTCGCAAATCTTGGTGATCCAAGAGGTGCATTTATTGGTGGAGTCTCCGAAGGAAGCCCTGCTGAAAAAGGAGGCATGAAAAGTGGAGACATAGTTCTAGAATTTGATGGCCAAAAAATTAAAACAATGCGTAACCTTCCAAAGGTAGTAGCAAATACACCGCCAAACAAACGTGTTGCATTAAAAGTTTGGAGAGATAAAAAAACAATTACTTTAAAATTGACTTTAGGCAGAATGGAGTCAGCAGAAGAATTTAAAAAACAATAGTTTGTCTAAAAAAATTATACTTTTATTTGGTCCTACTGCATCTGGAAAATCTAAACTTGCTATAGATATAGCCAAAAAATTCAATGGTGAAATTTTAAATGCAGATAGCATGCAGGTATATAAAGAAATTAAAATACTCTCTGCGCGACCAGAAAAAAGCAAAATTAAACATCATTTTTATGGTTTCATATCAGCAAAGAATACTTTTTCTGTAGGCAAATGGTGTAAGTTAGTAGCAAAAAAAATAAAAGAGATACAAAAAAAAAATAAAACTCCCATTGTAGTTGGTGGAACTGGGCTTTACTTTAGAGCATTAACTGAGGGTTTAGTTAAAATACCAAAAGTTAAAAAATTAGATTATTCTCATCTAAGTCCTCTTGGAAGGTGGATGATGGGAAATCATTATCATAGAAAAAACCCAACAATTTTTGAAGGTATAAATAGAAATGATATTCAACGCGTTTCAAGAGCTATTTCAGTTTATGAAGGAACAGGGTTAACTCTAAAGGAATGGCAAAATAAAGAAAATAAAAAATATTTTAATTTATCTGACTTTATTAAGTTATGTCTGTTACCTCCAAAAGATGATTTAGAAAAAAAAATAAATAGTAGATTTATTCAAATGTTAAAAAAAGGCGCTCTAGATGAGGTAAGAAAATATAATAAAAAATTTTTTGTCCCGGCCTCTCATATTTCTGCTAACTCGATAATAGGTATTTATGAAATTGGTTTGTATCTCCAAAAATCTATTACTCTTAAAAATCTAAAAGATAGAGTTCTAATCAGAACTCGGCAATATGCTAAAAGGCAATATACATGGCAAAGAGGCCAGATGCAGGATTGGAAGCAGTTCACTGATACCAATTATCTTGATTTAAGAAAAAAAATTCTAAGTTATTTATCTAAAACTTGACCCAAAATTTTCCTAAGATAGATTATATTTATGGGAAAATTAATATCAGGTGCTGAAATAGTTTTTAAAGTTTTAGAGCATCACAAGGTAGAACATATATTCGGGTATCCAGGGGGAGCTGTTTTACCAATTTATGATGAACTTAAAAACCATAAAACAATAAAACATATTTTAGCACGTCACGAACAAGGCGCAGGTCACGCAGCTGAAGGATATGCGCGCTCATCTGGAAAACCTGGAGTTTTGTTAGTTACCTCTGGACCTGGAGCTACAAACGCTGTAACCGCTCTTACAGATGCTTACATGGACTCAGTGCCACTAGTTTGCATAAGTGGTCAAGTCCCAACCCATTTAATTGGAACGGACGCATTTCAAGAATGTGATACGACTGGAATTACTAGACCTTGTACAAAACATAATTGGTTAGTTAAAGATGTTAACGATTTAGCTAAAATAATGGATTTAGCATTTGAAGTTGCAACAACTGGTAGACCTGGACCAGTTTTAGTTGACATACCAAAAGATATTCAATTTAAAAAAACAAATTTTGTTTTAAAAAGTTCAAATAAAAAAAAACTAAATGGAAAATCTAAACCAATTGGAAAAATAAGCTCAAATGATTTAGATAAAGTTATAAATCTGATGAAAAAGTCTTCAAAACCAATTTTTTATACTGGGGGTGGAGTAATTAATTCAGGTCCAGACGCAAGTAAATCGTTAAGGGAACTTGTTTCATTAACTGGTTTCCCAATAACATCTACTTTACAAGGTCTTGGGGCTTACCCCGGAGATGATCCTTTATTTTTAGGAATGTTGGGAATGCATGGAACATATGAGGCAAACAACTCTATGTATAGTTGCGATCTAATGATAAATATTGGAGCAAGGTTTGATGACAGGATAACCGGAAAAGTGGATGAATTTTCACCAAAATCAAAAAAAATTCATGTAGATATTGATCCATCATCGATTGGGAAAAATATTAAGGTAGATTTAGCGGTAGTAAGTGATGTTGGAAGCTTTTTAAAAGCTTTAAACAAAAGAATAAAAGAAAAACATAAAGATTTTCTTAACTCTAATAAACAAAATATTTCTAAATGGTGGAAGGATATAGATAAGTGGAGACAAAAAAATTCTTTAAGCTTCAAAAATAGCAAAGAAGTTATTAAACCACAGTACGCAGTGCAAAGACTTTATGAGTTATCAAAAAACCAAGATACTTACATCACAACTGAAGTTGGTCAGCACCAAATGTGGGCTGCTCAGCATTATAAATTTAATAAACCAAATAGATGGATGACCTCAGGTGGACTTGGCACAATGGGATACGGTTTACCAGCCGCGGTAGGTGTTCAGATTGCTCACCCAGATAAACTGGTTATAGATATTGCTGGAGAGGCATCTGTTTTGATGACCATGCAAGAAATGTCCACAGCTGTACAATATAAACTACCTATTAAAATATTTATTTTAAATAATCAGTACATGGGGATGGTTAGACAGTGGCAGGAACTTTTACATGAAAAAAATTATTCTGAAAGTTATACAGCAGCCTTACCAGATTTTGTTAAATTAGCACAGGCATATGGTTGTGTAGGAATTCAAGCAACAAAGCCAGATGAACTAGATGAAAAAATAAATGAGATGATCAATACAAAAGAACCAGTTATATTTGACTGCAGAGTAGATCCAGCTGAGAATTGTTTTCCAATGATACCTTCCGGAAAACCTCATAATCAAATGTTACTTGGTCCAGAAGATGAAAAAGAAGAAGTATCAGATGAAGGTAAGACTTTAGTATAATGCCCAAATCAAAATCAGCTTATAGTGAACCTGGTAAACTCGGAAAATCTGAACATCACATAATTGTTGTTTGGGTTGACAATGAAGCAGGTGTTTTAGCAAGAGTAGTTGGATTATTCTCAGGCAGAGGTTATAATATTGAATCCCTTGCAGTAGCTGAAGTTGATAGAAAAAAACATATCTCAAGAATTACAATCGTAACCTCAGGTACACCATCTGTAATAGAACAAATAAAACTTCAATTAAAAAAACTTATACCAGTTCATAAAGTTGCAGATTTTAAAAGGAATGACCCAAATATTTTGTTTAAAGAGTTAGCATTATTTAAAGTTGTTTCATCCAAAAAAAATAGAGAAAAAGCAAAAAAAGCTTGTAAAAAATACAACTCTTTTGTATTAGACAAATCAAAAAACTCTTTTGTTATACAGGTAACTGCTTTAAGAAGAGAGATTGATAAACTAATTGAGACATTAAGCCCGCTTGGATTAGTAAGTACCTCGAGAACAGGTGCTGTTGCAATGACTAGAGGCTCTGAAATATTTAAATAGTAGAGGGAATATAAAAATGAAAATGTTTTATGAAAAAGATGCAAATACAAATTTGATCAAAGATAAAAAAGTTGCAATTTTTGGATATGGTAGCCAGGGACATGCACACGCACTAAATTTAAAAGATAGTGGTGTGAAAAATGTTGTTGTTGCACTTCGTGAGGGATCATCAAGTATTAAAAAAGCAGAAAGCGAAGGACTTAAGGTTAAGTCTCTTTCAGATGCTGCAGCTTGGGCAGACGTGGTTATGGTTCTTACGCCAGACGAACTTCAGGCATCAATTTATAAAAATCATATTGAGCAAAGAATGAGAGAAGGGACAAGTCTAGCATTCGCTCATGGTTTGAATATTCATTTTAATTTAATTAATTCTAGAAAAGATTTAGATGTTTTTATGGTTGCACCCAAAGGACCAGGACACTTAGTAAGAAGCGAATACCAAAAAGGTGGAGGAGTTCCTTGTCTTATGGCGGTTCATAAGGATAGTTCAGGTAAAGCTAGAGATCTTGCAATGTCATATGCGTGCGCAGTTGGTGGAGGACGATCTGGAATTATAGAAACAACTTTCAAAGATGAATGTGAAACAGATTTATTTGGAGAACAAACAGTTTTGTGCGGTGGTTTAGTAGAACTAATTAAAAATGGTTTTGAAACTTTAACTGAGGCAGGCTACCCACCTGAGATGGCGTACTTTGAGACTCTTCATGAAGTTAAATTAATTGTAGATTTAATTTATGAAGGAGGAATAGCTAATATGAATTATTCAATTTCTAATACTGCCGAATATGGAGAATACATATCTGGAAAGAAAATAGTTGATCCAAAAACTAAAGAGAGGATGAAAGAAGTTTTAAAGGACATTCAATCAGGTAAATTCACAAAACAATGGATGGATGAATGTAAAGGCGGTCAGAAAAACTTTTTAAAAATGAGAGAAGAACTGGCAAAACATCCTATTGAAAAGGTCGGAAAAAAACTTCGAGATCTTATGCCTTGGATTGGAAAAAATAAATTGGTAGACAAAGCCAAGAATTAACCCAATCTGGTCAAAAATTTTAATTTTGTATAAAAATATTTTGCAAATTAGCGTATTAATTGTATTATATTTATCATCAAAAATTAAACAAAATGGAAGATAAAAATAGAATTATAATATTTGATACGACCATGCGAGATGGCGAACAATCTCCTGGCGCATCAATGAGTCTTGAAGAAAAAATTCAGATATCTAGAGTATTTGACGAACTTGGTATTGATATTATAGAAGCTGGATTCCCAATTGCATCTCCAGGAGATTTTGAAGCTGTTACAGCTATAAGTAAAATTTTAAAAAAATCTGTTCCCGCTGGTTTAGCAAGACACACAAAAAAAGATATCGATGCTTGTCACGAAGCTCTAAAATCTGCAAAACGATTTAGAATACACACTTTTATTTCAACTAGTTCACTTCACATGAAACATAAGTTGAATAAAACACCCGAACAAGTAATTGACTCAATTAAAGAGCACGTTACTTACGCTAGAAAATTTACTGACGATGTAGAATGGTCTTGTGAGGATGGAACTAGAACTGATATGGATTTTATGTGTAAGACAGTCGAGCTCGCAATTAAATGTGGTGCAAAAACTATAAATATACCTGATACAGTTGGTTACACTGTTCCCTCAGAGTTTAAAAAGATTATTGAAACTTTAAAAAACAAAGTTCCAAATATTGATAAAGCAATTTTATCAGTACATTGTCACAACGATTTAGGTTTAGCGGTTGCAAATTCTCTTGCAGGAGTTTCAGCAGGAGCAAGACAAGTAGAATGTACAATTAATGGTATTGGTGAAAGAGCTGGAAATGCAGCATTAGAGGAAATTGTAATGGCAATGAAAACGAGAAGTGATTTAATGCCATTCAAAACAGGAATTAATACAAAATTAATTAGCAAAGCATCTAAAACAGTTTCAAATGCAACTGGTTTTCCAGTTCAATTTAATAAAGCTATAGTTGGAAAAAATGCTTTCGCTCATGAATCTGGTATTCACCAGGATGGAATGCTCAAAAATAGAAATACATACGAAATAATGACTCCTGAAAGTGTTGGAGTTAAAAAGACTTCTTTGGTGATGGGAAAACACTCTGGAAGACATGCGTTCAAAGATAAATTGAGTGATCTTGGATACGCCGGAGTAACTGACGATGTAATTCAAACAGCCTTTGGAAAATTTAAAATTTTAGCCGATAAAAAAAAACATGTTTATGACGAAGATATTATTGCATTAGTAGATGATAGTTTAATTAAAGAAAGCAATGTTATTAATTTGAAATCTCTAAAAGTATTTGCTGGAACCGGAGAACCTCAAAAAGCAGAAATGACATTAGAAGTTTATGGTGAGCTTAAAAAAGCTAACGAAACAGGAGATGGTCCAGTCGATGCAATTTTTAAATGTATAAAAAAACTATACCCACATGATGTAAAACTACAGTTGTATCAAGTTCATGCGGTAACAGAAGGAACTGACGCTCAAGCAACCGTGAGTGTAAGGATTGAAGAAAAAGGCAAAACAACTGTAGGCCAAGCTGCCGACACAGATACTCTTGTTGCTTCTGCCAATGCTTATTTAAATGCATTAAATAAGATGATTATTAAAAGAGAAAAAACTGCTCCTGAAGAGTTTGAGCAAGAAAGAATGAAAGGTATATAAATAAAATGTTTGGTTTAAATAAAATTTCTAAAATGTGGTCACAAGATATGGCAATTGATTTAGGTACTGCCAACACACTTGTAGTAGTAAAAGGAAAAGGAGTAGTGCTAAATGAACCTTCAGTTGTTGCAATTATTGAAGAAAAGGGAAAAAAATCAGTTTTAGCAGTTGGTGATGAAGCTAAAACCATGCTTGGAAGAACACCTGGAAATATTTCAGCTGTTAGACCCCTAAAAGACGGGGTTATTGCAGACTTCGTAGTTACAGAGGAAATGATTAAACATTTTATAAAAAAAGTTCACAAAAAAAATGCATTTGCTAACCCTAGAATTTTAGTATGCGTACCAACGGGATCAACACCAGTTGAGAGAAAAGCCATTCAAGATTCTGCTCTTGCTGCAGGTGCAAGAAAAGTTCAATTAATCGAAGAACCAATTGCAGCAGCTATTGGTGCTGGTCTTCCGATATCTGAAGCAACTGGTTCAATGGTAGTAGATATAGGCGGTGGAACGACTGAGATAGCAGTAATGTCTTTAGGTGGCGTTGTATACTCTGAGTCATTGAGAGTTGCTGGTGACGCAATGGATCAAGCTATCATTACCTATATGAGAAGTAAGTTTAATTTACTTATTGGTGAAGCTAGTGCGGAAAAAATTAAAAAAGAAATTGGTACAGCAATAGCCACATCTGGAAATACTTATCTTATGAAAGGAAGGGATTTAAGATCTGGAACACCAAGAGAAATAACTTTAAGAGAAGAAGATACTGCTCAAGCACTTAAACCAGTTTTAGATGTAATGATGGCTGGTATAAAAACTGCTTTGGAAAATACTCCACCTGAATTGTCAGCAGACCTTGTTGATATGGGCTTAATTCTTACAGGCGGTGGTGCTTTACTTAAAAATATTGATAAACTTATATCTAAAGAAACAGGATTACCTGTTCAGATAGCTGACGACCCATTATCTTGTGTAGCTGTCGGAACTGGAAAGGCATTGGAACAAGAGGAATTATTCTCAACAATGTTATCGGAGTATTAATTTATTGATATTTAAGCAATGGCAACAAGCAGAGATGATTTTGGAATAGCTATTCGCTCTGCTTTATTGCAGAGTGGAGCAAAACAAAAATTTTCTCTTTTTGTACTGATAATAGCTTCCGTCTTAGTTTTTGCTTTAGATAATTTAGAATTAAAACCAATTAAAGCTTTACGAAGTGTGATTAATGATGGGGTATATCGTTTATCTGCGATATCTTCTTCTCCAATATCTTTTGCATCTGCCTCTAAAAGTTTTTTGTCAAATCATTTTAATATCTATAAAGAAAATGAGGAATTAAAGAAGAAAATAGAATTACTTGAAAAAGATAAATTTGATACTCTTTATCTTCAAACAGAAAATAATCAATTACAAGAAGTTTTAGAACTAGATAAAACAACGTCCTATTCAACAGTTGGGGCAAAGATAATGTTGGACAAAAACAGTCCATACTTGAACTCTGTTGTAATAAACAAAGGATCAAATGTTGGTATAAAACTTGGAATGCCAGTATTGAACAAAGGAAACTTAGTTGGAAGAATTGTCGAAGTTAATTATATTTCATCAAGAATTTTATTATTAAACGATCTAAATAGTAAAATTCCTGCTGTAATTTCTCCATCTGGGGAACAAGCTATTCTCTCTGGTATAGGCCAAAAAAATCCTACATTAGAATATCTTCCTGATGGTTTTCAAAACGTAGATGATCTAACAGTTTATACATCTGGGAAAGACGGTGTTTTGTTTCCGGGGATTTCAATAGGAAAAATTATACGGGATGAAGATGACGAAAATGATGAAGGCAGGATTAGAGTTAAACTTTTTAGTGACCCTACTCAGGTTCTTTATGTAAATGTTGTTCTAGATAAATCAAATGATGCGGGAGCGAGATAAATGGCTATAAATGTAAAAGGCTTCAAGGATGGTTTATTAAGATCACTACCATTAATTATTTTGATTTATGTAAGTATTTCAGAGTTTCAAACCCAGTTTTATTACTGGAAAATATTCTCTTTTAATCTTCAATTCATAATAATTTATTATTGGGTATTAAGAGACCCATCTATACTGGGATATGGGTTTATATTTTTGTGTGGACTTATTAATGATGTGGTGCTGAGTTTAAATCTTGGAACAAGCCCACTTTCTTATTTATTTGTATCTCTTGTAGCAGCTTATATAAGAGCAGCAACTGTAAGAAGCACTCTAATATCAGATTGGTTTACTTTTGTAATTGCAGTTATGGGAGGTAATTTTATTACATTTATTTTAATCAAGAATTTTTCAGATGTTGGCGTAACTTACACTGACTTATTCTATAACTCATTATTTACTTTTATATTATATCCAGTCTTCTGGTTTATTTTTGAATTATATAAAAGAGGTATTTCTTTGAGGCTATATGATTAATTCAACCGGTGAAAGTAAATCAAAATTAATAGGCAGAAGAATGTTTATTATTTCTGCTGCGAAGGCTGTCGTCGTATTCGGCATTCTTGGAAGATTAATATCATTACAAATTAATGAGAGCAAAAAATACAAAACTTTATCGGATAAAAATAGATTTAGAGAATGGAAATTTTCACCACCCAGAGGGACAATAAATGATTTTTATGGAAGGCAAATAGCTTCAAACAAACAAGTTTACCAATTACATATTATTCCTGAAAATTCAGAAAATATAGAAATCTTAATTTTTAGATTAAAAAATATTTTAAATTTAACTGACAAAAAAATTTTTAAAATAAGAAGAAAAATAAAATCACAAAAACCTTGGGATCCTGTAGTAATATCAGACAACCTAACATGGTCAGAATTCTCAAGAATAAATTTATTTTTGCATGAATTACATGGTGCAGAGCCCGTCGTATCAGTTGCAAGACTTTATACCGAACCTTCATCAGCTCATGTGATTGGATATGTATCTAAAGCAAGTAAAAAAGATTTACAAAACAAGGAATATTTAAAAGATAAGATTACAACAAGTACGAGGGTTGGAAAAACAGGATTAGAGAGCAAATTAGACATTCAAGTGTTAGGCGATGTTGGTTACAAAAGATATGAGGTAAATGCATATGGAAAAAGAATTAAAGAAATTTCCATTAATCCTGGAAAAGCTGGAAAGAACTTTAAAACAACTTTAGATCAAGAGGTTCAAGAGCTAGCATCTAATTTACTTAAAGACAAATCAGGTTCGGTATGCGTAATGGATATTTACAAAGGTGATATCGTTGCCATGGTTTCCTCTCCTGTTTTTGATCCAAATCAATTTGTTCATGGAATAAATAATGAAAATTGGAACAAACTAATTAAACACAGAGATAAACCACTCATCAATAAATCTATAGCTGGTCTTTATCCACCAGGTTCCACAATAAAAAGTTTAGCTGTAATAAGTGCATTAGAAAATGATGTTTTTAATCCAAAAACAGTAATCCGATGCAATGGTTCAATAGAACTTTACGGTGAAAAATTTCACTGTTGGAAAAAAAAGGGACATGGTTATATGGACATGAGGGAAGGGCTCAAACAATCATGTGACGTATATTTCTATGAAGTTGCAAGAAAACTGGGTATAGACAGATTGTCAGAAACTGCAAAAAAATTTGGCTTAGGTGAAAAAGTTTTAGATGGTTTTATAGAAGAGAGATCTGGGGTTGTGCCAAATACATCTTGGAAGAAAAAGTTTATTGGTAAAAATTGGTATTTAGGAGAAACATTGCATGCTGGTATAGGACAAGGATATTGGCAATCATCACCAATGCAATTATGTTTAATGACCGCTCAAATTGCAAATGGTGGATATAAAATTAAACCTAGAATTATTTTAAACGATGAAGAAAGTGATAAATTTAGTGACTTAAATCAATTTATTGAAGATAGAAAATTATTTGCAGATGATGTTGTAAGTCTTTATGATTTTATTTCTAAATTTAAGTACAGAAGCTTATTTAGAAATCCCGAAAATATTAAATTTGTTATTGATGCTTTGTATGGTGCAACTAATGAACCTGGAGGAACTTCTTATGGATCAAGATTAACAAAAAAAGGATTTGTATTTGCCGGAAAAACAGGAACGTCACAGGTAAAAAGATTTACCGCGAGACAAAGAGAACTTGAAATCAAAAATGAGGATTTGCCTTACGAAGATAGAGACCATGCTTTGTTTGTAGCATTTGCTCCTTACAAGGATCCAAGGTATGCAATCAGTGTTGTAATCGAGCATGGAGGCTCCGGTAGTAAAAGTGCAGCTCCAATTGCCAAAAAAGTTATAAAAAAAGTTTTAGAAAGACATCCTTTAAGAGAGTCACAGACTAATGGGGAGATAGCTTAATGCTTAAGCGAGGAAGTATTCAATCACACTTAAATTTAAAAGACAAAATACTTGCAATGGATTTTGTATTGCTGAGTTGTATTATTATTTTAGGTTTAATTAGCTTCTTTGCTATGTACTCTACTGATGGTGGTGAGTTTGCCTATCACACAAAAAGCCATATTGTAAGATTTTTTGTATTTTTTTTATTATTTTTTGCAGCTTCATTTTTAAAAACAAATTTTTGGTACACTACAAGCATTCCTGTATATATTGGAATTCTAATTCTATTAATTCTTGTAAAATATTTTGGTTTAACATCATCTGGCTCACAAAGATGGTTAGATTTGTACTTTTTAAATTTACAGCCATCAGAATTAATGAAGATTGGTTTGATATTATTTCTAGCTAATTATTATCATAGAATTTCTGCTGGAGATGTTAATAGGATAAGATTTTTATTTAAGCCTATGGTCGCCTTAATTATACCGTTTATATTAGTTGTCACTCAACCAGATCTCGGAACTGCTTTTTTAATTGGTGTTGGAGGTTTTATTGTCATTTGGTTAGCAGGAGTTAAAATGAAATATTTTGCTTACTTTGGTTTAATTTTAGTTTCATTAACTCCAATAGCAATCTCTTTTCTAAAACCTTATCAAAAATCAAGAATTTTAACTTTTTTAGATCCGAGCAGGGATCCCCTGGGTGCAGGCTATCAAATTACACAATCTAAGATTGCAATAGGATCAGGTGGTTTCTTTGGCAAAGGTTTTCTAAATGGATCTCAAAGTTATCTTGATTACTTACCTGAAAAACACACTGACTTCATTTTTACTTTATTTTCTGAGGAGTTTGGTTTTTTTGGTTCATCTTCGGTTTTAGCACTATATGTAGTAATGACTATGAGGATCGTTTCGATTGGAAATATGGTTAGAGATACTTTTTCGAAACTATATTGTTACACTTTCGCTACAGCCTTTTTCGTTTATGTAGCTGTAAATATGGGGATGGTTCTAGGTTTAATACCCATTGTGGGCGCACCTTTGCCAATACTATCTTACGGTGGATCTTCAATGATGGCTATGATGCTGGGTTTAGGGATAGCTATGAGTTGTAAAATACACAAAGATCAATCAATAAATTAGTTGATTTTTTTATGATAATTTGCTGAAATTAAAATATTAATAAAATGTTTGGATCAAAAAAAAATACTACACCAAGACCGTTAAATGATAGCGGAAGATCACAAGTGAGCGAATCCTTTGCTTTAGAGGGAACACTTAGAACTTCAGGTGCAATTGACATATCAGGATTAATAAAAGGCCCAGTTTATGCAAACGATATAATTATTAAAGAGACAGGCTCAATAATTGGTCCAGTTGAAGCTGATAAAATTGAAATTTACGGACATTTAGAAGGTAAGATTTTAGCAAAATCTATAGTTATAGGTAGTTCAGGAGTTGTCAAAGGAGATATTTTATTTAGCGACTCTTTAAAAACTGAGGAAGGTGCTGATATAAATGGGTATTTAAAGAAAACTGACAGCACAAGCTTAGAAGCTGAACAAAATGAATTTAAAGTTGATACTATTGAAACAAGTGACAAAAAAGAAAAAGAAAAATCTAAAAAAGGCCGTCCTAAAATAGTTGCTAGCAACTAAATAAAAGCAGTACAATCTATCACAGTTAAATCACAAAGCATTTGATTTAAACTAGAATTATGTCAGATAAAACATGTTCATCGGTTGGAATTGTTGGAGCGGGTATCCAGGGAGTTTGTACAGGTCTACAATTACTCAAAAAGAATATTCCTACCACAATATTTGATCAAAACGACCCAGGTTCTATGGCTTCATACGGAAATGCGGGTCACTTTTCTCCATATGCTGTTGTACAATTGAATAGACCAGATATTTTATATGATGTTCCTAAAATGCTTTTAAGTTCTTCAGGCCCGTTGGCACTTAAATGGAATTATATTCCAAAAATGCTTCCGTGGATAATAAGATATTTAAAAAATTGTAACCAAAAATCAATGTTACATACCGCAAAGTATATGAACCAAATTTTAAGTCTTTCAATGGATGCATATGAAGAAATTTTTCAAGAGATTGATATGACTAATTTAGTGGAACAGAAGGGTATAATTTATGTTTGGACAAATAAAAATCTTAAAAGTAGAGAGATGGAGATTAAAATTAGAAAAGATTTAGGTGTAGAACAAAAAATATTAACTGTAAAAGAAATTTTAGATTTAGAACCCAAATTAAAACCAGTTTTTTCAGGAGGTTGTTTTTATGATTATGCGTACCACGCAAAAGATCCTCAAGGAATAACAAAAAAAATATTTGAACTTTTTTTAAAGC
>CACHKQ010000012.1 GCA_902580445.1 uncultured Pelagibacteraceae bacterium | reverse complement strand
AACTTTAAAAAAAAAAAGATTAAAGGCTGTAGACTCTTTTATATCCAGCAATGAAACTATTCTTTTAAAAAATTACCTACTTAATCAAATAAAATCACCTTACTTTGAGTATGATTATATTGTAAAAAATAATGATACAGTAGAGTCAATACTAAAGAAATTTAGTGTTAAAAAAAAAGAAATAAGCTTTATAGTAAAAGAGATAAAAAAAAGAAAGCTTTCAAACATAACTCCAAACCAAAAAGTTAAATTTGTTTTAAGAAGATCTTCAGATAAAACGGATATGGAGGTACTTAAGATAGAGTATCCAATATCAAAAACAACATATGTAAACATCGATAAGGTGAGTGACGGTCTTGAAATAACTAAAAATGTAACTCAATTATTTAAAAAAAATATAGTAGTAGAAGGAAAAATATTAAATAATCTTTATAGTTCAGCAGTGAAAGCAAAGATGGAGCCAAATGTAATTATTGAATTCGCTAGAATATTTGGCTTCGAAGTGGATTTTCAAAGAGATATTAGAAAAGGGGATGAGTTTGAAGTGATGTATGAAAGATATATGGATGATACAAATAAATTCATTCAAACAGGAAAAATTTTATACGCTTACCTCAAAGTAAATAACCAAAAAATTAAGTTATATAGATTTGAAAGTAAAAATGATTTCGATTTCTACGATGAGAAAGGTAAAAGTATTAAAAAAGCTTTAATGAAGACACCAATTAACGGTGCAAGATTATCTTCTCCTTTTGGTAATCGTAAACATCCTATTTTGGGGTTTACAAAACATCATAACGGAACTGATTTTGCTGCACCCACTGGTACTCCGATTATGGCATCTGGGAATGGAACAGTAATTAAAGCTGGGTGGTGTGGTAATGGTGGCAATTGTGTAAGGATAAGACATAACTCTTCCTATACAACTGGTTATGGTCACCTTTCAAAGTTTGCAACAAAAACAGGCAGGCGAGTAAGACAAGGACAAATTATTGGGTACGTAGGGAATACTGGAATGTCAACTGGCCCACATCTTCACTACACTGTCAAGTATAATGGAAAATTTATAAATTCACAAAAATTAAAATTGCCTTCTGGAAAAATTTTAAAAGGTGAAGAAAGAAAGTTGTTTGAAATTGAGAGAATTAAATTAGATGTTGAGGTAGCTGAACTTAAAAACTAACTCTGTTCGCCAACAATATTTTGCGACCCTGAATTATCATTTTTTTCTTTTAAAGTCTGTTTTTCTTTGGACGGGCTTAATTCTGAAAGTATTCTAGTAAAATGATCGGAATGCTGTAAATAATTTTCGTATAAACTTTTATCTCCACTACTAAGAGCCTCTTTTGCTAAATTTTTGTACTTTTCAATTAATCGTTCTAAATTATGTGGATTTTTATTTACATGATTTCTTGATAAACCATTTCTATGAATATTGTTTTGATGAATAATCCCATTATTTTTCATCCCATTTGAGGGTCGTCTTGAACGAAACTTGTTCATTCTCGGTTTAAATCTTCTTATTTTATCGTTTCTCATTTAAATATTTATAGTTTACTAAATTAAATCTCTAAAAAATTTTTTTTTTTATTTATTGAATTATTTTTTAATTAAAGTGCTAAAAATACAACGTATATTGTTTTCATAATCTTTTATTACAAATTTAATTTTAAAATTATTTGTAACTAATAGGTTTTTTACTGCTCTAAATTGTCCGTAACCTATTTCTAATGCTAAAATACCATTTAATTTAAGAACTTTAGAGGATTTGTAAATAACTTTTTTAATTACGTCAAGACCATCATTTCCTCCGTCTAAAGCTATTATTGGTTCAAATCTTTTAATATCATTAGATAAACGTTTTATATCTCTTTTAACAATATAAGGAGGGTTTGAAATAACTAAATCAAATTTAGTATTATTTATTTGATCTACAGATTTATGCAAAAGCTTACAATTATTTTCTAATTTTAATCTTTTAACATTTATTTTACAATTTTTTATAGTTTTTTTACATATATCAATTCCAACACCACGACTATCTTTAAAATGTTTTAAAAGTGATAGCATTACACAGCCGCTGCCAATACCAATTTCTAGAAAAAATAACTTTTTATTTTTAAAAATTTTCATAATTGGTTCAATTAATAATTCCGTCTCGGGTCTTGGTATAAGTGATTTTTGATCGACGAAAAAATTTAATCCCATAAACTCTTTTGTCTTGAAAATATATGCTATTGGCTCATTTTTAGATCTTCTTGCAATTTTACTTTCAAATTTTATTATATTTTTTGTACTAATTATGCTTTGATTTGTTAATAGTTTCTCTCTTGATGTTTTTAAAATTGTTGAAAGAATAATTTCACTGTCAATAAGGTAAGAAGAAACTTTACTTTTCTTTAAAATTTCTGATCCCATGTCTAAAAGCTGCGATGTTTTCATATTAATTTAAACTTTGTAATTTTAAATCTTGATCTTTCAACCTTAAATTTTCATTCATTTCCTCATGTATATCTCCGCTTAGAAATTCCTCTAACTTGTGTAGTGTTAAATTAATTCTATGATCTGTAACTCTTCCTTGTGGAAAGTTATAAGTTCTTATTCTTTCAGATCTATCCCCTGTCCCTATCTGATTTTTTCTCTCATTTGATCGTTCTTTTTCCTTTTTTTGTTTTTCAGCTTCATAAATTCTTGCCCTTAAAATTTTAAGAGCCTTAGATTTATTTTTATGTTGAGATTTTTCATCTTGTTGCGTGACAACTATGTTTGTTGGAATATGTGTTATTCTTACTGCACTGTCAGTAGTATTGACCGACTGACCGCCCGGTCCACTTGATCTAAATACATCTATCCTTAAATCTGAATCTTTTAATTCTACATCAACATCTTCTGCTTCAGGTAATATAGCTACAGTTGCTGCAGATGTATGCACTCTTCCCTGAGCTTCTGTGCTTGGAACTCTCTGAACTCTGTGAACTCCAGATTCGTATTTTAAATAAGAAAATATATTTTCCCCTTTGACAGAAAATATTATTTCTTTAAATCCACCCGCCTCACTTTTTGAAATTGTAATTATTTCCATTTTCCATTTCTTTTTAGAGCAAACTTTTTCATACATTTTGAATAAATCGGAAACAAAGAGTGTAGCTTCTAATCCACCAGTTCCAGCTCTAATTTCAACTATAACATTTTTTTCATCATCTTGATCTTTTGGTAATAAAAATATTTTTAATTTTTTTTCGTGTTTATGTTTTTGAGTTTCAGCAGTATCTAGTTCTTTTTTAGCCATAATAATCATTTCCTGATCGTTATTTTTATCATTAATTATGTTATTTAAGTCTTTTTTGTTTTTTTCAAAATCTACATATTCCTTTGCGGACTCAATAATATTTTTAAGATCTGAATATTCCTTTGACTTTTTTGCAAAAAGCTTTGCATCAAACTGTCCTGATGAGAGTTCTTTTTCTAATAAATCATATCTTTTTATAATATTTTTTACTTTATCAGTGGGTATCATTGGATTTAATTTTTTAGTTTTTTAGCTCGAGCTTCAACCAACTCAACGACTTTATCTATTAATGAATTACTGGCTACTTTTTTGTGTGGTAAACCTGAAAGGTAAAGCAGATTGTTACCCTCTCCACCACCTGTTAAACCAACATCAGTCTGTGAAGCCTCTCCTGGTCCATTAACTACACATCCGATTATTGATAATGTAATTGGTTTTTTTATGTGAGATAGTTTGCTTTCGAGAATTTTTACAGTTTCAATAACTGGAAAAGCCTGTCTTGCACATGACGGACAAGAAATAATCTGAACTCCTCTAGATCTTAAACCTAATGATCCTAGTATTTCATAACCTGCCTTAATTTCTTCAATTGGGTCAGCAGACAAAGAAACTCTTATAGTGTCACCAATACCCTTCATTAACAGAGATCCAATGCCAATTGATGATTTAATACTACCAGTAAGTAATCCTCCTGCCTCTGTTATTCCAAGGTGCAAAGGATAGTCATGTGATTTGGATAATAATTGATAAGCTTTGACAGCTAAAAAAACATCTGATGATTTAACGCTTATTTTAAAATTAAAGAAATCGTTATCTTCTAAAAGTTTTATATTATGTATTGCACTTTCAACTAGTGCTTCAGGGCAAGGTTCCTTATATTTTTCTAAAATTTTCTTTTCGAGAGAACCGGCATTTACACCTATTCTTATTGCGCAGTTATAATCTTTGGCTGCCTTAATTACTTCTTTTACTCTGTCATTTGATCCAATATTTCCGGGGTTGATTCTAAGACAATCTGCACCTGATTTGGCAGCTTCTATTGCTCTCTTATAATGAAAATGAATATCTGCAATAATTGGAATGTCGGTTTTTTTTATTATATTTTTTAATGCTTTTGTTGAGTCTTGGTCAGGACAAGAAATTCTAACCAAGTCTGCACCAACTTCTTTTAATTGATTTACTTGATTTATGGTTGATGCTTCGTCTGAAGTAATTGTATTTGTCATTGATTGCACTGAAATGGGAGAGTCTCCTCCGATAAATATTTTTCCAACTTTAATTTTTCTAGTTCTACGTCTATTAATAATTCTGTGTGGTCTAATTTGCATTTGTATCAATCTAAATTGAAAGTTTTGTGCAATTTTTTAACTGCACTAATAGTTGATTTTTCATCGATTATAACTGAAATTTTAATTTCAGATGTTGAAATGGCTAATAAATTAATTTTTTCTTCTGATAATGACCTGAACATTTTATATGTTACCCCCGGTGTAGCTACCATTCCAGCCCCAACAATAGATATTTTTGATACTTTATCATTCATGTATATATTTTCATACTTTATTTTTTTGTTTGCTTTTATTAACGAAATGGCATTTTTACTATCCTGTCTTTTTATAGTAAATGTAACATCAGTTTTTTTACCATCTGTTGAAATATTTTGAATCACCATATCAACGTTTATTTGATTGTTTGAAAGAGGTTCAAATATATCTGCTGCAACACCTGGTTTATCTTCAACACCAAGAAGTGTTATTTTTGCGTCATCTTTTGAGTAAGCAACACCTGTTACTGCTTTGCTATAATCTATAATATCATTATTGTTAATTTCTGTACCTTTGCGCTCTGTAAAAGTAGATTTCACATGAATTGGAATATTATTCATCATTGCATTTTGTACGGCAGAAGATTGCATTACTTTTGCACCTAATGAAGATAGCTCTAACATTTCCTCATAAGATATTTTGTCAATTTTTTTGGCTAGAGGTATTTTATTTGGATCAGATGAATATACGCCGTCTACATCAGTATATATCTCGCAACTATCTGTTTGAAATATTTTTGCAATTGCAACAGCTGTTGCATCAGACCCTCCTCTTCCAATTGATGTAATGTCTCCCGATTTAGATATTCCTTGAAATCCAGGTATTACAGCTATACCACCTGAGTCTAAATATTTATTTACATTTTCTGTGGCAATTTTAATAATTCTAGCATTAGTATTTTCACCTTCAGTAATTATAGGTATCTGCCAATTCATCCAAGATTTTGCTTTAACACCCAATTGATTTAATGCACCAGCCATCAAAGCGCTTGTCACTTGTTCGCCCGATGTTAATAAAACATCAAGTTCCCTTTTATTGAATTTTTTTGATATTGACTCCGAATGAGCGACTAAATTATTTGTAGTTCCAGCCATTGCTGAGACTACAACTAAAATTTTATTTCCTTTATCATGTTCTTTTTTGATAATTTTTGACGCATGAACAATCCTTTGGATTGATCCAACCGAAGTTCCACCAAATTTAAGTACCTTTTTTGTCATACCGGGTTTAATTATAAAAAAAATTAAGCTAAAATTATTAAATATAATTATATTTAGGATTTAATGACTACAATAAATCAAGAGGAAATTCAAAAGTTTTCAAAAATAGCAGATGAATGGTGGGATGCTAATGGGAAGTTTAAACCTTTACATAGGTTTAATCCAATAAGAATTAAATACATTATAGATAAATGTACTAATCATTTTAATCTCAAAAATAATAACGATAAGCGTCTCTATGGGTTAAAATTTTTAGATATAGGATGTGGGGGCGGTCTTGTTAGTGAACCATTATGTAGATTGGGTGGTAACGTAACAGGAATCGATGCTTCATCAAAAAATATAGAGGTTGCAAAAATCCACGCTCGAACAAATAAATTAAAAATCAAATATCTAAATACCTCTCCTGAAAAAAAACAAATTCAGGATAAATTTGATGTAATATTAAATCTTGAAGTAATTGAACATGTAGAAAATATAGATTTGTTTATGAAATCAGCAACTGAACTTTTAAAAAAGAATGGCATCATGTTTATAGCAACAATTAACAGAACTTTTGAGTCTTATATAAAGGCAATAGTTGGTGCAGAATATATACTAAGATGGCTTCCAATTGGCACTCATGATTGGCAAAAGTTTTTAACACCTGATGAAATAGAGCAAAAATTAAGTAAGCTTAATTTAGACAAGTTAGATTTAACTGGTTTAAAATACAATATGTTTTCAAATAATTGGACAAAAAGTAATGATTGTTCTGTAAATTATATTCTTCTTGCAAAAAAAAATTAATTATCTTTTTTTTTATCTATCCATGGAATAGTGGTTAACTCAATTCCTTCCTCTCTTAATTCCTCTGTTTCTTCTAATGTTGCCTTACCATATATATTTTTATTTTTACTTTTGTCGTAATAAATATTTCTTACTTCTTGTGGTAAATTATCACCAACGTATTTAAAATTTTTTTCTATGAAACTTCTCATTTTTAATAAATCTTTTCTAATCTTTTTAATATAACGATTAGATTTAATATTTTTTTCTTTTTGTTCTTTACTAATAACACTAGGTGACATTATTGATTTTTGGACATTTTTTGTCCCGCATAATGTACATTCTATAATTTTTTTTGATTTAAGTTTTTCAAATTCATTTGAACTTGAAAACCAACTCTCAAATTCATGTTTGTTTTTACATTTTAGATTGTATTTAATCATTAGTTTCTATAATCAGCATTAATGTTAACATAATCATTTGTAAAATCACATGTATAACATTCATACGAGCCTTGCCCAAGTTTGAGATTAATTTCAATTAATAATGAGTCCCACTTCATATATTCTTTAAGTTTTTTTTCGTCATATTGGTCAGATATTCTACCTTTCTCTGCAACTTTAAGATCTCCAAATTTGATTTCGATTTTATCTACAGAAACTTTTTCTCCTGATTTTCCTATGCCCATGATAACTCTTCCCCAATTTGGATCCTCACCTGCCATAGCTGTCTTAAAAAGAGGAGAATTTGCAACAGAAAATGCAATTTTTTTTGCCATTTGTTGTGATCTAGCATTAATAACTTTTACCGTTACAAATTTCTTTGCACCTTCCCCATCGATTACAATTTGTTTTGCTAAATTTAATAAAAGTTTTTGTAATGCATTTTCAAAATCTTTTAACTTTGGATCTAAAGCATTGTAGACTTTACCTGCTTTGAATTTATTTGTTGAAAAAATTGCAACCATATCATTTGTGGAAGTATCACTGTCTACTGTTATGGAATTAAAAGAATTTGAAACTGCTTTTTTTAGCAAACTTTTTAAATAGATTGATGGTATATCTGCATCAGTAAAAACAAATGAAAGCATAGTTCCCAAATTTGGTGCTATCATACCTGACCCTTTTGCAATCCCACAAAGTCTAATGTCGTGATTTCCAAATTTACACTCTTCAAAAGCTAATTTCGGTCTTGTATCTGTTGTCATTATTGAGGACGCAGACTTAAACCAAATAAATTTATTTTGTCTTTCTCTTAATTTTTCAACTAAATTTGGGACACATTCTTTTATTTTTTGTGTTGGGAATTTCTCACCAATAACTCCTGTTGAGGCAAATAATATTTCATTTGGTTTAATAACGCCTGTTGTTCCTTGTTTTTTTTGTGACTCTCTTAGAGTTAGATTTTTGGCAAGCGTTTTAGAAAGGGTTTCTACCCCTTCAAAACCTTGCGAACCGGTAAAAGTATTTGCATTTTTAGTGTTTACCATTAAAGCTTTTATGGATGTTTTTCTAATTCCTTTATTCCAGGTAATAGACTCAGAACATATTGAGTTATTTGTATAAACAGCCGCATAATTTGCACCATCCTTAAAATAAAAGAGGGCTAAATCATCTCTTCCACTTCCATATAAATCTGCTGAAACTGCAGAGACTTCAAGACCGTCAATTTCTTGTAGTTCTTGGAATTCCCCCATTTTAGACAATTTCTGTTTGTCTTTTAAAAAATTTTTTAGGTTTATTGTCATGTAAATATCTTAATTAATCACTATATAATATATAAATTAAAAATGAATTTTATAACTACAGCATTAAATAAGTTATTTAAAAGCAGTAATCAACAGGAATTAAACAAAATTAAGCCTTTGGTTCAAAAAATTAATAATCTAGAGAAAGATTTTCTAAATTTTACGCCAGAAAAATTTGTTGAGAAAACTAATCAGTTAAAAAAAAACATATCCGAAGGAAGGAAGTTAGGCGATGCCTTACCGGAAGCATTTGCGTTAGTTAGGGAGGCGGCAAAACAAACTTTAAGTGAGAGACACTATGATGTTCAACTTGTTGGTGGAGTAGTTCTTCACAGAGGTAGCATAGCTGAAATGAGAACAGGAGAAGGTAAAACTTTAGTTTCTACATTGCCTGCTTACCTAAATGCTTTAAGTGGAAATGGCGTACACATAGTTACAGTAAATGACTATCTTGCAAAACGTGATTCTGAGTGGATGGGGAAAATTTATTCTAAACTAGGTCTCAAAACTGGATGTATTACTAATGACCTGGACGATATACAAAGAAAAAAGAATTACGAGTTTGATATTACTTATGCAACAAACAATGAACTAGGATTTGATTATCTAAGAGATAATATGAAATATGATATTTCAGAGATGGTACAAAAAAAAAGAGATTTTTGTATTGTAGACGAAGTCGACAGTATCTTGATTGATGAGTCGAGAACACCACTAATAATTTCTGGTGGTATAGAGGACAAATCTGATAAATACTTCCTAGCCAATAAATTTGTAACTGTTCTTGAAAAAAAAGATTTTGAATTAGATGAGAAAAATAAAAATGCAATTTTATCTGATAATGGTATCGATAAAATTGAAAAAATGTCTTCACAATCAGGTTTATTAAAAAATAATAATTTTTATGATCCAGAAAATATGGACTTGGTTCATCATATAAATCAGGCTCTACGGGCAAATTTTTTATTTCAGAAAGATAAAGATTACATTGTTAAAGATGATAATGTTCAAATTATTGATGAGTTTACAGGAAGGACACTAGAAGGAAGAAGATTCGGTGATGGTCTTCATCAAGCAATAGAGGCAAAAGAAAATGTAGAAATCCAGAGAGAAAATCAAACTCTGGCCTCCATTACTTTTCAAAATTATTTTAGATTATACAACAAACTTTCAGGAATGACAGGGACTGCATTAACTGAGTCGGAGGAGTTTTTTAATATTTACAAATTGAATGTCATAAGCATACCTACCCATAAAAATATGATTAGAGAAGACCAAAACGATCAAATTTTTAGAACCGATAAAGAAAAGAATTTTGCAATATTAAAAAAAGTCCAAGAATGTAATAATAGAGGCCAACCAATTTTAGTAGGTACAACAAGTATTGAGAAGTCAGAAAAAATATCTGATTTATTTAAAAAAAATAAAATTAATCATAATGTTTTAAACGCTAAGCTCCATGAAAGTGAAGCAAAAATAATTGCGGATGCAGGAAAAGTTAATATGGTAACAATTGCAACAAACATGGCTGGTAGGGGTACAGATATTCAGTTAGGCGGAAATAAAAATACAGAAAGAAAAGATAATAAAGCAATTGATAGAGAAAAAGTAAAAAATCTCGGCGGTCTATTTATTTTGGGTACTGAAAGACACGAAAGCAGGAGAATTGACAATCAATTACGAGGAAGGTCTGGCAGACAGGGTGACCCGGGCACCTCAGCTTTTTATATTAGTTTAGAGGATGACTTAATGCGAATATTTGGAGGACAGTCTATTGATGGAATGTTAAAAAAATTAGGACTAAAAGAAAATGAGTCTATTAATCATCCTTGGATAAATAAAGCAATGGAAAGAGCCCAACAAAAAGTGGAGGCTAGAAATTTTGAAATTAGGAAAACTCTTTTAAAATTTGACGATGTAATGAACGATCAAAGACAGGTTATCTTTAGCCAAAGATTAAAAATATTAAAAACAGAAAAAGTTTCGGACATGATAGACTCATTTTTAAATGAGATAAAAGAAAGTGGTAAAACAGCTCTTGAAAACTACAAAAATAACAATGATTTAAAAGTTTTTTCAAAACAAATAAAAACTAATTTTGGAAATATTTTTTCTGAAGACCAAATTAAGAATTTTTCAAATATGGATATAAAAGCTTTTAATACAAAAATAGATAATATTTTTAATGATATAAGAAAAGAAAGAATAAAAATTTTAGGACAAGATCAAAATAATGAGGTCGAGAAAAGAATTTTTCTGCAAATGTTAGACTTCTTGTGGAGGTCTCATCTTCAATATTTAGAACAGCTTAGACAGGTAATCGGACTAAGAAGTTATGGGCAAAAAGATCCTCTTGCTGAATTTAGAAAGGAAGCGTTTGAGCTATTTGAAAATTTACTTTTAAAAGTAAAAGTAGACACTATAAAGTTTTTAATGAACTTAAAGGTTGTTGTTCAAGAGAAAAAGAGTGATGCCGAAAGAGAGACAAAAAATCCAATTGAAAAAAAACAAAAAGTTTCTAGAAACTCCCCATGTACTTGCGGGTCTGGAAAAAAATATAAACATTGTTGCGGAAGAGCTGCATAAATAATTAAATGAAAAATATTTTACCAAAAAAAATATCAATCTTTCCTTTGAGGGGAGCTGTTTTCTTTCCCAAAACAAGTTTGCCTCTTAATATTTTTGAGGATAGATATTTAAAAATGGTTGAGGATGCTTTAAAAAATGATGGATATATTGGAATGATACAATCTAAAGATCGTGGTGGTGATGTATTTAGAGTTGGTTGTTTAGGAAAAATTGATAAGCACGAAAGAACTGCTGATGGAAGAATTTTGATAAATCTAAAAGGTCTTACTAGATTTAGTATCAATAATGAAATTCAAAATAATAAAAAATATAGGGAGTTTAATGTTAATTACGAAGAGTTTAAGGGGGACATGATGTTTGGTGAAAATGAAATAAAAAAAGATTTGTTAAAAAAACTTACAGAAGATTCAACGAAATTTTTCAATCAACAAGGAATGTTAATAAATTGGCAGGAATTTTCTAGACTTAAAAATTTTCAACAAATTTTCACTTTAGCAATGATCTCACCATTTTCAGTTGCAGAAAAGCAAAAGCTTTTAGAGTGTCCTAATCTAAATGAGGTTGCTAAAGTACTTCATGAGATGATCAGGTTTGGTTTCTATGAGAACCAAAATGATAAAAATTTAGTCAACTAAATATAAATTTTATCTGCTAAACCGTAACAAAGTATTGCACTTAATAGTGTGAGTGTCCCTGGTGCAAAAACTTGTTCGATTGATGTTTTTTTTGTATGACCAAGTTTGTTGATGAAATGGTTGTATATACCTATAAAAAATAAAACAAAATTTTGAACGAAAACAAGGTTAAAAAAAGCCCATGTAGCCTGAACTCCGTTATCCCTTACCAAAAGTATGTATAAGGCCATTAAAATTGATCCAATAAAAAATCCTCCAAATAATCTTACTATTCCTGCTGATGTAACATCCATTCCGTATTGTTTAATAAAAGATTTTGTAGTGATTACAGATTTAAATGCATAAACACCGTAAGCTGCAAAGTGGGCTAAAAATACAATTAAATAAAAAATGTTATTAAATTTTTCAATCATAAAAATTATTTTAAATATTTTAAATTAATTAGTTTCTCTAGTATTTTTATTGAATGACTCGGTAAATGGTATTGGCACAACTGTCGCATTAACAGGTTTATTGGAATATTTTTTTGGAAGATGCACATTATATTTTTTGCCAAAGTTACCTATTGGAAAACCATTATTGCTTAAATTTCCCTCATAAGGAACATAGCCCATGGCTATATTTGTTTTTTTTTCTGGATGAAACCATGGCGAGGTAATAAATCCAACTGGTTTTCCGCCTTTGTCATTCGATATCAACCAAAAATCATTTGCATAATCTTCTATTGGTTTTCCTCCGAGCTCTAGTCCAACTAATTGTAATTTATATGGTTTTTCACCGTTTTTAAGCTGTGTTTTCATTTTCTCTAATGCCTCTTTACCAATGTAGTCAGATTTTTTTTCCCATTGACCTTTTCCAGATAAAGAAACTTGATAACCTAGGTTACACTGAAAAGGATTGTTTTGTTGATCCATATCTTGACCCCATGACAATATTCCAGCCTGGATTCTTCGATGATGTGCTGGTGCAATTACCATTAATTTGTGTTTTTTTCCAGCTTTAAGAACTGCATTCCACATATCTTCTGCATATATAGTTGCATTTCTAAGATAGATTTCATATCCAGCTTCACCAGAGAAACCAGATTGTGATATAACACAATTTCTTCCGCCCACTTTAGCTTCTGCCAGTCCATAAAATGGCATATTTTCTAAATCAACTTGATCCCCTATTAAATCATTCATAAGTGCTTTTGACTTAGGGCCTTGTATTTGAACTGGACATGCATCAATTTCGTCTATCTCTACATTAAATCTTTTATCTGCATTTACGCCTTGTAAATAAATACCAATATCTGAGTCGGATAGACTAAACCAAAACTCATCATCAGCCACCCTCATTAAAACTGGATCATTAAGAACCCCGCCTTTATAATTACACAAAACAACATAACGTCCTCTCATAGTTGAGATCTTTGTTGCATCTCTTGTTATCACATAATCTGTAAATTTTTCTGCATCTGGTCCTTTAACACGAATTTGTCTTTCTACCGCAACATTCCACATTGTTACATGTTTTTTAATAGCTTGATACTCAACCATCGCACCACCTTTTTCTGGTCTTACATAACCACGTGGATGATAGATACGATTATACACTGTAGCTCTCCAACAGCCTGCTTTCATTGATAGATGCCAGTAAGGGGATTTTCTTACACGTGTTGAGATTAACAAATCAACTTTTGTTGGTCCACTTTGTCTAAGATTGTATGGAACTTGTCTATCTGATTGATCAACCGAAGTTTCGTGTCTTACTTTGTCATAATTTACTTTTTCAACTTTGTAAGAGTTCGGAATTTTTTTAGGCATAATTATTATTTTCTAACCATCTATTTGTTTCTTTTAATCCCCCAAAAGTATAAATATGAAAATTATTTGTTGAGCCCTTAATCTTATTTATTAAATCGTTCGGATCAGATGGTCTTAGTAAATCTAATGCTTTAGAGGCATTAGATTTAAGAAAATTAATTGAATTTTTTGCTCCTACAATATTTGCAAATTTTAGAAGACTGGTTATTTTTAATGGACCAGTAATTCCAACATGAACAGGTAATTTTTGTTTAGAGATAAATTGATTTATTGGATCAGGGTTTAAAAGCCATTGCGTTACAATGTAGTCTGCAAAAGGTTCTTTTTCTTTCATCGCTTTTTTTAGGTCTGACTCCGATATATCAGGTGATCCCTCTGGGTGTCCAGCAATTCCTATCTTAAAATCTTGAAATAAACCTGTGTCTAAAAGTTGAAGAGAACAATGGTAATCACCGATAGGTTCAGCACTGCCTCCAATTACTAAAGCCTGTTTTACGCCAAAATCTTTACACATGGTAACATAATCTTTTAATTGATCTAAATTCTTAATTGAGCGAGCAGGAAAATGAGGTACGGGATTAAACCCGGATTGAACTAGTTCTTTTGCCTTATTAGCAACTTCTTTAAAATCATTACCAGGCAGCATAGTAATGTAAACATCTTTTACTTTAGGCAAAACTGAAAGGCTTGTCTTCATTGTTATCTCTAAAGAAAAATGCATGTTTCTCGGGATATACCAGGGTACCCCTGAGCGTGTCCAGAAAAATCAATACAAGAAGAGTTTGACTTTGTGACGCTATAATAGTCAAATAAGTTTTAGGGAAAAATGAAAGTACTTTGTGTCCTATACGACGATCCTAAGGGAGGAATGCCAAAAAGCTACCCTGTAGCAAGTTTGCCAAAACTAGATAAATATCCAGATGGCATGGCATTACCAACACCTAAAGGGATAGATTTTAAACCTGGTCAACTATTAGGGTGTGTCTCTGGGGAATTGGGTTTAAGAAAGTTTTTAGAATCAAATGGCCATCAATTAGTCGTAACATCAGACAAAGATGCAAAAGGTTGTAAAGCAGACAAAGAATTGGTCGATGCTGATGTTGTTATATCTCAGCCATTTTGGCCTTACTATTTAACAAAAGAGAGAATTCAGTCAGCTAAAAAATTAAAAATGGCAATTACCGCTGGTATTGGATCAGACCATGTAGATTTACAAGCTGCAATGGATAATAAAATTGATGTAGTTGAAGTTACTTATTGTAATTCAAGATCAGTAGCTGAGCACATTGTAATGATGATTTTGTCTTTAGTTCGAGATTACCACAACCAACACAATATAGTTAATCAAGGTGGTTGGAATATTGCTGATGCAGTTCATAGATCTTATGATGTAGAAGGTATGCATGTTGGAACTGTAGCTGCAGGACGTATTGGATTAGATGCATTAAGAAAGATGAAGCCTTTCGATGTTCACCTACACTATTTTGACAGACACAAATTACCTGACTCGGTTGAAAAAGAACTTAATTTAACATTTCATGACTCCGTTGAATCTTTGGTTAAAGTTTGTGATGTAGTTACAATTAACTGTCCACTTCACCCCGAAACAGAAAATTTATTCGATGACAAATTAATAAGCAAAATGAAAAAAGGTGCTTACATTGTTAATACAGCTAGAGGGAAAATTTGTAATAGAGAAGCAATAGCTAAGGCTCTTAAATCCGGACAATTAAGTGGATATGCTGGTGATGTATGGTTTCCTCAACCGGCGCCAAATGATCACATATGGAGATCAATGCCAAACCACGGTATGACACCTCACACTTCGGGTACTTCATTATCAGCACAAGCTAGGTATGCGGCAGGTGTTAGAGAAATTTTAGAATGTTTCTTCGATAAAAAACCTATAAGAGACCCTTACTTAATTATTAAAGACGGTCAACTTGCAGGAATGGGTGCTCATTCTTACAGCAAAGGAAGTGCAACTGGTGGATCGGAAGAAGCAGCTAAGTATAAAAAGAAATAAATTTTAAAACAAACCTTCAATCTCACCTTTATTATTTAATTTAATACTATCTGCAGCTGGATTTCTTGGAAGGCCTGGCATAGTCATGATTGACCCACACACAACAACTACGAATTCAGCTCCACTAGATAATCTTACTTCTCTTATAGATAATGTATGACCTGAGGGGGCTCCTTTTAATTTAGGATCAGTAGAGAAACTATATTGTGTTTTTGCGATACAAACTGGAAATTTGCCAAATCCTGCCTGCTCTATTTTTTTAACTTGTTCTTTAATTTTATCGTTTACTTCTATCCCTGTTGCACTGTAAATTTCTTTAGCAATTTTTTCTACTTTTTCTAAAATTGGTATTTGATCAGAATATAAATATTTAAATTTAGATGTATCACTCTTCTTACATAATTCTACTACATTATTAGCCAAATCTTTTGTTCCGTTTCCACCATCTAACCAATGCGTGCAGAGACTTACTTTGATCCCAAGTTTAGTGCATTGCTCCTGGATGATTTTAACTTCCTTCTCTGTGTCGGTAATAAAGTGATTAATCGCAACTATCACTTCCAGACCAAACTTTTTAATATTATGTACATGTCTTTCCAAATTAGGCATCCCTTTTTTAAGTGCATCAAGATTTTCTTTCTTAAGATCATCTTTCTCAACTCCTCCATGCATTTTTAAAGCTCTTATTGTAGCTACAAGAACTACGCAGCTAGGTTTAAGACCTGCTTTACGACATTTGATATCTAAAAATTTTTCACCACCAAGATCAGCTCCAAAGCCAGCTTCTGTAATGACATATTCAGATAGTTTTAAAGCAGTTTTTGTAGCAATAATTGAATTACACCCGTGGGCAATGTTTGCAAATGGTCCCCCGTGAATAATTGCAAGATTATTTTCTAATGTTTGAACTAGATTAGGCCTGATTGCCTCTTTTAACAACACTGACATAGGCCCATTAGCTTTTAAGTCTTTCGCATAAATTGGTCTTTTATCTTTAGTATAGGCAACTGTAATATTTCCAATTTTATCTTCTAAATCTTTAATACTGTTTGACAAACAAAAAATAGCCATTACTTCTGAGGCTACTGTAATATCGAAACTATCTTCTCTTGGAATGTTTGCTTTTAATTTTTCAAGATTTATTCTTATTTTTCTAAGGCTGCGATCATTTAAATCAACTACACGTTTCCAAACTATATTTTCTGGGTCTATATTTAATTTATTGCCCCAATAAATATGGTTATCGATTAAAGCTGATAACAAATTATGTGCTGAAGTTATTGCGTGAAAGTCTCCAGTAAAGTGTAAATTTATTTGTTCCATTGGAACAACCTGCGCATAACCTCCTCCAGCAGCTCCACCTTTCATTCCAAAAGAGGGTCCTAGACTAGGTTCTCTTAAACAAACAATCGTTTTTTTTCCAATTTTATTTAAACCATCACTCAATCCTACTGAGGTTGTTGTTTTTCCTTCGCCTGCAGGTGTGGGTGTTATAGCTGTTACCAAAATTAAATTACTTTTTTTTTCCTTTACTTTATCTATATATTCCAAATTTAGTTTTGCAATGTGGCGTCCCATAGGACTAAATGAGAAAGGATCATCAGGAATATCAAATTTACTAAGAATATCCCCGATGGGCTTCATATTAGACGCTCTTGCTATTTCAATATCTGATTTTATTTTGCTCATTCTACCTTAACTTCGTGGTGGCCTTGGTTTGAATCGCACAAACGACACATACCTTTTCAGGGTACTGCTCTACTACTGAGCTACAAGGCCACTAAAATCTAAAGGTAATTCTACCTCTAGTTAAATCATACGGTGTCATCTCTACAAGAACCTGATCACCGGCTAAGACTCTTATTCTATTCTTTCTTAATTTTCCAGCGGTATGAGCTAAAACTTCGTGATTATTTTCAAGCATAACTCTAAACATTGCATTTGGTAAAAGTTCCGTAACCTTTCCCTTAAATTCAATTTTATCCTGTTTTGCCAAATTAATACCTTTATTTAATCCTTATTTTAATTGAATTAGCGTGTCCTTGTAAATTTTCATATTCTGCCAAATTTATAACTGAAGAACCAAGTCTTTCAATACCTGATTTAGATATTTTAATTATAGATTGTCTTTTTAAAAAATCATATGCGGATAATCCCGATGAAAATTTGGCTGTGCCTGAAGTAGGTAATACGTGGTTTGGTCCTGCAAGATAATCTCCTATGGCTTCAGGTGAATACTTCCCCAGAAAAATAGAGCCAGCGTTATTTATGTTTTTCAAATATTTTTGTGGTTTTGATGTTAATATCTCTAAGTGTTCGGGTGCAATTTTATTTGTAATGTTTGAAATTTCATTAGAATTTTTGGCTAAAACAGCAATTCCAAATTTTTTTAAACTTTTTGTAGCTATTCTTTTTTTCGGTAAAAATGTAATTTGAGATCCTAAAGCTTTTTTAACTTTCATAATTATTTTTTTATTATCAGTTATAAGAATTGATTGTGACATCTCGTCGTGTTCTGCTTGGGCTATTAAATCTGCTGCAATCCAGTCGGGGTTAGAATATTTATCGGCTATTATAGTCACCTCAGAAGGACCGGCAAACATATCGATCCCTACCTCTCCAAAAACTTCTTTTTTTGCTAAAGCTACGTATTCGTTACCTGGCCCCACAATTTTATCAACTTTATTTATTGTTTGAGTACCATATGCAAAAGCAGCAATTGCTTGTGCACCACCTAATTTATAAATTTTTTTAACTTTACATTTTTGTGCAGCATAAAGTACGCCAGGGTTTATCTTTTTTCCTACACAAGGGACAGTTACGTAAATTTCTTTCACTCCGGCAACAATTGCTGGAATACAGTTCATCAATACAGAGCTTGGATAATTGGCGGTACCGCCTGGAACGTAAACTCCAATCTTTTCAAGAGGCATGGAC
>CACHKQ010000011.1 GCA_902580445.1 uncultured Pelagibacteraceae bacterium | reverse complement strand
GTTGATTTTGAATTTAATAATTCTGAAGAATGGTACCAATCTATTCCTAAAGATGTGAGACCAAGAAAAAATCAACCTTTCTATCATCTCCTTGCTGAGAATAATGAAGTTACATACGAAGCTTATGTTTCCGAACAAAATTTAATTGAGGATAATTCAGGAGACCCAATTAGGCACCCTCTTGTTAATGAGGTTTTTTCTGAAAAGAGAGGCTCTAATTACTACAAGCCATCCAACTAGGCTGTTTTGCCACAAAGTTAACAAAATATATACAAATCTTTGGCATAAATAAAAACTATAAAAATTAGGTTAGTTCCTGGTTGAAAATTATTTATACTTCCTTATCTCCCTCTCAATTTTCAACTAGGACAACAAAATATACCATTCAAAACTTCCATAAAATCAGTTAAAGAAACATTATGATTAAATATTTAAATCCTAGTTATATTTTTAATTTAACAGGCAAAATTCTTAATTTAGTGAAATTTTTTATAATACCAATTGTAATAGTTGGCATTATTTTTTCTCTATTTCTATCTCCCGAAGATTATATTCAGGGGGATGCCGTTAGAATAATGTACGTTCATGTTCCTGCTGCTTGGATATCTCTTCTTTGTTTCGGAACTTTGAGTTTGCTTTGTATCATTAATTTTATTTTTAAAATAAAAAGTATGAGTTTAGTTTTTAAAAGTCTTGCTCCAATTGGGCTTACATTTAATATCATTGCAATTTTGACAGGTGCTCTCTGGGGACAACCTACTTGGGGAACTTGGTGGGCATGGGACGCAAGGTTAACTTCAATGTTAATCTTGATGTTTTTTTACATCGCTTTTATTTTGTCTTATAAGTTTATAAAAGACCCTATAAATTCATCAAAAATTTGTACTATAATATCACTTGCTGGTTTAATAAATTTAGTTGTTATTAAATACTCTGTTATTTGGTGGTCCACATTACATCAACCTGCAAGCGTGAACTTAGCAGGCGAAACAACAATTCATATTTCAATGTTAATACCTCTATCTGTGATGTTATTAGCTTTTTTATTGTATTCTGCGTTAATTTTTCTAATGAAATATAGGATAGAAACAATTAGAGTGAAGAAAAAAGGCTTAAAATGATCAATTTAGAAATTTTATTTATGAACGGTTACGGGCTTTATGTATGGCCGTCTTTTATATTTACTTTTGTAATTTGCTTAGGTTTTTATCTAAAGACTAATAAAACTCTAAAAAAACTAGAGAAAGATTTTATAAAAGAAGCAGAGAGCCTTTCAAAACAAGAGTTTGAGAATCTAAAAAAGCAAAAAATCGCAAAAGAAATTTTAGTTTCACATTCAAAGAACTAATCCAGCATTGTTGAAATGCTTAATATTAAGACAAAAAACAGAATAATAATCTTTTTATCGATATTTACACTAAGTATAATTTTAACTTTCTTTCTTCTCAAAACATTGAGAAACAATGTCTTATATTTTTATTCGCCATCTGAAGTTAGTAAAAGTGATGAAAATTCTTTAAAAAATAATATTAGACTTGGGGGAATGGTTAAGCCAGGGTCAGTAGTGACAGACAATAATGAAATTAAATTTATAGTAACAGACTATGAAAAAGAGATAATAGTTATTTACCAAGGTACAGTCCCAGCTCTTTTCGCAGAGGGCAAGGGAGTAGTCGCAGAAGGCAAATTGCAAGATAAAAAATTTTTTTTAGCAAAAAGAATTTTGGCTAAACACGATGAAAATTATATGCCCCCTGAATTAAAAGAAAGCATGAAACAAAATGCTAAGTAGTTTTGGAATAACAGTCTCAACTATATCTCTGTTACTATCTTTATCTCTTTTGTATTTATCATACTATGATCTAAAATTATCAAACAATAAAATATCAAAAAAAATATATAAATTTGCATTTTCGCAAATCCTATTTACCTTTTTAAGTTTTATAACGCTTATTATAGCTTATGTGATTTCAGATTTTTCATTAATAAATGTTTATGAAAACTCGCATACAACAAAACCTTTGTTTTACAAGATTTCTGGTGCCTGGGGAAATCATGAAGGAAGTTTATTATTATGGATAAATATATTGGTATTATTTTCTTTTTTATTTTTAATTTTGAATAAAGATAAAAATAAAAATTTTAAACTTTATACCATCATTTTCCAAAATTTATTAATTTCTTCTTTTCTAATATTTTTATTAACAAACTCAAACCCATTTTCTTTGTTATATCCGACTCCAACTGAGGGCATGGGATTGAACCCAATCTTACAGGACCCCGCATTAGCAATTCATCCTCCACTACTTTATCTAGGATTTGTAGGATCTTCGATTTATTTTTCTATTGCTTTAGCAGCTTTAATAACAAAAGTTGACTCAAAATCCCTAGCACTCACTATTAAACCTTGGGTTTCTGTTTCTTGGACATTTCAAACTTTAGGGATACTTGTTGGATCAATTTGGGCTTATTATGAATTAGGATGGGGCGGCTTCTGGTTTTGGGATCCTGTAGAAAATTCTTCCTTAATGCCTTGGTTTTTAATGACTGCATTACTCCATTCAGTTTTAGTTTTAGAGAGAAGAATTGGACTTTACTCATGGGTAATAATTTTAAGCATCCTAACCTTCACAATGAGTGTTGTTGGAACTTTTTTAGTTAGATCGGGAATATTAAATTCTGTTCATACATTTGCAAATGATCCATCGAGAGGTCTGTTTATACTATCATTTTTAGCTTTAATGGTCTTTTCGTCAATTTTTATTTTTTTCAAACATGCACCAGTTGAAAATAAGAATTACAAAATTTTTTCAAAAGAGTCTTTTATATTAATAAACAACTGGTTTATGGTATTTTTCTTAGCTGTAGTTTTAATTGGAACGTTATACCCAGTTTTTCTTGATACTTTGACAGGACAAAAAATATCAGTAGGTCCTCCTTATTATAATTTTATCTTAGCACCTTTTTTATTACCGTTGTTATTTTTAATGACCTCGGGGCCAAAGCACAAATGGATATCATCTAATGTAATAGGAATATTTAATATTGCTTTGTTCACATCTATAATTTTATTTTTTCTCATTTTTCTTTCAATCAAAGAGGGTGGTTTATTGTTATTACTCATATTATTGTTTTCAATGTATCTAATAACGCAAACCACTTTTGATTTTTATGAAACATTTAAAAATAAAAATATCAATTTATCAAGAATTATTTCCCATTTCGGATTTGGATTGTTAATTCTTTCTATATCACTTAATCAAATATTTTCTGTTGAAAAAAGTTTTAATGTTAGATTAGGAGACGAGAAGAATTTTCAAAACTATACTATTAAATTCAATAACTTAGAGACATTCTCTAAAAATAATTTTAAGTCAGTAAAAGGTCATTTTGAAATAATAGATAAAAAAAAAATCACAAGTCAAAATTTAACACCAGAAATAAGAGTATATAACAAACCCGAAACCATCACATACGAGGCATCAATCAATACCAAACTATTTTCTGACACTTACTTAACGATGAGCAATATATCGAATACTGATGTTTTCAATATAAAATTTCAGAAGAAACCTTTTATGAATTTTATTTGGTTTTCTGTTTTACTCATATCATTTGGAGGAATTTTGCAATTTTCAAGATTTGAAAAAAGAGCATGAAAAAAAAATATTTAGTAATAATATATTCAATTGCCATATTTGTTTTTGTTGTTCTTTACTTAAGCCTAAATAAAAATAATGTTTACACAACACAAGAAAATATTGGAAAAAAAATTTCAGTAATACAATTAGATTATTTTGATAAACCTGGAGAATTTAATATCCAAGAAATTTCGAATTTTAATTTTACTTTACTTAACTTTTGGGCATCGTGGTGTGGACCATGTAGAAAAGAGCACAAATATCTTGTCGAACTAAGCAGCAACTCAAATTTAAAAATAATTGGAGTAAATTTTAAGGACGACAAAAAAAATGCTATGGAATTTTTAAAAGAAATGGGCAACCCTTTTTTTATTTTAACCAAAGATCCTGAAGGAAAAAAATCAGTAAATTTCGGTATTTATGGAATACCTGAAACAATTTTAATTAATAAAGATTTAAAAATTTTAAAAAAATATGTTGGACCTCTCAGCACTAAAGATGTTAGAGAAATTCAAAGGATCGTAAAAAAATGAGAATATTATCATTTATAATTATACAGCTTTTTATAATTACAATTTCCTATGGTAATGAGAGTAAAACATACGAAATCTTAAAAAATTTAAGGTGTTTAGTATGTCAGGGCCAAACTATATCAGATTCTAATTCTGATTTTGCATTAACTATAAAAGAAGTTGTAACTGAAAAAGTAAACGAAGGTCTAAGTAGAAAGGAGATTTATTATTTTTTATCGGACAAATATGGAGACTGGATTTTATTTAATACTCCACTTAAAAAAAATAGTTATTTCTTGTGGTTTATGCCATATATTTTATTTATCCTTGGAGGGGCAATTCTCTATATAGTGATAAAAAAAAGGACTGAAAAAATAAAATAATAAACTATATACTTTTTTGGATTTAAATTGTACTTTTCGACAATGAAAATTAAATTTAAGTTATTTAGTTTTTTTATTGGTATTTTAATTTTAAATTCACCTACTTTTGCCAATGAAAAAAATAATGGAATAAATTTTTATACAGGAATGTTTGACTTCAGTGATGACGGCAAAAGGTCAGCTCTATATGGGATAGAACACCAAAATGAAAATTTATACAGGGATACAATTTTTGGAAGAGTCTCCCCTGTAACTGGAGCAATGATCACACAAGATGCTGCTGCCTATGTTTATACTGGAGTTGAAGTAAATTATGATTTAGGCCCAATCAAGTTAACGCCAAGTTTCACCCCAGGACTGTATAGTCAAGGGGACGGAAAAGATCTAGGACACCCGTTAGAATTTAAAAGTGAAGTTCAACTTTCTATGGATTTGGGGGATACTACAAATTTTGGAATGTCATATAACCATGTTTCTAATGCAAGTTTAGGGGATAAAAATCCTGGGGCCAATAGTTACATGTTCAATTTTTTAAAAAAATTCTAATATTCAATTAATGGGACTTAAAAATTGCCACAACTTCAGTGACTTTAGAAAACTTGCAAAAAGAAAACTTCCCTCGCCTATATTTCACTACATAGACGGGGCCGCAGATGATGAAGTAACTTATAAAAGAAATACTGATGCATTTAATGATGTTGATTTAGTGCCTAATGTTTTACGAGGTGTTGAACAAGTTGATCTTTCAACAACCATATTTGGAAAAAAATTAGATTTACCTTTTTATTGTTCACCAACAGCCTTACAAAGATTATTTCACTATCAGGGAGAGAGAGCTGTTGGAAAAGCAGCACAAAAATTTAATACAATGTTTGGAGTTTCTTCTTTGGCAACGGTTAGTGTGGAAGAAATTTCATCAATGATCAATACTCCAAAACTCTTCCAATTTTATTATCATAAAGACAAAGGTTTAAATAATGCTATCCTTGAAAGAGTTAAAGCAGCAAAGTTTGATGTGATGGCGCTTACTGTAGATACAATAACAGGCGGAAATAGAGAAAGAGATCTTAGAACTGGGTTTACCTCACCACCGAAATTAACTTTGTCTAGCTTAATTAGTTTTGCACTTAAACCAATGTGGGGAATAAATTATGTAACAAGAGGGAAATTTGAGTTACCTCACCTACAAGATCATGTAAAAGAAGGAACAAGCACTGCAACATCTGTTGGAAATTACTTTTCTACGATGTTGGATCAGTCAATGAATTGGAAAGATGCTGAAAATCTTTGTTCTAAATGGGGAGGCCATTTTGCACTTAAAGGCGTGATGAGTGTTGAGGATGCAAAACGCGCAGTAGATATTGGCTGTTCAGGTATTATGGTTTCTAACCACGGAGGCAGACAACTCGATGGAGCCAGATCACCTTTTGATCAATTAGCTGAAATTGTAGATGCAGTTGGCGATAAAGTTGATGTAATTTGTGAAGGAGGAATCCAAAGGGGAACTCATATACTTAAAGCTTTATCATTAGGAGCTAAAGCATGTGCAGGAGGCAGACTTTATCTTTATGCTTTAGCCGCAGCAGGTCAAGCTGGTGTTGAAAGAGCTCTAGGGCAATATAAAACTGAGCTACAGAGAGATATGAAATTAATGGGATGTACAAAAATAAGCGATCTTAGTAGAAAAAATTTAAAATTTAGAAGATAATGAGTTTAAAAAATTGTTATAATTTCGAAGATTTTAGAAATCTCGCAAAAAAAAAATTACCTTCTCCAATTTTTCATTACATTGATGGCGGAGCTGATGATGAGTCAACTTTAAGAAGAAACACTGAATCTTTTAATGAATGCGACTTGGTTCCTAATGTTTTAGCAAGCGTTGGAAAACCCGACCTATCAACTACTTTATTTGGCAGAAAAATCGATATACCAATCTTTCTTTCGCCTGCAGCGATGCAGAGACTTTATCATCCTGATGGCGATAGAGCTTCAGCGAGAGCAGCTGAAAAATTTAATACCTTTTATAGTATGTCATCTATGGGCAATAACACTATAGAAGAAGTCTCAAATATCTCCAGTGGACCAAAACTATTCCAACTTTACGTTCACAAAGACAGGTCAATCTCTGATGATTTAATTGATAGATCAAGAAGATCTGGTTTTGATGCAATGTGTTTAACAGTAGACACTTTAGTAGCAGGCAATAGAGAGAAAGATCATAGAACTGGATTTACAACTCCACCAAAACTTACGCTTGAAAGTTTAATGAGTTTTGCAATGCGACCTCGATGGGTTTTTAATTATTTAACTGGTAAAAAATTTGAATTAGCAAATGTTAAAAAGAAAACTGACAAAGGAACTAATATCGCAAAATCTGTAATTGAGTATATTAATGAACAATACGACCCGGCTATGGGCTGGAAAGATGCAGAATATTGTGCAAAAAAATGGAATGGACCTTTTGCATTAAAGGGAGTCATGTCTGTTGAAGATGCAAAAAGAGCAATTGATATTGGATGTACAGCAATCATGATATCTAATCATGGAGGACGCCAACTTGATGGATCTAGATCTCCCTTTGATCAAGTTAAAGCAATTTCAGACGCTGTTGGTGACAAGTTGGAGATTATTTTAGATGGAGGTATTAGAAGAGGAACGCATGTTTTAAAAGCTATCGCCGCTGGTGCCAAAGCTTGCAGTTTTGGGAAGATGTTTCTATTTTCTTTAGCTGCGGGAGGTCAAAAAGGTGTAGAGCATTTATTACAAAATATGCATGATGAAATTAATAGAAATATGGTTTTGATGGGTTGTAAAAATTTAAAAGAGTTGAATAGTTCAAAATTAATTTATAGAAATAACAATTAAAAGAAAACATTTAAAATTATGAAATTAGCAAAAAGTTTAGATAGATTAGGAACAGAAACTGCTTTTAGTGTTCTTGCTGAGGCAAAAAAATTAGAGGCTGCAGGAAAACCAATGATTCATCTTGGATTAGGTCAACCAGATTTTAAGACTCCAAAGCATATTGTTGATGCAGCAAAAAAAGCATTAGATGATGGTCATCATGGATATGTTTTGTCCAATGGGATACTTGAATGTAGACAATCTGTAACAAGAAAAATTAAAAAACTTTATAAACAAGATATTGATCCAGAAAGAATAATTATAATGCCAGGCGGAAAACCTACAATGAGTTATGCAATTCAGTGTTTTGGTGAACCAGGAGTAGAAATAATTCACCCAACACCTGCATTTCCAATATATGAGTCCATGATCAATTTTACTGGAGCTAAACCAGTTCCATACGATTTAACCGAAGACAAAGATTTAAAATTTAACCCTGAGAAAATTTTATCATTGATAACTGATAAAACAAAGTTATTGATTTTGATAAATCCAAATAATCCAACTGGCAGTTTTGTTGATAAATCAGATATAGATGTTTTAGCAGAGGGATTAAAAAAACATCCTCACGTAACAATTTTAAGTGATGAAATTTATAGTAGACAAATCTTTGATGGCAAAGAAATGCCTACTTTTTTTAATTATCCGGAATTAAGAGAAAGATTAATTGTTCTTGAGGGCTGGAGCAAAGCTTATTCAATGACAGGGTGGAGATTGGGTTGGAGTTTTTGGCCGAAAGACCTTGTAGAACATGTAAATAAATTAGTAATAAATAGTGTCTCATGTGTAAATGCAGCTGCTCAGTTCGCAGGCATTGCTGCTTTAGACGGCCCAGATGATTCTATAAATGAAATGATGAGAAAATTTACAATAAGAAGAAAGCTTATTCATGAAGGTTTAAACAATTTACCAGGAGTAGAATGTAGTTTACCCGGTGGAGCATTTTATGCTTTCCCGAAAGTCATAGGAACAGGTATGAATGGTGGTGAATTTGCTAAAAAATGTATGCACGAGGCAGGTGTAGCCATTGTTCCAGGAACAGCATTTGGGAAAACAGCCAAAGATTATGTTAGATTTAGTTTTGCAGCTTCTAGCGATAATATCTCACAAGCTTTAGAAAAAATCAAAAAGATGCTTGGTTAATTAAGGTATATTTTTTCTATATAATTTAATAACATTATAGAAAAAATGAACGATCAAATACAATCAGAATTAAAAAAAATTTTTAATGGTAGATTTTCCACCTCGGTTTCTACCAGAACTAATTATGCTAGAGGTGAGGATACATACGATCCCGTATTATCAAAAGCTGTAGTTTTTCCAGAAACTAACGAAGAGGTTTCCAAAATTCTTAAACTTTGTAATGATCACAAAGTTCCTGTTGTTCCATTTGGGACCGGGACATCTTTGGAGGGCAATGTAGTCGGTAATGATAAAGGAATAACGATATCTTTGGAAAAAATGAATAAGGTTTTAAGCGTGAATGTCGAAGACTTTGATTGTAGAGTGCAAGCTTGTGTCACCAAAGAACAATTGAATGATTATTTGCGAGAGGACGGAGTTTTTTTTCCAATAGATCCTGGAGCAAACGCAGCAATAGGTGGCATGGCATCAACATCAGCATCAGGAACTATGGCAGTAAAATATGGAACCATGAAGACTGTAATAACAGGTCTTACGGTAGTTCTCCCTAATGGGGATATTATAAAAACTGGCAGCAGAACAAAAAAAACCTCAGCTGGATATAATTTAACAAATTTATTTATTGGTTCAGAGGGAACACTTGGAATAATTACAGAAATACAATTAAGACTATCTCCGATTCCAGAAAGTATTATGAGCGCTGTATGTCATTTCCCGTCTCTTGAGGATGCAGTTCAAGCAGCACAACAAGTGATTCAATATGGTGTACCAATAGCCCGAATTGAAATGCTCAATAAAGAACAAATGGATATAAGTATTAATTATTCAAAGTTAAAAGATATGAAAGTTTTACCGACATTATTTTTTGAATTTCATGGATCAGAACCTTCTAACAAAGAAAACATCCAAGTAGTCGAAGAAATATCTAAAGAGAATAAGGGAAGCGCTTTTAAATGGGCAAAAGATTTGAAAGAACGTAACAAATTATGGCAAGCTCGTTGGGATATATATTATTCTGTAAAAGCATTAATAAAAAATGGAAGAGTTTATTCTACAGATGTATGTCTTCCAATTTCTAAAATAGTTGAATGCGTAAAATTTGCAGAAGACGTAACAAAAAAATTTGGTCTTAGAGCCCCAATGGTTGGCCACTTAGGCGATGGAAATTTTCATGTTGTTCTGCCTTATGACCCACAAAAAAAAGAAACTTACAAAAAGATAAGAGAGTTTAGTGATTTACTGATTAAAAAAACACTGGAATTAAATGGAACAATTACAGGAGAGCATGGAATAGGACTTCATAAAAAAGAATATCTTATAAAAGAACATGGGGATAATATTCCAATTATGAAATCTATAAAAAGAACCCTTGATCCAAACAATATAATGAACCCAGGTAAAATTTTCGATTTGAACTAAAATCAAAATGAAAAAAGTTCTTATAACTAGAAAATTATTGAGATCTTGTGAGGATAAAGCTTCTAAATTATTTAATCCCCATTTTAATTCTAATGATGAACAATACTCTCAAAAAAAATTAATTGAGCTAAGCAAAGGCTGTGACGGTATTCTATCATCCCTTACAGATAAAATAGATAAAGAAACTATTGAGAAACTTCCTGCAACAATAAAGATAATATCAAATTTTGCAGTTGGTTTTGGAAATATCGATATTGAGGCAGCAAAAAAAAGAAATATAATAGTTACTAACACACCTGATGTTTTAACAGATGCCACTGCAGAAATTGCTATGTTATTAATTCTTGGTGCTTGTAGGAGAGCAAATGAGGGAATTGAATGGGTAAAAAAAGAAAATTGGAAATGGTCAGCAGATTTTTTAATTGGCAAACAACTCACAGGATCTAGACTTGGCATTCTAGGTATGGGCAGGATTGGAAGAGCTTTAGCAAAAATAGCAAAAAGTTTTGGTATGGAAATACATTATAGAAATAGAACCAAATTAAATAACGACAAAGAAATGGGGGCAACTTTTCACGATAATATTAAAAGTTTATTCTCTGTCTCAGACGTATTGTCAATTTGTTGTCCGGCTACAAAAGAAACTAAAGACATAATTAATAAAGAAACTTTAGAATATTTTCCAACGGGTGCAATTATCACAAATGTTGCAAGGGGTGATATGATAGATGATGAAGCCATGGTTCAAGCTTTGGTTAGTCGTAAAATTTACGCCATTGGATTAGATGTTTATAAAGGTGAGCCAAAAATTCATCCAGAATATTTGAAGCAACCAACTGCATTTATATTACCACATCTTGGTAGTGCTACTAAAAAAACAAGAACCGCAATGGCAGATCTTGCGATTGACAATATAGATGAGTATTTCAAAACAGGAAAAGCGAAAAATAAAGTTAATTAGTACAATCTGAAATTGAATCTTTTAAAACTTTATGGATTCAGCTCGAGACTCTCAAATCTATTTATGCTTAAATAATTCAATAGTTAATTAACTAAAGGGAGACAAATATGTCTAAAAAAGAAAAAACGTTGAAGAGAGTTAAAACTCCTTCAAGACGTAAGTTCTTTAAAGCAGCAGCAGCAACTGGTGCAGCAGCGGCAGCAACTATAGCAATGCCGAATGTAGCATTTGGTGCTCCTAAAACTTTAAAGATGCAAGCAGCTTGGCCTTCTGGAGCTAATATATTCTTCGAAATGGCTGGCGACTTTGCAAAAATGGTAGGCGACATGTCTAATGGTGAATTGAAGATTGATCTTCAACCAGTTGGAGCTGTTGTTAAAACATCTGAAATCGGTCAAGCGGTAAGCTCAGGAGTTCTTGATATGGGACACTGGGTAACTGCATACTGGTACGGAAAAAATCCAGCAGCATCATTGTTTGGAACAGGACCTTCGTACGGAATGTCATCTCAAGAAGTTATGGGATGGATTGAGTACGGTGGAGGAAGAAAACTTTACGAAGAAACTCTTTCTAAAGTTGGCTTCAACTATGTTGGTCTTTTCCATATGCCAATGCCAGCACAGCCATTTGGTTGGTTCAAAAAGAACGTAACTAAAGTGTCTGATGTTAAAGGCATGAAATATAGAACAGTTGGTCTAGCGACTAACGTATTAACAGCTATGGGAATGGTTGTAAGACAACTTCCAGGTGGAGAAATTCAGCCAGCAATGAAAACTGGTTTGATCGAAGCTGCGGAGTTTAACAACCCAACATCAGACTCACAGTTTGGTATGCAAGACGTATCTAAGCATTATCACTTAGGTAGCTTCCACCAATCTCAAGAGATGTTTGAAATTCCTGTGAACACAAAAACATTTAATGGATTAAGCCCACAACACCAGGCTATTCTAAAAAATGCTGCGGCCGCTGCGAATACAGACAACTACTTTAAAGCATTAGTGAGATACTCAGCTGACTTATCTAAATTGATGAACCAACATAAAGTTAATGTTTATCAAACTTCAGATGAAATTTTAGCTCAACAATTAAAAGGATGGGACAAAGTTATAGGTGACTTTGTTAAAAAAGATGCATTCTTTGCTAAAATTGTTGCTTCTCAAAAAGCTTACGCTAAAAGAGTTATGAAGTACCTACTTATGAATCAGCCAAATTATAAATTGGCTTACGAAAATGAGTTCGGTAATATAGCTAAAGTTAAAATTTAGTAGCTTTTAAAAAATTAAAGGGGGCTCTTTGTAGCCCCCTTTTTTTATGGAAATTTAAATTTAATTGGACTAACATAAACTATGAGGGAATTTATCGTTTTCGCAGATCATCTAAGCACATCAGTTGGTAAGGCTTTTTCGTGGTGCATAGTTATTTTGATGGGAGGAACTTGCTATGAAGTTATAATGGCATATGCTTTTAATGCACCAACTCTATGGAATTTCGATTTTAGTTTACAAATGTATGGTGCAATATTTATGATGGCAGGTGCTTACACACTATCTACGGAAGCTCATGTAAGAGGGGACGTAATTTACAGATTATTTAAACCCAGAACCCAAGGGTATATAGATTTAGTTTTATATTTTATTTTTTTCTTTCCAGGTGTTTTTGCTTTAGCATTTTATGGATATGAATATGCAGCTTTAGCTTGGAAAATAAAAGAGACTAGTTGGAACAGCCCAGCACAAATACAAATTTATATGGCAAAATCTTTAATACCTGCAGCGGGTGTTCTATTGATTATTCAAGGAATTAGTGAAGTTTTTAGATCAATCATTTGTATAAAAACAGGTCACTGGCCAGCAAGAATGGTTGTTGCAGAAGAAACAGAAAAAATATTAATGAGAACTTCACAAGACGAGGATCAAAAAGATGTTATTTAGTTTAACAAATCCAGAAATAGCTATTCTTATGATGGCAATATTTCTTTTTGCCGTCCTTTTAGGATTTCCTATTGCATTTACTTTAATGGCAATGGGTGTGGGGTTTGGTTATTACGCTTACTATGATCCAACAAGAATGGAACACCTATTAGATAATAGGATATTTCAATTATTTGTACAAAACACCTACACTGTAATGGATAACACCGTTCTTACAGCTGTCCCTTTGTTTTTGTTTATGGGTTACCTTGTTGAAAGAGCTGGAATTGTTTCAAGATTATTCTTTGCTATTCGTTTAGCATCTCATGGGTTACCGGCATCTATGGCAGTGGCAGCTTTAATAACTTGTGCTCTATTTTCTACAGCTACTGGAATTATCGGAGCTGTTGTTACTTTAATGGGGCTTTTAGCTTGGCCAGCAATGATAAAAGCAGGCTATGACAAAAAATTTGCGTCTGGTGTTATTTGTTCTGGTGGATGTCTTGGAATATTAATACCTCCAAGTATTATGCTTATAGTTTATTCAGTTATTGCTCAGCTATCGCCTTTAAGATTATTTGCTGCTGCAATATTGCCAGGGATAATGCTTGCAGGATTATATATCTTGTATGCTGTCACAAGAGCATATTTAAATCCCTCAATTGCTCCCAAACCACCTGCGGAAGATATACCGCCTCGTTCAGTTATTTTAAAAGAAGTTTTGGTTTCATTTCTTCCATTATTTTCATTAATAATATTGGTGCTAGGAACTATTCTTGGAGGTCTTGCAACTCCAGCCGAGGCAGCAGCTGTAGGAGCATTTGGCGCTTTAGTGTTATCTTATTTTTACAAAACCTTAAAATGGAAAAATTTCAAAGAGTCAGTTTTTTTAACTGCTAAAACTACTGCAATGATTATGTGGTTATTTATCGGATCATGGACGTTTGCATCTGTATTTTCTTACCTAGGTGGTCATGAAGTATTTGAACATTTTTTTAAATCAATGAATTTACAGCCTTGGCAATTTTTAATCATTACCCAAATAATTATTTTCCTTCTCGGATGGCCTTTAGAGTGGACTGAGATATTAATTATATTTGTACCGATATTTTTACCTCTTGTAGAATTTTTTGGAGTAAACCCTTACTTTTTTGCAATGTTAATAGCACTAAACCTTCAAACTTCTTTTTTAACTCCCCCCATGGCTATGTCCGCTTATTACCTAAAGGGAGTACAAACTAAAAACGTAGAATTGTTAGAAATTTTTAGCGGTATTATGCCATTCTTATTAATTGTAATTTTTGCAATGTTTCTAATGTATATGTTTCCTGGCATAGCACTCTGGTTGCCTGACTTACTTTTTGCAAACTAAATCCTAATTATGAGCAAAATCTTTTCAATGACAGCTATTGAGTTAGCTGAAAAATTAAAAAGTGGTGAAATTTCATGTGTTGATGCTTGTAAAGAGTATATTGGTAGAATAGATAAGTTTGAAAAAGATGTTAAAGCTTGGGCTTTCTTTGACAAAAAACTCCTTCTAGAGAAAGCAGAAGAAAAAGATGAGTATAGAAAATCTGGCAAACCTCTCGGACCACTCCACGGATTACCAATAGGGATAAAAGACATTATTGGAACCCAAGATATGCCAACAGAATGCGGAACTGTATTAAGAAAAGGTATGTCAGAAAGTGCAGACGCTGAGGTAGTTAATTTATTAAAAATTTCAGGTGCAATAATCATGGGGAAAACAGTTACGACTGAACTTGCTTACTTTGATCCTGGCAAAACAACTAATCCACACGATAAAACTAGAACACCAGGTGGATCTTCAAGTGGATCAGCAGCTGTTGTTGCAGCACACATGGCACCATTATCTTTAGGGACACAAACCAAAGGTTCAATTATTCGACCAGCTTCATATTGTGGTGTCGTAGGTTACAAACCTTCATTTGGTTTAATATCAAGAAATGGAGTTTTAAAGCAGTCATCAAAACTTGATCATGTAGGAGTTTTTGGCAAAAGTGTTGAAGATGTAGCTTTGATTACAAAATCTCTTATTAAAAAAGATTTATACGATAAAGATACAGTTCACTACTCAGCAGAAAAAATGTTGGAAGAATGTAGAAAAGGTCCTCACTTTGATCCAAAATTTATATTCTATAAAACTTCTAATTGGAAAAATATAGACAAAGAGTCACAAAAAGCTTTTCAATTTTTAATAAAAAAACTAAAAAAACATATAGAAGTATTTGATGAACCATCTTATTTTAAAGATATACATAAGTTTCAACAAGTGGTTCACGAAACTGACATGGCGAATAATTTTCAAAAGTATTATAAAAATTCAAAAAATAAATTAGGAAAAAAACTTGTAGAAGCTATAGAACGTGGGAATAAATATTCTGCTGGCCAATATACTGAAGCAAAGGATTTTATGGAGCAAAGCTACAGATCTTATAGTGAAGTCTTTGAAGATTATCATGGAGTAATTACACCAGCGTCTACGGGTGTAGCAGATAAAGGATTGAAATTTACTGGGAGCCCCGAGTTCTGCACTATCTGGACGTATATGGGTTTACCATCAGTATCACTACCTTTACTTACAGGTGAAAATAATTTACCATTAGGAGTTCAGCTAGTCGGCAATAAACTTGATGATTTAAGATTTTTAGGAGTTGCAAATTGGTTAGAACAAAAGTGTAAGGATAAAGAAGATGAATAAATTAACAAGTATAGTTGGATGTTCTATAGCAATTGCCTTCTTGATTGGATTGGCTACCACATTAACAAGATCAATGATGATTGGCTTTACCGACGTTCTTCCAGTTTATATTCTTATGGGCTTGGTAATATGCATGATGATTTATGAAGCCTTCTTCCAAAAAAAATAAAACAACTTTTCTTCCATTTATTTTACTTTTAATTCAGCCAATTTTTATGGCAAGTAATTTAGCTATCGCTAGGGGTGCAGTTCCATTTGTTCCACCAGTTTCTTTAGGGTTTTGGAGATGGACACTTGTATTTGTTTTCTTATTACCATTTTTTTACCAACCAATAAGAAAAAATTTTAAACATTTAAAGTCAGAGTTTTTAAAACTCCTTTTTTTAGGTTTTACCGGATGTTGTCTATGCAGCATTTTTCCTTACATTGCAGGCAAAACTACAACTGTTTTAAACATGTCGCTTATTTACACATCTTCCTCAATTTTTATTGTTATGTTATCAACTTTTTTTTATAAAGAAAAAATTAATTTCCTCCAGAGCATCGGATTTCTTCTGGCATTTATTGGCGTAGTAGTTGTCATCTCAAATGGAAAATTATCAACCTTTTTAAATTTAAATTTTGTTGAAGGAGATATTTGGATTTTAGGCGCAGCAATATCGTGGGCTTTATACTCGGTTTATGTTTTACATTGGAAATCAAAATTTAATTTATTTACAAAATTTACGTTAATAGCTTTTTTTGGTTCACTTTCTTTGTTTCCTTTTTATCTTTATGAAGTATTTTATTTAGGTGATAAATTTAATTTAGAGTTAATACCCATCTTATGGATTACAATTGCAGCAATATCACCAGGTATAATTGCTTTTATTCTTTACAGCAAAATTCAAAAGTACCTTGGCGCATCAATTACTGGTTTTACACTATATTTATTTGTTGTATATGGAGCATTTTATGGAATATTTTTTTTTAACGAGGAACTTTTTGTGTCGCATTATTTAGGTGGAGCATTAGTTTTACTTGGAGTGTATTTTGCCAAAAAAACTTAGATATATGTTTACTTTAATAACTATAGTAATTTTATGCTACTTCCTTGTAGTAATTTTTGTATTTTTTTACCAAAGAAATCTTCTTTATCATCCGTTTGAAAATAATTATAGCTCTGACGAGGCAAGTTTCGAATATGAGGAAGTTTTTGTACCCACATCTGAGGGAAAAGAACTAAAGGCCTGGCTTCATAAAAAAGACTTGAGGGAAAAAAAGACTTTATTATTTTTTCATGGAAATGCTGGCGATTTAAAAAATAGAATTTATAAATTAAATTTAATTAAAGATTTTGATATAAATTTTTTGATTGTGGCTTATAGGGGTTTTAGTGGTAATGAAGGTAGTCCTTCAGAAAAAGGATTATATCAGGATGCCAAAGATTCTATAGCCTGGTTAAACGAGCAAGGAGTCAAAGATAAACAAATTATAATTTATGGAGAATCTCTAGGAACTGGTGTTTCCGTTGAAGTTGCACAAAATAAAAATTTTGCAGGTATAATTTTAGAGTCTCCTTTCACGTCGATGGTCGAAGCTGGAAAACATTATTATTTTTATCTACCAGTTTCGCTCTTACTTAAAGACAGATATGAAACAATAAAAAAATTAAAAAATATCAAAATTCCGATTTTGGTTATGCATGGAGAAAATGATAAAATTGTTCCATTCCATATGGGTAAAAAAGTTTTTTCAGAGGCTAATGATCCCAAATATTCTTATTTTCCCAAGGATGATGATCACATGATGGAATATAACAAAAATTTATTAGAAGCTTTAAATAAATTTTTCTTATCAATATAACCAGTTACCCCTAATAGGATATTTTCTTTTTAAAATAATTTTATTAATAAAAACTGACATTATAATAATTGCTATAGTTCCTAGTATTACCGGGAACAGAATAAATTCGAAAGAAACATCTGTAAATAAAACTACCAAAGGATTTGATGCTGCAGGTGGATGCATAACTTTTAAATATACCATTAAAGTTACGGCTACACCGACAGCAAAACCAAGAGAGTAAAACGAAAATCCAACTGTTTCATTAAAAATAATTCCAACTAAAACTGAGATTAAATGTCCAAAAAAAATATTTTTTGGTTGTGCTGTTTCTAGATTATGAAGTGCAAAAACTAAAAAAACAGTTGCTCCAAATGAAAACATTAGCCATACACCGGCAGACGTTCTTAAGGTTAAAAAGGCAAGAACACTTATAACTATTGATGCAGATATTCCCGATATAATTGGCTCTATTTTTTTTGGTATTTTCATTTTTAATTTTCAACCAACATTTTAGAAAAGGTTGCTGTGTTAAATGGATGCAAATCACTTTCCTTTTCTCCCATACCAACTGCAATTATGGGCAAACCAAATTTTTTACATATAGCTAATAATATCCCACCCTTCGCTGAAGTATCTAATTTGGTAATTATTAAACCAGTTATGTTTGAAATTTTTTTAAATTCTTCAACTTGATTTAAAGCATTTTGGCCTGTTGTAGCATCAAGTACTAAAATAGTTTCATGGGGATATTCTGGATTTACTTTTTTTAGAACTGTAAATATTTTCTTATATTCCTCCATTAGATTTTTTTTATTTTGTAGTCTTCCCGCAGTATCAATAAACGCTATATCTAGTTTATTATCTTCAGCAAACTTTGCAGTTTTAAATCCAACAGATGCTGGATCCGTTCCTAAATCTGATTTAACAAAATCAGCCCCAATTTTTTTAGACCAAAGTTCTAATTGTTCAATAGCTGCTGCTCTAAAAGTATCAGCAGCACCAAAAACTATTTTTTTTCCCTCATTTTTAAATAACTTTCCAAGTTTACCTATTGTTGTTGTCTTACCTACTCCATTTACTCCTGCTACAACTACGATTGAAGGAGAGTTTTTATAAAGATTATTAAGTTTTCCCTCAAAAGGATCAAGTATTTTAGATATCTGCTCTCCAAGAAAATCAAATATTTCTTTTTCGTCCTTAATTTCTTTTCCAATTTTTTCTTTTTTAAATTTTTCTTTCAGATCTGAAGCTATTTGAGTACCAACATCTGACTCAATTAGAAGTTCTTCAAATTTATCAAGCAAGTTTTCATCTATCTTTTTTTTA
>CACHKQ010000010.1 GCA_902580445.1 uncultured Pelagibacteraceae bacterium | reverse complement strand
AAAATTATATGGTTACTATTTGAATAAAAGCTCTAATATTGAGATTCAAAAGCATAGATATAAAAAATTTATCAAAGATACCATATCTGGAACCATTGAGAGAGAAGAGCTTCTTCTTGAAAATTTAAAAACGATTTTACAAAAAGAGTTCAATCCAGCAAGAACTGATCTTATTCTTAAGTTAATGATTCTCTCAGCAACTTATGAGCTTATGTTTAGTCACAAAACACCAGTAAATGTAATAGTTAGTGAATATGTTAAAATTTCAGATTTTTTTTTGGAGACCGCTCATAAAGGCTATTTAAATGCAGTTTTAGACAAAATCTCACAAAATTTAAGAAAAGATAATTAATTATTCTTGCCTTTTATGGTTTTTTTTGGCAATTTCCATTTTTTTAACAGATCATTAGTGGAGATATATCATTGGAAAATTTATATTTAATTATATTAGCTGGAATTATCGCAGTAGTTTATAGTTACTTTTTAAGCAATCAAATAGTTTCATCTAGCCCCGGTAATTCAAAAATGCAAGAAATTGCCGAAGCAATTCAAATTGGTGCTAAAGCATATTTAAATAGACAGTACAAAACTATAGCCATCGTCGGTGTAGTTGTCTTAATTATTATTAGTTATTTTTTTAGTATACTTGTTGGGTTGGGATATTTAATTGGAGCGTTATTATCTGGTGTCGCTGGTTATGTTGGAATGCTAATTTCCGTTAAAGCGAATGTTAGAACAGCCGAAGCATCAAGAAAAAGTTTGCAAAGTGGACTTACTATGGCATTCAAATCAGGAGCTATAACAGGTCTATTGGTTGCTGGTTTAGCTCTTTTAGCTATCTCTTTATATTACTGGGCACTTTTAGCTTTTAATGTTGATAGTAGAGAATTAATAAATGCTTTAATAGCTCTAGGTTTTGGAGCTTCGCTAATTTCAATTTTTGCAAGATTAGGGGGCGGGATCTTTACAAAAGGCGCCGATGTAGGCGCAGATTTAGTTGGTAAAGTTGAGGCGGGAATTCCAGAAGATGACCCAAGAAACCCAGCTGTGATAGCTGATAACGTGGGAGATAATGTAGGTGATTGTGCTGGTATGGCGGCAGATTTATTTGAAACATATGCAGTAACAATAGTTGCTACCATGGTTTTAAGTTCAATTTTTTTCGTAAGTAATGGGGATATGATGATCTATCCTCTTGCTATAGGTGGCGGATGTATAATCGCTTCAATAATAGGAACATTTTTTGTGAGACTAGGTAACAGCAAAAATATTATGGGCGCTCTCTATAAAGGTTTTGTAGTGACAGCTATAATATCATTAATCCTTCTTTATCCAATTACGTCACATGTTATTGGATTAGAAAATATATTCAAAGTAGGCGATAAAAGTTTTACAGGAATGGATTTATACTACTGTGGAGTTGTTGGTTTAGTGGTAACTGGATTAATTATATGGGTTACAGAATATTATACAGGTACAAATTATAGACCAGTAAAAAGTGTAGCTAAATCTTCGACAACTGGGCATGGAACAAATGTGATTCAGGGCTTAGCTGTATCAATGGAAGCAACAGCATTACCAGCAATTATAATAGTAGCTGGAATAATAATTACAAATCAATTTGCTGGTTTATTTGGAATTGCTATCGCTGTAACAGCAATGTTAGCATTAACCGGAATGGTTGTTGCATTAGATGCCTATGGACCAGTAACAGATAACGCCGGTGGAATAGCCGAAATGTCTAAATTGCCAAAAAATGTTAGAAAAACTACCGATGCATTAGACGCTGTAGGTAATACTACAAAAGCTGTGACTAAAGGTTATGCAATAGGATCAGCTGGTTTGGGTGCATTAGTTTTATTTGCTGCATACACGGAAGACATTAAATTTTTCTCTAAAGTATCAGGATCTGCTTTAGAAGGTATTGATGTTAGTTTTGATTTATCTAATCCATTTGTAGTCATAGGATTATTAATTGGCGGCATGTTACCTTATTTATTCGGCTCAATGGGAATGCAAGCTGTTGGAAGAGCAGGAGGGGCAGTCGTTATAGAAGTAAGAAGACAATTTAAAAAAATTCCTGGAATAATGAAAGGAAAAAGAAAACCAGATTACGGTCGGCTAGTTGATTTGTTAACGAAGGCTGCGATTAAAGAAATGATTATACCATCTTTATTACCTGTGCTTTCACCAATAATTTTATATTTAGTAATCTATTCTATTGGCGGTTTAGAAGCAGCTTTATCTTCGGTTGGAGCAATGCTTTTAGGAGTTATAGTGACAGGTCTTTTTGTTGCAATATCAATGACAGCGGGTGGCGGAGCTTGGGATAATGCCAAAAAATTTATTGAGGATGGAAATTATGGCGGAAAAGGTTCAGAGTCGCACAAGGCAGCTGTGACTGGGGATACAGTCGGAGATCCATACAAAGACACTGCTGGCCCAGCAGTGAACCCAATGATAAAAATTACTAATATTGTTGCCTTACTATTATTAGCTGTAATTTCTCATTAAAATATTATTATTTTTATTTTCTAGGACTATTTGCTCTCATCTTGTTTCTTAAACTAGATAAAAATGAGTCTAAAAAACCGCCTCTTGTAACTACATTATCTGTTACATCTTTAGAAAAGGTATGTTCATTCATCTTTTTTTTGTCGTAAAAAAGTTTTTCTTCCAAAACACCTAATTTATTAAACTTAACAACTAAAACGTTATTATTTAAAAACTCATCTTTGCCCAATTTATGAACACCCCCTCTAATCTTCGTTCTTTCGATATAAAACCAAGTATTTTCATCTTTAATAGATTTAACATGAGGCTGTCCTAAAACATTAATAACATCATTTTTATTACTTATGTTTGTTTTAATTAGAGATTCTCTCTTATCAAGAAAGATTATACCGTGACTTTTTACAACTTTATTATTTTGGCAATTTATTAAAAAAAAAGATAATAATAATAATAATATTTTAAAATGTTTGCTTCTTACAAAAAACATAGTAACAAACTTTACAATAAATTAGTAGAATTATCACGAAATAAATACTTCTATAATGAACTTAAATTAAATGACAATTTTGAAACTAGAGTTTTACTTATTTTCTTTCATTTTATTATAATTTTAAGATTAAAAAAGAGTGAGAAGAATAAGAGAACTTTCCAAGAATCTTTTGATAATATTTTTCAAAACATTGAAATTAATATAAGAGAATTAGGCTATGGTGATACAAAAGTTAATAATACAATGAAAAACTTAAACAAAATATTTTATGATATTTTATATAAGTTAGATAAAAATGATTTTTCAACATTCAATGAACAATCAGACTTACTAAACAAATATTTCTACAACAACAAAAAAATTAATGAACAAAATAACAATAAATTGGCTAAATATATGGATCAATTTAATGATTTTTGCTTTGATTTGAATATCGATAATGTGCTAAACGGTTCTATAGAATTTAAACTTAAATAATTTATCATGGCTGTACCCAAAAGAAAGACATCTACCTCAAGGAGAAATAAAAGAAGATCGCACCATCGTATTGTTGGTGCCAATGTCATAGAAGATAAAAAAAGTGGTGAATACAGACTATCTCATCATATAGATCTCAAAACGGGTACTTATAACGGAAAAAAAATTTTAGACAAATAGTCTAAACAAAAAACCCACATGTTAGATAAAGTTAAAATATCAATTGATGTAATGGGTGGAGATAACTCTCCGGATAAAACTTTAGAAGGTTTAAATCTTTTTATAAAAAGAAATCAAAATATAAGTGATTATATTTTTTATTTATTTGGAGATGAAACAATTATTAATCAGAAATTGAATGATTATAAGTATCTAAAAAATAATTTTAAAATTTTTGATACAAAGATAGTTGTATCCAATGAATTATCTGCCATGTCGTCTATAAAAAAAGGAAAGAACTCGAGTATGTGGAAAGCTATTCAATCCCAAATAGATTTATCTGCTGATGTTACTTTGTCCGCTGGAAACACCGGTGTTCTATTAGTTATGTCAAAAATGATTTTAAAAACTCTTGAGAATGTCGATAAACCAGCATTAGCTGGTTTGTGGCCCAATGAAAATAATATGAATATTGTTTTAGATTTAGGGGCAAATGTTGAGTGTAGTGAAAAAAATTTAATAGATTTTTCAGAAATGGGTTCAGCTCTTTTTAAATCACTCTTCCCGAACGAAAAAGCAAAATTGTCATTATTGAATATTGGTTCAGAGGAAATCAAAGGTACTGGAATTTTAAAAAGTGCTTATGCCAAATTAAAACAATTAGATCAACTTGGTGATTTTGAATTTCGTGGTTATATTGAGGGAAACAATATTATGAAAGGAGATACCAACATTATTGTAACCGATGGTTTTACGGGAAATATTGCTCTTAAAACCGCCGAAGGAACTGCTGAGTTTTTAACAAAAAATCTAAAAAAGGCATTGTCAGAAAACATTTTTTCAAAACTATCATCAATTTTTTCTTATTTTTCATTAAAAAGATTTAAAGATCGTCTTGATCCTAGAAAATATAACGGAGCAATTTTTTTAGGTTTAACTGGACCTGTGGTTAAAAGCCATGGAGGTACAGATGGTTTGGGCTTTTCCTACTCTGTCGAACTTTGTTATAAAATTGCAAAAGGAAAACTTATTGACAAGATTAAATCTAATCTTTCGCATACTCAAAATTTAAATGAAGAGATCTAATATAAGCAAAGATGAAATCTTAAAAACAATTAATAATTCGCTTGGAACCCCCTTATCCCTTTCTGAGAAAATTCTAAATGAAACTTTAAATATAATTATAGATGGTCTTAATTCTGAAAATATTGTAAAAATAAAGGACTTTGGTACCTTTAAAATACTTAATAAAAAGTCAAGAATTGGTAGAAATCCTAAAACAGGTAAAACACATTCAATAGATGCAAGAAAAACAGTTTCTTTTTACCCATCAAAGAACTTTAAAAAAGTAATCAATGAATAGAGATAGAAAACTATATAAATCAATTGGAGAAGTCTCGAAAGAAATTTCAGTTTCAACACATACACTACGTTTTTGGGAAAAAGAGTTTAAGCAGATAAAACCGATTACCTTTGATGGGAATAGAAGATACTATACAGAAAAAGATATAGATATATTAAAAATTATTTATGAACTTTTAAAAAAACAAGGGTATACGATAATGGGAGCAAAAAAGTTACTAAATCGAAGATCAGATAAACTTGACGAACATTTAGATTTAGATATAAAGAGAAAAAATTTTCAAAGTTCATTGAAATATAAAGCACAAAGAATTAAGATAATTTTAGATAAAATTAAAGGATTAAAGAATGGCTAAAAAAAGTTCAATTAAAGTTAGATTGGTGCCTGAAGCTAAACCCAATAGTTCTTTTTTTTATTATGCTAAAAAACCTACAAAAGGTGAAAAAGCGAAAGTTAAATTAAAAGTTAAAAAATATAACCCGAGTACTAGAAAGCACGAGTTTTTCGTTGAAAAAAAACTACCACCTCATAGCAAATAATTTATTTTTTTTTAAAATTTTTATATTCATATTCTATAAAACCTTTAATCATTGATTTCCAAATTCTCTTTGTCAAAGCTGGATCAATTTTATTTTTAAGGGATTTTTTTCTTATGGTCTTATGAATCTCTTTTATTCTTTTTTTATCAACAATTTGATTTTTATATTTTTTGTTTTTTAATACCTGATTAACTAGATTTATCCTCATCTTTATAAATACGAGCAATTTTTCATCCAAGGCATCTAGCTTTTTTCTAAGTTTCAATAGATTATTTTTTTTCATATAGCGACATTTATGTTAATAAAAATTTATAGAATATAATATAACAAATGCAACAAAATGATTTTAGAAAATAATAATTATAAGAATTATGTAAGTTTCTGGCTACTATCTTTGTTAGCGTTTTTATTAATAATAATTGTAGTTGGTGGACTTACAAGACTAACAGACTCTGGTTTATCTATAACTAGGTGGGAGTTATTTACAGGAATTTTACCTCCACTTACAAACGAGTCTTGGGCCGAGGTATTTGCACTTTATAAACAAATCCCACAGTATAGTCAGTTATTTCCAGATATGACTTTAAGTGAATTTAAAGTAATTTATTATTGGGAGTATATACATCGAATTTTGGGAAGAGTTTTTGGACTTTTATTTTTAATCCCCTTTGTTATTTTTTTATCAAAAGGAGTATTTAAAAAAGAATATATTATAAAATTTTTTATATTATTTTTATTAATTCTCTTACAAGGTTTTATTGGCTGGTATATGGTTAAAAGTGGATTAGTAGAAAATACCACTGTAAGTCACTATAGATTAGCAATCCATCTTAATATCGCATTAGTTTTATTTGCATCTATTTTTTGGTATTTTTTAAATATAAAAAATAATCAAAATAAATATTTTTTTGAATTTTTTAAAAATGGATCTTTAATTAAATTTTTTGTATTATTAATTTTTATCCAAATTACTTTAGGGGCTTTTACATCAGGCCTAGACGCTGGTCAAATTTACCAAACATGGCCCTCTATGAATAATAATTTTTTTCCAGATGATATAATTTTATCAAATTTGTTAAATTCAGATTTTTTTTCAGATCCCTCAATTGTACAATTTTTACATAGAAATATGGCATATGTAATTTTTATATATATTTTAGGATTAACTTTTTATATTTTTTCCAAAAAAATGAAGTACTTATATACTCCTTTGATGTACGTTTTGATTATGGTTTGTGTTCAAATATTTTTAGGAGTAATTACATTAGTAAGCGGTTTAAATATTGTTTATGCTTCTCTTCATCAAATTTCTACCACACTATTACTCATAACTTCTATTAATTTGAGTTTTGCCTTTAAAAAAGAATAGTTTTGTAATTGACACTGAAAATAAAAACTTGTAATTATGCGCAAGTTTTATGACACCGTTCACAAAAAAAAAAGATTTAAAAAATAACTGGTATTTAGTTAATGCTGATAATGTTGTTGTTGGGAGATTAGCCGCATATATCTCAAAATTATTAAGAGGAAAAAATAAACCTCAATACAATCCAAACATTGATAATGGAGATTTTGTAATTGTTACAAATATTGAAAAAATAAAATTTACTGGAAAAAAATTTACAAATAAAAAATATTATAGACATACTGGATACCCCGGTGGAATAAAAGAAACAAAACCTATTAATCTTAAAGAAAAAAATAAATCTCAAGATATTCTTAAATTTGCAGTTAAGAGAATGCTGCCAGGTGGACCATTAGCAAAAAAACAATTAGGAAAACTTAAAATGTACTATGGCGATAAACATCCCCACTCGACACAAAATCCTGTTGAAATAAAGTTTTCTCAACTTAACAAAAAAAATTCCTTGAAAGCATATGAATAATCCAAACGTAGAAATTGCCTCAAAAAAAGTTGAAAAAATAAAATTAGATTTTAAAGATAGCAAGTATGCTACCGGCAGAAGAAAAAAATCTATCGCGAGAGTTTGGGTTAAAAAAGGATCTGGAAAAATATATGTAAACGGAAAGCATATGCAGGATTATTTCAAAAGACCTGTTCACCAAATTTTGGTTGTAAGACCATTAAACGAAATAAATGCATCAACTGAATACGATGTTAAATGTAGAGTGACTGGAGGAGGTTTATCTGGCCAAGCTGGTGCAATCATACATGGTTTATCAAGAGCCTTAGTAAGTATAGATGGTGGTCTTAAAAAAACACTCAAAAAAAACAAATTGGTCACAAGAGACTCAAGAAAAGTCGAAAGAAAAAAATACGGTCGTAAAAAAGCCCGGAGAAGTTTCCAATTCTCTAAAAGATAAATCGTTTATTTTCATTAACAACAGAAGTGATATAAGGAAATTATGTCATTAAATAAAATTAATATAGCTGTTGCTGGGGCAACGGGATATGTAGGGCTAGACTTGATAAAAATACTTTCTTCTCATCCGAGAGTAAGCATCAAATATCTTTGTGCCCAAAAAAAAATTGGTAAAAATATTCAATTTTTTGATAAAAGAATTAAAAAAAAATTACCAAAAATATCTAATTTAAAAAATGTAGAATGGAATAAAATTGATGTTCTTTTTTGTTCGTTACCCACTGGTCAATCTCAAATTCTTGCAAAAAAATTATTTAAAAAATATAATTTAAAAATAATTGATCTTTCTGCTGATTTTAGATTATCTAATAAAAAAGATTTTTATAAATTTTATAAATTAAAACATTCTGCTCCAGAATTATTAAAATTTTCAAAATATTCACTTACAGAGTTTGCCAAAAAAGATTTAAAAAAATTTAAAATTATAGCTTGTCCTGGTTGTTATCCCACATCAATACAATTACCAATATTGCCACTTTTAAAAAAGAAACTATTGAATACAAAAGATATAATAATTGACTCCAAGTCAGGTTATTCAGGCGCTGGAAAAAATCTTAAAAAGAAGTTTACACATAAAAATATTTTTTCCGCAATAAAAGCTTACGGTATATCAAATCACAGACATACAGCTGAAATTGATCAAGAATTTAAAAAGGCAACTAAATTGAAAATACATTATAACTTTACTCCTCATTTAATACCTACTTTTAGAGGAATGTTATCAACAATTTATGTTGAGCCGAAGGAAAGTGTCACAATCAACAAAATTCATAATGAACTCAAAAATTTTCATAAAAAAAATAACTTTGTAAAAATATTACCAATTAACAAAAATTTAGGCACAGAAAATGTAATAAACACTAATTTATGTGAAATTAGTGTTTGCAAATTAAAAGGTAGTAAAAAGATAATGATACTATCTGCAATAGATAATTTAATAAAAGGTGCATCAGGACAAGCAGTTCAAAACATGAATATTATTTATAATTTAAACGAAAAAATCGGTCTTAAATGAAAGTTTTAAAAATTATACTATTTCTTTTCATAATTCAGTGTGCTGGATCACTAAACAAAGTTGAAAAAGTTTATATATGTGGTGACCATAAGTGCGCAAATAAAGCTGAAGCTGAAGAGTATTTTAATAATAATATCTCTATAGAAATTTATACTATTGACACTAAAAAAGGGGATAACGAATACTTTGATTTAGTTGAGTTAAATCTTCTTAAAGATAAGTTAACAACTAAAAACAAAATTATTGTAAAAGATGAAAAAAAGAAAATAGATGAAAAAATTAAGGAAAGAAAAAAATTGGCTAAGTTGAAAATTAAAGAAATTGAAAAACCAGTTGAAAATATCAAACAAGATCAAGTAAAATTAAATAATATTAAAAAAACTGAACCAAAAAAACAAAAATCTAAAATAACCTTTATTAGAATATGTAAAAATTTAGAAGAATGTGATATAGATAAAATATCTAAAATAGTTATGGAAATAGGAAAAGAAAAAGACTTTCCTGATATAACTAATTAAATTCTATATGAAAAAGAAACTAAATATTGCTATTATTGGTTTAGGCAACATTGGTTCCTACCTTTATACTTTTTTAAAACAAAAAATGAAAATTCTATCTAAAAAATCCCAAGTTGATTTAAATATTGCTTTTATATGTGACAAAAAAAGAAAATTTAAAGTACCAAAAAGCAAATGGTTAAAAAATTATTTAGATGCACCTAAAATTGGTGAAATAGACTTAATAGTAGAGTTAATAGGAGGTGCAGAGGGGCCAGCAAAAAAATTAGTATTCTCTGCATTAAAGAATAAAAAACATGTTGTTACTGCCAACAAGGCTCTTATATCTAAATATGGAAACCAATTAGTAAAAATTGCAGAAAAAAATAAAGTAAATTTAGAATATGAAGCTGCAGTTTGTGGAGGAATTCCTATCATCAGAAGCATTAAAGATGGTTTGATAACGAATGAAATTAATAAAGTTTATGGAATATTTAATGGAACAACCAACTTTATATTATCCTCTATGGATTTTGATAAATTGAATTTTGACCAGGCACTTAAAAAAGCACAGAGTCTCGGTTATGCAGAAAGAAATCCTAAAGCAGACTTAGCTGGACTTGATGTTGCTGACAAACTAAGGATACTTTCAGCACTATGTTTTAATAGCGTAATAGATTACAAAAATATTTATATCGAGGGAATCAACAATATAGATCAATTTGATGTTCAATATGCAAATCAACTTGGATACAAAATTAAACTACTTGGTTTAGCTGAAAGAAATAATAAATTTATTGTTCAAAAGGTTTTCCCAGCTCTACTTAAAAATAATTCAAATATAGCTAAAATTAATGGTGTATTAAATAACGTTGTTTTAGAGGGCAAACCAATAGGAAGAGTAGAAATGATAGGTGAGGGTGCTGGTCCTAAAGCAACTGTTTCAGCTATATCATCAGATATTATATCAATAATGAAGGGTGGTATTAAATTACCATTCAACACGCCAATAAATGAAAAAAATAAATATAAATTTAAAGATATTTCAAATGAAAATTATGAAGCTTATTTAAGATTTGACTTAAATTTAAAAAATATGAATTTAGCCCAAAGTATAATTACTAAATTGAAAAAAAATAAAATTTTTATTCAAAAAATTATAAAAAAAAAGAATACTTTCAATAGACTTTTTTCTTTAATATTAATCACAAAACAATCTAAAGACTTGAAACTTAAAAAAATGATAAAAAATTTTAAAAATAAAAATATATACAAGGGTGTAAAATTTATAAGAATCGAAAAAGTTTGAATGACACTAAAAAAAATCTACTTAGATCAATTTATTAAAGTAGCAGAAAGAGCTGCTTATGGTGCTTCAAAATTTAGAGGAAAAAATGACAAAATTGCAGCTGATCAAGCTGCCGTTGATGAAATGAGAACAGAAATAAATAAAATTGATATTAAAGGAAGGGTTGTTATCGGGGAAGGAGAAATGGATGAAGCCCCAATGTTATTTATTGGTGAAAATGTGGGTACAGGAATTGGTGAAGAAATCGATATAGCAGTGGATCCTTTAGAAGGAACAAATTTTACTGCAAAAAATTTACCAAATGCTATTTCAGTACTAGCAGTTACCAGAAAAGGTGACTTATTGTCTGCTCCAGATACATACATGGAGAAAATTGCAGTCGGACCACATCTTCCAAATAATTTTTTAGATTTAGATAATTCGGTTGAAAAAAATATAAAACTTCTTGCTGAAGCTAAAAATACTCAACCCGATAAACTAACTGCATGTGTTCTTAAAAGAAACCGACACGAAAAAATTATTCAATCTTTGGAAAAATTGAATGTGAAAATTAATTATATTCAAGATGGAGATGTTACAGGTGTTATCTCTGTTGTTGATAATAATTCAAATACAGATATTTATTTAGGAGTAGGTGGTGGTCCAGAGGGAGTGTTAGCCGCTGCAGCACTTGATTGCTTGGGCGGCCAAATGCAAACTAGACTTGTTTTAAGCGATGACGCTGAGGTAAAAAGGGCAAAAAAATTGGGGATTACTGATTTAAAAAGAAAGTATAATATTTCCGATATGGTAAAAGGTGATGTCATTTTTTGTGCAACAGGAGTTACAGATGGAGATATGTTGAAAGGTATAAACCTAATAAATGATAATGAATTTGAAGCAACAACTTTTGCATTACATAAAAGCCAAAAAATATCAAAGATTGTAAAAAATATTATAAAAAAATGAGTATGAGTTCCGTTCTTGGCAAGGATTGGGTTTCAAAAACCTATAACGAAGAGTCTGTTAATTTTCTAAAAGATAATTTAAATTTGAGCGAAATAACATCAAAGCTAATAGCAATTAGAAAAATCAACGTTGCTGATGTTAATTTATTTTTAAAACCTAAAATAAAAAATTTAATACCAGATCCATTTATTTTAAAGGATATGGAAAAAGCTGTTTCCAGAACTGTTGAAAGTATACAAAAAAAAAATAAAATTGGAATATTTGGTGATTATGATGTTGACGGAGCTACATCTTCAGCTTTATTGGGAAATTTTTTTAAATCAATTAACCAAGATATAGAAATTTATATTCCAGATAGGAAAACTGAGGGTTATGGACCTAGTAAAAAAGGTTTTGAAAAGTTAATTAGAAATGAATCAAAATTAATATTTACTGTAGATTGTGGAACGTTATCTTTTGATGCTATTAATTATTCTAAAACTAAGAATGTGGATGTATTAGTATTAGACCATCATCAATCAGAATTAGAACTTCCTGATGCACATTCTATAGTCAATCCAAATAGATTTGATGATAATTCGAATCTAAAATATCTTTGTGCTGCAGGAGTATGTTTTATGTTTCTTGTTGCTTTAAATAAAAAATTGAGAGATTTAAAATGGTTCAAAGATAATAATATAAATGAACCAAATTTATTAAATTACTTAGATTTAGTATCTCTCGGAACAGTTTGTGACGTAGTTCCACTAGTTGGACTTAATAGAGCATTTGTTAAACAAGGTCTAGAAATATTTAAAAAAAAAACAAATTTAGGTATAAAAACTTTAAAAAATATTTGTGGAATTGAGAGCAATATAAATACTTATCACCTAGGGTATATTCTTGGTCCTAGAATAAATGCTGGAGGAAGAGTTGGAAAATGTTCTCACGGAGCAAATTTGTTATTAAGTGATAATTCAAAAGAAATATTTAAAATTGCATCTGAACTTGAACTATTTAACAAAGAAAGAAAGATCCTAGAGAATAACATGTTAAATAAAATTGAAAAAAATATTCAAATAAATCAAAGTGAACCAACTATAGTCTTATCCGGTCACAATTGGCATGGAGGTGTAATTGGCATTATAGCTTCAAGATTAAAAGAAAAATATAACAAACCAACAATTATAATTTCTGTAGAAAACGGATTTGGTAGGGCTTCAGCAAGGTCTGTTTTAGGTTTCGACATAGGTGCCTTAATAATTAAGGCTCACCAAAAAAATATAATTAAAAAAGGTGGTGGCCACAAAATGGCTGGTGGTTTTTCTTTACAAGAAGAAAAAATATCAGAATTTAAAGATTTTATAAATTTAGAATTTTCAAAAATTGAAAAAAAAATTAATAGAACAAATAATCTATTTTACGACTCTAAGATTTCACCATCTGCTTTAAATGAAAACTTTTATTCTGAGATTAATCTTCTTTCCCCGTTTGGATCAGGAAATCCTGAGCCACGTTTTGTTATTGAAAGCCTTGAATTGTTAAAATCATCGATTGTTGGAGAAAAACACATTAAAACAATCTTTACTGCTCCAGACGGATCAGTAGTTAAATGCGTCACTTTTAATGCTATTAAAACTGATTTAGAGACTTATTTATTAAGAAAAGATAGAAAAAAAATTAATATTTTAGGCAAGTTAAGTCTTAATGAATGGAAAGGTCAGAGAAAAGTAGAGTTTATTATCGATGATATTTCTGTTAATAAGGCTAACATTAATTAGGTCCCATCGTCTAACGGTTAGGACAGATGGTTTTCAATCATCTAATCGGGGTTCGATTCCCCGTGGGACCGCCAAAATATTATGTTTAAAATCGGAATTGTAGAAAATTTTCATAAAGACGGAATAAAACTTTTAGAAAACCACCCAAATTTTGAGTATGAAATTATTGACGATGTTTCAAAAGAAAATCTAATTAAGGAGCTACCAAAATTTGATGGTTTGACTTTGCGTGTTGCAAAATTAGGCTCTGATGTTTTAAGCAAATGTAAGAAACTTAAAGTTATTTCTCGTCATGGTGTTGGTTATGATAACGTTGACATTAATCATCTAAAAAAAAATAATATAACTTTACTTATAACTGCTACCGGTAACGCATTAGCTGTTGCTGAGCACGTTATGTATATGATGTTATCATTATCAAAAGGAGTAACTTCATACGACTCTGAGGTGAGATCTGGAAATTTCAAAAAAAATGCTAACAAAATAGAAACATATGAACTTTATAAAAAAGAAATATTAATTGCAGGATTTGGTAGAATCGGAAAAAATTTAATTAAGAGATGTCTTGGTTTTGATATGAAAGTAAATGTTTTTGACCCTTTCATTGACGAGAGTACTATAAAGTCTTACGGCGGTAATAAAGTAGATAATCTTCAAACTGCAATAAAAACATCAGATTTTGTTTCAATACACATGCCTTTAAACGAAAAAACGAGAAATCTTATAGATGCTAAAATATTAAAAACAATGAAAAGCAATGCTATTATTATTAATACTGCTCGCGGCGGAATAATAAATGAAGTTGATTTAGATAACGCTTTAAAATCAAAAATAATATATGCAGCAGGTTTAGACGTTTTTGAAAAAGAGCCACCAGACTCAAACAACCCTTTATTAAAAAATAAAAATGTTTTGTTAAGCCCACATTCTGCAACGTTTACAAACGAGTGTAAATCAAGAATGAGTGTTGAAACAGTTCAAAATATAATTGATTTTTTTGAAAATAAAACAAAACCATATATGATAGTTAAATTATGAATAATTTTTTTAATAAATTTAAAAACTATGGGTTATTAGAACTATTAGTATTTTCATCTGCAGTTTATGTAGTTGGTATGTTGCTGTGGACAGCGTCAACACGATCTGCAGTTGAGGAAAAAGCAAATACTGTTAAATCAAACCACAAACAAATTGTTGATTTTATAAATTCAGAAATAAATAATTGTGGTCAAGGTGATGAAAATTCAAAGACAGCTTGGGGCGATCCATGTAATGGTGAGTGGTTGTCCGTAAAAGTTATTGAATATATTAATAGTAATATGAAAATGGTAAATCCCTATTCATCAAACAAAGAAATTTTAAAGCAAGCTCAGGATCCCAGACTACAAGCAGAGGGAAAAGCTGGTCAGTCAACTGAGATGGGAGTTATTTTTTTAAGTTCTCAAAATATTAGTTCAGAAGCTGGATCGGAGTGGGTTATTGGAACTTGTGTAAAATCTCCATGTGTAGCAGCTGGAAATAACGAACTTACTTCTGTTTATAGATAAAGTTATTTAATGATTTCAAATCCAGCTTTAGTTGCAGTTTTTTTTAAATAAGAATAACCTTTTTTTGCGTACTCAAACGGGTTAGCTTTTTTTGGGTCTTGTTCAGCCTCAACAACTAACCAACTATTATAATCATTTTTTTTAAGCTGATCTAAAACAGGTTTATAATCTATGCAACCATCACCCGGAACAGTAAAGGCGCCTTCAAGAAAAGCATGTCGAAAACTTAAATTTTTAGATATAGATTTTTTTAAAACACTTTCTCTCATATCTTTGCAATGCACGTGAGCAATTTTTTCTTTAAAATTTTTTATTATTTTTAAATAATCCCCACCTGCAAATAACATATGCCCAGTATCAATTGTAAGTTTAACTGAGTCATTGGTTTCTTGCATCAATCTGATTGTATCCTCTTCTGACTGTATAACAGTACCCATATGATGATGATAAGCTAACGGCATTTCTTCGTCTTCAAGTCTTTTTCCAACTTCATTAATTTTTTCACAATAGGAAATCCAAGTATCATTATCTAGAGTTGGTCTTTTAGATAATGGCTTATTTTCGTCACCTTGAATTGAGTCGGTTACTTCAGCAAAAACTATACATGGAGCTTTACAGTCTTTAAATAAATTTAATTGATCTCTTATATTTTCCATTTCTTCTTTAACTGTCCGTTTTAATAAATTTGCTCCATACCAGCCGGAACATAATTTAATATCAAATTTATTTAATATTGGAATTAATTCATCTGATGTTCGTGGAAATTTGCCCCCTGACTCTACACCAGTAAAACCAGCCTGTCTTGCTTCAGACAAACAGGTTTCAAGAGATGTTTCACCTCCAAGTTCTGGCATATCATCATTACTCCAGGCTATTGGTGCTATTCCTAATTTTACTGACATTTTATTTATATTTGTTAGGATAATGCTAGATATCAGTACTAAAAACAATAAAAAATTTATTAAATGAAAATTAATGTTGCATTATTTGGCCTTGGAAGAATTGGTATAATGCATGCTCAAAACTTAAAGATGAATAAAAAATTTAATCTTAAGTATGTATTTGATATCAATAAAAAACTTTCTATAAGAGCTGCGAAAAAACTCAAATCAACTTATATTAAAAATCCAAATATTGCGTTTAAAGACAAAAATATAAAAGTAATTTTTATTTCATCTACGACTTCGACACATATACCTTTAATTTCATTAGCTGCAAAACACAAAAAAATAATATTTTGTGAAAAACCTTTAGATCTTAATATTCAAAGAGTAGTTAAATGTAGAAAAAAAATTAAAAGATTTAAACCTAAAATACAATTGGGTTTTAATCGGCGTTATGATCCAGGACACTATCATCTAAAAAAATCTCTTTTGTCCGGAAAAATCGGTAAATTGGAAAAAATAATTATTACAAGTCGAGACCCAGCACCTCCTTCATTTAATTATTTAAAAAATTCAGGAGGAATATTTAGAGATATGACAATTCATGATTTTGACTTAGCCAGATTTTATCTTGGCAGAGATCCAATTAAGGAAATCTTTGCATCTGCAACCAATTTATCTGACTCAAGATTTAAAAAAATTAAAGATTATGAAATTGCTTCATGTGTTTTAAAATCTAGAAAAGGCGTAATCACGGTTATTAATAACTCTCGACACTGTGAATTTGGATACGATCAAAGAGTAGAAATATTTGGTAATAAAGGAATGCTAATATCAGACAATAAGCGGAAATATAATTTTTTTATAGACAGATATAAAATCGCTTACAAACTTCAATTGAACGATCTATATAATCTCGTAACCAAAAACAAAAAACCAAGATCTACTTTCGATGATGGCGAGAAATCACTTTGTATAGCTAATGCAGCATTTAAATCGTTAAAATTAAAAAAAGTTGTTACTATCTGATATTAATTTTTAAACCCAAGGTTGAAATAAAAAATCCTTATCTTTTCTTTTAATCTTTTTTTTGCTTAAATAATAATAATTTAAATAACAATATAACGAGGGAAAAATGAGAAAAATATATTTAACATTAGTAGCTTTTCTTTCGTGGATGGCGATGTCCGTTGCATCATTTGCAATCGATGTAATCGTTGTTTCACATGGTCAAGCTAACGATCCTTTTTGGTCGGTTGCTAAAAACGGAGTTGACTCTGCTTGCAAAGATATGAAAATTAAATGTAAGTACACAGCTCCTGGTACATTCGACATGGTCGAAATGGCTAAATTAATTGATAACGCTGTTTCACAAAAACCAAAAGGTATTGTGATAACTTTACCTGACGCTGCGGCTTTAGGAAAATCTGTTAAAGCTGCAATTGCTGCTGGTATACCAGTAGTATCAATGAATTCTGGTTCAGATGACTTCGCTAAACTAGGTATTAGCGCTCACGTTGGACAAACTGAGTTTGAAGCAGGTGTAGGTGGCGGTCAAAAAATGAAAGCAGCTGGTGGAAAAAAAGCACTGTGCGTTAACCATGAAGTTGGTAACGTAGCACTTGATAGAAGATGCGCTGGTTTCAAAAAAGGTTTTGGTGGTCCAGTAGAAATACTTGGTACATCAAATGACCCAACTGAAATTCAAAAAGCTGTTGCTGCAAAACTAGGTGGAGTAGATACTATTCTAACTTTAGGTGCAGGACTTTCTGGAGAAGCGGCTCTAAAAGCAATCAAATCTGCTGGTAAAACTGGAAGCATTAAACTTGGAACATTTGATATGTCACCAGGAATGCTTAAAGCTGCTGCAGCTGGAGAAGTTGAGTTCTTAATTGACCAACAACAATATCTTCAAGGATATTTGCCTATAGCTATATTTGCTCAGTATATGAGATGGGGAACAATGCCAGCTGGCGTTGTTATGACGGGACCTGGTTTCGTTACACCACAAAATGCTAGCAAAGTAATTAAGTGGGCAGCACAAGGTTATAGATAAAAATAATTTAAAAAGGCCTGGTTTTAAAGCCAGGCCTTTTTTTTTAACAAAAAAAAATAAATATGTCAGTTAAGTCAAAAAGCATTCAAAACAAATCTAAAGATGAAAGATTACGTAAAGTTTCAAATTTAAAAGTTTTATTAAACAGACCTGAACTCGGTGCACTAGGTGGATCAGTCCTTGTATTTATTTTTTTTGGTATCGTTGCAGGTGATACTGGAATGTTTAGTGCATATGGAACAATTAATTTTTTAGAAGTCTCAGCCAATCTTGGAATAATTGCAATTGCTGCAGCACTTTTAATGATAGGTGGAGAATTTGATTTATCAGTTGGATCTATGATTGGTTTTGCTGGTATATGTATAGCGATACCAGCAATTTATTGGGGCTGGCCATTGTGGTCGAGTATTCTGTTTGCTTTTTCCATGGCTGTTCTTGTTGGATATGCAAATGGTATACTAGTTGTCAGAACAGGTTTACCATCCTTTATTGTAACACTTGCAATGCTATTTATTTTACGTGGAGCAACATTAGCTCTAACAAGATTAATTACAGGCAGAACACAGGTTCCCGGTTTAAGAGTGCTAATCGAAAATGATCCAATTGCATGGATTTTTTCTGCAGATGCATTCAAAGGAGTCTTTACATGGCTGGGTTCATTAGGTCTTATAGCGTTAAGACAAGACGGAACACCTTTAGCTACTGGTATTCCTGCATCAGTTTTGTGGTGGGTTGGAATGACAATTTTTGCAACATGGTTATTAATGAAAACAAGATATGGTAACTGGATATTTGCTTCTGGAGGAGACAAGCTTGGTGCTAGAAACGTCGGTGTACCAGTTGGCAGAGTAAAAATTAGTTTATTTATTGGAACAGCAGTGGCAGCAACTATTTATGCTTGTGTTCAAGTATTAGATGCCGGGTCAGCTGATACAATGAGAGGTTTTTTAAAAGAATTAGAAGCAATTGTTGCTGCTGTTGTTGGAGGATGTTTATTAACCGGTGGTTATGGTTCTGCAATTGGGGCAGCGTTTGGTGCTTTAATATTTGGAACAGTTTCAATGGGAATTTATTATACAGATGTAGATACTGATTGGTTTAAAGTCTTTTTAGGAGCAATGATGTTGATTGCTGTTATTTTTAATAATTTTATTAGAAGAAGAGTTACTGAGAATAAATAATGTCAAATAATTTAGTTGAATTTAATAATATAAGTAAATTTTTTGGGTCTGTTATAGCTCTAAAAGATGTAACTATGCATATTAAAAAGGGTCAAATCATGTGTTTACTTGGCGATAATGGTGCGGGCAAATCAACATTAATAAAAACATTATCAGGCGTTCACAAACCTGATGAGGGAGAAATTATAGTTGACGGAAAACAAACCGTATTTGACTCGCCACGAGATGCTTTAGACCTTGGTATAGCAACAGTTTATCAAGATTTAGCTCTTGTATCTTTGATGAGCGTGACTAGAAATTTTTTTATGGGAAGAGAACCAATGAAAGGGTTTGGCCCTTTTAAAACCTTTGATGTTAATAAAGCAAACAGTATAGCTTCCGAAAGAATGGGCCAAATAGGAATTGATGTCAGAGATCCATCTCAGGCTGTCGGCACAATGTCAGGTGGAGAAAGGCAATGTTTGGCAATCTCTAGAGCAATTTACTTTGGTGCAAAAGTTTTAATTCTAGATGAACCAACTTCTGCGCTCGGTGTTCACCAAGCATCGGTAGTTCTAAAATATATTGTAAAAGCAGCTGCATCTGGTTTAGGGGTTATTCTAATTACACATAACGTTCATCATGCATATCCAGTAGGAAATAGTTTTACAATTTTAAATAGAGGTAAAAGCATGGGTACTTTTGACAAAAAAGATCTTTCGAGAGAAAAACTATTGGGTATGATGGCAGGTGGCGAAGAGCTTGATAAGCTTGAAGTAGAACTAAAAGAAATTGATAGAACTAATAAAAATTAATGCAAATTGGAATAGACCTTGGTGCTACTAAAATAGAATATGTTTTATTAGACAATAATAATAAAGAATTAGAAAGAAACAGATCGGAAACACCAAAAGATTTTGGAAAAACAATTATCGTAATAACAGATATTATTGAAAAACTTCAAAAAAAATATAATTCAAAATTTGTAGTTGGTATTTGTCATCCAGGTAATCTTGATAGTACATCCGGGTTAATAAAAAATGCACATAATTCTATATGGTTAAATGATAAAAGTTTGATAACTGAATTAAAAAAAAAAATTGATAACGATGTATTTTCTGAGAACGACGCAAATTGTTTTAGTTTGTCAGAAGCATTAGATGGAGCAGCAAGGCACTACAATAGTGTATTTGGAATTATTTTAGGTTCTGGTTGCGGGGGTGGTTTAGTAATTAATAAAAAAATTGTCTCAGGAGCAAACGGTCTAGGTGGAGAATGGAGCTTAAATCAAATGCCATTGAAAGATATTAAATCCAACATAGATAATAATGGAAAATTTGATTTTTCGCAGAGAATAGAAGGACACCTATCTGGCAAATCAATTGAAAAAAATTTTAATACTTTATTTAAAAAAAAATTAACCGCAAAAGAAATATTTAGCAAATATAGAGATAAAGATACTGATGCATCAAACTTCATTAACAGCTATAAAAAAAACCTAGCAAGAAGTTTAGTAATAATTATTACCACAATTGACCCAGACGCTATAGTTTTTGGTGGTGGTGTATCAAATGAAATTGATTTTTTAGATGAACTTAAAAGTATGTCTGCAAAATTACTGAATGAAAAAAGCCTTAAAACCGTTTTTCTTAAACCAATTTATGGTGACGCAAGCGGCGTAAGAGGAGCTGCATTATTAGGAAGACAAAATCTAATTTAATTATTTAGTTTTAAATCTAAATACAAAGCCGCCGACCAAGAAAAGTTATTAGCCCCTAAGCAGTCACCAGTTTTGTAATTATAGTATTCATGAAATTTTTTATTTTCTAATAATTCCAAAGTCTTATTTTTAATTAAGTTAGAAAAGTTTTTATCTTTATCAAGTAAACCTTGATAAATTATCCAATTAGTATTTATCCAAACAGGACCCCTCCAATATCTTGTTTCTTCAAAAGTATTATCTTTAGGATTAACTGTAGTAAAAAAATATTCTTTCTGTGAATTGTACTCTTTAAGTTTGTTAATAATTTTATTATTTATATCTTCATTTTGAAGGTTGGCAAACAATACGAAATAATTAGAAATTGCATCTACTTTAATTAAATTGTGGTTCTTAAAGTCATAAGAAAAAAAACTTTGTTCTTCATCTTTATAAAACTTTATTAAACTTTCTTCTGACTTTGATATTTTATTCTTAAGATCTGTAAAATCTAAATTAAACTTTTTTGCCACCCCAATAAGATCTTTTGTGGCTCTAATTAGTATTGAATTAAAACCAATATCAATCACATTAAACATTGAGTCATTTACAATTTTACTTGGATTATATTTGTCTCTTTTAAATTGATTTAATAGAGTTATATAACCATCATAATCTTTTTTAAGAGGTCTATTTGAACTTCTTGAAACATTAAGATCTCTTCTTTCGTATTTTAAATTTTCCTCAATTTTTACTTTATCTAACGATGAGTCCCAAATAGGAGAGTTATCAAGTCCACTTTCCCAAGGATGGATAATTGAAACAAGACCTATTTTATTTGTATCTCTGTAATTAAAAAACCAGTCCAAATATTTTTTTAATTTTTTTATTATAGTTTCTACTCTTTTTAACTGACTTTGATTTAATTTATTTTGGTCTACAATTTTTTTAATTATTGTTGCAATTATTGGTGGCTGTGTAATACCGGAAGAGGGTATCTTATTACCACAATCCCACGTTTTATGATTTGGAAAATAACTTTCGTCATTATCATGAAATAGAATGTGAGGTATCATGCCATCATCCCACTGACCTGATATAAGTTTTTCTAATTCTACAATTGCATACTCCAAATTAAAATATGAGTACCCCAATGCTATGAAAGCCGAGTCCCAATTCCACTGTGCAGGATATAATTCATTATTTGTAGGTAGCGTGTAACCAGATCTTCTATTATTTTTTAAAACTTCTTTTGCAATTTCGATTGTTTCTTTCATTAACCCTTAACGCTTCCTGCGGTTAATCCACTTACAAGATATTTTTCAAAATAAACAAAAATCAAAAGAATTGGTAAAGTCACAACGACAGATCCAGCCATTAAATATTGTCTAGGTGTTTCAGCATCTCCAGTTAAATGATTAATTGCTCTAGACAAAGTAAATGATTTTGGATTATCCAAAAACATCAATGAAAATAAAAACTCATTCCACGCGATCATAAAAACATACAATGCTACAGATGCAATTGCTGGTAAACTTAGTGGAATAATAATTTTAGCTATTATACCAAACCAGTTTTGGCCATCTATAAGACCAGCGTCTTCAATTTCTTTTGGAATACTTTTGAAATATCCTTGAAGCATATAAATAGCTACTGGCAGTGTTGTTGCTGTATAAACAATTAAAAGACCTTCAATTGAATTTCTTAATCCCAACTGACTAAAGACGGTGTAAAGAGGTATTACTAAAACAATGGCAGGAAACATATATATAATTAATATTGATGTTGATAAAAAAGTTTTACCAAAAAAGTTTAGCCTAGCTACAGCATAGGCCGCTGGTATTGCAAAGATCAAAGTAATAATTACAGTTCCTATTGAAACTATAGAGCTTGTGAAAATATATCTTCCAAAGTCATATGTTTTAAAAATTACTAAGTAAGATTTAAATTGGTCAGAAATATTTTTGGTAAAATCAATACTTAAATCTAAAGGATTATACAATAATGCTGCTTGTAATTTAAAACTTGTAACGAACATTAAATAAAATGGAAACAAAATAATAAAAGCGAAAAATACAATCGCAAATAAAGACAAGAAGTCAAAAACGATTTTTTCAGAGACAAAATCTTCTTTAAGATAATTTAAGTTATAATTCTTAACTCTATTTGTAAAAAATAAACTTATTAAAAGAATTCCAACGTTATACCAAATTGGAGCACTTTCATTCATTGCAATATAAATAAAAGTAAATATTAACGGTAGCACCAGTATTTTAATTAGATGATTAATTCTCTTACCAATAAAAACAAGTGATAAACTTAATAATAAGGCTAAAAGAAAATTTATATTAAAATTTATTTCTGTTAACCTAAGCCCTTGAAGAGTTGCCATTATTTTCCAAATTGAACCTACTAACGTCAGAAAAATAGATGATATAAATAAATAAATTAAAAATGATTTATATCTCATTTGCACGCTTCCCAATTAATTTGAAGTAAATAATCATAAAAATTATCAATAACATAACTATAACTATTGAAACCGCCGACCCCATTCCAATATTAGAAACAGCAAAACCCTGTTGATAAACATTTATGGGCAATGTTCTCGTACCTGATGCTCCACCTGTTAAAAGAAAAATGTCTTCAAATTTATTAAAATTCCAAATAAACCTAATCATAAATAAAATAGATAAAATTGCTGTTATCTGTGGCAGAGTAATATTAACAAATTTTCTTAGTGGACCGGCGCCATCAACCTCAGCAGCTTCATACAAATCTTTTGGTACTGCCTGCAATCTCGCAAGAATAAACAAGAAGGCTAGGGGAAAATATCTCCAAATCTCAAACATTATTACCGTAGTTAGTGCCAACCTTAATTTAATGTCAAAACCTAAAAGATTTAGTGTCATATACTTCTGACCTAATAAATTTATCGGCTTATCAATAATTCCAAAATTAACTAACAAAGCATTTAAAGTTCCACTATTTGGATCTAACAATAAAGTCCAAGTGTATGCTAACGCAACAACAGGTCCAACATATGGAAATAGCAGAATACTTCTCATAAAAGTTCTACCATAAAACTTTTGATTTACTAATTGTGCTGCAAACATACCAAAAATGATTGCACCAACTGTTCCAAAAAAAGTAAAATAAAAAGTAGTTAGTAATAAATCTAAAAATTCATTTTCATTAAAAACTTGTTTGAAGTTTTTTAAAGTAAATTTTGTAGTTAATAAAATATTGTCAGCATCACCAGAAAGCTTGGGTTTTTGAGATTTAATAGTATTTTTATCAATTACATCATTATTAATATTTTGAATAATAATCTCAAAATTTTCTCTATATTTAGCTTCCCAGTTTCCAAAATCACATTTAATTTTTTTTGATTTAAATTCGCATCTTGAGTCAAGATCAACAGGTTCAATGTTTCTTGGTAAATTATCTGAAAATTTAATATTATTAATATCTTCAATTAGTGAACTGTTTCTTAGCCTATAAACTATTTTTAATTTAGTTTTATCTTCAGGAATACTTTTTACTATTTTTTTCGCTCTTGGCTCAGGTATCCTAATATCTTTTAATTGTACTTCTTTAAAACTTATCCAAATATTTGCAAAAATCGGAAATAACACTATAGCGAAAACTAAAAATACAGCTGGTAATAAGAGCGTATAAGCTGTTCTTTTTTCTATTTTTGATAATGTATCGTTCATATAAAAAGCGGATAATATTATATTACCCGCTTTTTAAAAATATTTTTACTAAAATTTAGCTAATTCAGCGTTGATTTTATCAACTGCTTCATCTGCTGAAATTTGATCATCAATAAATTCTCTTGTGATTCTATTTAAGAATTGTGCATTGATGATTTTTGATGCTCTAGAAAGTTCACCTTCTTTAACACCCCATCTGTTAGCAGTATCTAAACCTGCAACAATGTTATTAATAACATCGCCAGAATAAAGTTCTGTTAAAGGTTTCTTTCTATCAACACCAACTGGAAGTTTACTCCAAGCTTTTGTAAACGCAGCTGGATCACTAGCATTTCCTCTTCTTACAGGAAATTTACCTTCTGGTGCGATAGACAATGTGGCTGTGTAACCTTCATCCATTGAGTATTCGATGAATTTTTTAGCTTCATCAGTATCAGCATCAGCAGTAATACCAAAGTATCTAACATCAGCCCAAGCAGCACCTTTTTTATTATCTGGACCACTAAAGTTTGTAATGAATCCAGTTTTTGATGCTAGTTCTGGTGATGTAGGATCGCTATTTATTGTTGGAGGGGCAGAGTCTCTAAGACCAGCTAATTCATCCATAATAAATGGTGACCAAATAATCATTGGTGTTTTACCAGCAAAGTAAAGTGCTCTAGATTGCTTCCAGAATAATTCTCCTGGAGGGCTCGCTTTAGCAAGCTCTTTATAAAATATTAAAGCATTTTTAAGTTCTTTACCTTGTTTTTTTGTTCCACCTTTTTTAACAAAATTAACTCCATTAGCTAAAAGTACATGTTCTAGTACTTGGCTCATAAAGTTTTCATCTGTTTTAGTAGCGGCAACGAATCCAAATCTGTCAGCATTAGATAAAGCTTTTACAGCTTTAGAAATGTTTTCATAATTTGTTGGTGGTTGAAGATTAAATTCTTTGAATAAATCTTTTCTGTAAACAACCATCTGTGTCCAGCCATCAACTGGTACAGCAGCGATTTTTCCACCTTTTTTTGCCATGTTAAGTGCACCTGGAGCAAAAGTATCTTTGCCCAAAGATTTAACAACTGCGTTGTTAGCATTAACATCTAATATCCCAGCTTCTGCCCATGGCAATACGTACTGAAGTGTATGATAGATCACATCAGGTAGATCACCTGCAGCTGCTGCAGCTGTAGCTCTTTTTCCAAGATCTTTTTCTTCAACAGGAATTACTTCTACTGCAATACCTGACTTGGCTTCAAAAGCTTTAGCCATTTCTTTTTGCTTTTCCATTCTTGCGGGCTGCACTTCAGTCGTCCAGAAAGTTATTCCAGCGAAGCTAGAGTTAGCCAAAAAGGTAAAAGCAAATAAATAAATTAATATTTTTCTCATTTTTCCCCCATATGAATAATTAATTTAACGAGAAAACCTACCAAAATTGATGAGAATGTGAACCCTATAAAAAAATCATAGAAGCTGTCGAATTTTTACTTTACTTTATTTTTTAAAGAAAAATAAAACTAAATACACAAAGTTAAACTTGAAGTTGTATGGCTACTATAGAATTAAAAAATATTGAAAAATCTTTTGGCAACAACAAGGTAATTAATGATTTTAATATCAAAATTAATGATGGCGAATTTATTGTTTTAGTAGGTCCTTCTGGATGTGGAAAATCAACATTACTTAGAATGATTTCAGGTTTAGAGTCGGTTGATAAAGGCGAAATACATTTAAATAATAAAATAATTAATAATTTAATTCCCTCAAAAAGAGGAATTGCTATGGTTTTTCAATCCTACGCCTTATACCCACACATGAATGTTTATGAAAACATGTCATTTGGTTTAAAAACAGAAAAACTAGAAAAAAATGAAATTGATAAGAAAGTAAAAGAAGCTGCCAAAACTCTTCAAATTGAAGATTTGCTTGAAAGAAAACCCAGACAGCTTTCAGGTGGTCAAAGGCAGAGAGTGGCTATTGGCCGCGCAATAACAAGGAACCCAAAACTTTTCTTATTTGATGAACCACTTTCGAATCTAGATGCAGCACTAAGATCAGAAATGCGTGTTGAAATATCAAAACTACACAAACAACTGAACACTAACATGATCTATGTAACCCATGATCAAATTGAAGCAATGACACTAGCTGATAAAATTGTCATTTTGAATAATGGAAATGTTGAACAGGTTGGTACTCCAGATGAAATTTATAATAATCCAAGCAACATATTTGTAGCTGAATTCATAGGCGTACCAAAAATGAATGTTTTGAAGAATGGTATAGAGTCTTTATTAAAGAATTTAAATTTGAAGCCAGATTCGTATTTAGGGATAAGACCGGAACACATCCTTGCAAATGGAAATGGTGAAATAAAACTTGATATAAAAGTCGATCTTATTGAAAATCTAGGTTTTGAAAAAATTATTTATGCAACATTCAAAGGTCAGGAATTAAGAATTAAAACATCTGATAACATTTCACAAAATCTTAAACAAATTTCATTTTCAAAGAATAAAATCTTTTTATTTGATAATAATAAAAAAAGATATCGTATTTAGACTGTTTTATTTCAATATTTTATTGACTTCTTTATTTGAAAATAATTTTGGTATTTGACAAGACGTTTTTATATTTACTCGTTTACCTATTTTTGCTGCGTACATTATTGATTTAATTATGTCTAGTACGTGGAGCGAAAGTTCACCATTACATCTATGTTTTTTTTTATTCTTAATACAATACGCCATCTCTGCTAAACCAACTCCTCTATAATTTGCATTTATTGGTGCTTCGTTAGCCCTTAGACTTTTTTGGCGAATATTTATTTTTCCTAGCGGCATTTTATTTGTTTTATATTCTTTCCAATCACCACCTAGCTTTTTACACGTATAAACAGATCCACCAAACATATTTGGATCAGGTACGAGAATAGATCCTTTATCTCCGTACAATTCAATATGATTCCTATGATGTGCAATAACATCAAATGAAAGGGTAAATCTTATTATTGTTTTATTTTTAAAAAATATTGTTCCAAGATAAGTAGTTGGACAAAGTACTTTGATAGATTTACCTTTTCTAGGGCCAATACCAATTATTCTTCTTTTTTTATTCCACATCAAACTTCCCCACACTTGTTTTGCAGGACCAAGTAAATTAACCAATGCTGTTAAATAATATGGACCCATATCAATAACTGGACCACCTTCCTTTTTTGCAAACCAAGGTTCTGGATTTGGATGATAAGATTGAACACCAGGATAAGCAAAAATAATATTTCCTAAGTTGATTTTACCAATTTGATTTTTTTCTATTAATTCTTTTGATTTTTGATTTCCTCCGCCAAGAAAAGTATCTGGAGCATTACCAATATATAATTTTTTTCTTTTAGCGATTTTTACCAATTCTTTTCCATGTTCAACATCAATTGCCATTGGTTTTTCTGTATAAACATGTTTATTATTCAAAAGTGCTTTCTTTGAAACTTCAAAATGCGCTTTTGGTATTGTAAGGTTTAATATAATTTCAATTTCTTTATCTTTAAGAATATCTTTAACACTTACTGCCTTTATTTTATAAAGAGATGCACATTTTTTTGCAGCCGAATGTTTGATATCGGCACATTTGATAATTCTAAAATTATTAAAGTATTTGTGACCTTTGAAATAAGTTTCGGCTATATGGCCACAACCAATAAGACCGACTTTGAATACTTTTTGCATTTAGGTTAAACACCTTGTCTTTGTTTAGACTTACCTTCAAGATGTTCTTTTAGCGCTTTTTCATTCTCTTTTGTTGAGGTTTTTTGCAATGTAGGGCTTTCCCAATAAGCAGATCCTTCTAACCATTGGTAACCGTCAGTTTTAATAGAAATTACGTAAGTTGATTTAGATTTTTTTGCCCTTACAAAAGCAGCCTCAAGATCACTTACAGAACTTACATTTTCACCAGTTGCTCCTAAACTTTCAGCATGTTTAGCAAAATCAATGTTTTTTAAATTATCAACTTTGGAGCTTTCAAATAAACAATTAAATTCTTTACCACCTTTATAAAGCTGCAAACGGTTGATAACAGCATGACCTCCATTGTCACAAACAACTATAATTAATTTATGATTTGTAATCACAGAACTATAAATATCAGAATTATATAAAAGATAAGAACCATCACCTACAAATGCAATTACTTCCTTTTTGGGGTTTGCC
>CACHKQ010000009.1 GCA_902580445.1 uncultured Pelagibacteraceae bacterium | reverse complement strand
GATGAACTTTACTACCTATTTCTTCTAGTTCTGCCTTTAATTGTTGTGCTGATTTTTTTGATTTATTAAAATGAATTACTATATCAACATCGTATCCAGCTAGACTTTTTGCTATAGCCGAACCAATTCTAGTAGCTCCACCAGTTATAATTATTTTTTTGGCTTCCATTTTTTTATAGATTTTCTAGGTTTAGTACCTGGCATCCCCATTTTTGATCTCCCTTGAGGGTATACCTTTTTATTTAAATTGTACTGTGAAATTTTTGGATTCAAGTTAATCTCAAGTTCATTTGTCTCCAATTTTCTTATTTCATCTCTAATTTTTGCTGCTTCTTCAAACTCTAAATTTGATGCAGATTCTTTCATTTTCTTATTCAGTGCTTTTAAATGTTTTTTTAAATTTCCACCAACATTTGAGCCTTCACTAATTTTTACATAATCTTTTTCATAAACTGACTCTAAAATATCAGTAATCTCCTTTTTAACTGACTCTGCGCTTATATTATTTTTTTTATTATATTCGACCTGTCTACTTCTTCTTCTATCTGTCTCTTTGATAGCTTTATCGATACTTTTTGTTACTTTGTCAGCATAAAGAATTACTTTGCCGTCAACATTTCTTGCAGCTCTACCGATTGTTTGAATTAATGAAGTTTCTGATCTTAAAAAACCTTCTTTGTCTGCGTCCAAAATTGCAACTAAAGCACACTCGGGTATGTCCAATCCTTCTCTTAGGAGATTGATACCAACCAAAATATCAAAAACGCCCATTCGTAAATCTCTTATGATTTCAATTCTTTCAAGCGTATCTATGTCTGAGTGCATATATCTTACTTTCAAACCGTTTTCGTGAAGATATTCTGTTAAATCTTCTGCCATTTTTTTTGTAAGTGTTGTAACTAAAATTCTATATCCTTTTTCAATAACTTTTTTAGACTCATGAAATAAATCATCTACCTGAGTTTTTGCTGGGCGTATTTCAACTGGTGGATCAATTAAACCTGTTGGTCTTATAACTTGATCTATATATTTATTTTGAGTTTGTTTTAGTTCCCAAGGCCCAGGTGTTGCAGATACAAAAACAGTTTGAGTTCTCATAGCATCCCATTCTTCAAACTTAAGTGGTCTGTTATCCATACAAGACGGCAACCTAAAACCATATTCGGCCAAAGTTCTTTTTCTAGTATGATCACCTTTATACATACCATTTAATTGAGGCACGGTAACATGACTTTCATCTACAAAGACAATTGTATTATCAGGGAAATACTCAAACAGGGTAGGAGGTGGTTCGCCCTTTTTTCTACCAGACAAAAACCTTGAATAATTTTCAATTCCAGCACACGTACCTGTTGCTTCAATCATTTCGAGATCAAACTTAGTTCTCTCTCGTAACCTTTGAGCTTCAAGAAGTTTATTGTTCGCCTTATGATCTTTTAAAGTCACTTCCAGCTCTTCTTTGATTTCTTTAATAGCTTGATCAATAGTTGGTTTTGGAGTTATATAATGACTATTAGCGTATAATTTTATTACCGCAAAATCGTTTGTTTTGTCTCCCGTTAAAGGGTCAAACTCCTCAATCTTTTCAAGTTTATTTCCATTCAAACTTAATCTCCAGGCCCTATCCTCCAAATGTGAGGGAAATATTTCTAAATTTTCCCCCCTAACTCTAAATGTACCTCTAAAAAAGTTTTGATCATTTCTTTTATATTGCAGATTTACAAATGTTCTTATGATTTCATCCCTCTCATATTCATAATTTTTTTTCAAAGCCAAAGTCATTTTGCTATAAGCTTCGACAGAACCTAAACCATAAATACAAGAGACGCTGGCCACAATAATTACATCGTCACGCTCAAGCAAAGATCTAGTTGCTGAATGTCTCATTCTATCTATCTGCTCATTTATAGATGCTTCTTTTTCAATATAAGTATCTGATCTTGGAACATATGCCTCAGGAGTATAATAATCGTAATAAGACACGAAATACTCAACCGCATTGTCAGGAAAAAAACTTTTCATTTCACCGTATAACTGTGCTGCTAAAGTTTTATTTGGAGCCAAAACCAAAGCAGGTCGATTTGCAGATTCTATTACCTTTGCCATAGTAAATGTTTTTCCAGATCCAGTGACGCCCAGCAAAACCTGCTCACTCTGTTTGCTTTTTAAATTTTTAAGTATCTTTTTAATTGCTTCAGGCTGATCCCCGGCAGGTTGAAAATTGCTCTTTATTTTGAAGTTAATTCCGCCTTCAAGTTTTTTCCTAACAGGCGCATTATTTGCTTCTAAATTATCTATTTTTTCTTGGTATGTATTTTGCATTTTGTGTTAATAATAACAAAATATTATAAATTTCAATGAGCATAGTTTCCAATAGTTTAAAGCGAATTAAACCCTCTCCTACCATAGCGGTTACCTCAAAAGCTAGAGAAATGAGGGCAGCTGGTAAAGATGTTATTGGTCTTGGTGCAGGAGAACCCGATTTTGATACTCCTGACAACATTAAAGAGGCAGCCATAGAGGCTATAAAAAGAGGGGACACTAAATATACAGCCGTTGATGGAACCCCAACATTAAAAAAAGCTATTCAAGTAAAATTTAAAAGAGAAAATAATTTATCTTACGAACTTGATCAAATTTCTGTAGGAACTGGTGGCAAACAAGTTCTTTATAATGTGTTTATGGCTACATTAAATCCTGGAGATGAAGTTATTATTCCAGCACCGTACTGGGTATCTTATCCTGACATGGTTTTATTAGCTGGCGGAACACCTAAAATAGTTAAATGCTCTGAGGAGAACGAATTTAAAATAACTCCAGAAGAATTAAAAAAAGCAATTGGAAAAAAAACCAAGTGGCTGATTATAAATTCGCCATCAAATCCAACTGGATCTTGTTATACAAAAAAAGAGATAGAACAATTATCAAAAGTATTAGAGGACAACAAAAATATTTTTATTCTGAGTGATGATATTTATGAGCATATCACTTACGATAATTTCAAATTTTTTACAATTGCACAGGTGAATTCTTTAAAAGATAGAACCTTTACAATGAACGGCGTAAGTAAATCTTATTCTATGACAGGATGGAGAATAGGTTATGGCGCAGGACCAAAAGATATAATTAAAGCTGTCGCAAAAATTCAATCCCAATCTACAACAAATCCATCTTCTATAAGTCAGGCTGCAGCTGTAGAAGCTTTAAATGGAACTCAAGATTTTATTAAAACTAGAGCAGATTCTTTTAAAGAGAGAAGGGATTACGTTGTTAACACTTTAAATAGCATTAAAGGCCTGAGCTGTTTAAAGCCAAACGGAGCTTTTTATGTATTTCCAAATTGTAAAAAATTACTGGGGGAGAAAACAAAATTAAAAACAGATAAAGAATTTGTTGAAAAATTACTTGAAAAAGCAGAAGTAGCGGTAGTCCAAGGATCTGCATTTGGCTTGGATGGATATTTTAGAATTTCTTATGCTACCTCAATGGATAATCTTAAAAAAGCTTTAGATAGAATTAAGTCTTTTTGTGAAAGTTTAAACTAATCCTAGCCTAACGACTGATCTAGCATTCTCAATCATACAATCTTTTGCAGGCTTAAATTTAAAACCTAATAATTCTTCTGCATAAGCAGTGTCGGTTTGCATTAAAATTCCTAGATCAGGTATCATCATTTTAGCGCTTGAATCTATATAGCTTATTAATTTTACCATGAAATTTGGAAGTTCTTTTTTGGGAAGCTTTTTTGCATACTCAGGCATCGCTTCAGCCATTATTTGAGATAACTCAACTAGTTTTTTTACCTCTTTTCCAACAATCAATCTCCTTCCACCGACTTTATTATTCCCAATACAAGCCACATGTGCTTTTGCTATGTCTTTCACATCAGAAATTAAAACTGCAAATTTTGGAGCCCCTGGAAATTTACCTGCCATAAATTGTCTAACATATTCTATTGATGTCCCTCCTTTTTTATCTAGTGCATCTCCAAAAACACCACCGGGACAAATACAAGTTAATTTATTTTTTAACCCTTTACTCTCCATAAACTCCCAGGCTAATCGTTCAGCTTTTGTTTTTGATAAAAAGTAGTCATTCACACCTTCTACCCAATTTTCATCAGTCCAATCATTTTCTCCGAAAGTGTAAGGATTGCTTCTATTTGGCTTTCTGAACATTGCAACGATCGAAGAAGTTTTAATTATTTGTTCCACACCTGCATTCACTCCAGCTTTTAAAACTCTTAAAGTTCCATCAACGGCAGGAGGCAATAAGCTTTCTCTATTTCTTGAAACTTTCATAGGAAAAGGTGAAGCAATGTGAAATATATATTTACATCCCTTTGTAGCTTCATTCCATCCATCATCTTTTACAAGATCTAATTCAACAAATGACAATTTATCAATTGAAGCATATTTACTTATAGTTTCTTTTGTTTGATCAATTAAATTTTTGTTTCTTACAGTTCCTAAAACTTCATAGCCAGAATTTAATAATTCTATAGCAGTGTGTTTTGCAATCCATCCACTTATGCCTGTAAGTAATATTTTTCCACTCATTTTGAAGATAAATGTTTCTCAGCCTCAAGTGCAGCCATACATCCCATTCCAGCCGCAGTAACAGCCTGCCTAAATATTTTATCTTTAACATCACCAGCTGCAAAAACTCCAGGTACGTTAGTTATTGTAGAGTCGGGATTGGTTACAATATATCCTTCTTTATCCATATTTAATTGACCTTTAAAAAGCGAAGTAGCTGGGTCATGACCTATTGCTATAAAAAGTCCATCAACTTTCAATTCAGTAGTTTTATTACTTTTAACATTTTTAATTTTGATAGCTTTCACTGATTTTGGACTCTTATCTCCAACAACATCTTCAACAACACTATCCCAGATAATTTCAATTTTTTTATTTGCTTTTAATTTTGCTTGGAGCATTTTTTCTGCCCTTAGTTCATTTCTTCTATGAATTAGCTTAACCTTAGATGCAAATTTTGTTAAAAACATCGCTTCTTCTACAGCGGCATTTCCACCTCCGACAACAGCAACTTCTTTTTCTTTAAAAAAGAAACCATCACATGTCGCACAGGCTGAAACACCAAATCCCCTAAATTCTTGTTCTGATTTTAAATTTAACCATCTTGCTTGAGCACCTGTAGAAATTATAAAACTATCTGCGGTATAAACCTGACCACTATTACCTGTTGCTTCAAAAGGTTTCTTTGAAAGGTCTACCTTACTTATATGGTCTTGAATCATTTCAGTTCCTACCGCTTTGGCTTGACCTTTCATTTCTTCCATTAGCCATGGCCCTTGAATTACTTTTGAATATCCAGGAAAGTTTTCAACATCAGTTGTTGTGGTTAATTGACCCCCTGGTTCAGATCCAAAAACTAAAATTGGTTTGAGCATAGCTCTTGCCGCATAAATAGCCGCAGTGTAGCCTGCCGGACCAGATCCAAGAATCAACACTTTTGTATGTTTAGTAGACTTATTATTCATTATATTTATATATAGTTATTAATGTTAAAATTAAAAGCTCTTCTTTTGACCGAAGGTATGCATGGCATGATTAGTCAGGTTGAGGGCCTTGCAAATGCTTTGGGTTTAAGTTTTAAGCATGAAAAAATACAACTTAAAAATATTTGGAACCTAGTCCCACCCAGGTTTACCCCTGTTTTTGATGGGATACTTGAAAAGAAATTTATTTGCGATTCTAAAGTTATAATTTCTTGTGGAAGAAAAAGTGTAATCCCATCAATTTTATTAAAAAGAAGATTTAAAAATGAAATATTTAATATCCACATACAAGATCCAAAAGTAAATTTTAATAATTTTGATTCGATTATTTGTCCAGAGCATGATGATTTATTGGGTGATAATGTGATTAAAACAAAAGGTGCTATCCATTATCTTACAAACAAAGAAATACAGAAAAATATAAATTATCTAAAACCTAATCATGGTGATAAAAAAATTGTTACTTTTATAATTGGTGGTCCAAATAAATATTATAGTTTTTCAGAAAAGCAAATGGATGGGATATTTGCAAAAATTAAAAATATGTTTATTTCATCTAAATATAAACTAATTATTATTCCATCATACAGAACACCAGAAAATATTTTAAAGCTTGCCTACAACTATTTTAACGAAGATCATTTGGTAATAAAAGAAAGAGATAAAAAAGCATATTTATCCTCATTAGGACTTGCAGATATAATTATCGTTACATGCGACTCCACCTCTATGATATCCGAGGCAGCTATTACTGGAAAACCAGTATATGTTGCACAAATGTCAAATAAAAGAAGTATTCATAGATTTGAAAAATTTTATAAATTATTTCAGGATCTTGGTATAATAAGAAACTTAGAAAATAAAATTGAACATTGGACTTATAATGGCTTAGATGAAGTGAGTAAAGCTGCTATAATTGTAAAAGAAAAGATGAAAAAAAATGGAATTATTTAATTCTTTAAAATCAAGATTAGAGTCTTATGACGAACCTTTTAAACATTGGGCAATAAATAAACCGCTAACAGAATTAGCAATTAAAGAAGTTTGTAATGCAGAAATAGCAAATCCAATTAATGATGGTTTAAATTATGATGGAACAAGAGCTATTGATGGAGGTGAAGGAAAATATAGAGAGGGAATAAAAACTGGTGGTAAAGCAAAAAAATACAGATGTTTTATTACAAAGGAAAACTCAAAGAACTTTCCTAATCTTTCAAATTTTGTAGAAGAGCTATGCTCACAAAATGTACATCAGTACATAGGTGATTTAATTAAAAAAGATTTATCCAGTTCCTTCGTGAGAGTAGAAGTTATATGTGATAGAACTGGATTTTGGCTTAAACCACACTGTGATATAAAAGAAAAATTACTTTCTTCATTGATTTTTGTTAATCCTTACAATGAGTCTGAAAATTTAGGAACAGATTTTTATGATAAAAAACTAAAATTAGTCAAAACAGTTCCATATAGAAATAATTATGGCTACTTTTTTTCAAGTGGTCCAAATACATGGCATGGAATGGAAAAAAAAGAGATAAAAAAAGAGAGAAGGTGCCTACAAGTCAATTACGTGTCTTTTAATACTGACTGGAAAGTAAGAGCATAAATTAGTATAATAATCTTATATGGCTACATACGAATGTACAAAATGTGGAATGTCTGTGAACGCTACCTGTGCCAAGTGTAATTCTCCTTTGCAAAATGACAACTTAAGTCTTAAGGACGGTAAAAAAGTTCAGATATCAAAGTGTCCTAACGAACACGGAAAAATAAAGTCGCCTCTTTGTTGTGGCCAGGACATGACTTGCACAGCTTAGTTATCTTGAAGAGCTCTTACCTTAATAGGAAATTTTTTTAAAGCATCAATAGATTCAACACATGCATTTGCTGCAGGTATCGTAGTAAAATATGGAATTCTGTTCATCAAACTTGATCTTCTCAGTCCGAATGAATCAGATATCGAATCTTTTCCCTCTGTAGTGTTAATTACTAATGAGATATTTTTGTTATTTAATTTTTCTACTATATGAGGTGATCCTTGACTTACTTTATTTATCTTTTTACATTTAATTCCATTCGAAGCTAAATATCTTGCAGTTCCAGAGGTCGCGAAAATAGAAAAACCTAGTTTAATTAATTTTTTTGCATTTACTAAAATTTTTTCTTTATCCTTATCTTTAACCGAAATAAATGCTGTGCCTTTTTGCGGGATACTATTATTGCTTGCAATTTGGCTTTTTGCAAAGGATAAACCAAAGTTTTGATCAAACCCCATCGCTTCACCAGTAGATTTCATTTCAGGACCTAATAGAACATCAACTTCGGGAAATCTATTGAAAGGAAAAACAGCCTCTTTAACAGCAAAAGAGTTTTTATTTTTTTTATTCAAATTAAATTTGGATAATTTTTCCCCTGCCATTACTCTAGATGCTATTTTAGCAATTGGAAGTCCTGTAGCTTTTGAAACGAATGGAACAGTTCTGCTAGCCCTTGGATTTACTTCTAACACATAAATTTCTTTATCTTTTATTGCAAATTGGATGTTTATCAATCCAATTACCTTAAGAGCAATAGCCAATTGTTTTGTTTGATATTCTATTTCTTTAACAACATCTTTATTCAAAGTATAAGGAGGTAGCGAACAAGCCGAATCTCCTGAATGAATTCCTGCTTCCTCAATATGCTCCATAATCCCTGCAATAAAAACTTTTTTTCCGTCTGAAATCGCATCAACATCTACCTCTATTGCATCATTTAAAAACTTATCGATCAGAACTGGGTTTGAACCTGAAACTCTTACAGCTTCATCTATATATTTTCTTAGGTCTAATTGGCTATAAATTATTTCCATACCCCGCCCTCCAAGAACATAAGATGGTCTAATTACAATTGGAAAACCTATTTTGTTTGCAATTCTAAATGCCTCATACTTATTTTTCGCTATTCCGCTTTCTGCTTGTTTTAAATTCTCCCTAATAAGTACTTTTTTGAATCTTTCTCTATCTTCTGAGAGATCAATGGAGTCGAATTGTGTACCCAAGATAGGGATATTATTTTCATTTAAAACTTTAGCTAATTTTATTGGGGTTTGACCTCCAAACTGAGCTATTACACCCATTAATTTACCATTTTCTCTCTCTTTATTAATTATGTTTAAAACATTCTCCTCAATTAAAGGCTCAAAGTATAGTCTGTCACTGGTATCGTAATCAGTCGAAACAGTCTCTGGGTTGCAATTAATCATAATAGTTTCATATTTTTTTTGTTTCAAAGCAAAACTTGCTTGGCAACAACAGTAATCAAACTCTATTCCTTGTCCTATTCTATTAGGCCCACCACCCAATATAATAATTTTCTTTTTATTTGTTGGATTAGATTCGCATGCAGATTTATCAGATGTTAAGTTTTGATAAGTTGAATACATATAAGGAGTATCAGATTTAAATTCAGCAGCACATGTGTCGATTTTTTTGAAAACTGGAAATACACCTAATTTTTTTCTTTGTTTCTGAACTACTTTAATCCCTGTTTTTGTAAGTTCTGCAATCTTATCGTCAGAAAATCCAATTGATTTGATATGAGATAATTCTTTAAAAGTTTTCGGGACTCCTTTCCTTTTTAATTTTTTTTCTTCAAGAATTAAATCTGATATTTGTTTTAAAAACCAAGGATCTATTTGTGTAATTTTATAAATATTTTTCAAAGTAATTCTTCTTCTAAATGCTTCCGCTACAATTAAAAGTTTTTCAGGTAAATTTTGAGCCAATTTATTTCTCAATTCTTTATTTGTTAATTTATTTAAGGAGTCTAAACCTTTGTATCCTATTTCAAGTGATACTAGCCCTTTTTGAAAGGACTCTTTGAAGTTTCTGCCAATAGCCATTGCCTCACCTACTGATTTCATAGATGTTCCTAATTTAGGTTTTGCAGATTTGAATTTTTCGAATGTGAACCTTGGAATTTTTGTTACGACATAATCTATTGTTGGTTCGAATGAGGCAGGCGTTGTTCCAGTAATTTCGTTTGTTAACTCATCAAGTGTGTATCCTACAGCTAATTTTGCAGCAATTTTTGCAATCGGAAAACCAGTAGCTTTTGATGCCAAAGCTGAAGATCTAGAGACTCTAGGATTCATCTCAATGATAACCATCCTGCCATTTTTGGGATTAATTGCAAATTGAACATTTGAACCACCAGTTTCTACTCCAATTTTCCTCAAACATTCAATTGAAGCATTCCTCATTATTTGAAATTCTTTATCAGTAAGAGTCAATGCTGGTGCAACCGTAACCGAGTCACCAGTATGAGTTCCCATCGGGTCCACATTTTCAATTGAACAGATTATTATACAGTTATCTATCTTGTCTCTTACAACTTCCATTTCAAATTCTTTCCAACCTTCAAGCGATTCTTCTACCAAAACTTGGTTCTGTGGAGATTCACTTAGACCTGATTTTATTAAACTGAAAAATTCATTTTTATTCTTTGCTATTCCTCCCCCAGAACCACCTAAAGTGAAAGAGGGTCTTATAATTGCAGGTAAACCAATTTTTTTTAAAACTTTTTTTGAATTATTAAATGAGTTTATTATCTCAGACTTAGGCAAATCCAAATCAATCTCTTTCATTGATTTTCTAAATAGATCTCTGTCCTCAGCTCTTGATATTGCCTTTGCTTTTGCACCAATTAACTCAACTTTATTTTTTTTCAGTATTCCCTTTTTTTCCATCAAAATCGCTGTATTCAAAGCAGTTTGTCCGCCCATAGTAGGCAAAATTGCATTTGGTTTTTCTTTTTTAATTATTTTTTCAACAATTTCAGTTGTAATTGGTTCAATATAAGTTTTGTCTGCAACATCCGGGTCAGTCATAATTGTTGCCGGGTTAGAATTAATTAATATTACTTTATAACCTTCATCTTTAAGAGCTTTACATGCCTGTGTTCCAGAATAATCAAATTCACAAGCTTGGCCAATAACAATAGGCCCAGCTCCAATTACTAAAATTTTTTTAATATCTTTTCTTTTTGGCATTTTTTTTCGTTTTGATGTTATTTAAAAATTTTTCGAATAAATATTTGCTATCTTGTGGTCCCGGATTTGCTTCTGGATGATACTGAACCGAAAACAATTTTTTATTTTTTACCTCAATCCCCTCAATGCTCCCATCAAATAAAGATTTATGGGTAACCTTTACATTTTTTGGAATAGATTTTTCATCAACCTCGAAACCGTGATTTTGACTTGTAATTTCAACTTTATTTGTTAACAAATCTTTTACAGGATGATTTGCCCCTCTATGACCTAGCGACATTTTTTTTGTTTTTGCACCAAGAGCTAATGATAAAATTTGATGACCCAAACAAATACCAAAAATTGGAATTTTGTATTCAATTAATTTTTTTATAATTGGAATAGCATATTTTCCTGTCGCAGCAGGATCACCTGGGCCGTTAGATAAAAAAATACCATCTGGGTTAAAATTCATTATATTTTCTGCCGAACAATCTGCAGGCACAACAATAACCTTACAATTAATATCAGAAAAGCATCTCAGCTGATTTTTTTTAATTCCATAATCGATAGCAATGATTTTAAACAGGTTTTTTTTATTCTTTAAATATCCTTTTTTTTTATTCCAAGACTTTAAAGAATTCCAAGTATAACTGTTTTTACAAGTAACTTTTTTGGCTAAATCTAAACCCAGAAGCCCTTTCCAGGCTTTAGATTTTTTGACAAGATCTTTTATGTCATGTTTACTTTTTTTTGAAAATTGTATTATTCCTTTAGGAGCGCCTTTGTCCCTTATATAATTTGTAATTATTCTAGTATCTAAATTTACAATCCCAACAATTTTCCTCTTTTTAAGCCAAATATCTAATTTTTTTATGGATCTATAATTTGATGGTTCTGTTATGTTACAATTAAGAATAACACCTTTCACCCAAGTTTTGTCAGCTTCATTATCTTCTGGGTTTGTACCAACGTTACCAATATGTGGAAAAGTAAAATTTATAATCTGATCTGAATAAGAAGGGTCTGTAATAATTTCTTGATAACCTGTTATAGAAGTATTAAAACAAACTTCCCCAACCGCATTTCCCTCATAGCCAATACCTTTGCCAAAAAATTTTGTGCCATCCTCAAAAACTAAAATACCTGTTGAAAAATTATGTGAATTATTTCTTTTTTTATTTTTAATATGTCTCAAATACAACTCATGAGTTAAAGAAAAACCTTTTATTTAAGGTTTTGGGCTTTATATGAAAAAGGTCAACAATCGTCAACCCCATTCTTTTTTCTTTTGAAAAAAAATGTGATTAAAGTAAGTTTATAAAATCTTATGTCCCTTCAAAGTAAAATAGAAACTAAGCTCAATGAGGCTTTAAAAGCTAAGGATAAAAAAACCTATTCAACTTTACGCCTAGTAGTTGCCGCAATCAAAGATACATTGATTGCTAAAAAGCTCAAAGACAAGCAAACTTTGTCTGACAATGATTTGATTTCACTTCTTAAAAAAATGGTTAAACAACGTAATGATTCTTGTGAAGCATACAAGAAGGGCGGAAGAAATGAATTAGTTGAAAATGAAATGTCAGAAATAAAAATTATAAATGAATTTTTACCAAAACAATTAAACGAAGAAGAAACAAAAAAGATATGTTTAGATACAATCAAAACAATTGGCGCCAGTTCAGTTAAAGATATGGGCAAAGTAATGTCTGCATTAAAAAAAGATTATTCTGATGTTTTAGATTTTTCTAAGGTGAGCAAAATTATAAAAACTAATTTAAATTAAAATGAAATATCCAAAAAACTATTTAGAAGAAATTAAGCTTAGATTAAAAGTTTCAGAAGTTGTTGGAAAATCAGTGGCACTTAAAAAAAGGGGAAAAGAGTTTATTGGAATATCTCCATTTACATCAGAAAAAACTCCTTCTTTCACAGTAAGCGATGAAAAACGTTTTTATCATTGTTTTAGTTCGGGAGAGCATGGGAATGTTTTTGATTTTGTTATGAAAACACAATCTATCAAATTTGGAGAAGCTGTAAGACAACTGGCTTTACAGGCAGGTATGCAACCTTATAAATTTTCAAAATTTGATGCAGAAAAAGAAAAAAGATACGAGACATATAAAAATATTTTAAAAGATTTTGCTGAATACCATCATAAAATAATCTTCTCAGAAGATACAAGCGCCCTAAACTATTTGGAAAAAAGGGGAATTGGCAAGACCACAATATTAGAATTTAAATTAGGATATGTTCCATATAATTCAGAATTTTATAACGTTATTTCTCAAAAGTTTTCGGATAAAGAAATTATGGAAACTGGTTTATTTTTCAAAGATGAAAAACGAAATAGATTTGCAAATAGATTTAATTCAAGAATAATATTTCCAATCAAAAATATAGTAGGAGATGTTATTGCTTTTGGCGGAAGAATTATAAAAGACGGTAAATATGCAAAATATATTAATTCCCCTGAAACAGAATTTTATAAAAAAGGTAGACATGTTTTTAATTTAGAAAAAGCTAAATCTTTTCCAAAAGAAAATGAGGAAGTTATAATAGTCGAAGGATATATGGACGTTATAAGCATTTATTCGTCAGGTATAAAAAATGTGGTATCGAATTCAGGTACTGCTTTAACAGAAAATCAAATCAATTTGATTTGGAAATTCTTTTCTAACCCAATAGTTTGTCTTGATGGCGATAGTAGTGGGCAAAGGGCAGCTCTCCGTATAGCAGAGAGTTTACTCCCTTTTATAAAGGAAAATAGTAAAATTAGTTTTGTATCTTTAAGAAATGGTGTTGATCCAGATGATTATATTAAAGAAAAAGGCAAAGATTTATTTGTGAATTTTTTAAAGTCAAAACTATCTATTCAAGATTTTATATGGAAGATATATTCAAATGATCTTAATAGAAATGATCCATTTGCGGCAACAAAATTTGAAAAAAAATTTAAGAATCTATGTAGAACTATAAAAGACGAAACTTTAAGAAAACATATTTTAGAATTTTATTTAGAAAAGATTAGAAATTTAACTCCTTTGCAGCATTATAATAAAAGAAAAAAAATAGATAACTTTAAAATACTTAATGAAACAAAAAAAATCGCATTTGAAAAAGAGCATCTTTCAAAGGAGGAAATTAAAGAATATTCAATATTATTTATTATACTCAATTATCCAGAACTTATTTCGCCTAGAATAGAAATTTTTAAAGATATTGTATTTTCTTCAAAGAGCTTAAATTCCCTGAAGTCAGAGTTATTAGATCTGATCCTGTCGAATAATTTTAATGAAAATAACTTGAAAATTCTTCAAAACAAATACCCAAATCTCATTAAAGATATAGGTCAAAACTCATTCATAAAAAATATTTTTTTAAAGAAAGACAATAATCAACAAATTGAATTGCTCAATGAAATATTGAAAGAATTAAATGAAATTAAGTTCTCAAAAAAAATAGATGAACTAGAGAGTAAATTAATGAAGGATTTCGACGAAAAGTCTTATTCCGATTTAATCGAGTTAAAAAGCAAGATAAACAAAGAGTAATTTAAGTATAGATTTTTTGATATTTGTACATATATATATTAAACATCACCTTTAAATCTCTATGATTAAAAAATTGATAACTAAATCTTTCGAACGACTTTTAGACAAAGGATTGCAAAGAGGCTTTATTACCTATGAGGAACTGGGTAAATCATTAGGAAAAAGAAATAGTACCCAAGAAAATGTTGAAAAGGCTGTATTTATAATTTTTGAAAAAAAAATTTCTTTAGTTCAAAAAAAAGGCGATTTCCAAAAACCTAAGAAGAAAGATTCACCTTCCGATCAAACGGATAAAACATCTGAAAAAAGTGATGATCCAATAAGAATGTATTTACGTGAAATGGGAGGTGTTGAATTACTTTCCAGAGAAGGCGAGATTGCAATTGCCAAGAGGATAGAGGCAGGTAAAGATTTAATGATCAACGCACTTACCCAAAGTCCAATTATAGCCAAAAAAATGTTTGAATGGAAAGACCAACTTGAAAAAGGAGAGTTGCTTATAAGAGATATCATAGATATCGATTCAACCTATGAGGATTTTGAGAATGATGAATCAAATAATAATAAAAAGAATAAATTAACTAAAGTAGTTGATAAAAAAGAAATTAAAAAAGATTCAAATGATAAAGAAAAAAGTCAGCAAGAGCAACAATATGAGGAAGAAGATGAATTTAACGTATCTCTCGCTGCTATGGAGGAAGAAATTAAACCTAAAATATTAAGAACTATTGAAAATTTGTCAAAATACTATGTAAAACTTAAAAAATATCAAATTGAAAAACTAAATTGTATTTTAAATGGAAAAGAATTATCTGTATCAAAAAACAAAAATTTTAAAAAAATACAAGCTATTTTAGTCGAAGGTTTTAAAAATTTACAACTTAGTAGTTCAATTGTCGAAGAACTAGTTCAATCACATTATAAAGAAAATAAAAAAATACTCTCCCTTGAAGGTGTGCTTTTAAGACTAGCAATTGAAAGTAAAATTTCAAGGTCTGAATTTTTAAAATATTATATTGGAAATGAAGTAAATCCGAAGTTTGAAAGTTTTTTACAGGAAAACAAAATATGGAAAAACTTCTTCAAAAAGCACAGAAAAGATTTTGATGAAATTCGAGACAGGTTAATTGAATTTAGTAAGAAAATTGAGTTACCAGTTGGAGAATTTAAAGAATTGGTTAAAAGAATTCAAAAAGGAGAAAGAGAATCAAGAATTGCTAAAAAAGAAATGGTTGAAGCAAACTTAAGATTAGTAATATCAATTGCAAAAAAATATACGAACAGAGGATTACAATTTTTAGACCTTATTCAAGAAGGTAATATTGGTTTAATGAAAGCAGTGGATAAGTTTGAATATAGAAGGGGATACAAGTTCTCCACTTACGCCACTTGGTGGATCAGACAAGCAATAACAAGATCAATAGCAGATCAAGCTAGAACCATAAGAATTCCAGTTCACATGATTGAAACCATTAATAAAATTGTGAGAACACAAAGGCAAATTTTAAGTGAGTTCGGCAGGGAAGCTACCCCAGAAGAGTTGGCAAAAAAATTAGCAATGCCTCTTGAGAAAGTGAGAAAAGTTTTGAAAATTTCTAAAGAACCTGTTTCTCTCGAAACTCCTGTAGGAGACGAAGAGGATAGTAGTTTAGGTGATTTTATCGAAGACAAAAATGCTTTGCAGCCATTAGATACAGCAATTCGATCAAACCTAAGCGAATCAACAACAAAAATTCTAGCTTCTCTAACTCCTCGTGAAGAAAGAGTTTTAAGAATGAGATTTGGAATAGGAATGAATACAGACCATACTCTCGAAGAAGTTGGTCTTCAGTTTTCAGTTACAAGAGAAAGAATTAGACAAATTGAGGCCAAGGCACTAAGAAAGCTTAAACACCCAAGCAGATCTAAACAATTGAAAAGTTTTCTAGAAAAATAAATATTTATATTGTAAAACTTAATTTAAATTGGGCCTGTAGCTCAGCTGGTTAGAGCAGTACACTCATAATGTATTGGTCCCAGGTTCGAATCCTGGCGGGCCCACCATTTATTCAGACATCATGCCAATCAGCCAAAGCGATATAACTAAATACAAAATCATTTCTATTTTTCTATAAACCGTTCTAGTGTTGAGAATAAAGCATTTATATCATTGTCATTTGCATTTAAAACTGAAGCAAATTCCTCCTTTTGAGTTCTTGCTAGACTCAATCCTTCAATAATTAAGTCTCTAATAAGTGGATTATTAGGATCTTTCGTATAAACCCTCCAATCAATTTTTACCTCAGGCCTTTTATCAGTTTTAAGAAGCATTGTTTTTACGATTGTATATTTTTCGTTAACAACCTCTGATGATAAAACATTAATTTTTGGATCTGAGTAATCTGTCAATCTTGAAGTAAAACTTTTTAAAAAGTATTTTTCAAATAAACTTTCATACTTTTCTAGTTCTTCAGGAGTAATTTCTTTCCTTTTTTTACCCAAAGTGTAATAAGCTAAACCTTTAACATCAACAGTTTTCAATGCTATCTCAGACAATTTGTTTGCCTTTTCATCTGATGATGAAGAGCTACTTAAAATCACTTTTGCTTCCTGTATTACTTCAGAGATAAAACCTTCAGGATTTGAACTATAAGAAATTGCTTTTGTTTGGATAAATTGTGATCCTATAAAAAAAATAAGAAAAGATATAAATATTCTTTTCATAACTAATTATTATTGATTATCTATTTCTTCCCAATCACTGTCGTTAGAATCTTTATTAGAAATTGGTGAATTGAGTATTCTTTGCTGTCTATTTTGTAAATAAAGACTTTTTAAAGATGCATAAAAATCAATTGAATTTTCTTCTAAACTTTCGAATGATTCTATATTTTTTGATCTAAAATCTATAGCGTCTGTTCCTCTATAATAATAATAATTATGTTCAGACAAGTTTTCGTTACCAACGACTATATCTGTCTCGCTATTGTGCGTAAGATGATAAACTGGATCAATAAATACATTGCCTACCAAACCTACTGCATCTCTTGTAGTGGTTGGTCCTAGTATAGGTAAAACAAAGTAACATCCCGTGCCAGCTCCCCACACACCAAGGGTTTGACCAAAATCCTCTCTAGATTTTTTTTCGAAACCCATTTTAGAAGCAGGATCAAAAACCCCAAGTATTCCAACAGTAGTATTTATTGCAAATCTTCCAGCTGTGTTACCCGCACTTTTTAAATCACCTTGAAGAACGTTGTTCGAAAAAGATAGTAGTGAGCGTAAATTAGACACAAAGTTGTTTGTTCCTGTTCTAATTGGTTGAGGCAAAACTCTATAGCCTTTAGCTATTGGTTGAAAAATGGCTTTGTCCAAAGCTTGATTAAATTTAAGTGTGCCCCTGCTAAATTTCTCGAAACACTCATTAGCTGTATATTTTTCGTCAGCATTAGTGTTTGTTAAAAATAGCATCGATAGTACAGTAATTACTGTAAAAATTTTAAACCGTTTTAGCATCGATTTTTATGCTATATATTTTTTTAATGGAAATTACAAAATATTATTCTCCAAATTATCAGGAAAAAGTGAGAAGTGGCAAAAGTATTACCATGATAATTATTCACTATACCGGCATGCAATCTGAACGCGAATCTTTGAAAAGACTAACCTCCGTTAGCTCTAAAGTGAGTGCACATTATTTAATTGGAAGAAGTGGCAGGATATTCAATTTAGTGGACGTTAAATATGTTGCTTGGCATGCAGGAAAGTCTATGTGGAAAAAAAATAAAAATTTAAATAAAAATTCAATCGGAATTGAGCTTGTAAACAAAGGGCACAAATTTGGATACCAAAAATTCACAAAAATACAAATTAAAAATTTGATCTCACTTTGCAAAAAATTAAAAAAAAAATATAAGATTAAAAACAATTTTATTCTTGCCCACTCAGATATTGCCCCGATCCGAAAAATAGATCCAGGTGAAAAATTTCCTTGGCAGTATTTGTCTATCAATGGAATTGGAAATTATCCTAAAAAAATCGAACTAAAGAATAAGTATAAAAAAACTCAAAATAATGATCTATTTTTCAAAAATCTTTACAAAATAGGATATCGATATTTGAACTCAAAATATAAGACTAAAATAATCAAAAATTTTCAAAGAAAATATAGACAAAAAAAGATTAACGGAATTATAGATTTCGAAACCCTTAAATTAAGCCAAATTTTAAGCAAATCTCTAAATTAGGCTTGATTTTTCTAGCATAATCATTATAGCAGAGTTGCTAGGCAATTGGATTGTCGCTACATGAGAATGTAGAGGAAAGTCCGGGCTCTATAAAGACACGGTGCCAGTTAATGACTGGCGGGGGCGACCTTAGGGATAGTGCCACAGAGAATAGACCGCCTTATCAAGGCAAGGGTGAAACGGTGTGGTAAGAGCACACCGGTTTTTTGGTAACAAAAAACGCACGGCAAACCCCACCGGGAGCAAGACTAAAAAGAGATGACATTGCGAAAGCTAAAAACTGTCTTTAGTTGGTCATCAGGGTTAGTCGCTTGAATTTAAGTGTGAGCTTAAATCTAGATAAATGACATCTTAAATGACAAAACCCGGCTTACAGATTGCCTAGCATTTTCAATCTATGTTCCCTGTTTGTATCCATAAATAACAATATCCCCCAAAGTTTGTTTAGAAATTAGGTATTGACTATAATTTAATATACCCATAATATCCCATGAATTCCCAAATATTGGGAAGTTGGGAGATTTTGAAAGAAAGATGAATTATGTTTTTGTCAAGTTTCGAGAACAAAATAGACAAAAAGGGAAGGGTGTCAGTGCCATCCAGTTTTAGAGCCTATTTAAATTCAAAAGGATACAATAGTTTTATTACATATCCATCATTTAATCACTCTGCTCTTGAGGCTTGTGCTCAGGACAGAATTGAAAAATTATCAGATAGTATCGACTCTTTAGGACCATTTAATGATAAGAGAGATTATTTTGCAACATCAGTTTTGTCTCAAAGTATCAATCTAAATTTTGATAGCGAAGGAAGAGTGACTATTCCTGAAAAATTACTTAAACATGCAAAGATCAAAACTAATATAATTTTTGTTGGTCTAGGAAAAGTTTTTCAAATTTGGGACCCGCTTTCTTTTGAAAAATTTAAATCAATCGCAAAAAAGAAATCATACTTGAATAGATCAAATTTAAAATGGGAAAATAAATTTAAAAAGGAGGGTGTATGACAATTAATATAGGTGGTGGTGAATTAAAAGAGCTTAAACCAAGAATTTTGGTAATGGGAATAGGTGGCGCTGGAGGAAATGCTATAAATGCGATGATTGAAGATGGACTACAAGGAGTGGAATTTGTTGCCGTAAATACTGACGCACAAGATTTGAAAATAAACAAAGCAGATGCAAAAATACAAATTGGTATGAATTTAACCAAAGGACTTGGTGCTGGCGCAAAACATGATATCGGTCAAGCTGCAGCTGATGAATCTTTAAATGAAATTGTTACTTATTTGCAGGGTGCAAATATGGTTTTTATAACAGCAGGAATGGGAGGAGGTACCGGAACTGGTGCTTCTCACGTTATAGCAAGGGCAGCTAAAGAGTTAAATATTTTAACAATTGGAGTAATAACCCTGCCATTTTCTTATGAGGGCCCTAAAAGAATGAGAAGAGCAATTGAAGGCTGGGAGAAATTAAAAAAACACCTGGATACTTCAATAGTAGTACCAAATCAGAATCTTTTTAAAATTGCAAATGAAGCAACTACTTTTGAAAAATCATTTTCTTTATCAAACGATGTTTTAAAACAAGGTGTACAAAGTGTCACTGATTTAATGGTAAGACCCGGATTAATTAATTTGGATTTTGCTGATGTTGAAACAGTAATGGTTTCTATGGGCAAAGCAATGATGGGGACTGGTGAGGCAGAAGGAGAAAATAGAGCTTTGACCGCAACAGAACTCGCTCTTAACAACCCCCTAATAGACGATTACTCATTAAAGGGAGCAAAAGGTTTATTAGTAAATATCACAGGAGGAGAAGACATTAAATTATTCGAGGTTGATCAGGCTGTAAATAAAATTAGAGCCGAGGTTGACCCAGAAGCCGAACTTATTTTTGGCGCAATCAAAGATGAAAATTTAAATGGAAAGATGAGAGTATCAATTGTAGCAACAGCGCTTGATGGTGAGAGTCCTGATAAAAAAGAGTCTCTAACTAATGTTCACAGAATACATTCAAGAAGCTCAGGATATTCAGAGGATATTCATAATAATATAAATATGTCCTCAATACCGGATGCAGGATCTATACAAGGTGCTACAGCTCTAAAATTAGACCAAGAAATTTCTCCAAATCAAAATGAAGAATTAATTTCTGGTATATCATTAGAGAATGCATCTTTTGTTGAAAACAATTTAAATCAAGATCAAATCCAGGAGAGTGTCAAAGACGAGCCTTTAGACGAAACTGTTATAGAAGATATATCTCTATACGATACAAAGTCTCAAGATAGAATAGAAACATCGGATAATAATGATGAACTTTCCCCCCAATTATTTTCTGATGAGGTTAATAACGAGGCCTCGTCAGAAAATAATTTCGATGAAGTAGTCAAAAGCGAAGAAGAAGATTTTGAAATACCTGCATTTTTAAGAAAACAAAAATTTTAATTTAAAAGAAGATGAAAGATATTTCATCGTCAAAAACCTTTTCTCATTATCCTGTAATGTTAAAAGAAGTTATTGATATTTGTGACGTGAAAAAAGGTGGGTTATTCATTGATTGCACTTATGGGGCGGGAGGATACACAAATACAATATTATCATACCCAAACACAAAAGTTATCGCATTAGATCGAGATCCAAATATTAAAAGTTTGGCTGAGAAAACAAAAAAAAATTATAAAAATAGATTTTTTTTCCATAATTCTAAATTTAGTGAACTTAATAAAATATTATCTAAAAAAACTGAAGCTGACTGTATAATATTTGATCTTGGTTTGTCGTCTTTGCAACTATTTGACTTCAAAAGAGGTTTTTCTTTTAACTCAAAAGAAGAACCTGATATGAGAATGGGTTTAAATGAAAATAGTGCAAAAGAGGTATTAAATAATCTAGATGCAAAAACTTTAAGCAGCATATTTAAATTATTGGGCGAGGAAAAAGAATCATCGAAAATTTCAAGAAATATCGTAAAAGAGAGACAAAAAAATCCAATCAAAACTATACCAGATTTAATTAAAATTATAAAACAAAGTAAAAGAAAAAACTTTAAAAAAAAAATAAATTTATCAACTCAAGTTTTCCAAGCCCTTAGAATCTTTGTTAATAAAGAAGTGACAGAACTAATAAAAGGACTTATCAGCGCTACACAATTTTTAAAAAAAGGTGGAAAAATAATTGTAATAACTTTTCATTCAATAGAAGATAAAATAGTAAAATTTTTCTTTACAAATTTTTCTTCTAATAAGTCTAAAACTTCTAGATATTATCCAGAAAATAACAACAAAGAGACTTTATTTGAGATTTATAGAAACAAAATTATTAAGCCTGATTATCAAGAGGTAGAAGAAAATAACTCTTCAAGATCAGCAAAGCTTAGATATGCAGTAAGAAGTAAAGATAATTTTATATATCCCATAGACCTAGAAAAAAAATTTTTTCATTATCTTGAATTGGAGGGAACAATTGTTTAGTAGATCCTTAATATTTTCTTTATCAATTTTTCTTATTTTGATGATTTTTACATCAATAATAAAAAATAATACTCGGAATATAGAAAAAAATATTGAAAAACTAAATACTGAAATTTTAAAATTAAATAAAGAATTATTTAATGCAGAAATGGATTATATTTATCTTTCAAGTCCAGATAAATTAGAAAAAAAAATATCAACATTTAATAAAAAAAAGTATTCAACCTATGATTTTTCAAGAATTTTTTTATCAACTGAGGAATTTATAAATTTTTCTTCCAAACAGACAAAGAAATAGAATTTTAATGGGTAAAAAATATAATAATAAAAACCAAAAAAGTTTTTTCTTCGAAGATAACAGTAATAAAATAGAGCATGAAATTAATAAAAAAAAACTTTTGATTAAAGAGGATAGGATTTATTTACTTTTTTTTATATTTTTTTGCCTTATTTCAATTTTTTCCATTAAAATTATTTTTACTTCTTTGAATGCAATAACTTTAAAAAAAAATTCTATATATTTAAATTCGAAATTTGAGACATTCAGAAATGATATTGTAGATACAAATGGTGTGCCTATAGCAAGAAATATTGAGGTATTTCATGCAGCTATAAAACCAAATTTAATAAAAAATAAAAAAAATTTTTTGTTAAAACTCCAAATACTTTATCCTGAAATAAATATAAAAATCTTAAATAAAAAATATAAAAAAAAATAAATACTTTTATTTCAAAAAAAATATAAATAAGGAAGAACAGTATAAATTATGGTCCTTAGGCGAAAAAGGAATTTTATTTGAAAGAACTCAAACAAGAGTATATCCACATAGAAATCTGTTTAGTCACGTAATTGGCCAAATAGACGAAGATCATAATGGTATATCTGGAATTGAAAAATCCTTTAATGACCAACTTAAATCAGATCAAAAATCTTTAACAACAACGTTAGATACAAACGTTCAATTTTTAATAAGAGAAGAACTCTTAAATTTTCAAAAAATTTTTAAAAATATTGGAAGTGCCTCTATTTTAATGGATGTTAATAATGGAGATATTCTATCTTTAGTTTCTCTGCCTGATTTTGATATAAATAAAAGGCAAACTATTGATAATTTAAACTATATTAACAGAGCTACGAAAGGTGTTTACGAGCTTGGGTCAGTTTTTAAAACATTTACACTAGCTGGTGGCTTAAATGAGGGCGTAATAGAAACAAAATCTAAATTTAAAAATTTACCAAAAAAAATTACCTGCGCAGGAAAGTCTATTTCAGAATATGATAATAAAATTCCAGCGAACCTTACCGCTGAAGAAATTCTAATTAGGTCAGGTAATATTGGATCTGTAAGAATTGCTCAAAAGATTGGAGAGATAAAAATGAAAAATTTTTTAGATGAAATGGGTTTGTTGAAAAAAATTAAATTTGACATAGATGAAGTGGGTCAACCTTTGCCTGTAAGGTGGGGAAAATGTAAACTTGCCACAGCATCCTTTGGGCACGGTATTACAACTACCTTACTTCAACTTGCCAAAGGTTATTCAATAATCTCTAATGGTGGATATATCATTGAACCTAGATTAGTTAAAAGGTCTCAACCAAGTGGCAATAAAAAAATAAAAATTTTAAATGATGGAATATCAAGTGAAATGAATTCTATTCTTCGTAAAATTGTAATTCAAAAAGAGGGAACAGCAAATTTCGCAAATATTGAAGGATATGAAATTGGAGGAAAAACAGGTACCGCCCAAAAAATTATAAATGGTAATTATTCAAAAAATAAAATTAATACCTTTGTAGCTGTATTTCCAACTTCAAAACCAAAATATATCTTACTGGTATTATTAGATGAGCCAAAACCTAATAAAGATTATATTTATAATTATAGAGATGGAAGTGGATGGAAACTCAAAGGTACACCATATAATACAGCTGGATGGACATCAGTTGAGGTAGCCGGCAAAATAATAGAAAAAATTGGACCTATTTTAGCCATAAATAAAATCGATTTATACGGCAACCATGTTGTTAAAAAAACTAATTAAAAATTTAAGTCCAAAAACTGGTGCCCTTAAAATTACTGGCATCTCACAAGATAGCAGGAAAGTAAAAAAAGGAAATTTATTTGTTGCTTTAGAGGGAGAAAAATATGACGGTAAGAAATATATTTCTCAGGCTATTTCAAAAGGAGCTAAAGCTGTAATTTATTCAGGTAAAATTAAAATAAATAAAAAAACAGAGTTTATTAATTTTAAAGATACTAGAAATATTTTAGCTAGTATAAGTACAAATTATTACAAAAATAAACCAAAAAATATAATCGCTGTAACCGGGACGAATGGCAAAACCTCAGTAGCTGATTTTTATTATCAAATTTTTAAATTACAAAATATTAAGTCTGGTTTTATTGGTACCCTTGGTTTTAGAAACAATAAACTATTGAAAAAAAGAAATCTCACAACTTTAGATTCTTTGACACTCAACAAAGATTTGAATGAAATGAGCAGAAGAAATATAAATAATGTAATTATTGAGGCTTCAAGTCACGGTTTAAAACAAAAAAGGGTTAATTTTTTAAAACTCAAAGCTGGTATATTCACTAATCTAAGCCATGATCATTTAGATTATCACAGTAACATGAGAGATTATCTAGAATCTAAATTATTGCTATTTAATGACTTATTAGAAAAAGGGAAAACTGTAATTACAGATTCAGATATTAAGCAATTCAATAATATAAAAAAAATTCAAGAAAAAAGAAAATTAAAACTTTTAACAATAGGGTCAAAAGGGAATACATTTAAAATTTTAAGTCATAAAATTTTTGAAAATTACCAATTTCTTGAGATAAAATATAAAAATAAAATATATAAACTTAAAATAAATCTTTATGGAACAATACAGATTAAAAATCTATTAATGGCAATTTTAGCAGCAAAAGTTTGTGGTCTTAAAATTGAAAAAATTTTTAACAAAATAAATAAAATTCAGAGTGTTGAAGGAAGATTACATTTAATAAGAACTTTGCCAAATAAATCAAAAGTATTTTTAGATTATGCCCACACACCTGAGGCATTAGAAAAGGCAATAATATCTTTAAGAGAACATTTTCATAAAAAAATTACAATATTATTTGGTTGTGGGGGAGAAAGAGATAAAACAAAAAGAAGATTAATGGGACAGGTTGCAAAAAAATATTGTGATAAAATTTATATTACCGATGATAATCCAAGAAAAGAAAATGCAAAAAAAATACGAAAAGAAATCATGAAAGTTTTAAAAAAATCTTCAGCAAAAGAAATTGGAGATAGAAAAAATGCAATTATTTATGCAATGAAAAATTCAGATCCATATGAAATTATTTTAATTGCAGGGAAAGGACATGAAACTTACCAAGATTTAGGTAATAAAAAAATATTTTTCAGTGATAAAAATGTAATAAAAAATTTTAAAAATAAAAATATTATAACAAACTTAAAAATAAATAATTTAAAATATAATAGTCTAATTTTAAGAAAGACTCTTAAAAGTAATAAAAATTATTTTTTTAATAATGTTTCTATAAACTCTAGAACAATAAAGAGAAATAATTTATTTATCGCTCTCAAAGGAAAAAATAAAGATGGGCATAATTTTCTAAACCAGGCATATAAAAATGGGGCTAGTTATTGTGTGGTTTCAAAAAAAAATAAAAAAAGTTTAAAGTTAATTAATGTTAAAAATACTATGAAATTTTTAAATCAATTAGCAAAAAACAAAAGGGAATTATCATCTGGTAAATTTATTGCCGTAACTGGAAGTTCAGGAAAAACTACAGTCAAAACCATGCTTGGAAGTCTTTTGCAAAAATACTCCAAAACTTATTTTTCTCCGAAGTCATACAACAATTTTTATGGTGTCCCCTTAAGTATTTCAAATTTAAATCCAAATTTTAACTATGGAGTTTTTGAAGTAGGTATGAGTAAATTTAATGAAATTAATAAGTTATCACAATTGGTTAAACCACATATTGGAATAATAACAAATGTGTCAGAAGCTCATTTAGAGAATTTTAGAAATATAAAAGATATCGCCAAAGCTAAAAGCGAGATTATTTATAATATACAAAAAGGAGGCGCTATTATTCTAAATAGAGATGATAAATTCTTTAGATATTTTAGCAAAATTGCAAAAAAAAATGGAGTCAGAGTTATTTCTTTCGGTTTCTCAAAAGTATCAGATATTAAATTTATCTCTCTAAGAAAAAAACAAAATTCATTTTTATTGACTTTGCTTGTTTACAAAAAAAGACTTGTTATAAAAATTAATAATGAAAACAAGAATAACATAATGAATATTTTATCGTGTGTTTCAGTTATCAATGAGCTCAATTTACCTATGTCTGAAATACAAAGCTTTTTTAAGGATAAAATTCTTTTAAAAGGAAGAGGTAAAATTAATAAAATTAATAAGTTTAATAAAAAATTCTTTTTAGTTGACGAAAGTTATAACGCAAATCCATTGTCAGTAAAATCAGCAATAGAGAACTTTTCCAATATTAAAAAAAAAGGTAAAAGAAAATATTTTCTTTTTGGGGATATGTTGGAACTTGGAAAAAATTCACATATTTATCATAAAAAAATCTCTAAATTTATTAATAATAGTGATATTGATAAAACTTATGTTTATGGAAGCAAAGTACTTGAGACATATAGATTGATAAGTAAGAAAAAGAGAGGAGAGGTTATTAAAGACCTCAAATCATTCTCGGGTAAAATTTCTAATATTTTAAATAATGGAGATTATTTAATGATAAAAGGTTCTAACGCCACAGGATTACATAAAATCTCTAAAGATTTTATCGGGAGACAAAACTAAATGCTTTATAGTTTACTAACATCACTAATTGATACCTTTACTTTTTTAAACGTATTTAAATATATTACCTTTAGGACAGGGTTATCTGTAGTTACGTCTCTGACTATTATTTTCTTAATTGGTACTCCATTAATTAAGTACTTCGCCAGAAAGCAGATCACAGGTCCAATAAGACAAGATGGACCTATCGATCATATAGTAAAAAAAAGTGGCACACCAACAATGGGCGGACTAATGATTCTGATTGGTATAATTGTTAGCACATTATTATGGGCAGATCTTGAAAATCTTTATATCTGGATAGTCCTATTTGTTTGTACTAGCCTAGGTCTACTCGGATTTTTAGACGACTATCTAAAAATAAAATTGAAAAACTCATCAGGAATTAATGCAAAACTAAAATTCTTAGGTCAATTAATAATTTCACTTATAGCTATTTTGGCACTTGTATATTTCACTGATCATGAAACTATTTCAAATTTGTATTTTCCTTTTTTTAAAAATCTTATTTTACAAATGGGTTTGTTTTTTATACCTTTTGGCGTTTTTGTTATAATTGGTTCTTCAAATGCAGTAAATTTAACCGATGGTTTAGATGGTTTGGCGACTGTTCCAGTTATGCTAGTTGCTTTATCATTCTCATTAATTTGTTACCTAGTAGGAAATTCAATATTTGCAAACTATCTACAAATTCAATACATCCCTAACGTTGGAGAACTTGCAATATTTTGTGGCTCAATTGTCGGATCGTGTTTGGGTTTCCTTTGGTACAATGCGCCTCCAGCCAAAATATTTATGGGAGATACTGGATCATTATCTTTAGGCGGATCAATAGCTGCAGTAGCAATTATTGTTAAACACGAAATTGTCCTAGCAATTATTGGTGGATTATTTGTTTTAGAGACAGTCTCAGTAATTATTCAAGTAATATCATTTAAATTGACTGGCAAAAGAGTGTTTATGATGGCCCCTATACATCATCATTTTGAGAAAAAAGGGTGGGCAGAGTCAACTGTTGTGATTAGGTTTTGGATAATTGCCATCATATTAGCATTGGTAGGTCTAGCAACATTAAAATTAAGATAATCAATGAATTTATTAAAAATGAATTCCTCAATAATGAGTTTTTGTATTTATGGACTTGGCTCTACAGGCAAGTCAGCAGCGAAATACTTAAAAAGCAAAAATTTCCACAATGTCAAAATTTGGGACGATAAAAAGAAGACAAAAACGGAAAAAAAATTTTTTTTAAAATACTTAGACTCTTGTGATTATATAATACTAAGTCCTGGAATTAATTTAAAAAAATCAAAACTTAAAAATAAGCTACTTAGAAACAAACATAAAATTATAACAGATCTTGATCTTTTCTATCTTTTTAATCCAAATATAAGATCAATTGTTATTACAGGTACAAATGGTAAATCTACAACATGTAAAATTCTTGAGCATGTTCTTAAAAAAAATAGAATAAATGTTAAATTAGGTGGGAATATAGGCAAACCTATTTTAAATTTAAAACTCAATAACAGGCCAATTGTAATAATAGAGGCATCATCTTTTCAATTAGCATATTCAAAATATGTTAAACCAAACTATGCAGCAATTCTCAATATAACTAGAGATCATTTAGATTGGCATGGTACAATGAAAGAGTACATAAATTCAAAATTAAAAATTTTCTCAAATCAAAAAAGTGATGATTTTGCTTTTTTAAATAATCAGAATCTTATAAAAAAATTTAAAAAAAATAATTATGTGAGTAAATTAAAATACGTTAAAACAAAAAAATATAAAAGATTACAAAAAAAAATAAAAAATAGTTATTTAAATTCCAAAGCAAATAAAGATAATATGAATTATATTTATGAAATTTGTGAAATTTTTAAAATAAAGAATGAAAATGTTGTTAAGTCATTGAAAAATTTCAAGGGTTTAAATCATCGACACGAAATTTTTTACAAAAATCTTAATAAAACTTTTATAAATGACTCGAAAGCAACTAGTTTTCAGTCTAGTAAATTTGCGTTAGAAAGTAACAAAAATATTTTTTGGATAGTTGGTGGCTTACCTAAATTAGGAGACAAAATCAATATTAATGAAGTAAAAAGAAATATTGTTAAAGCGTATATAATTGGAAAAAATACAAAATTTTTTAAGAAATTTTTTAATAGAAATATTAAGCATGAAGTGAGTAGTACTATGAAGAATGCTGTAATTTCAATATTTAAAGATATTAAAAAAATAAAACATAAAAATTTAAATATTTTACTTAGTCCCGCAAGTGCATCTTATGATCAATATGAGAATTTTGAAGAAAGGGGCAATCAATTTAAGAAAATAGTTTTAAAATATGCAAGAAAAAATTTTTAACGTAAAAAATTATTGGAGAAATATTGATAAACAAATTTTAGTGAGCTTTTCTATATTGTTTATTCTTGGAGTATTTTTCTCGTTTTCTTCAACATCATTTTTAGCTGATGAACGTTTGAATAAAAGTTACTATTTCTTTTTTCAAAAACATCTCATATATGCATTTGTTTCATTTCTTATAATGATTTTAATTTCAACTTTAAATACTGATCTAATTAATAAAAGTTTGATGCCAATTTTTATATTTTTCATATTATTACTGTTATTAGTTCCATTTCTTGGTGTAGAAGTAAAAGGTGCAAAAAGATGGCTTAATTTTTATATTTTTCGTTTCCAACCTATCGAATTTGTAAAACCTTTTTTTATTTTAGTTGTTGCGCAAATTATTTCTTCAACCAAAATAAAAAGTTTAAATTTACCCCATGTTATTTCTTTTCTTTTTTTGTCAATAATAGCTTTACTACTTTTAATTCAGCCTGACGTAG
>CACHKQ010000008.1 GCA_902580445.1 uncultured Pelagibacteraceae bacterium | reverse complement strand
CTTGTAATATTTGGAATTCTTATTATACCTAAAACTATAATCTTTGACAAAATCAATAATTAAGTGAGGTTTGTTTCTTTTTAGGTCGCTAATTAATCTATTCCTGTAATACAATCTATGTTTGCTTAACTCTATTTGTTTTTCAGAGATTGTTTCTTTTGCAGAAGATGGCATATTACTTAGAGCGTACCATTGGGGCATCCAACCCCAGATATAGAGATTTTTTTTTTCACCTTTTTCAAAAAGATAATCAAATATTCTTGGGCTTTTTAAATAAATATTATTTATATCAAAGTTTTGATATGCGTATTTCTTTCCATAAAATTTATATTTTTCAAAAAAACCTGAAATTAATATACAAAAAATTAAAATTGTAAATGTGTACCCTACTGAATTATTAAATACTTTCTTATTTCCTTTGCTTAAATTAATGATTATCTGTGATAAAAATATAGCGACAAAAGGTAATAACACCAAAAGATAATGTCTATGAAGCCTGCCTGGAATCAATATTACTATCACAATACTCAGAAGGATTAATGTTATGTAAATATTATCCTTTGTAAAAAAAAGTGTTTTTTCTCTAAGTGAAAGTTTTTTGATTACGAAAAAAATAAAAATGAAGAAATAAGTGTAAAAACAATGAAAAATTAGATTTAAATATAAGTGATTTTTAAATTCAGATGCAAGTGAGGAATTTATTATATTATTTTTTTCTATTGTTGCTCTGATTAATGCTTTTTCAGATTGTGATGATTTAATGAATTCGTAGGAAAAAATAAAATTATTAAGAATAAAATCCTTAAAATTATTATTTATTAAAAAAATAAGCGCAATTGAAATAGCTGGTATAATAAAAGAAAAAAAACAAATAGCTAAAAAATCAAATTTTTTCTTTAGTATAAGTTCGTAGGTTATTAAAAGAAAGATTACTAATGCAACAGGAAAAAATTGTATCTTTGAAATAAATACCATTCCCAAAAGTAATGACGTTATTATTAATAATATTAAATTAGAATAATCTTTATTTTTTAATATCAGCCAATAAGAAGTTAAAAGTAAAGTAGTCGATAGTAATTCACCACTATAATGAGAAAAATCTGGATCTTTAGTTAATGAAAAAAAAATTACAACTGGGGCAATTATCAAAGTAGTTATTTTATAATTTTTCGTCTGTAATTGAATTATTTTAAAAATTATATAAACTATATATGAAATTAAAAATATTGAAGTTAATCTTGTAGAGAAATAGGTTATATCCAAATTAAAAATTTTAGGCCATATCAAAATTAAAGAGTTCAATATCCCTGAACTTGTAGTATCTATTTCTGCGAAATTGAAATTTTTATTTACTAGGCTTATTGCATTTGAAATCATTTGGGTCTCATCGGGGTTTAAATTTTGAAATCCCAAAAGATAAGAGTTTGATCTTGAGAAAATAAATAAAATTAAAAAAACAAAAAACATATCAAATTTATATATTTAATACCTTTATATTAAATTTTATAGGTTAAGTAATTCCAAAATTTTTATAATTCATTTTTAATTAGTATTTAAAATTAAGTTCTCAAATTCTTTTAAAAAGTCTTTTTTTAATGGTAAAATATTATTTTTCATATCTTCCTGTATATTTTTATAGTTATTCTTTATATACTCAATTTTTTCTAAAAAACTCTGCGAATTTCTTTTTGAAACAAATATACCCTTTTTATTCCCCACTATATGACTAATTTCTTCAAATATAATTACAGGTCGAAGTCTTGCCAGAGCTTCTAATAGAACCATTGGATGACCCTCTGTAAATGATGGAAGAATAAAAATATTATGACTGTCATAAAGTTTTATTAGCTTATCTTCTGAAGTCTCTATTTCGAAGAAGTTTACTTTTTGCTGCTTAATATTTGTCTTAACATTTTTTTCCATTCCTACAATTGATAAAGAAATATCTTTTTTTAATTTTTTAATTATTTTGAGAAGTGAATAAATTCCTTTTTCTACTCTTATTCTGCCAATATAAAGTAATTTAATTTTACCAAATTCTTTATTTGATGGATTTAAAAACCACTTATCTGTTAACTGAGAAGGATAAATTATTTTTCCTTCTTTGCCTCGTAATACTTCTTTATTACAGCCAATAAGATATGAAGTTTTTGAAACTATAGAAAACATTAAATGATATATAATTGGACCTATAAAACCTAAAATATTTCTGTACTCTTGATATCCATCACTCCTTAGATAGGTTATTGATCTTTTTTTAAATATAGTTAACAAAATACTTGCAAAAAATGTAAATGGAGATATTGAAATTATTAAATATTTTGTCTCTTTCTCTTTAAAAGTCTTTAAAATTGAATAAATAAATCCAAAAATTGTTTTGCTTAAAGTAATTTTTTCTATGTTTATTTTATGTGATCTGACTCTGCTAGAATTTCTTCCTAAAATGTGAATATCAAAATTTGTTTTTAAACCTTCTGGAGTAGATTTCATATCAAGATTATCGCAAAAAAAACCATTATCTGACTTAGAAATTTTTTCGTTTGATATTATGTAGAGCTTATTTTGTATCATGTCTCTTTATTTATTTTTAATACACCTATAAAAGCTTCCTGTGGAATTTCAACTCTTCCAAATTGTTTAGATCTAGCTTTTCCTTTTTTTTGTTTTTCTAATAATTTTCTTTTACGATCACGTGCACCACCGCCATGTATTTTAGTAAGAACATCTTTCTTGAAACCCTTTATACTCTCCCTTGCAATAATTTTGCCTCCTATTGCAGCTTGTATCGGGATCATAAAATTATGTCTTGGAATCAGATCTTTTAGCTTTTCGCAAACAAGTCTACCTTGATTCTGCGCAAACTCTTTATGAATAATCATTGATAAAGCATCTACGGACTCATTATTTACAAGTATTCCTAATTTAACTAAATTACCTTCTTTGTAACCTGTAATTTCATAATCAAAACTTGCATAACCGCTAGTTATAGATTTTAACTTATCATAAAAATCAAACACGACTTCATTAAGTGGTAATTCATAAACTAAAACAGCCCTATTTCCAGAATATGATAAGTCTTTTTGAATTCCTCTTTTATCCTGACATATTTTAATGATTGATCCCAAATATTCATCCGGGGTTATAATTGTAGCTTTTATCCATGGTTCCTCAATAAATTTTATTTGGGATGGATCTGGCATAGATGTAGGGTTTTGAAGATCTGTCACTTCACCATTGATTTTATTAAGTTTGTAAACCACTCCTGGTGTTGTGGTTATTAAATTAATATCAAATTCTCTTTCAAGCCTTTGAGTAATAATTTCTAAATGAAGCAAACCTAAAAATCCACATCTAAAGCCTAGACCTAATGCGCTTGAAGACTCTGGTTCATAAGAAAAACTTGAGTCATTTAATTTGAGTTTTGCTAAACCATCTTTAAGCTTTTGGTATTCTGAACTATCAACAGGAAATAACCCACAAAATACTACGGGTTTGCTCGGTTTAAATCCTGGTAAAGGTTTTTCTAAAGGGTCTTTTGAATCACATATTGTGTCTCCAACCTTTGTTTCTGATAAACTTTTAATTCCAGTAATAATAAATCCTATTTCACCAGCGTTTAATTCTCCGATATCTTTAGCTTTGGGTGTAAAAACACCAACCTTTTCTATTTCATACTCTTGATTAGTTGACATTAATTTTACTTTCATTCCTTTTTTTATTTTTCCATCTAAAATCCTTACTAAAATTACTACACCTAAATAACTGTCATACCAACTATCTACTAATAATGATTTAAGTTTTGATTTTGAATCACCTTTAGGTACGGGAAGATCTTTTACTATTGACTCTAAAATTTCATGGATACCTTCACCTGTTTTTCCTGAACATGAGATAGCTTTTGATGTATCTATACCGATTACATCCTCTATCTGCTTTTTTACTTTTTCTGTATCAGCGGCAGGTAAATCAATTTTATTTAAAACAGGTACAATATGATGGTTCGTATCTAGCGCCTGATATACATTAGCTAGAGTCTGAGCCTCAACACCTTGAGAGCTATCGACAATTAATACTGACCCTTCGCAAGCAAGTAAAGAACGGCTTACTTCATAACTAAAATCAACATGACCAGGGGTATCAATAATATTTAAAATATAATCTTTTCCGTCTTTTGATTTATAATTTAATTTTACAGTTTGGGCTTTAATAGTAATTCCCCTCTCTCTCTCAATATCCATAGAGTCCAAAACTTGCTCTTTCATTTCTCTTTCTGAAAGACCGCCACAAATTTGGATCATTCTGTCAGCAATTGTAGACTTTCCATGATCGATATGTGCGATAATCGCAAAATTTCTTACTTTATTTATATCTGACATTAGGATCTTATTGTTCCACCGGTCTTGGCTTTAACAATATTTATTATTTTTTGACTAACTTCGCTTAAATCTTTTTCTGAAAGAGTTTTTTCCATTGATTGAATTGTAACATTTATAGCTATAGATTTTTTTCCTTGGGGCATACTACCGCCTTCGAAAACATCAAATATTAATACTTTTTTAATAAGACTTTTATCAACCTCGCTTATCATTTTTTCTATATCGCCTGCTTTATAATTTTTATCTATGACAAATGCAAAGTCTCTCTCAGATTTTTGAAATTCGGAAACAGAGTAGTTTCTTTTAGCAAGTCTATATTTTTTTTGGGGTTCCGGTATATTTTTAAGAAAAATCTCAAATCCACATACGTTTTCCTCTTTTAAATTCATATTTGAAACTATACCAGGATGTATTTCTCCAAAAGAAGCTAGTTGTGGACCATTTGACGATTTAAGATTAACAGATCCAGATCTTCCAGGGTTGTAAAAATCTTTTGTATTGTTGCTTATGTATAAATCATTTTCATTTATACCAAACTCCACTAAAGTTTTTATTGCATCTGCTTTAACATCAAAGACATCTATATTTCTAGCTTTAGACTCCCAACTTTTCCTATTTGATACACCAGATTTTAATGCACCTAAAACAACTTGTTGTTCGCCTGGCTTATTTCCATAAAAAGTTGGTCCAATCTCGAATAACGAGAGATCTGGATACCCTCTATCCTGATTCTTTTTTAAATAAATGATTAAATTTGAAAATATTGATCTTCTTAATACATTTAGATCACCTGAAATTGGATTTGTAATTTCTATTTCTTTTTTTCCTTGTGAAAACTGTTTGTCTACTCGAGAGTCTGTGAAAGACCAGGTTACTGCTTCTAAATAACCTTTGCTGGCTACGGCCCTTTGAGAAAGATGAAATAATTTCTGTTTAAAGTTAAGTGTTTCTTTTAACCTTTTTCTTTCTGGATGAATTAAAGAAATTTTATCAAACCCTTTTATTCTTATAAGTTCTTCAATAATATCTATATCTTGCTTTACATCTGGTCTCCAAGAAGGAATTTCAGCTTTAAAATTTTTTTTTGAATTTTTTGTTTTAAAACCTAATGAATTAAGTATTTTTTTTGTTTCATTTGAAGAAATTGGAATTCCTATAACTTTTTTGAATTTATTATGATCAATTTCAATTGATCTATTTTTCACATTAGATTTACCAACAATAGAAAATTTACTTGCTTCTCCTCCACAAATTTTAATTATTAGTTCTGTTGCTAATTGAAGACCTTCTTTGATTGAATTTGGATCAATTCCTCTCTCAAATCTATATTTTGCATCTGTATCAATATCTAAAGTATTGGCAGTTTTTCTCACGGAAGATGGATAAAAATATGCCGACTCAAGAAGTATATTTTTTGTTTCTAATTCAGTTCCTGAGCGAGTGCCTCCTATAATTCCTCCAAGCCCCAATGCACCTGATTTATCTGAAATAACACACATGTCATTTTTGAGAATATATTTTTTACCATCTAATGCTTCAAAACTTTCCTCTAATTTTGAATTTCTTACAATAATTTCTTTATCTATTTTGTCAGCATCATAAGCGTGCAGAGGTCTATTCAAATCCAACATTACATAATTCGTAATATCAACAACTGCAGATATTGGCTTTAAACCAAGTGAAATTATTTTTTCTTTTAACCATTTTGGACTTTCTTTGTTTTTAATGTTCCTGATGTAGCAAGCGCCAAAAGACATACATCCCTGGTTTTTTTCTTTTGTAATAGAAATTTTTACTGGTTGAGAAAAATTTTGTTTAAATTTAATTTTTTTAAAACTAGAAAGTCTCCCTAAACCTGCAGAAGCTAAGTCTCTTGCTATTCCTCGAACACCTAAACAATCTGGTCTGTTTGGTGTAATTGATAAATCAATTGATCTTTCGCCTTTAATCTTAAAAAAGTTTTTTCCAATCTCCTTATTTTTATTCTTTAGATCAATTATTCCGTCACTTTCATCTGAAATATTGAGTTCACTTTCAGAACATAGCATGCCATGAGATTCTACTCCTCTGATTTTAGCAACTTTTAATTTCATTTTTGTTTTTGGAATTACTGTTCCTGGGGGAGCATAAACTGTGATTAATCCATCTCTAGCATTAGCAGCCCCACAAACAACTTTGTATGTTTTGCTACTACCTAAACTAACCTCACAAAGTTTTAATTTATCCGCATTTGGATGTTTTTCTGCTTTTAAAACCTTTGCGATTTTAAAATTAGATAGTTCGCTTTGACTATCTTTTATTCCCTCAACTTCAAGGCCTATGCTCGTAAGTTTATCTATTATTTTTTCTAAATTAGCATTGGTAATTAGATGGTCTTTAAGCCAAGATAAAGTTATTATCATCTGCTAAGTCCCCTGTAATTTGTTGGGACATCTAAAGGGTCAAATCCAAAATAATTTAACCATCGAAAATCAGCTTCAAAAAAAGATCTAAGATCGTTTATTCCATATTTTAACATTGCTAATCTATCTATTCCCATGCCGAATGCATAACCTTGAAATTTTTTTGGATCAACTTTGGCATTTTTTAAAACATTTGGATGAACCATTCCACAACCTAATATCTCAAGCCACTTATCACCTTCGCCAAAAATAATTCTTCCATTTTCTAGTCTGTAACCAATATCAACTTCTGCTGAAGGTTCTGTAAACGGAAAATGGCTTGGCCTAAACCTCATTTTGATTTTATTTACCTCAAAAAATTCTTTTACAAAATAATCTAGACATCCTTTTAAATGACCCATGGTTAAATCTTTATCAATATGCAATCCTTCTAATTGATGAAACATTGGTGCATGCGTTTGGTCACTGTCACATCTATAAGTCCTACCTGGTACTATAATTTTAAATGGGGCTTTGCCACTTAACATTGTTCTAATTTGAACAGGTGATGTATGAGTTCTTAGTAGTATTTTTTTATTTTTATCTAAATAAAAAGTATCATGCATATCTCTAGCTGGATGATCTTCTGGCGTATTTAAAGCTGTAAAATTATTATATTCGCTTTCTACATCTGGTCCCTCAGCAACAGAAAAACCTATTTCAGAAAATATGGAAGAAATCTCATCAATTACTTGCGAGACTGGATGAATTTTTCCGTTTGGTCTCTCTCGACCTGGCAAAGTTACATCAACTTTATTTTTTTGCAATTTTTGATTTATTTCTAAATTTTCTAATTCTTTAAACTTATTATTAATAGCTTCAGTAATTTTTTGTTTTTCATTATTTAAAGATGATGCTCGAATTTTTCTGTCTTTTTCGTTAAGTGATCCAAGTTTTTTGAATTCTTGATTAATTTGACTATTTTTTCCTAGAAATTGAGACTTAATATTTTGCAATTCTAACTTGTCTTTTACTTGCGATACTTTCTGAATTAATTCTCGTAAATCAAACATTAGTTAGTTTTTACTCTAACTTTGTAAAAGAAAAAACAAGTTTATTTTATTGATAACTGAACTTTTTTAACAAGGGATTTGAAAGCTTCTGGATTATTATAAGCTAAATCAGCTAAAACTTTTCGGTCTAATTTAATCTTCGATTTGCTTAACCCGTTAATAAATTTTGAATATGTCATGCCTTCCTCTCTAACGCCTGCATTTATTCTTTGTATCCATAATGACCTGAATTCCCTTTTTTTTGCTCTTCTATCTCTGTATGCGTATTGCATGGCTTTTTCCATTGCTTGTCTAGCCACACGAATTGTATTTTTTCTTCTACCAAATTGTCCTTTAACAAATTTTAGAACTTTTTTATGCCTTGCCCTACTTACAACTCCTCTTTTAGTTCTAGACATATTAACCTCTTAAACTATATGGCATATAAGATTTTACAATTTTAGAATCTTGTTTGGTCATTATAGTTGTTCCTCTTTGTTTTCTAATTTGAGAATTTGTTCTTTTAATCATACCGTGTCTTTTACCTGCTTGAGGCATTTTTATTTTTCCAGATTTTGTCACTTTAAATCTTTTTTTTGCTGAACTTTTTGTTTTTAGTTTTGGCATGGTCAGGCAGTTATATATAGATTGTTTTTCCTAATCAAGATTTTTTTATAATTACCTAATTAGGCTGGATTATCATTATCATTTGCCGACCTTCAAATTTTGGTCTTACTTCAACTTGTCCAATTTCCTTAGTATCGGTAATTATTCTTTCCATGAGATCTTTTCCAAGTTGGATATGTTGCATTTCTCTTCCTTTAAATTTAACAGTAAATTTTACTTTGTCACCTTTGGTTAGAAATTTCTTGGCATTTTTAATTTTAAAATTATAATCGTGTACCTCAGTTCCAGGTCTGAGCTTTAATTCTTTTAAATTTGATATTCTCTGATTTTTTTTTGCCTTACTAACTTTTTTTTGCAAATCATATTTGTATTTTCCAATATCCATTATTTTACAAACTGGAGGATTTGCATTCGGTGAGATTTCGATTAAATCAAGTCCCTCGGCCTTAGCAGATTCAATTGCTTTTTTTATTGGTAAAACTCCAAGATTTTCTCCAGTGCTATTTATAACCTGGACATCTAAACTTCTAATTCTATCATTGGTTCTAGGACCTTGAAATTTTGTTCTTCTCTGAAAATAATTTGATTTTGGTTTTCGCACTTATTTAATTGGAAGATTGTTTAGCATTTTTAATTTTTCAACAGCTTTAGAAAATTTAATTTTTTCTTGTTTTTCAGAACCTAGCTTTCTCATTGTAATACTTTTCTCAGATATTTCCTTCTTACCGCAAATTAAAATGAGAGGTGTTTTAGCTAAAGAGTGTTCTCTAATCTTATAATTTATTTTTTGATTTCTTAAATCCACTTCGCATTTTATACCTTCTTTAAAGAGGTCTTCAAATATTTTTTTTGCATAATCATTGTGCTCTTCGGCTATAGGCAACACAACCGCTTGTAATGGTGATAGCCAAAATGGAAGTTTTCCTGCATAATTTTCAATTAAGATTCCAATAAATCTTTCTAAGGATCCAAATAAAGCCCTATGTAACATTACTGGTGTTTTCTTTGTTCCGTCTTTATCTACAAAAGTTGCACCAAGTCTTTTTGGTAAATTTAAATCAACCTGAAGTGTTCCACACTGCCAATCACGACCTATAGCATCGCGTAAAACAAATTCAATTTTGGGACCGTAAAATGCTCCTTCTCCTTTATTAATAGTATATTCCAATTTAGTTTTTTTAATTGCCTCAAGTAAAGCTTTTTCTGATTTATCCCAAACATCATCGTTACCTACTCTTTTTTCTGGTCTATCTGAGTATTTTAAAAAAACTTTACTGAAACCTAAATCTTTATAAATATCTAAAATTAATTTTGTTACTGTTATACACTCGTCCGTTATCTGATCTTCGGTGCAAAATATATGTGCATCATCTTGGGTGAAAGCCCTAACTCTTAATAATCCATGTAAAGCACCCGATGGTTCATACCTATGTACTTTACCAAACTCAGATAGCTTCAAAGGAAGATCTCTATAGCTTTTTAATCCTTGATTAAAAACTTGAACACATCCGGGGCAATTCATTGGCTTTACAGCGAAAACTTTTTCATCTGGCGTTTCAGATGTAAACATTAGATCGCCAAATTTATCCCAATGTCCAGATTTTTCCCAAAGAGTTTTATCCAACAATTCTGGAGTATTAATTTCCCTGTATCCAGCATATCTTTGTTTTAATCTCATATACTCAATAAGTCTTTGAAATAAAGTCCATCCTTTTTCATGCCAAAAAACTGCGCCAGGGCTTTCCTCTCTGAAATGAAATAGATTCATTTCTTTGCCTAATTTTCTATGATCTCTTTTTTCCGCTTCCTCTAATCTATGTAAATAATCGTCTAACTCCTTTTTTGAGCTCCAGCAGGTTCCATAAATTCTTTGTAACATTTCATTATTTGAGTCTCCTCTCCAATATGCACCGGAGACTTTGGTTAATTTAAATGCCTTACCAATTTTTTTTGAGGATGTTAAATGAGGTCCTCTACATAAATCATGCCAAGTATCACCGTGATGATAAACCGATAGCTCCTCATTTTCTGGGATGCTCTCAATAATTTCTGCCTTATATTTTTCACCTATTTTTTTAAAATGTGCAATTGCTTTGTCCCTTTCCCATACCTCTCGTTTTGTTTTAACGTCTTTATCGATTATCTCAGACATTTTTTTCTCTATTTTTTCTAAATCATCACTTGTGAACGGTTCTTTTCTGGCAAAGTCGTAATAAAAACCATTTTCAATAACGGGACCTATAGTTACTTGAGTTCCCGGAAATAATTCTTGGACTGCCATAGCCATTATGTGTGCAGCATCATGCCTAATTACATCTAAACCTTCTTTATCTTTGTGGGTAATAATTTTGACTGATGAGTCATTTTGAATTGAGTAACTTAAGTCTTTCAGTTCACCGTTAACACTCATTATGAGTGCATGTTTGATTAGAGATTTGCTTATCTTCTCTGCAATCTCAAGTCCATTTATCTTATTTTTAAAATTAAGTTTTTTTCCGTCAGGTAAAGTTATATTTGGCATTTATTTTATTAGTTTTTTGTATTCTATAAATGTTGAATTACACATTTGTTCTACATCAAATTTTTTTAATATATTTTTCCTACCTTCATTTCCAATTGATTGCAACTTGTCTTTATCCATTTCCATTAGTTTATTTAAATTTTCTGCAAGAACGTCGGGTTTATTATTCTCAAATAAAAAGCCAGACTTGCCATTAATTATTGTTTCTTTTGATCCTCCGTGATCACTTGCCAATATTGGTCTTCTCATTGCTTGCGCTTCAACAGATACTCTTCCAAATGCTTCTGGCTCGATTGAAGAAGATACCACAACATCTGAAATGTAATAAGCAACAGGTATTTCTTTTGCATGCTGTAAGAAAAAAATGTTACTTTTTAAACTATATTTATCAATCATAGATATCAATTTTTTGAAATACACTTTTCTTCCTTGATCAGATCCAAGAATAACAGCTTGAAAATTTTCTTTCCCATACTTTGTTTTTAAAATGAATAAAGACTCAATAAACATTTCGTGACCTTTCCACCTAGTTAGTCTTCCGGGTAATAAAATTTTAAACTTTTCAGGATCAAAATTTACTAATGATTTAAAGCTTTTGACTTTTTCACTCGTTATTTTTGAATTATCGAAATATTCTGTATTGATACCCCTAAAAATAACTAACAATCTTTTTTTGGATGTTATCAATTCTCCATAATTTTTATGGATATGATTAAAGACAAAATTTGATCCAGCGATAATTAAATTTGATCTTACCATAACAGAGTTATAAATTTTTTTAAGTTTATTTGAAAAATTGTAAACTCCGTGAAATGTTGTCACAAACTTAGTTCTTGTGATTATACAAGAAAGAAAGCAAGACCAAGCGGGCGCTCTACTTCTAGCATGCACTATATCAATTCTTAAAAAAATTATGATTAAAGAAATTAAAATTGTATTAAGTAAAATTAACAAAGGATTCTTTGATTGGACAGGAAGCCTAAAAACTTTGACCTTTTCTTTTCGAATAAATTTTAATAATGGCCCTCCACTTGTAACAATGTAAGATTTGCAATTTTTTTCTGCAAGATAGTGGGCAATATCATAACAGCCTGTTTCTGCACCGCCATATCCTAATTTTGGTATAACTTGCAATACTTTAAAATTCATGAATTATTTCTTTCCCAATTCAACGCTGAACTTAAAATAATATTTAAATTATTAAACCTTGGTTTCCAATTAAATTCTTTTTTAAATTTATCACTATTTGCAATTGAAACTGCAATATCATTTGGTCTGCGTGGTCCAATTTCTACTTGTAATTTATTTTTAATGATTTTTTCCATTTCGGTAATAACTTCTTTTACGGAGTATCCACTTCCATAACCACAATTAAAAATATTTGTAGTAGTTTTTTTTAAAAGATTATCAGCAGCTAAAACATGCATATCAGCTATATCAGTTACATGTATAAAATCTCTTATAGCTGTACCATCTTTTGTTTCATAGTCATCTCCATTAATTATAATTTTCTCTCTTTTTTTAGTTGCTACTTCACATATAACTTTAATCAGATTTGTAGAGGATCTTGCAATAAGCCCGGACCTTTTGCTTTTGTCAGCTCCTGCTACATTAAAATATCTTAAAATTGTGTAATCGACTTTATCTTTTTTTGAAATTTCAATTAAATAATTTTCGATTTTATATTTTGAGTCTGCGTAGGGATTAATCGGATTTAATTCACTATCTTCGGTTAAATTATTAGAGTTACTATTTCCATAAACCCCAGCACTTGAAGAAAATATAATTTTCTTTAGATTATTTTTAATACATGATGAAAAAAATATTTTTGATTTTTCAAAGTTATGAAGTTGATATTTCTCTGGATATTTAACTGATTCATCTACTCTTGTAAGTCCAGCAAAATGCATGGCTATATCGAATTTATTTTCTTTTAAAATTTTTTTTATTGAACTTTCGTCTGCAATATCAAAATTGTAATGCTTTGCTTCTGAGGGTATTAATGTCTTACTGCCAGTTATGAGGTTGTCAATAACTGTCACTGAGTGACCGCTATCAATTAAGGATAATGCGGTATGGCTTCCGATATAACCCGCACCACCAGTTAATAGAATGTTCATATAGATGAATTTAACATTTATTTAAATCAAATCACAAAATAATATATTATCAGATTAGTTATATTTAATTTATATGAAAAAATTTAGATACTTAAAAATATCGAGAACAAAAAAACTTAGATATTTAGTCAATTATTACAAAAAAAAACTATATATAATTTTTTTACCCGGTTTTATGTCAGATATTGATGGTGAAAAGCCTACAGCATTTAATGAGTATGCAAAAAAAAATAAGTTGGGATTTTTAGCAATAGAATATTCTGGACATGGCAAATCATCTGGGGAGTTTACCAAAGGAAATATAAGTGAATGGTCGAGAGATGTAAAAAACTCAATTAAAAAAATTGTAAAAAAAAATAGCTTTATTTTAATTGGGTCAAGTATGGGTGCTTGGATTTCATTAAATCAATTTAAATATTTTAAAAATCAAATTAAAGGTTTTATTGGTATTGGTTCTGCCCCAGAATTTTTGGAAAGACTTATGTGGAAAAAATTTCCAAAAAAAATAAAGCAAGAAATAATCTCGAAAGGTATTAGTATAATTAAGCATGGTGATTCAAATAATAAAAAAAAGCAATATGAATATCCTGTAACTTATCAATTAATAAAAGATGGAAGAAAAAATAAAGTTTTATCAAAAAAAATAGGTCTTAGAATAAATGTAACTATGTTTCATGGCCAAAAGGATGAGGCAGTCCCTGTCTCTTTTTCAAGGAAAGTTTTAACATTGTTTGCGAAAGCTAAAAAAAGAATTGTGATTATAAAAAATGGAGATCATAGTCTCTCTAACAAAAAAAATCTGAAAAGAATTACCTCTGAATTAAATAAAATTATAAAAAATATTTTTTGAGAATAGAGTTATTATCCAACATCCAAAAATATATGTCTGCAACAACTTTTTTTAAGTTTCTTCTAGGTTCCCATTTATAAAGTTTTTTTACATAGTTTAAATCTGAAATAAAATAAGGCACATCATAAGATGAAGTTTTTTTTACTCTTCCAATTTTAATTTTATTTCTTGTTATATTTTGTGAGAGTTTAGTAAGTTGTAAAAGATTAATTGAGTTTTTCTTCCCACCACCAACATTAAAAAGTTTGTTGTTAATTTTTTTAATTTTCTGGATTTGTAATAAAACTAATTCACAAAGATCCTCTATATGGAGCACATCACGTACTTGTTTTCCGGTACCACCAAAACCAATGTAGTTAAGTTTTAAATTGTTAAGATGTCTCCATAACCATAGACTTACAAAACCTTGCTCCTCTTTGCCAAATTGCCAAGGGCCAGATACTAAAGCAACTCTATTAATTAAGTATTTTATTTTATGTAAATAAGCATATTCTTTTATCAATAACTCTGAACTAAGTTTTGTAAATCCATAAATAGACTTTGGATTATTTATATTAAAGTTTTCTTTTACTGTTCCTTTTTTTTTTAATTTATATAAATTTTCAATCGAATAAACTCTGGAGCTTGATAGATATATAATATTTGAATTATCTTTGGCACATTTCTTTAAAATATTAAAAGTCCCTAATAAGTTAGAATTAAATACCTCTTCGATCTTTTTTCTAGATGCCTCTATAGCGGGTTCTGCAGCGCAATGTATTACTAAATCAAACTTTTTTAATTTTTTTATACTACTGAAATTAGAAATATCTTTTTTAATGTTTGAAATTTTATTTTCTGTGATTCTATTTTTATTTAAAGTTGAACCTTTTCTAGATAAATTATCAATACTAGTAATTTGAGCTGTTTTAATTTTTTCTTTTAAGAAAATAGCAAGACTTGAGCCTATAAACCCACAACCACCCGTAATCAGTATTTTCATTTATTATTATCCGGTCTCTAAAATATTTTTCTTTAGAGTAATTGGATTTTGGAGTTTATTCAACATTTCTATTGGACAAACTTGTTTAAAGTTTGCAACTTCGTCAGAAAAGTTTTGTAAAATTTGTTTAGATATTTCAGATTGAGTCTCTGAATTATATTCTTCCAAAACCGTTTTTAACCTTTCTTTCCAATATTTAGTTTCTGGTTTCTGCCAAACAACACTTGCGGAATTTACATAGTTCTCAAAAATATTTTCTGGATCATAGACAAATGCCATTCCTCCTGTCATCCCAGCAGCAAAGTTATCTCCTACTCTGCCCAAGATGTAAACTTCACCTCCGGTCATATACTCACAACCATTTGCGTCGCAACCCTCAATTACTGAAATAGCACCTGAATTTCTTACTGCAAACCTTTCTCCAGCTTTACCTGCTGCAAATAATTTTCCTGACGTCGCTCCATACAGAACTGTATTACCAATAATTGTATTTTCATTTGATTTAAAATTATTTTCTTTTGAGGGCACTACTACAATTTTTCCACCAGATAATCCTTTAGCTACATAATCGTTTGCATCGCCAAATAATTTAATTTTAATACTTTTGCATAAAAAAGCTCCCAAGGATTGACCTGCGGAACCTTCTAAAGAAATATTTAATACTTCACTTGTAAAATTTTCTCCAAACCTTTTAAAAATATAATGTGATAATTTTGTTCCGATTGCTCTATCTGTATTTTTTGCAATTGCATTCAACGTCATTTTTTTGTTTTGTTTTAGTTCATTCTTAACTTGGCTCCATACTTTCTCATCAATATTGTTATCAGGCACATGGTTTATTAAATCACTCTCAGAATATCTTGCATTGTCTCCTGGGTTGGTTTTTACTAATAAAGGATTTAAATCTAAATCATCAAGGTTAGGTGATCCTCTACTAACCTGATGAAGTAAATCTGTTCTTCCAATGACATCTTTTAAAGATTTAAATCCTAAAGAGGCTAAAATTTCTCTTACTTCCATAGCAACAAAAGTAAAAAAATTAACAACTTTTTCCGGTGTTCCTGTAAACTTTTCTCTAAGTTTTTCATCTTGTGAGCAAACTCCAACTGGACAAGTATTTGAATGACATTGTCTAACCATTATACATCCCATAGCGATAAGCGATGATGTGCCCATTCCAAATTCCTCTGCACCCATCATGGCTGCCATTACAACATCTCTACCGGTTTTTATTCCACCATCAGTTCTTAAAGTTACCTTATGTCTAAGTTGATTAAGAGTAAGAATTTGATTTGCTTCTGTTAATCCCATTTCCCATGGAACACCAGCATATTTTACACTCGTTTGAGGGCTTGCACCTGTTCCGCCAGAATGCCCAGAGATTAAAATTATATCCGCCTTAGCTTTCGCAACTCCAGCTGCAATAGTTCCTATACCAGTTGAAGCAACTAATTTTACTCCAACTCTAGCTTTTGGATTTACTTGTTTTAAATCGTAAATTAGTTGAGCTAAATCCTCTATGGAATAGATATCATGATGAGGCGGAGGAGAAATCAAAGTTACTCCGGGAGTAGAATGACGTAATCTGGCAATTTCTTTTGTGACTTTGAACCCTGGTAACTGTCCACCTTCTCCAGGTTTTGCACCTTGTGCAATTTTTATTTCGATCTCTTTACAATTATTTAGGTATTTAACAGTAACTCCAAATCTTGCCGATGCCACTTGTTTTACTTTAGAATTTGCAGAATCTCCGTTTTCTAGAACTTTAAATCTTTTTTCGTCCTCACCACCTTCACCACTGCATGAAGCACCTTTTATTCTATTCATTCCTATCGCTAGAGTCTCATGTGCCTCGGATGAAAGAGCACCATGGGACATGCTTCCGCTTCCAAACCTTGGGGTGATCTTTTCAATGGACTCTACTTCCTCAATATTTATAGACTTATTTGAAGTTCTAAATTCTAAAAGATCTCTTAAATTTGTTGGGTTAAGTTTATGGATTCCATCAGTATACTTTTTAAAGAGATCATATGAATTTTTGCCAACAGAATGCTGAAGTAAATGAATAAGATTTCCTTGAAATTGATGATCCTCACCAGTTTTTCTATATTTATAAAGTCCACCAATTGGGAGCACTACGACATTTTTCTGATGAGCTTTGGAATGCAATTCTTTTATTTTTTTCTCAATTCCTGAAACTCCGATACCTGATATTCTAGATACCATGCCAGGAAAGTAGTCTGCGACTAATCCTCGACTTAAACCAACAGCTTCGAAATTGCATCCACCTCTATAAGAACTTAATACAGATATTCCCATTTTAGACATTATTTTTAACAGTCCGGCATTTATAGATCTTTTAAATCTAAGCACACAGGACTCAAAATCTAATTTACCAAATAATTTTTTATCAAATCTCTGGCTAATACTATCAATTGCTAAGTAAGGGTTAATTGTAGTTGCGCCAACCCCAATAAGAACTGCAAAAGAATGAGTATCCATTGCCTCGGAAGTTTCAACATTGATAGAAGCGTAACCTCTGATACATAGTTTTACTAAATTTGAATGCACCGCACCAACCGCTAAAATCATTGGCACAACAGCTCTTTGATCTGAAATATTCTTATCAGAGAGAATTAAGTGATTTGCACCTTCTCTAACTGCCACTTCAGCTTCAACTCTAATTTTTTCAATTCTTTCTTTTAAACTTTCATTTACATTAAAAGTACAATCTATAACTTTCGCTTTTTCAAAAAATATTGATTTAAATTTTTTTAATTGTGAATTGCTAAGTATTGGGCTGTCAAGAACATATATATTTTCTTTTGTTAAATTTTCAAAATCTAAGATGTTTCCCAGATTTCCAAATCTTGTTTTCAAACTCATCACATTATTTTCTCTCAAGGAGTCGATTGGTGGATTTGTAACTTGACTAAAATTTTGTCTAAAATAATGTGAAATCGGCCGGTAATGGTTTGATAACACAGCTACAGGTGTATCATCACCCATTGATCCTGTTGCTTCTTTGGCATCTTCGACCATTGGATGCAGTATTAATTCTAAATCTTCAACACTGTATCCCGAAAGATATTGTCTTCTTCTCAAATCCTCCTCTGAAAAATTGGCAAACTCTTTTTCTGTTGTTATTTTTTTATCTAAATGAATTATTTGTTTATTAAATTGTTTATAATCTTTTGATAAATAGTCTTTAATTTCTTTATCTTTATAAATCTTACCTTTCTTTAAATTAACAGCAATTAATTGCCCTGGACCAAGTCTTCCTTTCTCTATTATCTTTTTTTCAGGAATTTCAACCATTCCTGTTTCTGATCCTGCGCAGAATATCTTGTCAGTAGTAATTGAATATCTTAGTGGTCTTAATCCATTTCTGTCTGTTGCGGCTATAGCCCATTTACTATCTGAAGCACAGATTGCGGCGGGACCATCCCAGGGCTCAATTGTGCTGTTAAGAACATCAAAAAGTTGTTGATGAGATTTTGGTAAAATTTTATTTCTTTTTGACCATGCGTCTGGCATCATCATAAGTTTAATTAGTGGGACTGTTTTTCCAGAATGTATTAATAGTTCAAAAACATTATCCAATGCAGCTGAATCAGAGTTTCCAGGAGTAATAACTGGTTTAAGATCTTCTACATTCTTAAATAATTTACTCGACATGTCTTGTTCATGAATTTTCATCCAATTTATATTTCCCTTGAGGGTATTGATTTCTCCATTATGAGCTACACATCTGAATGGCTGAGCTAATTTCCAGCTAGGAAAAGTATTTGTTGAAAATCTTTGGTGAAAAATAGCATATCTTGAAATAAATCTTTTATCTTTAAGATCTGGGTAAAAATCAGATAGAGCTTCTGCTAAAAACATTCCTTTATAAATAATAGATCGAGAGCTTAGTGAACAAATATAGAGATCATTTATTTGTTGGCCTCTTGTAATTTTTAATATTTTTTTTCTAGACTCATAAAGTAATCTTTCAAGATCGTCTCTATCCATCAGTTTGTTACTTTTAAAAATTACCTGAGTAATTTCAGGTCTATTTGAGTCTGCTGTTTTGCCAAGAACAGCTGGATTTACTGGGACTTGTCTCCAGCCATAGATATAAAAATCATTTTCGATTAAAACTTGCTCAATAATTGTTTTAGATTTTTCTTGTTCTGAGTACTCAGTTCTTGGTAAAAAAATCATACCAACACATATTTGATTTTCACCTTCATGGGTATGACCTGTATCTTTTATTTTTTCCAAAAAAAATTCTTTTGGTATTTCAATACAAATACCCGCACCATCGCCAGATTTACCATCGGCATCTACGGCACCTCTGTGCCAAACCGCTTTAAGAGACTGAATTCCATATTCAACCACTTCTCTCTTTTTTTTAGCATCAAGTGAGGTTATGAGACCGACTCCACAAGCATCATGCTCAAATGATGGGTCGTAAGAGTGGTTTTCTTCCAAGAGTTTTTTATTTTCTTTATATAATTTCAAGCTGCCACCCCTTTTCTCAGTTCAATCGATTTTAAATATTTTTCGATTTGAACTGCTGCATCTCTTCCGTCTCTTATGGCCCAAACAACTAATGATGCACCTCTTACAATATCTCCCGCAGCAAATACCCCAGGTATATTGGTCTGCATTGAAGTTAAATCAATTTTTATTGTGCCCCATTTAGATACAGCTAAATTTTCTGAATTAAATAATTTTGGTAAATTTTCAGGATCAAAACCTAAAGCTTTTATTACAATGTCAGCTTCTAACTCATAATTTGAGTTCTCAATAATGACTGGTTTTTTTCTTCCAGAGGAGTCTGGATCCCCTAATTTCATTTTCTGAACTTCAACAGCTTTAACATTTTTTTGTCCAATGAATTTTTTTGGACTAGATAACCATAAAAATTCTACTCCTTCCTCTATAGCATTGCCCACTTCTCTGGCAGATCCAGGCATGTTTTCTCGATCTCTTCTATACAAACATTTAACTGATTTTGCATTCTGTCTTACTGCTGTCCTGACACAGTCCATTGCAGTATCGCCACCTCCAACTACTACAACTTTTTTATTTTCAGCATTAAGGGTACCATCATCAAATAATTTTACCTTATCACCTAAACCTTTTTTATTTGATGCTGTTAAAAACTCCATTGCAGGAAAAATATTTCCTAGATTGTTTCCCTCAATATCCACGTTTCTTGGTTTATAAACACCAGTAGCAATTAATACAGCATCATGTTTTTCTTTTAATTGTTCAAGGGTAGCATCTTTTCCAACTTCAAAATTCTGTTTAAATTTTATACCTGAATCTTTTAAAAGTTTAGTTCTTCTTTCAACAACAAATTTTTCTAATTTAAAATTAGGTATACCATAGATTAATAAACCACCTGGACGATCGTACCGATCATAAACTGTTATTTGAAAACCAAGTTTTCTTAGTTCTTCCGCGCATGCCAATCCAGCCGGACCTGCACCAATAATACCAACGGACTGTTTTTTTTGTTTTTCAACTTTTATGGGTTTAACCCATCCTTTTTCCCACGCGGTATCAGTAATATATTTTTCAACTGAACCAATTGTAACAGTTCCATGACCTGATTGTTCAATTACACAATTGCCTTCACATAATCTATCTTGTGGGCATATTCTTCCACAAACTTCTGGCATGTTATTTGTGCTTTGAGAGAGTTCATATGCATCTTGTAATCTTCCCTCAGCAGTTAATTTTAACCAATCTGGAATATTGTTATGTAATGGACAATGAACTTGGCAGAAAGGGACTCCACATTGTGAACATCTGCTAGATTGCTCTTTAGCTTTTTTATTAATATACTCGTCATAGATTTCCTTAAAATCTGTTTTTCTTTGATCAACGGATCTTTTGGGCGGATTCTGTTGATCCAGATTTACGAATTTTAACATTTTTTCAGACATCGACAGAACATAGTTAAATTAGAAATAATTTAAAGTAAAATTAGGTCACTATTATTTACTTATTTAATAAAAAACCCTTAATTTTATGCATATTTCGTCGCATAACAGATATGCAATTTTTAAGATGAACTCATTGGTTGAATTAAATATAAATCAGCTGTCACTTCATGGAAAATATAATTCAAATTCTTTTAATCTCAATAATACAAGGTATAGCTGAATTTATCCCGGTGAGCTCATCGGCTCATATTAATTTATTATCTAATTTATTTAATTACGAAAAAATTGAGCTTGCAATTAACGTCAGTGCACATTTCGGGTCTTTGGTTGCTGTTTTGTTTTATTTTAATAAAGAAATTTATAATTTTTCAAAAAACAAGAATTTATTTTATAAAGTAATAATTGCATCGATACCAATTTTTATAATTGGTTATATTTTAATAGAGCTTAAAATAATTTCAAATTTAAGAACCATAGAGATAATGGGATGGACCACAATTATTTTTGGTATTTTGTTGTATATTTCGGATAAATTTAAAATCAAACTTAAAATGAAAAATAACTTCACATTTAGAAATGCAATAATAATTGGTTTTTATCAGACATTAGCTTTAATGCCAGGAGTAAGCAGATCTGGTATAATAATAACTGGTGCTAGATTTTTAAAGTTTAATAGAATTGATGCTGCAAAAATATCTTTTTTGCTTTCTATTCCTGCTTTGGGAGCATGGAGTTTGTATGGTTGTTTTGACTTAATAAAGCAAAATGATGAAATATTAACTGTAAGCTCGATTTTGACAGCTTTTCTGTCATTTATATTTTCCTACATCACTATCAAATATTTTTTAATATATCTGAAGAAATTTAACCTTAATTTGTTTGTAATTTATAGATTAATATTAGGAATAATATTATTATCAATAGTATACTTATAGTATGATTGTTAAGACTATTAAAATGATTAGAACAGATAAAAAAAATACTATCACAGATTTTTGTAAGGACAAATGTGTTAAAAATTTCATACTTAGATTTTATAGCGAAAAAGGATACCTAAATCAATGTCAATTGTATTAGTAACCGGTTCGTGTGGGTTAGTTGGCTCTGAAGCTTCTGCTTTTTTTTCAGAAAAAGGTTTCGATATAATTGGAATAGATAATAACTCAAGAAAATTATTCTTTGGAAAAGACGGTGATATTAGTTGGGTTAGAAGAAAATTAGAGAAAAATATAAAAAATTATAAACATTACAATATAGATATCTCTGAACAAAATGCCGTAAAAAAAATATTTAAAAAATATAAAAAAAATATAAAACTAGTAATCCACTCTGCTGCACAACCTTCACATGATTGGGCAAAAAATAATATATTTAAAGATTTTGATGTAAATGCAAGGGGAACAATCAACCTATTAGAAATGACTAAAAACTATTGCTTCGATGCTCCCTTTATTTTTATGTCTACAAATAAAGTATATGGAGATAATCCAAATAAACTTCCATTGGTAGAAAAATCAACTAGATGGGAGATAAAAAATAGTCATTCATTTAAAAATGGAATTACAGAAAACATGTCGATTGATAACTGTGTACATAGTTTTTTTGGAGCTTCAAAGAGTTATGCTGATCTTGCAGTGCAAGAATATGGAAAAAATATTGGTCTAAAAACAGTATGTTTTAGGGCAGGATGCATAACAGGACCTAATCACTCGGGTGCAAGACTACATGGATTTTTATCATATTTGGTGAAAACTGCTTTGGACAAAAAAAAATATTACATTTTCGGTTACAAGGGCAAACAAGTAAGAGACAACATCCATAGTTATGATGTTGTAAATTGTTTTTGGCATTTTTTTAAAAAACCAAGAATTGGTCAGATTTATAATATGGGTGGAGGTAGAAAATCTAATTGTTCTATAATAGAAGCAATAAATACTATTTATAAACTTACAGGTATCTCAATTAAAAAAGATCTTAAGAAACAAAATAGAGTTGGTGATCATATTTGGTATGTTTCGAATATGAAAAAGTTTAAAAATCACTACCCTAAATGGAAACAAATATATAATTCTGAAAAAATTATTGATGAACTTTTGTCATCAAGATAATTTTAGAAAATTTGATATAATTTCTAATCCCTTTTTTCCACTCTTCTCAGGATGGAACTGACATCCAATCAAATTATCTTTTGATACTATGGCTGGGATTTTATGCCCTCCAAAATTGTAAGTTGCCACAATATTCTTCTTTTCAATTGGATCTACAAAAAATGAGTGCACAAAGTAATACAGATCATTCTCATTTATTGATTTTACAAATTTAGAAAATTTATCATTAATAAATTGATTATTTAAATCAACTTTAAACCAACCCATATTAGGAATTTTAAGTCTTTGATTTTCTAGGGAAATTGTAGGAAGTTTTTTTACATTTCCGTTAATTAAACCTAATCCTTTGCTTGTTCCAAACTCTTCACTACTATCAAAAAATAATTGTAAACCTAGACAGATACCAAGAAGAGGTATTTTTTTATCTCTTGTTTTCATTAAAGTTTCGGTTAATTTATTTTTTTCTAAATTATCCATAACTTTTTTAAAAGCACCGACTCCTGGAAAAAAAATTTTATCTGCTGACAAAATTTTGTTAGAATTAGTTGTGACCTCAACATTATTATCAAAAATTTCTACAGCCTTTTTTAAACTGAGAATATTGCTACTACCGGTATCTACTATAATAATTTTACTCAAGTAATTTCTCTCCTTGCTTTATCTGGAGGTCCCAGAAGGATTTGAACCCTCAACCTTCTCGTCCGTAGCGAGACGCTCTGATCCAATTGAGCTATGGGACCACAATTTATTGAAGTATCAAAGAAATTACCAACTTTAAAGGGTTTTTATATGGCATTGATATAAGTTAAAATAGAATGTAATTAGTCTATTCATGTCTGAAAAAAAATCAGTAGTAATTACATCGGCAGTCAGAACGGCTATTGGTTCTTTAGGAGGAACTCTTAAGAATATACCGGCATATAAATTGGGCTCTTCTGTAATCTCCAGTGCAATTAAAAAATCTAATTTAAAACCTTCGGAAATTGACGAAGTTATAATGGGGCATGTATTAACTGGTGGAGCTGGACAGAACCCAGCTCGACAAGCTTCTATCGAGTCTAAATTGCCAAAAGAAATTCCTTCATATGTTGTAAACCAAGTTTGTGGTTCAGGTTTAAGATCTATAGCTTCTGGTTATCATTCGATTCTTTCTGATAACTCAAATATTGTTATTGCAGGCGGTCAAGAAAGTATGTCACAAGCTCCACACGTAGTTCATCTAAGAAATGGAAAAAAATTAGGAGATACAGAACTGGTCGACTCTATGATTAAGGATGGCCTTTGGGATGCATTTAATGGTTATCACATGGGGATCACAGCAGAAAATGTTGCTCAGCAATTTCAAGTAACAAGAAAAGATCAGGATAAATTTGCGTTTGACTCTCAGTCAAAAGCTTTAAAAGCACAAAAGGAAAATAAATTTGATGATGAAATAGTTCCTTATGAAATCCAACTAAAAAAAGGTAATACTATTTTCAATAAGGACGAACATCCAAGAGCAACCACATCCCTTGATACTTTAAGTAGATTACGAGGAGCATTTAAAAAAGATGGAACTGTAACTGCTGGGAATGCATCAGGTATTAATGATGGTGCGGCAGCTGTTATTTTAATGACAAAGGAGGAGGCAGAGAAAAGAGGGTTAAAACCTTTGGCGGAAATTAAATCATGGGCATCATGTGGAGTAGACCCATCAATTATGGGAACAGGACCTATACCATCTTCAAAAAAAGCTTTGGAAATTGCTGGATGGTCTTCAAAAGACTTGGACTTAATAGAAGCCAATGAAGCTTTTGCTGCTCAAAGTTGTGCTGTTGTAAAAGAACTCTCACTTCCAATGGAAAAGGTAAATGTAAACGGTGGATCAATTGCCCTTGGCCATCCAATTGGTGCTTCAGGCACGAGAATTTTTGTCACACTAATTCATGAAATGTTAAAAAGAGATTCCAAAAAGGGTCTGGCTACGTTATGTATCGGGGGAGGCATGGGCGTTGCTATGTGTATTGAACGAAAATGAAATTATCTAAACCAAGAAAAAAACTAAAAAATAGAGCAATCAGTAAAGTACCATTTACTGTAAGAGGATATCAGTATTACTATGGAGCAATAATTTTAGTAGTTTTATTAATTGGTTTTAGCCAAGTATTTTCTTAATAAAATTTTCTGAATTAATACCTGAGAGTTTATATCGGGTCTTTTCTTTTTAAATATAAGTCTTAAAAGTTGCATAAAACATATTGCAAAATCGAAGTGTCAAAAAAGCGGATAAATTGTGTCAAAAATTGTGTATAATAAATGAATGGCGAAGAATATATCTGTTCCTGATATAGGTGATTTTAAGGATGTTGAGATAATCGAAGTACTTGTAAAACCTGGTGACCAAGTAAAAAAAAACGATCCAATTGTTACTTTAGAGAGCGACAAATCAAGTGTTGAGGTGCCTTCCCCAACTGAAGGTAAAATTTCTGAATTAAAAGTAAAAATTGGAGATAAGGTTTCTGAAGGAAGTATTCTTGCAACCTTGGAAGGTAAAAATGAGAAGAAAGAAGAAATTGCTTCTCCAAAAAAAGAAATTGAAAAACCTAAAAAAGAAATAGTTCAACACACAGAAAAAACAAATGGGTTGAGGAATGGTAGAGAAACAATTTATGCTCAACCAATTTCTAAAGATGATATAGATCCTGCGGAAACACAAGAATGGTTGGACTCGCTTAGAGCTGTAGTAAAGTCAGATGGATCCTCTAGAGCAGGTTATCTGCTTAAGAAAGTAATTGACGAAGCATATACTCAAGGATTAACTTTACCTGATACAAGAACTACACCTTATATTAATACTATACCATCAACAGCTGACGTCAGATCCCCGGGTGATCAAAACTTAGAAAGAAAAATTAGAGCTTACATAAGATGGAATGCGGCTGCCATGGTTGTTAAAGCTAACAAAAAAAATCCAGAGTTAGGTGGTCACATTGGTACTTTTGCATCTGCAGCAACGTTGTATGACGTCGGTATGAACCATTTTTGGAGAGCAAAAAATAATAAATTTGGAGGAGATTTAGTTTATTTTCAAGGTCACAGTGCACCAGGTATGTATGCAAGAGCTTTTTTAGAGGGAAGAATATCAGAAAAACAATTGGATAAATTTAGACAAGAAGTTGAAAAAGGTGGATTATCCTCTTACCCGCATCCATGGTTGATGCCAAAATTTTGGCAGTTCCCAACTGTATCTATGGGACTTGGACCAATGATGGCAATTTATCAAGCAAGGTTTACTAAGTATTTAATTAACAGAGGTCTTTTAAAAGATCAGGATAGAAAAATTTGGTGTCACTTGGGTGATGGTGAAATGGACGAACCTGAAAGTTTTGGTGCAGTGGGACTAGCAGCACGAGAGAAACTGGATAATTTAATTTTTGTTATAAATTGTAACCTTCAAAGATTGGACGGGCCTGTAAGAGGTAATGGAAAAATTATTCAAGAACTTGAAGGTAGATTTAGAGGATCAGGATGGAATGTAATCAAAGTTATTTGGGGTTCTTACTGGGATCAACTTTTATCTAAAGATAAAACTGGTTTACTAGTTAAAAGAATGACTGAAGCAGTCGATGGTGAATATCAGGCATTCAAAGCCAAAGGTGGAGCTTACGTAAGAGAGAAATTTTTTGGTAAATATCCTGAATTAAAAGACTTGGTAGCAAATATGACTGATGCTGATATTTGGAAATTAAATAGAGGAGGACACGATCCTCATAAAGTTTACTCAGCTTATCATGCTGCTGTTCAATGCAAAGGTAAGCCAACTGTTATAATAGCTAAAACAATTAAAGGTTATGGAATGGGTAAATCTGGTGAGAGTATAAATACAACACACCAACAAAAGAAATTGGACGAGGAAGATTTATTATTTTACAGAGATAGATTTAATGTGCCACTTACTGATAAGCAGGTTAAAAATATTGAATATTACAAACCATCAGAAAATTCACCAGAAATAAAATATTTAAAAAATTGCAGAGTTAAGCTTGGTGGACACATTCCTGAGAGAACCACTTTTGCAAAACCAGTTAAAACACCTCCTCAAGATATATTTGAAAGTTTTATGAAGTCCACGGGTGATAAGGAAATGTCAACCACCATGGCCCTTGTGAGAATGCTTGCGAATTTACTTAGAGATAAAAATGTTGCTCCAAGACTAGTGCCAATCATTGCGGATGAAGCAAGAACTTTTGGTATGGAAGGTTTTTTTCAAAAAATTGGTATCTATGCGCATGAAGGTCAAAAGTATGAACCTGTGGACTCTGAACAATTAAGTTCTTACAGAGAAGATAAAAGTGGCCAAGTTTTACAAGAAGGTATTACAGAGGCAGGAGCAATGTCATCATGGATTGCTGCTGGAACCTCTTACACTAATCATGATTTAGAAATGGTTCCTATTTATTTGTTTTACTCTATGTTTGGTTTTCAAAGAATTGGGGACTTAGCTTGGGCCGCAGCCGACTCTCAGACAAGAGGTTTTTTAATTGGGGCAACATCTGGAAAAACAACCTTAGCCGGTGAGGGATTACAACACCAGGATGGCCATAGTCTTCTATTAGCATCTGCAATACCTAACTGTGTGAGTTATGATCCTACATTTTCATATGAGATGGCAGTTATTTTTAGAGATGGATTAAAAAGGATGCACGAGAAAAAAGAAAATATTTACTACTACATAACTGCAATGAACGAAAATTATACTCACCCAGAAAAACCTGCTGGTTCAGATCAAGGAATTTTGAAAGGGATGTATTTGTTTAAAAGTTATAAGGGAAAAGGAAAAGCAAAAGTACAGATGTTAGGATCTGGATCAATTTTAAGAGAAATTATAAAAGCAGCTAAAGTTTTGTCTGATGAATACGGAATTGATTGTGATGTTTGGAGTGTCACTAGTTTTAATGAACTGAAAAAAAATGGCATGGAAGTTGAAAGGAAAAATTTATTAAATCCAGGAGAAAAAGCAAAAAAAAGCTATGTTGAAACATGCTTAGGTTCACAAGATGGCATTATATTTGCAGCATCTGACTATATTAGATCTCATGCTGATCAAATAAGACCTTATACGAACAAACCTTTTTACACATTGGGAACTGATGGTTTTGGAAGAAGTGATACAAGAAAAGAATTAAGAAAATTTTTTGAAGTTGATAAAAAACATATTGTTACATACACTTTAAGTGCTTTGGCAAAAGAGCAACTACTAGCTAGTAAACATGCGGAAAAAGCTATTAAGAAATACGATATAGATCAAGAAAAGGTATTTCCAACAAAATTATAAAACTTAATGTCTGAAAAAAAAATATTAGTCCCAAACATAGGAGATTTTAAAAATGTTGAAGTGATTGAAGTATTAGTTAAGTCTGGACAACAGATCAAAAAAAACGATCCTTTAATAACTTTGGAAAGTGATAAATCGAGTGTCGAAGTCCCTGCTACAGATGAAGGAAAAATCAATAAAATAAATATTAAAGTTGGTGACAAAGTTTCTGAGGGAACTGAGATTCTATCATTGGAAACTATTGGTAAAAAAGATGAAAGTAAAAAGATAGCAAAAGTAAAAGAGAATATTACTCCAAAAGAAGTAGTGGAAGAAACTCCAAAAGAAATAGTTCCTGCAGTTAAAAAAGTAACTGCTGAGGGTATTTCGTCTGCTAGTCCAAAGGTAAGGAAATTTGCAAGAGAATTAGGTGCTGATATTGTTCAGATACCTGGATCCAAAAGAGCTGGAAGAGTAACTGAAGATGATGTGAAAAAATTTGTAAGATCACAAGTATCAGTTAATGAAGGAAAGGTTGAAAGAAAAATCTATAAAGATGAATATCCTCATGAAGCATTTGGTGAAATAGAAATAAAAGATCTTCCAAGAGTTAAGAAGCTTTCTGGTCCTCAACTTGTAAGATCTTGGACTGAAATTCCCCATGTAACCCAGCACGATGAAATAGATATTACTGAAATGGAACAGTTTAGAACAACTTTAATTGATAACTATACTGGTGAAAGGATCAGAATAAGTCCTTTAGCATTTATAACTAGAGCTGTAGTTAATGCATTAAAAGAATATCCTAATTTTAATTCATCTATAGATACTGCAACTAACAAATTAATATTTAAAAAATATTATCATGTTGGTTTTGCCGTAGATACACCACATGGTTTGATGGTTCCAAAAATGAGAAATGTTGATCAAATGGGTTTAAAAGAAATTTATGAGGAACTTAAAAGAGTAAGTAAATTATGTAAGGAGCTAAAAATTGATAAAAAAGAATTCTTTGGTGGTTCTATGACAATATCAAGCCTTGGCGGTATCGGAGGAAATTTTTTCACACCAATTATAAATCCTCCTGAAGTGGCAATTCTAGGAGTGGGAAAAACATTTGAAAAAGTGAAGAAAGTAAATGGTCAGTTTATCGAAAGAAAAATATTACCAATCTCTTTGTCATATGACCACAGAGTTATAGATGGTGCTGAAGGTGCAAGATTTTGTGTCCACTTATCTAAAAGCTTAGGTAAAGATTTTGCATTCAAGCTAGCTGTCTAAATGAATAAAAAAATATTTTCGCTAATTTGCGCAGTCTCTTGTTCATTAATTTGGGGAACAGCATTTGTTGCTCAGGATATGGGTATGGACTATATAGGACCTTACACATTTTCTGCTGTCAGATTGTTGCTAGGATTTTTCACCCTATTACCTTTTTTTTTTATTTTTGAATTTAAAAAAGTCAAAGAGACAAAATTAAGTTTTGAAAAAATATTTATTTATCTTTTTTTTCTTGGTTTTTTCTTAGCAGGTGGAAATATTTTTCAACAAGTTTCTCTTTTGTATACTGATGTTGCTAATTCTGCAGTTTTTACAGTTTTGTATGTAGTGATCGTTCCTATAATAGCCTACTTTCTTTTCTCAAAAAAAATTCATAATTCTATTTGGCCTTCAGTTTTGATGTGTTTAGTTGGAGGTTTATTTTTAAGTGAACTTGGAAATCTACGTGTGAGATTTGGTGACTCTTTAGTTGTAGTAGGTGCTTTTTTTTGGGCCTTCCACATAGTATTTATATCTAAATTTCTAAAGATTTTTAATTACCCAATCACAATTGCAACTTTTCAATGTTTAAGTGCCTCTTTAATCTCCTTTATACCGGCTTTCTCCTTTGAATTTATTTCGCTAAAACTTATATCAATGGAGACTACTGAATTAATTTATGCGGGAGTGTTATCAAGTGGAATAGCTTTTATGTTACAGGTTTTTGGGCAGCAAAATCTTTCACCTGCACCTGTCGCTATTATTTTTTCTCTAGAGGGTGTTTTTGGATCCATTGCAGCTTGGATAGTATTAGATCAATATTTAAATGAATTTAAAATATTTGGAATAATAATAATTTTATCAGCAGTTATTTTCTCACAACTAGCTCCAATGTATGGTAAAAGAAAACATGGATGAAACTAATTCAGGTTATGCAAAACATGTTGGGGGACTTAAGGGTAAAAAAATTGATAGTACTCTTTTTGAATACGAAACTGAGGTAAAGGAAATGCACCTAAATACTGCTGGTATGGCACATGGTGGATTTCTTACTTTTATAGCTGACACTGGTATGGGTAACGCTGCACATCAAGTTGCCGGTAACAAAAGATGTGTAACAATTTCTTTAGAAATGAAATTTATATCTGCGGGAAAATTAGGCGACAAACTTATTGCTAAAGTAAAAGTTCAAAAGAAAACTAATACTTTAGTATTCCTAACTTGTGAGATTATAAGCTCGCAAGGTATAGTAGCAGTTACCTCGGGGGTATGGAAAATTTTGAAAGTTGATAAATAAATCAATTCGCTTTGGTTCTTCTATAATTAAAATATCCAAAAATAAAAAGAGTTATTAATGAAAATGGATAAATAATTGCTTTATTAGGTCTGTCTAAGTTTTCAATTTTAAATTCACTTATTACATCTCCTGTTTCCATTCCCATTTTTTTTGCTATTCCATTCCATTTCAAATTATCAACTGTAATTCTACCATCGATATTTTTTAAAGTTATACCTGTATCTTCCAAGGAATACTGATTTTCAAAACTTTTTTTATCTATCACAAAAAGTCTATACCGATCCCCGTACTCTGTTCTTCTTGTTACTTTAATATGCACATCCCTATTCGGTTCAAACTCAATCAAACTAATTTGTTCAGCATTGAGTTGTTTATTTTCAAATTTTGGAGAAAATTTATCTAAAATATATCCTGGTCTAAATAATGACATAGCTATTACAATAAAAATAATAATTTCATACCATCTAAGTTTGTTTATAAACCAACCTTGTGTTGCTGAGGTGAATACCAAAATTGCTATCAGAGAGGTTGTAACAACTAAAAATCCATGCCACAAACTTTCTATACCAATTAATAATAATTCATTATTAAAAATAAATACTATCGGAAGTATTCCAGTTCTTAAACTATACCAAAAAGCTTGTATTCCAGTTTTGATTGGATCTGCTCTTGAAATTGCTGCTGCTGCATAAGATGCCAAACCAACAGGTGGTGTGACATCGGCCATTAATCCATAATAAAAAACGTATAAATGAATTGCAATTAGTGGAAAAATATAACCAGAAGCATTTCCTACTTCTACAACTACCTGCGCCATCAAAGCGGCAACAACTAAATAGTTTGCAGTTGTTGGTAAACCCATTCCCAAGATAATACAAAGTAAGGCAGTGAGTACTAATAAAGTTATTATATTCCCGCCAGATATGGCTTCAACAATAACTATTAAGTTGTTGCTTAACCCAGTTGAAGCTACTGCCCCAACTATTATTCCTGCAGTTGCTATTGCGATTGCAACGCTGATCATATTGATTGCTCCTTTTTCAAGACCGCCTACAACTTTGTTAAAACCTACTTTAAGAGCATTAGATAAACTAAGATCATTTTTCTTTGCATCTAATAATTCTTTTACAAAAATTATTATCATTAATGATAATATTGAATAAAATACGGATGAAGCGGCTGTCCATCTTTCAACTAATAGTAAATAAATAAGAATAAAAATTGGAATTAAAAAGTGAATTCCTCCTAAAAATGTTTTTCCTAATTTAGGAATTTCACTTTCAGGTAATCCTTTAATATTTAATTTCACGGATTCTAAATGTGAAATATAAAATAAAGCAATGTAGGAAATAACTGCCGGTAAAAACGCATGAGTAATAACAGTAAAATATGATATGCCTAAAAGTTCTGCCATAACAAAAGCTGCAGCACCCATAATTGGTGGCATAATCTGTCCGTTTACAGAAGCAGCTACTTCAACAGCTCCCGCCTTGACTGGTGGTAAGCCAGTTTTTTT
>CACHKQ010000007.1 GCA_902580445.1 uncultured Pelagibacteraceae bacterium | reverse complement strand
AGGAATTCAGGCATAAATCATTGATTAGTAAAGCTGCAGATGGATTAATATGTGGTTTAGGTATCGAAGGTTATATAATGGCACTTAATGGTATAAAAAATTTATTAAAAAAATGAAAATCGACAAAAAATTAATTGAGGAACTAAAAAATTGTCTTGATGAGTTTGGATTGACAGAAATTGAGTATCAGGATGGTAATAAAAAAATTAAAGTAGGAAAAAACTTATTTTCAAACACCAATATAACAGCTCATAAACCTGGTTTAACAAAAGCAAAAGAGGAAGAAAGTGGCACGAAAGTAAGTTCACCAATAATAGGTACTGCTTATTTGGCTCCAGAACCAGGAGGAAAGAAATTTGTTGAGGTGGGACAAAAAATTAAAAAAGGGCAAACAGTGATGATAGTCGAAGCTATGAAAACAATGAACCATGTTCCATCAACAGCTGACGGTGAGGTTAAAAAAATTCTAGTCCAGGATGGTCAAGCAGTTGAATTTGGACAAACTTTGGTTCTTTTAAAATAATAAATGTTCAAGAAAGTCTTAATCGCAAATAGAGGTGAGATCGCCGTAAGAGTGATAAGAGCATGCAAAGAATGGGGAATAGGAACTGTTGCGGTTCATTCGGATGTTGACTCTGACTCAATGCATGTTCGTTTAGCAGATGAAAGTGTTTGTATAGGTTCTCATGAACCGAGAAATAGCTATCTAAATATTCCCGCAATAATGTCGGCTGTTGATGTTACTGGGGCCCAAGCTATTCATCCAGGTTATGGTTTTTTATCCGAAAATTATAAATTTGCTGAGATAGTTCAAAAGCACGGAGTAAAATTTATTGGTCCAGGTTCTGATATTATAAAAAAGATGGGAGATAAAATTGAAGCAAAAAAAATAGCTAAACAAAATGGTTTGCCGGTCATTGAAGGTTCTGATGGAGGTGTTAAAAATTCAAAAGATGCGAAAGTAATTTGTAAAAAAATAGGTTACCCAGTATTAATTAAAGCCTCAGGTGGAGGTGGAGGAAAAGGAATGAAAATTGTAGAAGATGAGAGTAAATTGGATGAATTATTCTCCCTAGCTCGATTGGAAGCAAAAAAATATTTTGGAAATGATGAGGTGTATATTGAAAAATATTTTAAAAACCCAAGACATATTGAGGTTCAGGTTTTGTCAGGAAAAAATAGAACAGTCCATTTAAATGAGAGAGATTGTTCAGTTCAAAGAAAACATCAAAAACTAATTGAGGAAACACCTAGTCCGGTATTAAATGAAAAAACGAGATCAGATTTATTAAATAAAACTGTGAAGATGGTGGAAGCAATAGGATATGAAGGTGCTGGTACAGTTGAATATATTTATGAAAACGGGAAATTTTATTTCCTTGAAATGAATACAAGAATTCAAGTTGAACATCCTGTTACTGAAGTTCAAACAGGTATAGATATTGTTAAAGAACAAATATGGATTGCGCATTCAGGAGACACAGCTCTTAAACAAGATGATGTAAGCGCTAGAGGTCACACTATAGAATGCAGGATAAACGCAGAAGATCCTTCAAAAGATTTCCAACCAAGCCCGGGTATAATTTCTATTTGTCATCAACCGTCTGGTTTTAGAACAAGAGTTGACGGTTCAATTTTCCAGGGATGTAAAATTACACCCTATTACGATAGTTTAATTTGTAAATTAATTTGCAAAGGCAGGAATAGGACAGAAGCCATACAAAGAACAATGAGATCTCTGAATGAATTTGTTGTTGACGGTATAATAACCACAATAGACCTTCATAAAAAAATACTCTCACACGAAAAGTTCATTAGTTCAGATTTTGATACAAATTGGTTAAGCAAAGAGAAATTTTACTAAAATTATTTAAATTGAAAAAAAACTTTTTAAATGATAATAAAAAGTAAATTATGGGTTATCCAAAAAAACATAGAGGAAGACGAAAAATCGGCTCAAAAAAAAGAAGAGCAAGAAAAAGAAATAAACGAAAGTAGTCTCGAATTAAATGGAATATAGAACTCAAATTAAAAAGTTGAGTTTATGGATATTTATAATTCCATTTATTGCAATTAATCTTTGTTTATTCATTTCAGTAAATTATGAAATTTTTGACAATACTTTTTTAACCGTTGATCAAATCGGTAGATCTGGTTCTACATTTCCATATTTTGACGGAGGGGTATCGATAAGCAGAACAGCAAGAACATATCCGACATTTTTGATTTTTAAACCTTCGATGTTTTTAGCATCTGCTCTGCTAATTATATATTGGATAAAAACAAATAATCTGATTAATTCATATCAAAAAACCGAAGATGTAAATAATAGATTTAAAACATTCGGCATTCTTTCAGCAATTTTTTTAATAATTCATTCAATATTACTTGGGGTTAAATTTGATTATGATTTGTATAAATTTTTTAGAAGATTCGTGTTATTAGGTTTTATTATTTTTGAAATAGTTGCACAGTCACTTTTAGTAATTAAATTTTATAAATTAAAATCTATGATCATAAAAGATATCAATAATTATGTTTTGAATTTAAAAATTATATTAGTTTCAATTTTAGTTATTGTAGCAATATTCAGCTTGCCAATAGTTGTAACTAGTGGGAATGTTCATTTTAAACATGCTTTAGAATGGAATTATTTTGTAGGTGTAATCCTCTTCTATTTATTAACATATCTTTTTTGGAAAAAAAATTAAACTCAAGGTCTACACACCTTTCGGTGCGCAGACTTAAGTTTTGGTTCGTCGTTTTAGGCGCTACCGCCGAACCTCCCGCTCTGCAATTTTAGCGCTACTCTGCAGAACTTTCTGCCCGTTAAGCTTAAACCTCTCGGCCTTTCCTTAACTGGCCAGTTGAGAGTTGCCTCTCAATTCAATTCTATTAAACCATATCCAAAAAAAATTGACATCACTTTTTAGTTGTTTTTTTATTGGGTTGTGAGTTGTGTGGATAATTTTTTATTAAGTGTTTTGTCTATCCAGCCGCCACCTAATAATCTTTCTCCGAGATTATTTTTTGAATAGAAAACACAAGCCTGCCCTGGTGAAATACCTTTCTCGTCTTCTGAAATATTTACTAATGCTTGATCTTTTTTAATTTCAACTTTTGATTTTAATAATTTTCCAGTAGATCTTACTTTAATAAAAATTTCTTTTTCGAAGTTTTCTTTGTTAGATAAAAGATTTAAGTCTCTTAAATAAAGCTTGTTTATATTTAAATTATCTTGTGTTCCAACAATTATTGCATTTTTTTTTGAATTTATATCAACTACATATAAAGGTTCTTTACTTGATATTTTTATCCCCTTTCTTTGGCCGATTGTAAAATTTATTATTCCTTCATGAAATCCCAGTTTTTTTCCCTCTAAATCTAGTATTTCACCCTTTTGATATGATTGAGGATTATATTTTTGAATTACTGACGCATAATCTCCATTAGGAACAAAACATATATCCTGACTATCTGGTTTCTCTGCTACATTTAAATTTAATTTAGACGCAATTTTTCTAGTCTCTGTTTTGTTTATTTTGCCAAGAGGAAATCTAAGGAAATCAAGTTGTTTTTGGGTTGTGCTGAATAAAAAATAACTTTGATCACGCTCTTTGTCTTCTGCCCTGTACATTTGTCCCATACCGTCAAATTCGTGCCTTAAGACATAATGACCAGTTACTAATGCATCTGCTTTAAGATCTTTTGCATATTTAAACAAATCTCTAAATTTTACAGTTTGATTACATTGAACACACGGTATTGGGGTTTCACCAGCAGTGTAACTATTAATAAAGGAGTCTATAACCTCTTTTTTGAATTTTTTTTGGTAATAAAGAATTTTGTGTTCTATATTTAAATTCTCTGAAACTCTTTTTGCGTCAATAATATCTCTTCCAGCACAACATTGTTTGCCTTTTGAAGAGCTTTTTATATCATCATATAATTTTAAGGTTATTCCAGTCACATCATAACCCTCTTCTTTCATTAGACCAGCAACAACGGATGAGTCTACACCACCCGACATGGCGACTACAATTTTGGTATCTTTTGGCGACTTTTTTATACCTAGAGAGTTAATCATAAACTGTTATATATTATAAAAAATTATAATTTTCCATTATGCAATATGATCTAGAACCTGGTAATTTTGTCATTAATCCATCCCAAAAAAGCTGGGGAATCGGTCAAGTTCAATCAATAATAAGAAATAAGGCAACTATAAATTTTCAAAATGTTGGGAAACAAGTTATTAATTTAGATAATATTAACCTAGAAAAAATCAATAATGAAAACAGATGAACTTAAACAAATTGCTGAAGGCTTAATTGAAACCACTGAAGAAGCTGGAAAAAAATCAATTGAATTGTACAAAAAAGGGTTAAAAATAATTACTAAACCCGATAACTCTCCCGTCTCAAATGGGGATTTAGAAGTGAATAAAATTATTACAGAAAAAATAAAAAAATTAACACCTAATATTCCAATAATTTCTGAGGAAACAGTTGATTTAACAAAGAAAAATACTTTTAAAACATTTTGGTTAATTGATCCAATTGATGGAACAAGAGAATATATATCTGGCCAAGATGAGTATACTACTAATGCTGCATTAGTATTGGACTGTGAACCTATAATCGGTCTAGTTGGTGCGCCAAAAAAGAATAGATTGTTTTATTCTTATGGAAGAAATAATTCTTATATGATCGAATCAGGTAAATTATCGAAACTTAATTGTGAAAAAAAAACAACTAAAGGAAAAGTTTTTGCTGTAAGTGGATCTTCAAAACTTGCTCCAAATATATTAGAGGTTATGAAAAAATATAAAGTTAATTCATTTACACCTATGCATAGTTCATATAAATTTTGTGTGATTGCAACAGGCGAGTATGATTTTTATGCAGCAAGAGAAAGAGCGCGTGAATGGGATTATGCGGCTGGTCATGCAGTTGCCACAGGTGCTGGAGCTATAATTACTACTTTGGAAAATGAACCTTTTAAATATGGAAAAGAAGATTACAAAAATTTAAGTTTAATGATTAAAAGAAGTAAAAACTTAGATGTTTAAAACAATATCTATCATAATTCTTTCAGTTGCTATTTTTGGAGTTTTGGTTTTTATTTTAGTAAAAAATGCAATGAAAAGAAGAATTGAATATTATCTCAAGCTTAATGAGAAGAAAAATAAATCTAAATAAGTTTATATAATTGATTAAATTCCTTTTGAGTCATAGATAGTATTTTTTTTGAAATATCATAACTAAAACCTGATCTTGCTAAAATACCCATGTCTTTCTTATAGTAAATCTCACGGTTTGCCTCTGGTCTTAAAGGTCCAATTCGTTTTTTTTTGCAAATTTTCATTGCTGAATTAAAATCAGGATCAGGTTTGTCTTCTTTTAACTTTTCAATGCTTAATTTTATATTTTCTGTACCAATACCCTTAGTTCTTAAAGCCATCCCAATTTTATTAATTGAGTAACCCCGTCTAAGAAATACACGTGCTTTAGAATCGGAATATAACCTATCATCAATTAAGCGATTTTTTTCTAAGTTCGAAACTATTTTATCAATTATAGCTGATATATCTTTTTTAGACTTTGATCCTTGAAATTTTTTTAGATATTTTTTTAAAAGATATGTTTTTACCTGTTGTTTTGAAGGACTATATTTTTCAATATAAGAGTATGCTAGATCTCTTAAATTAGTTGTTAAGTCTTCAAAATCTTTTTTATTGGATATTGGATCCATAGCTTTTATATTATACAAAGTTTTATGATTGATAGTTTTTTAAATTTTCTCACTTACGAGAATATATACTATATAGCGAACATAGGTGTCATTCCTTGTTGGTTTTTTTTAATTATTTTACCAAATCACATAATTACAAATTTTTTAGTTAAATCAGTAATCATACCATTATTATTATCCACAGCTTATATATTTATTTCTTATCAAATTTTTATGAGCGAAAATATTTTTGAAGTTTTTAATTTATATTTGGGCTTAGATGATCTTTATGCTCTTTTTTCGAACGAAGCTTTTCTTTTGATTTTTTGGCTTCATTTTTTATCTATTAATCTTTTTGTTGGAAACTGGATTGTTAGTGATGCTAAGACATATCAAATTTCAAAATTTTTAGTAATTATTTCTTTAATCACGACATACTTTACTGGACCAACGGGTCTTTTGGTTTATTGGCTGTTTAGAATTTTTTATTCTAGAAAAATAAATTTTTATGACTAAATTTATTGATTTCTATTTTGATTTTAGTAGTCCGTATGCCTACATTGGTTACAAAGAAATAAAAAAACTTGAAAAAAAAAATTCTTTTAAGATTAAGTTTATGCCAATATTTTTAGGCGGATTACATAATGCAGCAGGTATAACCCCAGCCGCTTTTATTAAACTTAAATCAAAATACATGATCGAAGATACTAAATTAGTTAGTAAAAAAAAAAATATTTCTTTTCATTTTAACTCTTACTTCCCAATTAAGACTGTAAATTTTATGAGAGGAGTTTTGATTGCCGAAAAGGATAATTCAGAAAAAAACTTTATAGAAAAGATATTTAATGCCATTTGGATGGATGGGCTAAATATGAATGATCCAATTGTAATAAATAAAGTTTTAAAAAATATTGATTTAAACCCTGAAATTTTTTTTAAAAAAGTATCTGATCAAAAAGTAAAAGATAAATTGAGAAAATTAACTGATGATGCTCTAAAAAAGAAAATCTTTGGTGTTCCTGCTTTTGTTGTAAACAAAAAAATGTTTTGGGGCCAAGATAGACTTTCTTATGCAATTGATGAAATAAAAAAATAGATTATTTTTTTTCTTTAATAACAATTTCAAGACCTTGATTGGCTAAAGATCCAAAACCACCCTCAGCATGAGCAATATTATTATACCCCATGTCCTTAAGTGTTTTTGCTGCAAGGGCAGATCTCATACCAGCCGCGCAAAACAAAATTAGTTTTTTACCTTTTGAAAATTTATTTTTATTATAGTACTGACTATTTGGATCTAACCAAAATTCCAACATGCCTCTTGGTATATGTAATGCTCCCTTTATAGTTCCGTCTCTCCACAATTCTCTGATATCTCTTATATCTATTAAGGTACATTGGTTTTTTTCGTTTAATTCTTTTATTTCGATGGGAGTTAGCGTTTTAATTTCTTTTAAAGCTTTTTCAACTAATTCTTTTGAAGATTTAATATTCATTTTTATATATATAAACTATTATAATAATAGTTTAAATGAGAGAAATAAAACCAAACAAAAAAAACATTTTTTCTAAATTTTTTATTAAAATATGTAGATTTTTTGGATTTGAAATCATCGACCAAAGTAACTTTGCAGCACCAGTTTCTAATAAGAGTTTAAACGAGTCTTTAAGTATTCCGGGTAAACGTTCCATCACTTTGCCGTTGGGTGAAGTTAAAATTACTAGGAAAGTAAAATCTTTTGATGTGATTTTAAGAACTTGCATGACGGTAAACATGCTTACTCAATCCAAGAAGAGAATTTTTGAAAAAGAGAAAGAGGAGTACACAAAAAGAACTTTAGTGTCGATAATAAAAAGTATAAATCATGCGAAAATTAAATTTAAAGAAACTAAATTCAAAATTTATGTAATTGATCATAATTCACAAAATGATCAAATTAATATGTTAAAAAATATTTTAAATAATTCACAAATAGATTTTGAAATTAAGACTTTAGATTTTAACAGATACTCAAAAGAAATTAAAAAAATTAATGAGGAAAATAAAGAGGTTACTTCAAATCAAAAATCTAACATGTCGAATATTCATCAATCAATTATTTTATCAAAAGAAAAATGCGAAGATTTAACTTATTTTGTTGAAGATGATTATCTTCATAAATTAAGTGCGGTTTCAGAAATTTTATTTACTTATGAAAAATTTTCATCACTTATTAATAATGAATTAATTATATGTCCAACTGACTACCCTTATTTATATACTGGAGCAAATGATACTAAAGTTTTTATGGGTGAAAACAGTCATTGGCGTAAAATAGATCAAACTTTGTGTTCATTTGTAATGAGTAAAAAAATTATTAATAATTATTACGAAGAGTTAATTAGCATGTGTAAATTTGAACACTATCCTTTTGAGAAACCATTACATAACATTTATAAAAAAGAATTATGCATATCACCTATCCCGTCTCTCTCTGTTCATTTTACAAATATAAATTCAATTTATGGTTTATCGCCAAATGTAGACTGGAAAAAACTCTGGGAAGAAAATGAAAGTTAAAGAAAATAAAAAATCACCCACCTTTAGTCTAGATTCAACAACTTTAAAAACTTTTGATAGCAGAAAAATTAAGGGGGGGTTAGTAGTTTATTTTTACCCTAGAGATAATACACCCGGTTGTACTTTAGAGACAAAGGATTTCACAAAATTATATAAAAAATTTAAAAATTTGAGTTTTGAAGTTGTTGGAATTTCAAAAGATAATATTAAAAGTCATTTAAGTTTTAAAAAGAAATATAAAGTACCATTTGAATTATTGTCTGATGAAAAAGTAAATGTTCAAAAAAAATTTGGAGTTTGGGGTAAAAAATCTTTTATGGGTAAAAAATTCATGGGAACTATAAGATCCACAATAATTATTAAAAACGGCAAAATTCTCAAAATTTGGTCAAATGTAAGGGTAAAAGACCATGCTCAAGAAGTTTTAGATTATATAAGGTCTTTATAAATTAAAAGGCCCAGACTTTAAGTCTGGGCCTTTTCTTGTCTCCATCTAAACGAAAGGGAGGAAGAAGGAGAATTATTTAGTCTCTTATTCCGTAAGCGATTACACCAACTTCGGACTTATCAGTTCCAAGCCTTTCAGCTTCTTTACTGATTCTAATTCCAATAGTTGCTTTCATGACTGACCATACAATGTATGATGCTACGAAAACAAAAATTACCACTGAAATTGTTCCAAGGAATTGTGAACCAAAACCTACATCTGTATTTGTAAATGGAACTGCTAATGTACCCCATACTCCAGCTACTAAGTGTGCAGGAATAGCTCCAACAACATCATCTATTTTCATTTTGTATAATAGTTTTGTTGAGTAGTACATTAAGACACCAGCTATTGCTCCAATCACGATTGCAGCAAGTGGGCTTGGTGTTAAAGGTTCGGCTGTTATACCAACTAAACCAGCGATCGCGCCATTAAGCATCATTACTACATCTGTTTTACCAGCAGATAATCTTGATACTACAGCAGCGGCCATAACTCCACCACCAGCAGCTAAGTTCGTGTTTATGTAAATAGTTGCAACAGAGCTAACATCTTCGAGTGTTCCAGCAGCTAATTGTGAGCCACCGTTAAATCCAAACCAACCTAACCAAAGTATAAATACTCCGAGTGTTGCTAATGGAATTGAAGAAGCCGCAAAAGGTTGCATAGCTTTTACGCCACCTCCTGAGGTAAATCTTCCAGATCTCGCACCAAGTACTATTGCACCGGCAAGAGCAGCAGCTCCTCCAGCAGCATGTACTAATGTTGAACCTGCAAAATCAGAAAAACCAGCAGCTGATAACCAACCACCGCCCCACTGCCATCCCATTTCAATTGGATAAATAAATCCAGTTAAAATAGCTGCAAATAAGAAGAATGGCCAAATTTTAATTCTTTCAGCCAATGTTCCTGATACGATTGACATTGTTGTTGCGCAGAATACCATTTGGAAAAACCAATCTGAACCATCAGAATAACCTGTTTCTAACGATGATGCGTCACTCCAAGAAGAGAATGAACCTATCCATCCACCTTCTGGTATACCGTAAGCTAAATTGTATCCAACTAACCAGAACATAATTCCGGCAATTGAATATAAACCTATATTTTTAGCACAGATCGCTGATACACTTTTAGATGTAACCAACCCTGATTCAAGCATGGCAAAACCCGCTGCCATCCACATAACCAGAAAACCTGACATTAAAAATAGTATTGTATTAAAAATGTATTGAACTTCTGCAGATACAGTGGTTTCGGCGTAGCCTAGACCAGCGAAAGCAAAATAAATTGCCGTACCCGCAAAGAAATAACCTATATATTTTTTCATTATACCTCCAAGTCATTTACCGTAGATCAGTTGAGATTTTTAAGAAGTGCTTTATCGGAAGAGGAGTTATGAATTTTTTTGGGGTGTGACAGTTAGTGCTTTAAAACAACCCTTAAAATAGTGATTTTTAAGGGTTGTTAAACTGACTATTTATTAAACATATCCTTTAAACCTTTTGCAGGTAGGAATTTAACCTTCTGTGAGGCAGAAATTTGGATCTGCTCTCCAGTTCGAGGATTTCTACCAATTCTGGCTTTTCTTTTAGCTACCTTATAAGTGCCAAAACCAGCGATTTTCACGGCTTCGTCATTTTTAAGGCAATCTAGAATAATACCAGTAATAGTATCGAACATTCTCTCAGCATCAGCTTTACTTTGGCTCATTGCTGTTGCTATTTTATTTACTAGTTGTTTTTTGTTCATTTTAGCCCCTTTTTTATTGCTTTTTTCAATTTGTACAAAAACTCAATAAAATCAACGAAAATATAGTAGCTACCGTGTTTATAAACACAAAATAGAGTGTTTGTGAAAAAGCCTTGTTTTTATTAGGTTTTTTTACAATCTAAATGATAATTAAAATAATCCTAAATCTTTTAAATCACTAAAAGTAGTAAATAACATTAAAGAAAGAAGTAAAAAAAGACCGATTCGAAAAAAACCTTCTTGTGTTGCTTGGCTTAAAGGTCTCCCTAAAATTTTTTCAAATAAATAAAACATCAAATGACCCCCGTCCAAAAGAGGAATAGGAAATAAGTTAATTAAACCAAGACTTATTGAGATGTAAGCTATTGTACTTAAAAAAGCTAATATTCCAAATTCCATAACTTGACCAGAAATTTTAGCAATTTTGATTGGTCCTCCTAGTTGGGAGGTGTCCGCCTTGCCTTGAAACATAGATCCAACAAACTGAATTGTAGTCTTAGAGACAAACCAAATTTCTTTTGTTGCATAATATACTGCTTTTGTAGGTCCAAGTTTTTCTTTATTAAATTCATTGTTAGCAGGTCCTATTTTAATTCCAATTATTTTTTTTTTTACGGAATTCCCCAATGGATCTTTAGAATCTATTATTTCTGGGATAGCTACAAGAGAGATTTCCTTTTGATCTCTTAAAACCATGATTTTTAACTTATCTGCATTATTAGTATTGATATAAGTTGATACTTCTAGAATACTTTCTACTTTATTGTCATTTATACCAATAATTATATCGTTTTTTTTTAATCCTGCTTTCTCTGCGGGGCTGTTTATTGTTACTTCTTCAATTTTCGGCTGAGTAAAATCTTTACCTACAAAAATATTAATTAAAGTAAAAATTAATAAAGCCAATATAAAATTTGCAAGAGGGCCTCCAGCAACTATCAATGATCTTTGATATAATGGTTTTGTAACAAATAATTTTTTTTGATCCTCTTTATTATATTTTTTTAACAACTCTTCTTGCTCGGATTGACTAAATACATTTCTATCTCCAAAAAATTTAACATAACCTCCAAGTGGAATTAAACAAAATTTCCATCTTGTTCCGTTTTTGTCATTAAAACCAAAAATTTCTTTACCAAAACCAATTGAAAAATCTGTTACTGCAACTCCATATCTTCTTGCAAAATAATAATGGCCATACTCATGAATAAAAACTACTATAGTTATTAAAATTATGAATGGAATTATATAACTCATTACTCCCAAGGACCTTTTTGTTTTTTATTGATTTTCTTATTAAAGTTTTTTTTATTATTTTTTTTATTTAAAAATAATATCAAAACAACACCAGTTATAAAACCACCTATATGTGCGGCATATGCCACTCCTCCACCGCTTGAAGAGGCTGTTAGGAATGAATTTACAAACTGTAAAATAAACCAAAAACCCAAAACGTAAAGAGCTCTTATTTTGATTAACTGGCTAAAAAATCCAAAAGGTATTAAAACCAATACTCTTGCATTAGGATAGTTAATTAAATAGGCGCCTAATACTCCTCCAATTGCTCCACTTGCACCTATCATTGGTATTTGAGAATTAACATCCATAAGTACTTGAGCCATCGCAGCTCCAATACCTGAAACAAAATAAAAAATTATAAAATTTAAAGTACCTAAATCGTCCTCTATGTTGTCAGCAAAAATCCAAAGATATAACATGTTTCCAATTAAATGCATCCACCCACCATGCATAAACATTGAAGTAAAAATTGTCCCTATTGGTGAAATTCTATAAAGATCATTTGGAAGTTGATCTACTCCCATTAGAACAGAAGGTATAAGTCCATATGAATATGTAAAATCTCGAAGTTCTGTCTCGCTTAAACCTGTTTGTGCTAAAAATATTAAAATGCAAAATCCAATAATTCCGTAGCTTACTATTGGTCTGCTTTTTGTTGGATTATCATCTTTTAAAGGTATCATTTAGTTCGATATTTAATTTTTACTACATTATTTGTAGCTTAAGTATTTAAATTGTTTGATTTAATCAACTTATAATTGTATTATAATATTATGAGTGAAAAAACTTCAGTACTTCTCTCTGATGTGACAATAAAGGGAGACATAATTGAAAAAGAGAGATTAGTGATCGATGCCAAAATAGATGGTGATGTTACTGCAGACAAGTTGCAGACACACTCAGGATCAAAGATTAATGGAAATATAAGCTCAACCGATGCAACTCTTGGTGGGACATCAAATGGAAATATTAATTCTGATTTGATAAAGATAAAAACTACAGCTGAAGTTGAGGGTGTTTTAAATCAGAAAAATCTTTCAATTGAAGAAGGCGCTAAACTTAAAATAAAAGCTGAAACATATTAATTAAAATTTCCATTCACTTACTTTACTAAATAAAAAATTCCTAAAAGCTTTTACTTTAGCAACATTTTTTAATGATTGAGGATAAACAAAATGAGTTTCGGTTAAAGGTCCTTCAATCTCAGGTAAGATTTTTGTAATATTTGAGACATTAGCAGTCATATAATCTGGAAGAGCAGCTAGACCAACTCCACTTTGTACGGCTAAAAGTAATCCATAAACACTATTTACTTTCATAACTGGTTTTCTCTTTTTTTTATCCTTAGAACCTAACTTTAATGCCCAATCAGGATTGAATACAGGAGATGGTGCTCCTCTGCCATATGTAATAAATTTATGCTTATCTAAATCTTTTATATTTTTTGGATGACCATATTTTTCTAAATATTTTGTCGAACCATAAATATGGTAGTTAAGATCAATCAATTTTTTTTGAATATAATTTAATTGTTTTGGCCTTCTCATAAAAATCCCTACATCAGCCTGACGGGTACTTAGATCCAACTCTTTATCATCAAATATTAATTCAATTTCTATTTCAGGATGAAGTGCCATAAACTCTTTTATCCTGGGCGTTAACCAAGTTGTTCCAAAACTCACAACGGTAGTAATAGTAAGTTTGCCATTTAGCTTATCTTTCTCATCATTTAATGTGGCCTCTACATCTTTTAATTTCGATATTACTTCGTGTGCTGTTTTATATAAATACTCTCCATTATCTGTTAAAACTAATCCTCTAGCGTGTCTCTCGAAGAGATGGATTTTGAGTTCATTTTCTAAAGTTTGAATTTGTCTGCTTATTGCAGATTGGCTTAAATTTAACACTGTTGAGGCTTTTGTAAAACTTCCAGATTCAGCTACTGCATGAAAAATTTTTAATTTATCCCAGTCCATATCTTATTTGTTGGGATTTACCAGAATTCTACCGGTCAATTCGCCTTTAAGCATTTTTGGAAATTCACTCATCAATTCATTTAAAGATACTTCCTTAATTGAACTCTCAATCATAGTAAAATCAATCAGTTTACCTACTTCGTTCCACACAAAATCTTTTCTTCTTGCTGAAGTACCTGAAGAATCTATTCCCCATAATTTTACCCCTCTTATTACAAAAGGCATTGTATTAGTTGCAATTTTAACCCCCCCTGCGTTTCCTGGTAAAGCGACAATACCACCTGGTTTTGTTTGTGCCAAAATTTTAGTCAGCCCTTCTCCACCAACATTATCGACAACACAGTCCCACAAGCCCTTTTCCAAAAGTTTACTTTCACCCAAAAATTCTTTTCTGTCTAAAATATTTTTAGCCCCTAGTTTCTTTAAATAATCGTGTTTGTCTTTTTTTCCAGTTACAGCATGAACATCATAACCCATTTTAGATAAAGCCATGACAGCGAAACTACCGACTCCTCCTGTTGCTCCAGTTACCAAAACGTCCTTTACTTTGGATCCCATTAAAAGTTCCTCTTTAGCTTTTACCGCAAAAGAGCATAGTAAAGCTGTAAGACCAGCGGTACCCATCATCATTGCTTTTTTATTTGTTAAATCTTTTGGTAGTTTTACAAGAAAATCCGAGTTTACTTTTGCGTATTGAGAAAATCCTCCATAATAAATTTCTCCTACTCTAAATCCAGTTAATATTACTTTATCATCCTTTTTAAATTTTTCATCTTCCGATTCTTCAACAGTTCCTGAAAAATCTATGCCAGGAACAAAGGGATATTTTTTAACAATTCTTCCACCATTATTTAATATCAATGCATCTTTAAAATTTAAACTAGAAAAATCTATTCTGACTAATACATTTCCATCTTTTAAATGATCGCTATTTAAATCTTTTACTTCTCGAGTGAATTTTTCGTTTTTGTTATCAATTACAATGGCTTTGAAACTTTTTGGCATGTTTCATCTTACATGTGACAAATTAATATGACAAATTATTTTTTGGGAATATAAGATTAATTATGAAGCAAAAATTTCCTTATTATATAAGATTAAGTATAATTCTCATTATTTTAATTTCTCCTATATTAGTTTTCCAAATTAGCTGGAATTATTTAGGTAAAGAAGATGGTTTATTATTTGCTTTTTGTTATGGAATAGTAGCAGTAACTTATGCTTGCTATAAATTCTATTTAGATAATTGGAGAGATGAAGATGATGACTAATTATTATCAGAAATATGTTTTAAAAATCTATTCTGAAAACTAAGATCGTCTTTAAATTTACCTAAAAAATAATTTGTGATTGTAGTTGCTTTTTCTTTTTTAATACCTCTCATAGTCATACATTGATGAGTTGAGTCTATTGTAACTGCAACTCCATGGGCATCCAAACCATCCATTAGAGATTTTGCAATCTGCATAGTTAATCTTTCTTGTGTTTGTAATCTTTTAGAATAAACTTCAACAACTCTTGCTAGCTTGCTTAAACCTACTACTCTTTTTTTTGGTATATAAGCAACATGGGCTACTCCAATAATTGGTGCCATATGATGCTCACAATGACTTTGAACAGAAATATTTTTTTGTAATACCATGTCATCGTAACCATTAACGTCACCAAAAGTTTTTAATAATTCTGAAGTAATTTCTTGATTATATCCCTTAAAATATTCTTTATAAGCTTTTGTTACTCTTCTTGGAGTTTCTAACAACCCCTCTCTGTTTGGATTTTCACCGATCCATCGCAATATAGTTCTAAAAGCTTCCTCTGCTTCTTTGTCTGAAACTTCTGATTTATCTTTTAAAACGGCATTATCTGTATTTTTAACTATTTTCATAAATAACAAAATTAATATATAATAAAAATTATTAATGCAAACTGCAAACTTATTATAGTTTTATATAGCTAATCAAATGTTTAAAAAAAGAGAAAATGTCGCGGATATTGAAGAGGGTAATTTACTTTCGCCAAAATTTAATAATGATGGTCTTATACCTGTTATAACAACTGATTTTAAAACCAAGGAAGTTTTAATGCAAGGATTCATGAATTCTGAAGCTCTTAAAAAAACTATTGAAACTAAAGAAGCTCATTATTGGAGTAGATCAAGAAAAGAAGTTTGGCACAAAGGCGAAACAAGTGGTTTTGTTCAAAAAGTTGTTGAGATGAGAATAGATGATGATCAAGACTCTATATGGATGAGTGTAGATATAGGAGATGGCGCAAGTTGCCACGTTGGTTACAAATCCTGTTTTTATAGATCGATTACTCTTGGAAAAATTGAAAACACCGAAAAGGTTAAAATAGATTTTAAGGAAAAAAAGAAAAAATTTGATCCTGAAGTGGTTTACAAAAACAAACCAAATCCAACAAAAATCTAGTTTTATCTATTAAAAACAATTAGTATTAAAAACAATAAAATAGCTTGGATAAACCAACACAACACTACAACACCAAGTGCTTTCCACAAACTTTTATAATCAAGAGCTTGTCTTACTGCAACTACCATGCAAGCTAACATCCAAAATGAGGAGCCAATAAATGTTACTGTCATTAATTCAGGGGTGAAACCAAATATTCTAATTATTCCAGGAGCACTGGAAAAACCAATTGTTCTAAGTAGTTCTCCATGATCGCTTTTTGTTTGTTTGTCTGGAAACATTTTTGTTCCAACAATAAAAATCAAAAATGCCCAAAAGTACCAACTAGCTAAAGATATTAATGGACCTAAAAAGAAACTTGTTGCTCCTAAATGTATAGCCCCGACACCTGCTGCCAAGCTTGACAATACAACTACACACGCTGCCTGAAAGGTTGCAGATTTATCGTGCTCAACTTCTTCGTAAAGTTCAGGATCAATTTTTATTGCTCTAAAAATTCTTTTTAAAAAATTCGATTTCATAGTTCAATGATTCATTATTTTATTTAGTTCAAGTAAAAAATACTCACATTTAGTAAAAATGCAAAAGAGGACCATAACAAATATGGTGTCATTAGTAAAAAGCTAAGTTTAGTAGTTTTATAATAAATTATCATTAGCCAAACGATAAAAAATAAAATTATTAACAAATTAAACACAGATAATAAAATTTGATGAAAGCCAAAAAAAATTACACTCCACAGTGAATTAAAAGCTATATGAATGAAATAAATGTTCAATGTTTTCTTGTTCCGATAAGAAATCCAGTTAAACCAAATTGCTACAGACATTAATATGTAAAGTGTCGTCCATACAGGGCCAAAAACCCATGATGGCGGGCTAAATGATGGTCGAATTATTTGTGAATACCAAGGTTCCTTAAAAATTGATGTTACAACTCCACCTATTGCAGAAGCCATAAATGTAATTAAAACTATTAAAAATAAAGATAAGTATTTATTATTAAACATTAATATGAGATATAATTTATCATGAGCAATGACCAAAAGAAAGTTTGGATAACAGGTGCAAGTAGCGGTATTGGGAAGGCTGTTGCTGAAAAATTTGCAAAAGAAAATTGGAAAGTTGCAATTTCTGCTAGAAGAGAAAATCTATTAAATGAAATAGCAAAAAATGAGAATATTTTTGCTTATCCAATGGATGTGACTGACTCAAATAGAACTCAAGAAACATTTAATAAAATATTAAAAGACTTTAAAGATATAGATCTCTGTATTTTTAGTTCTGGCACTTACGAAAGGAAGTCAGAAAAGGGTCTAAGCGTAGAAAATGTAAAAACAGTAATGGAGGTTAATTTTTTAGGTGTTGTTGGCTGTGTTAAAGCAGTTCAAGAGTATTTTCAAAATAAGAAAAACGGACATATTTCAATTGTCTCATCACCAGTAGGGTATAGAGGTTTACCTAAATCGTCTGGATATACTGCATCAAAAGCATCTTTAAATAATTTTACCCAAGGAATTTATTTTGATTTTCAAAAATTTAATGTGAGAGTATCCCTAATATCACCAGGATTTATCAAAACAGCTTTAACAGATAAGAATGAATTTAAAATGCCTTTTTTAAAAGATACAAACTATGCAGCCGATAAAATTTATGAAGGATTGGTAAATAAAAAATCTTTTGAAATAATATTTCCACCACAGATAGCTTTTATTTACAAGATTTTTCAAATGCTACCAAATAAAGTTTACAATTTTTTGATTAGTAAATTTGTTAATCGTTAATTTTTAACAAATACAACAGTGAGCTCTGCAACCTTAATACCAAATTTTGTCATTTTAGCTCTATTGATAGCAACAGTGTCACTTTGTTTAAAAATCCAATCATCAAAAGTAATTTTAATTTCTTTTCCTTTAACTGGTACTAGCAATACATATTCTAATTTAAAAGCAGAACCATATGAGAAACCCTTTGCTGTGCCAACAACGTCTGATGCCGTACCTTCGTAATTATGCTCATCTTTTTTAATTATTTTCCACTGTCTTGTTTGAACTTCGCCATCGGACCAATTAAACTTCTCGTCTAATATCAATTGATTTCCATCCCATTTACCGTTTAGGTCTGCAGAAAATTGTCTTGTTACTTTGCCGCCTCTATTCTGAAGTACTCCGTAAGCTTTGACGTTACCTTTTAAAAACTCCTCAATTATTAGTTTTGGTTCCTGATCTTTAAAATCTTCTGGTTTCATTCCGGCTACACAATTTGTTAAAAATAATGTTAAAAATAATGTTAAAATATATCTCATATTTTATTTATTCCTAACTGAAAATTGTATTAAATCGATATTCTTTGACCTAAATCCAGCTTCACAATAAGAAAAATAAAAATCCCAAATTTTTTTAAATGAACTATCAAAACCTTGTTTTGAAATATTATTCCAAGAACCTATGAAATTTTGCCTCCACTTACTCAAAGTTTGAGAATAATGTGGTCCATAAGAATTGTAACCTTTAAGTATTAAACCAGTTTTTTTAGAGTAATCTTTTATTGATTGTAAAGATGGCAAAAAACCTCCTGGAAAAATATATTTTTGAATGAAGTCTTGGTTCTTTCTATATCTATTAAATAATTCATCCTTTATTATAATTGCTTGAATAGCGCCTACACCATTTGGTTTTAAATTACTTTTTATTGTTGAGAAATATTTATTTAAATGCTTTTCCCCAACTGCTTCAATCATCTCAATAGAAGCTATTGCATCGTATTTGTCTTTAAGATCTCTGTAATCAAGGAATTTAACCTTAACTTTGTTATTTAGTTTTAAACGATTTATTCTATTTTTAGTGAATTCAAATTGTTTCTTTGAAATTGTAATACAGTCTAAATTCACATCATAATTTTTTGCTAGATGTTCGGCAAAACCTCCCCAGCCACATCCTATTTCTAAAATTTTATCACCAGGTTTGGGTTTGATAAGATCTATCAACTTATTATACTTGTTAATTTGTGCTTTTTCTAACTCTTGCTCCGGTTTTTCAAATATTCCACAAGAATATGTTAAAGTTTTATCAAGCCATGTTGAGAAAAATTCGTTTCCTAAATCGTAGTGTTTTGAAATATATTCTACACTTTTTTTTCGTGTATTTGATAAGAAAAGATTTCTAAAAATATTATTTAAACTTGAAATATTTAAAATCCCAGAAAACTTGTGTGTAACGTCAATATTTTTAGCTGTAAGCTCAATAAGAGATGGTAAGTTAGGTGTTTCAAAATCATTTTTTATATAACTTTCAGCAAGCGCGTTACTACCACCTTTTATAATATTAAAATAAAATTTTGGGTTATGAATTTTTATTTTAACCTCTAAAGCATCATCTGCATTACCAAAGATATAAGTTTCACCATTATAATTTTGTAAAATTAGTTTTCCGCTATTAATTGTTTTCAGTTTTTTTAAAACGAAATTTTCAGAGATTTTATACGGATTAAATATCATTTTTCTAAAGAAAGATTATTTTTCATTTTGGTATTTCTCCTTACTAACTTAACCCCTTTCCTCCATAGTCTTAATGCTTCAAAATGTATCGCCATTATAATTTTAATTGTCATCATTGGGTGTTTTAAGAAGTTTATCAGTAATCGTTTTGTGGATATCTGCTCTTTCTTTCCAATTTGACATGCTGAAAGCAACATTCCATTAATATCTTTCTGTTTTATAAAAACACTTAAAGTCTCTTTAGGTTCTGATAATCTAAAATTATAAGAAGTTTCCATTTCCATAAAAGGTGATACATAAAACTTTTTGTTACAACTTTGTGTGATAATTTTGGAATTATTTTTTACCTGAAAAATATAAGTATGTTGTTCGTTAAAAGTATTTTTGACCTCATAAAGAATTGCTCTTAATTCAGATTTCTCGTTGTAACAATAAAAAATACTTAGTGGATTGAATACATAACCAAAAATACGTGGAAAACATAAAAGTTTTATCTTTGATACTTTAAAGTTAATGTTAAATTTATTTAAATTATTCTTGACCCAGTTTTTAATATCACTGCCATCTCTATTTCCGTGATCTTTATTGTAGAAACTAAAAACATTAAACTTATTGAGAGAAAATATCGAAATCTTTTTTTCTAAATCTTTTAATTCATCTAAATCAAAAAGGACAGAAAAGGTTTTATAATTAAAAAAATGTCTTTTCGGTTTAAATCTTCGATGCGTAACTATGCCTTTGTATATACAAGTCTCCATCTCTTCTTTCAAATTGATTTATCATTTCTAAAGTTGATTTTAACCCATCCTCATGAAAACCGTACCCAAAATAACTACCCGAAAACCAAGTCCTATTTTTACCTTGAAGAGTATTTAAGTTAGTTTGTGTCTTAAAGCTTTTAATATTTAAATAAGGATGTGTAAAATTAATTTTTTTTATTAATTTATTTTCTTTAATTTCGAATATTGGATTTAAAGTCAGAAAATAATTCTCTTTTGTTTTTAAATTTTGCAGCTTATTTAGCCAGTATGTAATACATGTGTGAGATAAATCTTTTGTAGAAATTGAGTTCCAGCTCGACCAAGCATTTTTTTTATTTGGCATCAAATTTGTGTCTGTATGAAGATACGCGGTATTAGGAATATAAGAAAATTCTCTAAGAATTTTTTTTTCATCTATTGTTGGTTTATCAATAATATTTAAACTTTCATCTGCATGACAGGATAAAACAACATGATCGTAATCCCGCTGGTCGCCGTCATTTTGTGTGAAAATTCTCACATTATCCTTACTTCTTACTATTTTTTTTATATTATAGTTTTTTAAATAATCTCCACTAATTTTTTCTAAGACTCTTGTTACATAAGCTCTACTTCTATTTGTAACAGTATACCACTGAGGTCTATTTTTTAATTTAAAAAGCCCATGGTTGTTAAAAAAATTTAAAAACAATTCAAAAGGTATATCTCTCGCTTTTGAAATCGGCATTGACCAAATTGCTGCTACCATTGGAACAATATGGTAATTTATAAAATATTTTGAAAGTTTTGAATTATCTAAATAATTTCCTAAGGTCAAATTTTTCAAATCTTTTTTTAGTAAAATTGGTGCTGTTTTATAAAAAGATATAATTTCATAAATCATTTTAATAAAATTAAAATTAAATAAATTATTTTTTCTTGCAAATAACGCGTTAAAACCTGTGCCACCATATTCAATTGATGAGTCTTTTACAGAAACTGAAAAAGACATATCGCTTTTTTCGTATGGAACTTTTAGCTCATTAAAAAAATTTATTAAATTTGGATAAGTTAATTTATTAAAAACTATAAATCCGAGATCTACAGGAACTTTTTTATCATTCTCATTTATGTCGTATGTATATGAGTGTCCACCAAAATGATCCTCCCTTTCAAAAAGATCTACTTTATATTTTTTTGATAAGTAATAAGCAGCTGACAGACCTGATATACCTGAACCAATAACTGCAATTTTCATTTAATATTTAAGCTGCATCTTCTTTATACTCTTGAAGAGTTGGACAAGAGCAAACTAAATTTCTATCACCAAAAACATTATCAACTCTTCCAACTGGGGGCCAAAACTTATTAACTTTCAAATATTCATTTGGAAATGCGGCTTCTTCTCTTTTATATAAGTGTTTCCATTCATCTGCACTAAGCTCAAGATGTGTGTGTGGAGCATTTTTCAAAGGATTGTCTTTCTTATCAAAACTACCATTGTCAACTTTATCAATTTCTTTTTTAATAGATATTAATGCATTACAAAAACGATTTATCTCTGCCAGATTTTCACTCTCTGTTGGTTCAATCATTAATGTTCCGGCAACAGGCCAGGACATTGTTGGGGCATGATAACCGTAATCTATTAATCTTTTGGCGATATCTTCCTCTGAAATTCCCGATTTAGATTTTATTGGTCTAAGATCTATAATACATTCGTGTGCAACATTTCCATTTTTTCCTTTGTAGAGAACTTTATAATGATTAGATAATTTTTTTGATATGTAATTTGCGTTTAAAATTGCTACCTCAGATGCTTTTCTTAAACCTTCAGCTCCCATCATTTTTATATACATCCAGGAAATTGGTAATATACTCGCACTTCCCCATGGCGCAGCAGATACAGAGCCTAAACTTTTCTCGGATCTATTATTTTTAGTAATGTTATGATTTGGTAAAAAATCTTTTAAGTGTTTTGCGCATGCGATTGGACCCATACCTGGCCCTCCTCCTCCATGTGGAATACAAAAAGTTTTGTGTAAGTTGATATGACAAACATCTGGTCCAAATTTTCCAGGTTTTGCAATACCAACTAGTGCGTTAAGGTTTGCACCATCCATATAAACTTGACCGCCAGCTTTATGGACATAATCACAAATTTCACTAATTTTTTCTTCGAATACTCCGTGTGTTGATGGGTAGGTTACCATCAGAGCAGCTAAATCTTTTGAATACTTATTTACCTTATCTTTTAAATCTATTATATCAACATTGCCTTCCTCATCGCAATTAACAACTACTACTTTCATACCACACATTTGTGCGCTTGCAGGATTTGTACCGTGTGCTGACTCTGGTATCAAACATACATTTCTATTTTTTTGATTATTATTCAAATGAAATTTACGTATTGTCATTAATCCTGAATATTCTCCTTGAGCACCTGAATTTGGTTGAAGGGAAACTGCATCAAAACCTGTGATTTCCTTTAAATCATTAACTAAATCATTAAATAAAACCTTATACCCTTTCATTTGATCTTGGGGCACAAAAGGATGTGGTAATGAGAATTCTTTCCAAGTCACAGGGATAAGTTCCGCTGTAGCATTTAGCTTCATCGTACATGAGCCAAGAGCAATCATAGATCTATTTAAAGCAATATCACAATCTTCTAATCTTTTTAAATAACGAAGCATCTCAGTTTCTGAGTGATATTTATGAAAAATAGGATGAGTCAGATATTTAGATGTTCTTAAAAGATTTTTTGGTAAATTAGTTAAATCAACTTTATCAGTATTACTAAATGTTTTTTTTATGCCGAATATTTTTAGTAGAGTATTTACATGATCAACTCTCTTAACCTCATCAAAAGCTACAGATAATGTATTTTTATCTACTACCCTCAAATTAATTTTTTCTGATAAGGCCTTGTTATTTATAGTGTCTGTTTTCTCATTTGTTTTGACAGTAACTGTATCAAAAAAATTTTCAGAGTGTAGTTGGTAACCACCTGATTTCAGTCCATCAGCAAATATTTTTGCTAACTTTGATGTCCTATTAGCTATTTTTAAAATTCCTTCAGGTCCATGATAAATTGCATAAGCAGCTGAAAGAATTGCAAGTAGTGCTTGAGCAGTACAAATATTGCTTGTAGCCTTGTCTCTTCTTATGTGCTGTTCTCTTGTTTGAAGAGATAACCTGAACGCTTTTTTCCCATGTCTATCAACTGATACTCCAATAATTCTACCTGGCATAGACCTTTTAAATTCTTCTTTAGTTGCAAAAAACGCTGCATGTGGACCTCCATAACCCATAGGTATTCCAAATCTTTGTGCACTTCCAACAGCAATATCTGCCCCAAGTTCTGCTGGGGTTTTAAGTCTTGTTAAAGATAACAGATCACTAACAATAATTACTTTGCCTTCTTTTTTATGAATTAAGCTTATAGACTCACTAGGGTCTTTAATTTCACCTAAAGTTCCAGGGTAAGCTAAAACACCACAAATAATTTTATCTTTAATACCTTTTAAAATTTTTTCCTCATCACCAATAATTAGCTCTATATTGAATGGCTCAACCCTTGTCTTAATTATATCTATTGTTTGAGGGTTACATGAGCTTGATACAAATATCTTTTTTGAATTATTTTTATCTAATCTTTGACATAAACCCACTGCTTCAGCAGCAGCAGTTCCTTCATCTAATAACGAAGCATTTGCTATATCCATACCAGTTAAATCCATTATCATTTGTTGGAAATTAATAAGCATTTCTAATCTTCCCTGGGCTACTTCAGGTTGGTATGGAGTATAAGAAGTATACCAACCAGGATTCTCCAGTATATTTCTTAAAATAACATTTGGGGTAACAGTATTATAGTAACCCATGCCTATAAAATTACGGAAAACTTCATTTTTTTTTGACAAAAGTTTCAATTTTTTTAGAGCATCATTCTCTGACATTGGCTCATCAATTTTTAGTTCATCTTTAATTAAAATATTCTTTGGAACAGTATTCTCAATTAAATTATTAATTGATTTTGAAGATATTGCTTTTAACATCTCTATTTGGTCTTCAGTGCTCGGACCAATGTGCCTACTGATAAATTCTTTTGAAGTATCGTCTATCATGCTAATTTGGATTGTCCTTTACGAATTTTTCATAATCCGGCTGGCTCATCAAAGAATCTAACTCTGATTTATCTTTAACTTTTATTTTAAAAAACCAACCATTATTTTCTGGATCTTTATTTACATTTGATGGATCATCGACAATTGGTTGATTTGTTTCCATAATTTCTCCAGATACTGGTGTATAAACATCGCTCGCAGCCTTTGTGGATTCTACTACAGCAGCTTTTTCTTCTTTATTTAAGCTCTTACCTTTCTCGGGCAATTCAACAAAAACGATATCACCGAGCATTTCTGTTGCATGCTTGCTAATGCCTACAGTTGCAGACTCACCATCTAACATGATCCATTCATGTTTTTTTGAATATTTTTTTTCACTCATATATCCTCCTATTTGACATAACTCTTTTTATAAAAAGGTAATTTAGATACTTTGGCCTCATGCTTTTTTCCTCTTACCTCTATTAAAATTTTATTATCAATTTCTGAAAATTTACTTTTTACATATCCCATGGCAACTGGACTATTTACGCTGGGTCCATATGTGCCACTTGTTATAATTCCTATTTCCTCACCAGTATTAGAATAAATTTTTGTACCCTCCCTTGCGATAATTTTACCTGCTGGTTTAACACCAACTCTAATTTTAGAAACTCCGTTTTGTAAATCTTTTTTAATATTTTCCCAGCCTTTGAATCCTCCTGTTTCTCTTCTTTTTTTTGAAATTGCCCATTTTAAATTTGCTTGAATCGGATTAATCTCTTGATTTAATTCATGACCATACAAACATAAACCCGCTTCTAATCTAAGTGTATCTCTTGCTCCCAAACCTATAGGTTTAGCATCTTTATATGTAAGTAATTTGATAAGATTTTCAACAATTACATTTGGCACTGAAATCTCAAAACCATCTTCGCCTGTATAACCAGAACGAGTTATGTAAATTTTCTTTTCAAGAAATTTAAAATAATTACCATTCATAAATTTGAGTTCTTTTACACCTTTTATAATTGATTCAAGAATTGTTTCCGCTTTAGGACCTTGTAAAGCTATAAGAGATAAATCTTTTCTTAATTCGTATTTGCTTTCGGAATTTAGACACTTTGCAATTTCTTTAATATCGTTATCCTTGCAAGCTGCATTCAATATAATATTAAAACCATTTTCAACTCTTGTTATAATAAGATCATCTATAACTCCTCCTTCATCATTAATTAAAAAGGAATATTTAGACTGGTTCATCTTAATTTCTTTAAAATCTAACGGTATGATTTTTTCTAAACTAAGTTCTGTTGATCGGCCTCCAGAGACAAAAAACTGCCCCATATGTGATACATCGAAAAAACCCGCGAACTGTCTTGTATTTATATGTTCTTTAACTATGCCATCTTTATATTGGATAGGCATCTCATAACCAGCGAAAGGAACGAACTTAGCTCCTGAGTTTTTATGAAAATTATATAAAGCTGTTTTTTCCATTTTGTAATAACCCTTTTTTTCCCCATCTGTCCAAGAACCTGAGAGATTTACTCCTTCGGTGAGGCTAAGCCTGCTTTCCAGAGTTATTACAATAACGGTCCTTTTGCCTGAGAGTTTCCAGGGAGGTTGCTCCTTCGGCGCTATATTTAAATAGTCTCTCCCGTTATTCTTTTCTTATAACACAAAATTTAGATAAATTATACTTTTTTATAATCCAAGCTTTTCATAACTACGGCTGAAAGAATGATTATTCCCCCAATAAGTACACTTATTGGTGGTATTTCATTATAAAATAACCAAACCCATATAGGGGCAAATATAGACTCCATAAGCATTAATAAACCAACCATCACTGCTGGGGTTGTTCTAGAACCTATTGTGATAAAAATAAAACCAAAAGCTAATTGTGGAACACCAAGTAAAAAAGATAACCAAATATCTTTTGTAGATAAGACCATATCTTCAAGTAAAAATAAACCATATAGGCAACTCAATATACCTGCATAAAATATTGCAGGTATCATATCTACTTTTGGGTATTTTCGAATTATTAAAACTAGAACTGAAAAATTAATTGGAATTGTTAAGGCAGCTAAATTTCCTTTTAAAGATCCTGTGCCAAGTGAGTCACCAATCATCAAAGTTACGCCGATCATTGCTAATACAATCGCAACATATCCTCGCGGTGAAATTTTTTCTTTTAAAAAAAAATAGGCAACTATTGGTAAAAAAACTGTTTGAGTGCTTATAATAAAAACTACATTAGCAACAGTCGTTTCCATCATAGAATACATATAGGCGACAAAATTTGTTGATAGAAATACTCCGCCTATAAGACCAGGTATTCCTGCCTCTTTAATTTTTTTAAATGTCTTTTTTCCATAAGTTAATAAGATAAAAGCAATTAAAACCCAGAGAAAAAATATTGATCTATAAAAAAGAATTTGCCAGATACTTGCACTTTCGAAAGATCTTAAAATTAGTCCACCCCAACTTAAACAAAATCCACCTGTGAGAATAAGCAAAGGTCCAGGTATTTTATAAACAAAATTCATTTAGAATTTTCTTACATAGTCTTGAAAAGCAATTTCTGCAACAGCCAAATTGACCAATTTGAATTTAATAATCGTTCCAGGGGTTTTTTGAACTAATTTATCATAATCAGCTGTGATCACATTTGCAATTTTTGGATATCCACCGATTGTTGGGTGATCTGAAAGTAGAATTATAGGTTGGCCGTCGCCGGGAACTTGTATTGATCCTTTCGTGATCCCTTCCGATTTTATATTTTTATTGACTGTGTTTTCGAGTTTTTGACCTTCTAATCTCATTCCCATTCGATCAGTTAATTTTGTAACTTTGTATTCTTTTGAAAAAAAATCTTCTTGGCTTTTTTTCGAGAAATAATGAATTTGTAATCCTTTCATAACTCGGATGATGTTATCTTTATCGAAATCAAATTGAATTTTATTTGTTTTATCCACTTGATGAGATTTATTAAAAAAAATTTTATCGCCAACTTTGAGTTTGTCACCATTGTTTGGACCGATTTTTGCTTTTACCAATGTTGATACGCTGCCTTTAACCTCTTCTATTTTAAAACCACCAAAAATTGAAAAATAACCATAAACAGAATTAATAGTTGATAAAATATCAATCTTTTCTCCATTTGAAATTAGGAAACTTTCATTAGGCTTTCCTTTAATTATTTCGCCATTTTTTTTTATAATATTAAAATTAACTTTGCCTGAGATAGCTACCAGTACAGTTTCTCCTATAAGTTCGAATAATGGTCCTTGATATGCAAATTCTAAAGCTCCCTCTGATATTTTATTGCCAACTAATTTATTTGAAGTACAAAATGTTAATTGATCCATACAGCCACTTGCGACAATTCCTAAATGCTGTAAACCAAATCTACCTAGATCTTGAAAAGTAGAATTAATACCCGGTCTTAAAACTTTAAAGTAATTATTCATTTTTAAACGATCCAAACTCTTTTTTTGATATTGATTTAAATTTTACAGTGTCACCTGGTGATAAAATGCTTGTATCTTTTTTGTTTATATTGAATAGTTCGAATGGAGTTCTTCCTATTATATTCCATCCACCAGGGCTTTCGAAAGTGTATATCGTACAAAATTTTTCAACTATTCCCACACATCCTTTGTTTATTTTTATACGCGGTGTATCTAACCTATCGTGGTAAAGACTTTTATTCAGATCTCCAAGAAAGGGTTGTCCAGGTACAAAACCAATCATGTAAACGAAAAAATTTGTTTCAAGATGTTTTGATACTATTTCTTTAAAATTTAATTTGGTTTTTGTCTCTAATCTTTTAATGTCCAAAGCAAATTCTTCATCATAACATATTGGGATTTCAACAATTTTTTTGTTTTCAGTTAAATTTATTTTTGAATAATCGCTACTTTTAATGAATTCTATTATTTCTTGTGATTTAATTTGTCCTAATTCAAAATTAATTATTAATTTATTGTATGATGGGGTATAATTTAATATTCCTTTTAGCTTTCTAGTATTTACTGACTGTTGAATAAAGTTAAAAAGTTTAATTACTTCTTTGTTTGTGCTTTTATTAACTTCATCACCAAAATCACAAGTGATGCCACAATCTCCAATATTGGTTATTTTTTTTAACATAAATTGATATAATAGATATTATATAAAGGTTTAAAATATGGAAATTAATATTAATTGTGATCTTGGCGAAACTTCAAAGTTTTGTTCTACGGAAAATGACCCTTTGCTATTAGGCATAGTTAATTCTGCAAATATTGCGTGTGGTTATCATGCTGGAGATAAACCTACAATGAAAAGGACTGTGGAAGTTTCAAAAAAAAATGGAGTAAGCATTGGAGCACATCCGTCTTTTAATGACCCTGACAATTTTGGAAGAAAAAGATTAAACCTGCCTCCTTTAGAGATAAAGAAATTGATAATTGATCAAATTAATATTTTAAACGAAATTGCTGAAAAAGACTCTATGAAAGTAACCCACGTAAAACCACACGGAGCTTTAAATAATATGGCTTGTGAAAATTTCGAATTAGCAAATATTATTGCGAAATCCATCATTGAGGCAAATCAAGATTTGATCTTCCTTGTTCCAACTGGTTCTGAAATGGAAAAAGCAGGAAAAAAACTCAATATGAAAATAGCAGCAGAAATATTCGCAGATAGGAATTATGAAGATGACGGAAATTTAGTTTCAAGATCAAAACCGAACGCTCTAATTACAGACCCTGAAATTGCAAAAAAACATGTTATAAAAATGGTTAAATCCCAATCATTAAATTGTTTTTCAGGTAAACAAATCCCATGCGAAATTGATTCAATTTGTGTTCATGGAGATGGTAAAAGTGCAGTTGATACTGCAAATACAATTAAAAGTGGCCTAATAGGAAGTGGTGTGACGCTTAGACCTTTGGATAAATTAAAAAAATTTGCCTAAATACAATATGTTCAAAAGAATATTTATTATTTTAATTGCTGCATTTATTTTTGTGCAATACGTCGGTACATCACATGGTGCAAGTAGTGATAGTAGTAGTGATAATTATTTAGATCAATATAAAGATGCAAAAAAACTTATTTTAAAAGCTAAAAGTTTAGAAGAAAAAAATAAAGTCGATCGGGCTACTAAATTATATTCTAAGGCCCTAGGAAAATTAGAACAAGCATACAAAACCGATAGAAACAATCCAGATATTCTTAATTATCTTGGTTTTACTTTAAGAAAAACAGGTAAATTAAAAGAGGCAGAACAATATTATTTAGCAGGTTTAAAAATTAAACCCGATCATAATGGAATTAATGAATATTTAGGTGAATTATACGTTAATACTAATAGAATGGATCTAGCTAAAGAACGGTTAGCCGTTCTTAAAAATTGTAATTGTGAAGAGTATTCAGAATTAAAAGAAATAATTGAAAAAAAATAAATGCATATTGTTGAAGTTCTAGGTAGAATTTTTATTTCCTCATTATTTATTGTTGAAGCAATTAGGAAGTTTTTTTCTCCTGATGAGGGGATGATATATATGTCTGATTATGGAGTTCCTGAAATACTTTTTTACCCTTCTTTAATATTTGAGTTTGTGATTCCTTTAATATTGATTGCGGGTTTTAAAACTAGATTCTTTGCTTCTCTTCTATTTTTATTTGTTTTATCGGTAACAGTAATTTTTCACACAGATTTTAGTAATAATATGCAGATGATATCTTTCTTAAAAAATCTTGCAATTATGGGAGGTTTATTAATAATCATTTCAAACAAACCGCAAATGTGTAGTATTGATTATTATTTAGAATCAAAAAAAGGTAATTAATTTTGCCAAAAGAAAAAGATATTTATAAATTATTCAAACCTCAATTAACCCCAAAAGAAATGCTAGAGCATGGTGTCTTTGGAGGTTCATATTTTAAAGATAAAGAAATGGAAGAATTTCCAAAATCTTGGTTTAAGAAAGCCAAACTAAGTAAAAATTTTGATGTAGAATTAAATAGATTCAAAATTAAATCAGGACTGCCTCGGGAAGAATGGATTAAAAAAGGATGGATTTTTAAAGAAGATCCGCTTGGTTGGTTTCAATGGTACTGCAGGTATACAAATGGAAGAAGATTAAAAGGAATGGATGAAATTCAAATTCAAAGATGGCTTAATTTTACAAGACATGTAAAAGCAATTATAAAAAATTGTGATAAGAATGATTTATCTTGTAGAAGAAGACAAAGGCAAGCCATACTTCAGTGGGCTTACGATCCATTCATTTAAGTGGTTGAATCATTTTCTCAGGCAGCCATAAAGCCAGTTGAGGAAAAGAAATTATTATAACTACAGCTAAAATCATTAATAAAAATAATGGAAAGGCACTTCTAGCTATAAAGCCCATATCCCTTTTTGCCATTCCTTGAAGCACAAATAAATTGAAACCAACAGGAGGAGTAATTTGTGCCATTTCGACTACGATAACTAAATAAATTCCAAACCAAATCATATCGAACCCAGCTTGTCGTATCATGGGTTCAATTATAGCCATAGTTAAAACAACTGCCGATATGCCATCCAAAAACATTCCAAGTATTATGTAAAAAATTGTTAAAACAAGAAGCAACATGTAAGGTGATAACTCAAGTGTATCTATAAAGACTGCTAAGTTTTTTGGTAACCCTGTAAATGCCATTGCTAACGTTAAAAAAGATGATCCAGCCAATATAAAAGCAATCATGCAAGATGTTTTGGTTGCTCCTAACAATGATTTACTAAACGATTCTTTTGTTAAACTTTTCTGAAAAAAAGATAATACTAAAGCCCCTAAAACACCAAGTGAAGCTGCTTCGGTTGCTGTTGCAACACCTGCATAAATAGATCCAATAACTGCAAAAATTAAAAGTATTACAGGCAATAACTGGCCAGATTGTTTTATTTTATCAATAAATGAAAAATCTTCACTTATTATTGGCATTATCTTTTTATTCTTTAGAGACCACCCGACCACATAGATCATAAACAAAAGAGCTAAACCAATTCCTGGTATAATGCCTGCTATAAAAAGTTTTGCGATAGATTCTTCAACAGTAACTCCATAAATAATTAAAATAATTGATGGGGGAATTAAAAGACCCAGTGTCCCCGATCCAGCTAGAGTTCCCAATAAAAACTTTTCTGGATAATTTCTTTTTCTAAGTTCTGGGATAGACATTTTTCCAACTGTTGCCACAGTTGCAGCTGACGATCCAGATATTGCAGCAAATATTGCACAACCTAAAATGTTAATATGTATCAAGCCACCAGGTAATTTTGATAACCAGGGAGATAATCCTCTAAATAAATTTTCTGAAAGTCTGGTTCTAAATAAAATTTCTCCCATCCAAACAAAAAGAGGAAGAGCTGTTAAAGACCAGGAGGATGCCATACTCCACATAGTCGTAGCCATCGCGTCTCCGACTGGTCTTGACGTAAACATGATCATTCCAATTGTAGAAACTCCAATCATACTTATTCCAACCCAAATTCCAGATCCAAGAAAAAATAAAAGAACGCTGATAAAAAAGATTGTTAAATAAAGTTCAGTCATTAGATTTTTCAATAAATATTTTTACAAAGTTATGTGTTATGCAGATAAAGAAAATAATAGAGCCTAGAGCTACACCAGTTTGTGGTATCCAAAGTAAAATTTCGTCTGCACCCTGACTCCTCTCAGCAAGCTCTATTGAAACGATCCACATCTTAATAAAATAAAAAGCTAAAAAGCCTGAAAAAAATGTGGATACTCCCAAACACCAGAAAGTCAAAAATTTTAATAATTTACCTTTAGCTTTTTCTAAAAATAAAGTAATTCGGATGTGAGCATTTTCATTGAATGTATATGCAAGAGCTAAAAATGATGCTGATGCTAAGCTATAACCAGAGTATTCAGTTAAACCACGAATATAAAAACCAAAAATTCTTGAGGTTATTCCTAAAACAATAGTCCCTAAAATTAAGATTAAAAAAATAGCTGCTAGGTATCCTGAGAATTTATAAAAAGAATTTAAAAATTTATCTAATTTTTGAAGCATAAAGGCCGTACCTTATTATACGGCCTTTTTGCCTAAATTAAATTTATTTATAAGCCGATAAAACAGCTTGTCCTCTTGAACCAGCTCTACCAGCCCATTCTTTGGCCATAGTAGCACCAGTTTTTTCAAAATGACTTTGTAAAGCTGCATTAACTTTTCCAACTACCATTCCAGCATCTGCTAGAGCTTTTTTATCTGCAACATTGCCTTGTTTAGATAAGTTCCAGCCTTTTCTCTCAGCAACTGCTGCTTGTTTCATAACTATTTTTTTAGTTGCATCGTCTAGCTTGTTCCAAGCTTTTTTATTTACAACAACCATGTTTTTTGGAAACCACGCTGCAATATCATAAAAATATTTAACACCATTTTCCCAAATTTTACTGTTTTTACCAGTTGTTGGTGACGTGATCATACTTTCAACCATTCCAGTAGAGAATGCTTGGCTGATCGCAACAGCTTCCAGTTTAGTTGGTTTCATACCAGTTAATTCTGCAATTCTAATTGTTGCAGAGTTATATGCTCTAAACTTAAGACCCTTAAGATCGCTTACAGAGTTAATTGCTTTTTTACTGTACAGACCTTGAGCTGGCCACGGAACTGCGTAAAGGAAAACTAGTCCTTTTTCATCAAGTCCTTTAACCAATTCTGGCTTAGAGGCTTTATAAAGTTTTTGAGCATCTGCGTAAGTTTGAGCAACAAAAGGAATAGAATCTACTTCTAACAATGGATCAAAACTTCCATGAGCAGACATAAATCTTTCACCGATTTGTGTTTGTCCAGTTTGTACAGCTCTTAAAATAGCTCCACCTTTAAATAAAGAACCACCTGGGTGAGTCTTAATTGTAAGTTTACCACCTGTCTTTTCAGTAACAGCATTTGCAAATTCTGTTGCGTTTGCTGAATGGAAATTGCCTGCTCCATATGCTAGAGCCATATTCCATGTCTCTGCTTGAGCAGCACCCATACTGATAAGTAAAGAGGTAAGTATTACACTTATTTTTTTAATTATTTTCATATGTCCCCCTATAATTAATAAAGAGGTATTTCACATTCATGCTTTGTAAATTGCAAGACCTTTTTTTTTGCATAACAGACCCATTTTGATTAAATATTACTTTAAAATTTGCTGATATACTAATATAAGTACTATTTTAAATGACTGACATAATACTACTCCCAAAAGTAATAATTTTTTTTCAAATAGTTTTTATCGATATTGTTATGGCTGCAGATAATGCAATTATTATTGGTTTAATTGCATCTTCTTTTGCCTCTAAGGATAGAAAGAGAATAATACTTCTTGGTGTTTTTGGAGCTTTTCTTTTTAGAGTAATTTTTGCTGCAATAACGGTTCAACTTTTACAGTATCCGATACTGAAAGTTGTGGGTGGTGCATTATTAATTTGGATTATTGTAAAGTTAATTAAAGATTTAGAAATCTTTGATGCTTTAAAAACTTCTAAACAACAAACACCTAAGCCAAAAAAACCACCATCATTTGCTTCGGCAGTTTATGCAATAGTAGTTGCTGATGTTACATTAAGTTTTGATAACGTTTTAGGAGTTGCGGCTGCTGCTAAAAATGAAACAGGACTATTAATCTTTGGTTTATTATTATCAGTTCTTTTAGTTGGAACTGTAGCAACTTTTTTTGCAAATTATATTAAAAATCATAAATGGGTTGGTGTTCTTGGATTAGTGGTAATTCTTTTTGTGGCTGTTCAGTTAATTCTGGGTGGTACAAATGAAATTTACCCAGGAACAATCCCAGAATTTATTTTGAAGGTTATTTAGACTTCAAACTTATATAACTTTGCCAAGAAAAAATTAAAATTGTAAATGCCAAAATTATTGCTGTTAACGGCCTATCGTATAAAAAATTAAAAGATCCATCACTAATTAAAAGTGATCTTCTCAAATTTTCCTCCATCAATCCTCCTAAAACAAATGCTAATATCAATGGTGGCATGGGAAATTTATAAAGTCTTAACCCTGTTGCAACTACAGCAATACCTATCATTAAAAAAATATCAAAAGTGTTAAATGACATTAAATAAATTCCGGTTACAGAGAAAAATAAAATCATTGGTATTAAAAATGTCCTTGGGACTGCAAGAATTCGTGCAATATAAGGTATCAAAGGCAAGTTAAGTATAAGAAGAATAACCATTCCAACGTACATTGACATTATAACTGACCAAAATATTTCAGGGTTTGTCATATAAAGTCTTGGTCCAGGTTGGATACCAAAGCCTAATAAAGCACCAAGCATAACTGCCGTTGTTCCACTCCCGGGTATGCCGAGAGTTAGTAATGGAACAAAAGAACCTGAACACGCAGCATTATTTGCTGTTTCTGGTGCTGCTAAGCCGTGAACACTACCTTTACCAAATTTTTCTTTTTCTTCCTTGTTAACAAAATTTCTTTCCATACCATAAGCTAAAAAAGACGCGATAGTTGAGCCTGCACCAGGAAGCACTCCAACTATAAAACCAATTACCGAAGACCTTGGAATAGTTTTTAATGTTTTTTTTGTCTCATCTTTATCAAGTTTTATAGATCCAAGTTCTTTAAGCGATATGGCTTTAGCGGCACTACTTGGGTCTGTTCCTCTTAAAATAATCGTTAAAGCTTCACTCATTGCAAATGTAGCCATAACTACAAGAACAAAACTTATTCCGTCAGATAAATTCATATTATTAAAAGTAAATCTAGGTATATCAGATAGTGTATCTTGACCTACGCATGCTAACATCAAACCTAACACAGCCATCATCATTGCTTTAAGAAATTGTCCTTTAGAAGAAAAAGCTGCTACAGCTGTTAAACCAAGTATCATTAGTGCAAAATAATCTGGTGATCTAAAAGATAAACTTATTTTCGATAGACTGGGTGCTGCAAATAATAAAAAAATTGCAGCAATTGTTCCTCCAGCAAATGAACTGTAAGCGGCAATCGCAAGTGCTTTTCCAGCTTTTCCCTGTTGCGCCATCGGATATCCATCAAAAGATGTTGCCACTGTTCCAGGAATTCCCGGAGCATTTATTAAAATTGATGATGTAGATCCTCCAAAAACTGCACCATAATAAACCCCTGCCATTAATATCAATCCTGTGGCAGGATCAAATCCATAAGTGATTGGTATCATTAAAGCAATTGCAGTCATTGGTCCTAGACCTGGGAGCATTCCTATTATTGTTCCAAAAAAGCACCCCATAACCACCATTAAAATATTTTTTAATGATAAAGCAGTATTTAAACCTATCAAAATACCTTCAATCATCCAATTATCCCTAAATATTTTAACAAAGGGTCTCTAAGATAAATGTTTAAGGCTCCATGAAGTAAAAACATAAATACAGCTACAAATGGGAAAGAAAAAATAAGCATTAGTTTCCATCTTCTCTCCCCTAAAAAATAATAAGATAGTAACAAGAAAATTGACGTAGATAAAAAGAACCCAACTTTTAATATAGTAAGGCCATAAAAAATCATAATAATAACCAAATAAATTACTTTTTTATAATCCAGAACGTTGTGATTTACCTTTTCGACTGATTTTTCAGGAAGAAGAATTTGTAATCCAGCAAAAAACATGCCTGCATAACCAAGATAAATTGGAAAGGTTTTAGCGTTAAAAGGTGAGTTTACGTCGAATGCGAAAACTTGTATTTGATTAGCTGTATAAAGGTAAAACGCCGATAAAACAAAGAAGAGCAGTGAAATAATTTTGACCGAACTTATTTTCACCGCTCCTCCTTTAAATCCTTATGGATTAGATTACTCCTAATTTTTTCATAAGAGCTGTCATTTCTTTAGTTTGTGTTTGTAAAAATTTAACAAACTTTTTGTCTGGATTGTAAATATTAACCCAAGCGTTTCTCTTTCTAACAGCTTCCCATTCAGGAGTCTTTTGAACATCGCCTAGCATTTTAGCAATTTCTTTTTTATCTGAACTGCTCATGCCAGGAGGTCCGAAAAATCCTCTCCAGTTTACAAACTGAACATCAAAACCTTGTTCTTTCAATGTTGGAACATCTGGTGCGTCTGATACTCTTTTGGGTGCTGTGATACCAATAATTCTAACTTGGTCTCTTGCTCCCATAACTTCTCCCAAACCAGTTGAAAGAATTTGAGTTTCTCCAGATAACAATCCTGCTAAAGCTTTTCCGCCAGCATCATATGGTATGTAAACTACTTTATTTGGATCAGCTCCTGCTTCTTGAAATGCAAGTGCTCCAATTAAATGGTCCATACTTCCTCTAACAGATCCACCAGCCATTTTCACAGATTTTGGATTAGCTTTGTAAGCCGCAACAACATCTTTGAAATTTTTAAATGGTGAATTTTTTGCAACTGCGATTGCTCCGTAGTCACCGATCACTCCAGCTATTGGCACAACATCTTTGTACGAAAGAACGCCGCTACCTTTAACATAACCTTCGTGTCTAGTAATTGATCTTAAAACTAGTGGAGTTGATTGAACTAATACAGTTCCAGCAGGTTTAGTGTTAATTAAAAATGATAGAGCTTTTCCTCCACCACCACCTGACATATTCTCGAAAGATGCACTTTTAAGCATGCCAGACTTTGTTAATGCTTCTCCTGTTCCTCTAGCAGTTCCATCCCATCCACCGCCGGCTCCACCACCAATTATGAAGTGAAGTTTATCAATAGCAAATGATTGTGTTGAAAAAGATAGAAAGAAAGCAGATGCAAATAATAAACTAATAAGTTTTCTTATATTTAACATTT
>CACHKQ010000006.1 GCA_902580445.1 uncultured Pelagibacteraceae bacterium | reverse complement strand
CATTGCTAGCATTAAGAATTATCGGACCTGACTTTGATAAATATTTCTCTTTAGCCAAAGTAACAATTGGAAATCTTTTTTTATCAACTTTTTCAAATTTAATATTTCTTAAATTCTTAATAAAATTATTACTAGTTTTAATAATTTTATCAATATCAACTCTATTATTATAAATGGCATTTGAAATAGGAATTTTCATATCTGTTTCGTGATATAGAAATTTACCCTGTCCATTTTTAAAAACAACAATTGCATGAATTAGTGATTGTGGATGAATGATAATTTCATATTTTATTGGATTAAATGAAAATAGTCTATGGGCTTCAATTAACTCTAATATTTTATTCATAAGATTTGACGAGTCTATTGAAATTTTTTTTCCCATGTTCCAGTTCGGATGTTTGTAAGCAGCGTTAGGTTTAATTTTTTTAAAAGATCTAAGGGGTCTTCTTAAAAAAGGTCCACCAGAAGCTGTTATATAAATTTTTTTTATATCAGAATCTGTATAATTTTGGGTTAATTGATTTATTGAAAAATGTTCGGAATCAATCGGAATTAATTCAGTTTTATTTTTTTTTATTATTTTCGATAAAATATGCCATCCGCAAATTATACTTTCTTTGTTTGCTAAAAGTATTTTTTTAGATTGTTTAGAAAACTGAATAGTTGGCTCAAGGCCTGCGATTCCAACAATGGCAGCTATGGTAATATCAAATTTTAGTTTTGATGGTATATCTTTAAAATTGTTGTAAATTTTTATTCTTTTATTTTTGAACTCGGATTTAACTTTGACATAAACCAAATAGTTTGTAATTACAAAATAGGTAGGTTTGAATAATTTTATTTGAATGCAGATTTCTTTATAGTTCGAATTTGCAGATAATAATTTAATATTAAAGCTTTTTTTATTTAATTTTATAACTTCAAGAGAATTTTTTCCTATACTTCCTGTGGAGCCTAAGATAGCAATCTTTTTTTTTTTCATGGAAATATTTTTAAAGTATATAAAATGTAAGCTAATATAACTACAAACATTAAGCCGTCTATTCTATCAAAGATTCCTCCATGCCCCGGAATAATTCTTCCTGTATCTTTAATTCTTTCAAGTCTTTTAAAATAAGAAATTGTTAAATCACCCAATTGTGCAGTTGTAGAAAATACTATTGCAAGAATAAAAAATTTAAGTTTTAAAAAAAAATTATTATCTATACCTGTAAATATTTCAACAATCATATCAATTACAAATACGGAAAAAATTGAAAATACAAAAGATCCAATCACACCAGAATATGTTTTGTTTGGGCTTATTTTTGATATTTTTTTTCCTTTAAAGAATTTACCAAAAAGATAGCCACCCACGTCAGATAGAATAGTCAATATAATCACCCAAAGTAATAAAAAAAATGATGATGCAGTATCATTTCTTAAAAATAAAACGGCTAATAAAGAAATAACAAGTATAAGATCAATTAAAATAATTGTTAGTTTTCTTTTAAATGCTGAAAAGACTTCGAAATTTCCTAATATCAAAATTGCATATAAAAAAGAAACAATATAATTGCCTCCTTTAAGTATAAAAAAAAGAGAAACTGGTAAAATTATGATTGATGAAAATATTCTTTTTTTAATATTGCTCATATGTTTCCATAATTCCTTTTAACATTTTTGAAATTATTTATAATCTTTTTATAATCCATAATACTGAAATCTGGCCAGAGCTTGTTTACAAAGTAAATTTCAGTGTAAGCAATTTGCCAAAGTAAAAAATTACTCAACCTTTTTTTTCCTCCCGTTCTAATCAATATATCTGGGCTAGGTTGATTTTTTGTATATAAATTTTTTTGTAAGTTTTTAACATTAATCATTAATTTTTTTCTTTTTAAGTGTTTGCTTGCTTCTATTATTTCGTTATGTGATCCATAATTAATTGCTAAATTAACTAAAATTTTATTACATTTTTTTGTTTTTCTCATCGATTCAATCAAACAAGATCTTACCTTTTTTGGAAGAATTTTAATATTACCAATAACATTAATTTTAATGTTATTTTTAATTAAGCTATTTATTTCTTTAATAAAATAAAAGTTTATTAGTTTAAATAAAAAGCTAATTTCTTTTTTTGGTCTTTTCCAATTTTCACTCGAAAATGTATAAAATGTTAATATTGGTACATTAATTTTTATTGATGATTTTACAATTTTTTCAATCACCTTTATTCCATTTTGATGTCCAAAATTTCTATTTTTTCCTTTTTTTTTACCCCATCTACCATTTCCATCCATAATAATGGCAATATGGTTGACCTTATTCATAAAGTTAATATTTCTTTTTCTTTTTCTACTAATATTTTTTCAATAAGCGAAATATTTTCATCGGTACTTTTTTGCACTTGATTTTCAAAACTCTTGCTTTCATCTTCACCAATTTTTTTTTCTTTTAGCAAACTTTTTATATTATCATTGGACTCTCTTCTTAAATTTCTTATTGATACTTTTGCCTTTTCACCCAAATTTTTTAATACTTTTGTTAATTCTTTTCTTCTTTCCTCAGTAAGTTGAGGAATACGTATTCTTAAAATTTGTCCATCAACTTGAGGGTTTACACCAAGATTTGATTTTTTAATTTCAGTATCTACAAGAGTTACGTTGTTTTTATCCCATACTTGTATTGATATGGTTCTTGGTTCTGGAATAGTTACCGAGGCTAACTGATTAATTGGCATCTTTTGACCGTATACATCTATTCTTATTAGGTCCAACATAGCAGGGTTAGCTCTTCCAGTTCTTAAAGTAGCAATATCCTTTTTATATGATGCAATTGTTTTGCCCATTTTTATTGTTAGTTCTTTTATGTTAAAAATATCCACTTGATTTAAATTCCTTCACCAACTTTGTATCTCACAAAATCTATAACATTTATTTCTCCATTACTTGAATATTGTTTCAAAAACTCGCTAACTGTAATTTTTGTATCCATTATCCAAGTTTGATTTAGCAATGTATTTTCTGAAATAAACTTTTTAATTTTTCCATTGGCAATTTTTTCAATCATATCAGGTTTTTTTCCACTATTTTCTAACTCTTCTTTTATGATTTCAAGCTCTTTATCTAGTACATCTTTTTTAATTCCCTTATCATTTATTGCTAATGGTGACTGAGCAGCTATATGCATTGCAAGTTTAGTTCCAACAAAATCTAAGTCTTTAGTATTTGTATTTGAAAGTTTAACAATTGAAATAACCTTGCCAATATTTTTTTCAGACGAATTGTGAACATAAAAAAAATTTTTGCCATCACTGTCAAAATACTTACTTCTTCTTATGGTAATTTTTTCACCTATTTTGGAGATTAACGTTACAAGATTTTCTTCCACAGTTTTATTATCACTCATTTTACTTTTATTTAATTTGCTCAAATCTGCTTTATTTTTAAAATTTAAAATCGCTACCTCTTTACAAAATGATATGAAATCTTTATTTTTAGCGACAAAATCGGTTTCACTATTGATCTCAAGAGCTGAGACGTTCCCATCTTTTTCATTTACCAATATTAAACCATCAGCAGCAATACGGCTCATTTTTTTTGAAGCTTTTGCAATACCTTTTTTTCTAAGATACTCAATTGCCTTTTCTATATCACCATTTGATTCAGTTATAGCGAGTTTGCAATCTGAAAAGCCAACGCCTGTTATTTCTCTAAGTTTTTTAATATTGTCTAAAATTTTTTTATCCGTCATTACTTAGATTTATTTACTTAGATCTTTTTTTGATGAATTATTACTTTTTTTTGGAGATTGTTCTTTATTATCTGTAATAATTTTTTTATTTTGCATCTCATTATTAATTTTATTTGCGACAATATTTTTTTTTGCATCAATTATGGTAGCTTTTAATAATTCACAATATAAATCTATTGATCTTCGAGCATCATCGTTTCCTGGAATCGGATGATTTATTCCTGTTGGATCAGAGTTTGAATCTAAAACTGCAACTATTGGTATTTTTAATTTAATTGCTTCCTTAATTGCAATTGACTCTACATTGGTATCTATAACAAAAATCATCTCAGGAATTTTATGCATATTTGAAATTCCACCTAATGATCTGTTTAGCTTTTCTTTTTCTTTTTCTAGTTTAAGAATCTCTTTTTTTGTAAATCCAATGTCCTCTTTGGATAAATCTTTCTCTAATTTTTTTAATCTTTTAATTGAATTTTGAATTGTTTGCCAATTTGTAAGCATACCTCCTAACCACCTATAATTTACATAGTACTGCTCTGTATCTTTTGCTAATTTTAATATAGTTTCGGCTGCTTGTTTCTTTGTTGAAACAATTAAAAGCTTTCCACCTGATGAAATACATTTGTGGACCTCTTTCATGGCATTTTTTATTAAAACAACTGTTTGGGTAAGATCAATTATATGTATTGAATTTTTTTCTCCGTAAATAAACTGCTTCATTCTAGGGTTCCACCTTAGAGTCTTGTGACCAAGATGCACGCCGGCTTCTAAAAGTTGTTTTATTGATACGTTAGGTATGTTCATAATTTTTCCGGTTAAACCACCACAGCTTACCTTTCGGACCGGTGGGCAATTGCCCTTTGCTGTGTGCGAAATTGGGTAATTTTTATAATTAATTTATTTAAAAATCAAGCTATTAAAAACTTATTTTTTTAATGTATTCTTTATTTTTAAGAGCACTAAATATGCTAAAATTAAATTTTCTAGGATTTTTAAGTGAAAAAATATAAGTTTTAGAATTTCTTTTTACTTTTATTTGAACTTTTGTCTCACCTTTGTCGTTTAATAAATTTTTCAAATCCTCCATATTAGATTTACCATTTATTTCAATTGTTACATTGTTATATGATTTATTAATAAAGTCATTAATTGGAATAATATTTTTAATATTAATTCTTCTTAAATTTAAAGAATCTTTTATACTGTCCTTTTGAAGGGTAATCATAAAAGAGTTGGCTGTTTTTAATTTATCTCTATTCAAAACTAGCAAATCTGAAAATAAAAATAATTCAAATTCACTTTTTAAATCAGTAAATTTGACGATAGCAAAAGGTGTGCCTTTGGCGCTCTTTTTTTCCTGAATTGACATTAGAGTACCAGCTACATAACCATTAATATCACCGCCTTCAATAAAACTTAAGTAAGATTTTATTTTTAAATCATTAAAATAATCTTTAAAAATATTTAGCGGATGGTCAGACATGTAGAAGCCTATTGATTGAAACTCATTTAATAAAATATCTTTTTTAGAAAAATTTACTTGCTCATCAAATTCAAATATATTTTCATTATTTTCATTTTTATTTGAAAATAGACTTGTTTGATTGCCGATTTTTTCCTCCCATAACACTTTATTTACTTGAATGATTTTTGGTATAGCCCTTAATAGCTTTCCTCTATTACTGTCTAACTCATCGAAAGCACCGGCTTTGACTAAACCCTCAAGTTGAAGTTTATTAATATCTTTGGGGTTAACTCTATTTATAAAATTATTTATTGACAAAAATTTTCCATTTTTTTGTCTTTCATCAATTATATTTGAAACAGCTTCTTTACCAACACTTTTAATAGCTGATAACGCGTAGTAGATTTTATTTTTTTCTGATTTGAAGTCAGCAAATGATTTATTAATACATGGTCTTACAATACTAATACTTAGTCTTTTAAGTTCTTCAACAAACTCTCTTAATTTATCTGTATTAGATAATTCAGTTGACATTGTAGCTGCAATAAAATCTTCAGGATAATATTTTTTTAAAAAAGCAGTCTGATATGCAATCAAAGCATATGCCGCTGCGTGGCTTTTATTAAAACCATACTCAGCAAATGGTTTAATTTTTTGAAAAATAAATACAGCTATATCTTTGCCGATACCATTTTTAGTAGCACCTTTGATAAATTTTTCTTCTTGCTTTTCCAATTCTTTTCTTTTTTTCTTTCCCATTGCTTTACGCAAAATGTCAGCTTCTCCAGCAGAAAAATTTGCAAGTGTTTGTGCTATTTGCATTACTTGTTCCTGATAAATAATTATACCATAGGTTGGTTTCAAAATTTTTTCTAAACTCTCGTGTATATAATCAGGTTTCTTTAATCCATTTTTACACTCATTGTAAATTGGGATATTATTCATAGGTCCTGGTCTATATAATGCAACTAAAGCTATTATGTCCTCAAACTTGTTTGGTTTCATTTGTTTCAAAGCAGATCTAACACCGGAACTTTCTAGTTGAAATAGACCAGTTGTCTCTCCTGTAGAAAGCATTTCGTAAACTTTTTTATCATTTAATGAAATTTTACTTATATCTAAATCTATTTTTTTATTTTTTAAAATTTTTATTGTTTTATTTATTAATGTTAATGTATTTAAACCAAGTATATCAAATTTAACCAAACCAGCGTTTTCTGAGGAATGCATATCAAACTGTGTTGATGGAAGAAGAAGTTCTGAGGTTTTGTCTTTATAAAGTGGAACCTCTTCAGAAAGTTTTTCACCTGCTATAACTACTCCAGCTGCATGAGTTGCAAGATTTCGATTAAGTCCTTCTAGTTTTAATGAAAGTTCAATTAGTTTTTTTACTTTAGGGTTATTTTTTTCTTCCTCTTTAAACCTTGGTTCTCTATCAATTGACTCTTGCAAACTCAATGGCCTTGATGGATCGAAAGGTATCATTTTACATATTTTATCAACGTGTCCGTAAGGTAAGCCAATTACCCTTCCTATGTCTCTAAGAGCCATCCTGGCTTTTAATTTACCAAAAGTAATTATGTGTGCCACACCATTTTTATACTTGGATTTAAGATAATTAAAAACTAGATCTCTTTTTTCCTCACAAAAATCAATATCAAAGTCAGGCATCGATATTCTGTCGGGATTTAAAAATCTTTCAAAAATTAAGCCAAATTCTAAAGGATCTATGTCTGTAATATCTAAACAATAAGCTACTAATGAACCTGCTCCTGAACCTCTGCCTGGACCAACAGGAATGTCATTTTGTTTTGCCCATTTTATATAATCTGAAACAATTAAAAAATAACCTGAATAATTCATTTTGTGAATTATACTTAGTTCATGAGATAATCTATCTACATATTTTTTTTTAATTTCTTCTACATTTTTTTTACCATTATCTTTCAAAATAAAATTTTCAAGCCTATTTTTTAAACCAAGATTAGATTGAAATGTCAGTTCATCATTTTCATTACGTGAATTAATAATTTTTATAGATGGAAGAACTGGTTTAGACTTTTTTACTTTAAAATTAAATCTATAAGGAAAATTATAATTATTCTGAAGTGCTTCTGGAATATCAGAATATAGCTTTGTTATTTCTTCATTAGATCTGATATAATGATTACTTGTGTATTTTTTTCTATTAGTTTCATCGATATATGTCTTTTCGCCAATACATAGCAATGCGTCATGAGCCTCGTACATATCTTTATTAATGTAAAAAACTTCTTGAGAAGCAATTAAAGGTATTGTTTTTTTATATGATAAATTCAAAAAAATATTTTCTAATTTAGCTTCGCCTAAATCGTTATGTCTTTGAATTTCTAGATAAAATGAATTGGAAAACTTATTTTTTAAAATGGAAGCAACAGTATCCACATCTTTTAATTTGTTTTCTTTAACTAAATTATTAAATAAAGAATCTATACCACCGCTTAAAACAATTAATTCTTCATTATTTTCATTAAGATCATTTAAAGAACAGGTCGGAATAAAGTTTTCTTTCGTTTCTAAAAAACTTTTTGATGATAATTTAACTAAATTATTGTAACCCTTTTCTGATTTAGCAAAAATTGGTATTTTACCAATGGTATCGCCATATTTAAAATTGATTTGAGTCCCTATTATTGGCTGCGTACCAACTTTACTTATAGCCTCTGAAAACTCTAAGGCTCCACAAAGATTAAAGCTATCACTTAAACCCAAAGCCTTTATTTTATTTTTTTTGCAATATTCTGCTAGGTCTTCGATTTTGATTGCGCCTTCGCAAATTGAATACTGAGTATGAACTTTGAAGTTTGTGAAAATTGAATTTGCATCAGACATTAACTCTTTTTATATTACCATTAAATATGCCTAAAGTATAATCGGCTTTTTTAGCTAATTCTCTATTATGAGTTGCAATAAGTATTATTTTATTTTTCTCTTTAAGCTTTAAAAAATAAGAGAATACTTCTTTGGAATTTTTGTTGTCTAAATTTCCTGTGGGTTCGTCAGCAAGAATTATTTTAGTTTCTGCAATAAGTGCTCTTGCTATTGCAACTCTTTGTTGTTCACCTCCAGATAAATCTGAGGGAAAATGATTTAATCTGTGTCCTAAATTAACTTTTTTTAAAAACTTCTCAGCTAATTTTGTGGAAGTTTTATAATCTTTGTCACGTATTATTAATGGAAAAGCTACATTTTCAAGTGCTGTAAAGTCAGATAACAAATTATTATTTTGGAAAATTATTGAAATATGCTCTCTTATTAGTTTATTTTTTTCATTATCGGAAAGATCTGTAATTGATTTTCCTAAAATCTTAATTTTTCCTTTCGATGGCATATCTAATAGTGATATTAAATGTAGAAAAGTTGATTTGCCTGATCCAGATGGACCAATTATAGCAATAACATTCCCGGTCTCAATTTTAAGATTTATATTATTTAAAACAGAAATTTTTGAACCATTATTTTCAAAATGTTTTGATAAATTATTAATTTCTAAAATTTTTTTATTCATATTTTAAAGCTTTAATAGGTTCTATTTTTGTTACAGCAAGTGATGGAAACAGAGAGGCAAAAATAGACGTTAAAATAGAAAAACCTGAAATTACTACAATCGAAAACAAACTTATTTCACTTGGCATTTCAGTTAAAAAATAAACATCCTCTGGAAATATTTGGAGGTTAAAAGTATTAGATAAAAATAATCTTATGCTTTCAATATTTAAAGAAAATAATATCCCAAATATCAGTCCTGCAATGGTTGCTGTAAATCCAATCAAAAATCCTGTAAGAAAAAAAGATTTAATAATTGATTTTTTTGGAAGACCTAAAGATTTAAGAATTGCGATTTCTTTTGTCTTATTTTTAATTAAAATTGTTAAACCAGAAATAATATTAAATGCTGCAACTATAATTATTAAAGTTAATATTAAAAACATTACATTACGCTCAACCTTTAAAGCTGAGAAAAAAGACTTGTTTTGATCAGTCCAAGAACTTACATAAAAGTCTGGATTAATATTCTGTATTTCATCTTTATAATTGTTTGCATTTAAAGGGTCATTAAGAAATATTTCTAAATTAATATCATCTGTATCCATTCCAAAAAAAGATAATGAGTCTGTTAAATTAAAAAAAGAAACATTTCGGTCAAATTCATAAAGTCCACTACTAAAAACTGCCGCTATTTCGAATGATAATTGCTTTGGAATATTTCCAAGTGGACTCGACATAGAATTAGATGACATTATATTTATCTTATCACCAACAACGACCCCTAACTCAATTGCTAAATATTTTCCGATTATAATGCTTCCGGTTTCAAAATCATCAGTCTTTCCATCAATTAAGTTTTTTTTAAATAAATCAATACTACCAATATCTTTAGTATCTATTCCTCTTACTAAAATCCCTTTTGCGTTATTTTTATTTAAAACTACTGCCTCGCCATTGAATGTTTTGACTATATTAAAATTTGTATATTTATTTTTTATTTTATTTAAATACTCATCAGTAATATTTTTTGAATATGGCTTTATTGTAATATGTGAATTAAAACCTAATATTTTATTTGTTAATTCGGTTCTAAATCCATTCATTACTGACATTACTATTATTAAAACTGCAACACCAAGCATGATTCCAATAAAAGAAAAGGCTGATATAATTTTTAAAAAACCTTCTTTTTTTTTTGGTTTTAAATTCCGTGATGTAATTAATTTTTCAACGTATGTAAACAATTTAGTTTCTAATTTGTTTTATAATTTGATTTAAGTCTAACATTTTAGAATCGGAATTGACTTCTTTAAATTCAAATAGATCTTTAGATGATTTAGAGCCAATAATAATTTGAAAAGGTATTCCTAATAAATCATGCTTTTTAAATTTATTAGATATGTTTTCATCAATGTCGTCTAAAAGAACATCTAAGTTATTTTTTTTTAATTCCTCGTAAAGTTTTTTAGCTTTAACCAAATTTGTACTATCATTTTTATTAATTGAAGGAATAATAACAACATCAAACGGAGAAACAGATTTGGGCCATTTCATTTTATTATCTTTGTATTTTGCTTCTATTATTGCGGCTACCAATCTTGATACTCCAATTCCATATGAGCCCATTTTAACAAAAATTTTTTTTCCCTCTTTTGTATCGACAGAACAATTCATGGATTTTGAATATTTATCCCCAAAATAAAATATATGTCCAACCTCAATCCCTTTAGTTTCAATCTGATTTTCTTTTTTTACATTTTTATCAAATTCGGTTGATTTATATTTGTCATCAGTAACAGCATAATATTTAGAAAAATCATTTTTCATTTTTTCTAGTGACGCCTTTTCATCTTTATATTTATCAATTGAAATATCAAAAACTTTTTTATCAGCATATATTTTGCTTTCTCCAGTTTCAGCTAAAATAATAAATTCATGGGACAAGTCTCCGCCAATCGGTCCAGTTTCTGCTTTCATTGGAATTGATTTTAAGCCTAGCCGCTGAAATGTTTTTAAGTATGCATAAAACATTTTATTATAAGTGAGTGTTGCTCCACTTTCGTTTAAATCAAATGAATATGCATCCTTCATATAAAATTCTCTACACCTCATAACTCCAAATCGTGGTCTAAGCTCATCTCTAAACTTCCATTGTATGTGATAAAAGATTTGCGGCAATAATTTGTACGATTTAACGCTTGATCGAAATATTTCAGTAATTTGCTCCTCATTTGTAGGCCCATACAACATTTCTCTTTTTTGACGATCAGATATTCTTAGCATTTCTTCTCCATAATCGTCGTACCTACCACTTTCTTTCCATATATCGGCCGATTGTATGGTCGGCATTAGCATTTCTTGAGCTCCAATGTTATTTTGTTCTTCTCTAACTATGTTTTCTATTTTTTTCATAACCTTGTATCCAAGTGGCAACCATGAATAAATACCAGCAGAAGATTGTCTTATCATGCCAGTTTGAAGCATTAGTTGATGAGACTTGATTTTAGCCTCAGAAGGTAAATCCTTAGTTATTGGTACAAAAAGTTTCGATAGCAACATTATAATCTAGCAATATTTATATTTGTAAAAGGTTTTTTTCCTGTTTTTTCTTTAATTAATCTTCTGCAATTTTGTTTTATTGTTTCAATGAGATTTTTCTCCTGATTTTTATTTTTCATAGAAAATGATCTACAAGTGGTAAAAATGTTATCTTCCATTTCAAATATAATTTTTTCATCAAAATTATTTTCTGGTATTCCCCTATAAGAAATTATTGGTTTATTTAGTTTACCACTATTGTTTAATATCAGCGTAATTTCTAAATATCCATTTAAAGATAAGTTTTTTCTTTCTTTAATTGATTGCGAGTCCTCCCCTACTGCTATATTTCCGTCTAAATACATTTTACCGGACGGTGCTTTGTCAATAATTTTGGGATTTTTTCCCGGAAAAATTCTTACCACATCTCCATCTTCAATTCTGAGGGCATGAGGAATCTGCATTTCTTTTGCAAAATTTATATGCTCATTCATGTGTCTATGTTCGCCATGAACAGGAATTATAGAATCAGGTTTTACCCAATTATACATATCTTTCAAATCTTCTCTATTTGGATGCCCTGAAACATGAACAAAGTCTGTTTCTTCGGTAATAAGTTCGACCTCTTGTCTTACTAAATCATTATGAAGAGAATATAATTTTTTTTCATTACCAGGAATAATTCTTGACGAGAATATAACTGTATCGCCTTTTTCAATATATACATCTGGATGAATACCTTTAACAATCCTTTTCATAGCACCCATAGGTTCTCCTTGGCTACCGGTACACAAATAAACTAGTTTTTCTCTAGGGAAATTTTTGCTTTCTCTAGGATCAATTGGATTTTTGATATTCTGTAAATATCCACACTGTTTTGCTGCTTTAAATATTCTGTTCATCGATCTTCCAACTAAACAAACTTGCCGATTGATTCTTTCTGCACAATAAAAAATAGTTTCCATTCTTGCTACATTGGACGCAAAAGAGGTTACGATAATTCTTTTTGACTTTAAGGACATTATTTTCAAAAGACTTTCTCTTACATCAAGCTCGGAACCGGCACGTCCAGGACTAAAAATATTCGTTGAGTCGCAAATCATTGCTAATACTTTGTTATTTCCAATTTCTTTTAATTTTTTTTCATTTATTTTATCTCCTATTAATGGATTTGGATCAATTTTCCAATCACCAGTATGTAAAATCATTCCAGCTGGTGTTTTAATACTTAATCCATTGGGTTCTAAGATTGAGTGAGTTAAACTTACGAATTCTATATTAAATGGGCCTAATTCAATTTGACCATTTAATTTTACAATTTTTAAAAAATTGGAAATATCTATTTTTTTTTCCTTAAATTTTTCTTGAATAAGTACCGACGTAAATGGGGTAGCATATATATTGCATTTTAAATCTGGCCATATGTGAGATATTGCACCAATATGGTCTTCGTGTGCGTGTGTTAACACAATTCCCAACAAATCATTTTTTTTATCAATTATGTAAGCGGGATCTGGGTATATTAAATCTATGCCAGGAACAGAGTCGTCTGCGAAACTTACACCTGTATCAACTATGATCCATTTTTGATTTTCTTCATTGCCATAAGCATATAAATTCATATTTCCACCAATTTGGCCTGAACCACCAAGTGGGCAGAAAATTAATTCATTTTTATTCATATTAAAAATTTTTTATATATTTCTATAATCCCCAAAATTGTTATATTTTTTTCAATTTTAACTTTTCTAATTAATCGATTTTTAAAATAATTAGCGTAACCACCAGTTAATATTAAATTAGGAATTTTACCATTTTTATTATTTATTTTTTTTAAAATATTGTTTATTAAGCCTTCATAACCCCAATAAAAACCTGATGACAGTGCTTCCATTGTATTTTTGCCATAACTTTTTGGATATTTTTTAAATTTAAATGGAGGTAATAGTGCTGTTGAGGAATATAAATTTTCGATAGAAAGTTTAATACCAGGGGCTATTACGCCACCATCATAAACACCCTTGAATTTAATAATATCAAAAGTTGTAGCTGTACCAAAATCTATTATTATACAGTTCGTTTTAAACTTAGAGTATGCACCAACAGAATTAGCAATTCGATCAGAACCAAGTTGAGAATATTTTTTAATATTGAATTTTATCAATTTTTTTAAATTAAAGTTTTTGATTTCGTAAACTCTCATTTTTTTCTTTTTAAAAACGAACTTGATTTTATTATAAACCTGAGGAACTACACTTGAAAATAGAACATTTTTATTAAAATTTTTTTTACTTATATTTTTAATTTTTGAAGACAATTCTTTTTTTAAATTTGAGCTTTTTGAGTTAAATAAATAAGTGTTTTTTATTCTAAATTTTTTATCTATTTTACAAATTTTAATATTGGTGTTGCCTATATCTCCAACTAAATAGTTCATTTTTTTAATTCTGTTTTAAGGATTTCATTTACTAATTTTGGATTGGCCTTTCCCGCTGAAATTTTCATTACTTCACCTATAAAGAAACCAAACAATTTAACTTTTCCTGACTTGTACTCTAAGACTTTTTCAGAGTTTTTGTCTAAGACTTTTTTGATAATTTTTTTAATTTCTTCAGGATTACTTTGTTGTTTAAGACCTTTATTCTCAATAATTTTGTCAGCCGAAGATCCGGTTTTAATCATAATGTCAAAAACCTCTTTTGCTATCTTACCTGAAATATTTCCAGAAGAAATTTGATTAATCAAAATGGCTAAATTCTTTGGTGTGACGGGTGAATCTTTTATTTCAATATTTTTTTCATTTAAAACAGCAAAAAGTTCAACAATAATCCAATTTTTTGCAAGTTTAATATCTGCAGTTTTAATTACTTCTTCAAAAAATTTTGAAACATCAATCTCAGAGACAAGAACATTAGCCTCATAAGGTGAAAGATTAAATTTTTTTATGTATCTATCTCTTTTTTGATCAGGTAACTCTGGTAATTTCTTTTTTAAATTTTCTACAAAAGATTTGTTAATTTTTAAAGGAAGTAAATCAGGATCCGGAAAATACCTATAATCATGAGCTTCTTCTTTTGATCTCATTGATCTGGTTTCTTTTTTTTTGGTATCAAAAAGCCTAGTTTCTTGGTCAATTGATTTACCTGACTCTAATAATTCAACTTGTCTTTTTGCTTCAGAGTCAATTGCCATTTCCATAAATTTTATTGAATTTACGTTTTTAATTTCACATCTGGTTCCAAACTTAGTTTCCCCTTTTTTTCGAACAGAAACATTAACATCTGCTCTTAAAGATCCCTCTTGCATGTTGCCATCACATGTATTCAAATATCGCATTATTGATCTGAGCTTTTTAACATATGAATTTACTTCTTCGGGTGATCTAAGATCTGGCTTACTCACAATCTCCATTAAAGCTACACCTGATCTATTTAAATCAACATAAGTATTATCAGGACTTAAGTCATGAATACTTTTGCCAGCATCTTGTTCTAAGTGCAATCTTTCTATGCCAATTTTTTTACTGCCGTATGGCATATCAAGATTTATCTCCCCTTCTCCCACAATAGGATTTTTATATTGGGAAATTTGATAACCAGCAGGTAGATCTGCATAGAAATAATTTTTTCTATCAAATATAGAATCTAAATTGATTTTTGCATTTAATCCTAAACCAGTTTTGACTGCTTGTTCTATACAATATTCATTTATTACAGGAAGCATTCCTGGAAAGGCTGAGTCTACTAAACTTACTTGTGTGTTTGGTTTTCCACCAAATTTGGTTGAAGAACCAGAAAATAGTTTAGATTCCGAAACTACCTGTGCATGTACTTCTAAACCGATAATTACTTCCCAATTATTTTTTTCAGTTTTTATAAAATAATTAAATTTGTCTTTTTGCATTAATTTTCCCACCATCTATTTATAGAATTTTTAAAATTAATAGCTTTTTCCATTGTTAAAGCGATATTTAAAATTTTTTGCTCATCCAAAGCTTTTGCGATTAATTGTAAACCCATTGGGTAACCTTTGTTATCTACTCCACCAGGAATAGAAATTGCAGGTATACCTGCTAAATTAACTGGTACTGTAAATATATCATTTAAATACATTGAGATTGGATCATTAGTTTTTTCCCCGAATTTAAATGCTGAGCTTGGTGTAGAAGGAGTTAAGATTGCATCAATTTTTTTGAAACTCTCATCGAAATCATTTTTAATTAATTTTCTTACTTTTTGTGCCTTTAAATAGTAAGCATCGTAATAACCAGAGGATAAAACATATGTTCCAATTAGAACTCTTCGTTTTACCTCTCTACCAAATCCTTCGCCTCGAGTATTTTCATACATTTCTGTAAGGTTTTTACCTTTTTTAGATCTGTATCCATACTTTACTCCGTCATATCTCGCTAAATTTGAAGATGCTTCTGCGGGCGCAACTATATAATAAGTTGGTAATGCATAGTTAGTGTGTGGGAGAGATATATTAACTATAGTAGCTCCTGATTTTTTTAAAATATCTATTCCTTTATTCCAAATGTTATCAATTTCTTTTGGCATATTATCAATCCTATATTCTTTGGGGATTCCAATTTTTAAACCTTTTATATTTTCGTTTAAATTTTTTGAATATTGTTCTTTTTTTTTATTAATAGATGTTGAGTCCTTTGGGTCATACCCGGACATAGCCTCAAGTAACAGAGCACAATCCTCAACATTTTTAGTCATAGGGCCTGCCTGATCTAAAGATGAAGCAAAAGCGACTATTCCCCATCGCGAACATAATCCGTATGTAGGTTTTAAACCTACTGTACCTGTAAAAGATGCTGGTTGTCTTATTGAACCACCTGTATCAGTACCAATTGTAGCTGGTGTTAAATTTGCCGCTAAAGCACCTGCAGAACCACCGGATGATCCACCAGGAACTAAATTTTTTCCAATTGGATTTATTACATTACCAAAATAGCTAGTTTCATTTGAGGATCCCATTGCAAATTCATCACAATTTAGTTTTCCTAAAATTATAGCACCCTCTAACCACAAATTATTTGTTACGCTAGACTCATATGCTGGTATAAAATTTTCGAGAATTTTACTTCCTGCAGTTGTTTTAATATTTTTTGTACAGAATAAATCTTTAACTGCAAGTGGAATACCAGGAAGTAACCCATTATAATTTTTCTTAATATCAAAGTTTTTAGCATCTTTAAGACTTTTTTCGAAACAAGTTGTAATAAAGGTATTTAATTTTTTTGCCTTTTCTATATTTTTAATAAAGAATTTAGTTACCTCCAAGGAAGATATTTTTTTTGTTTTAATTAAATTTGTAATTTGGGTAAGAGTGCTTTTGTTTAGATCTGACATATTTATTCAACAACTTTTGGTACAATAAAAAAATCTTCATTTTTATCAGGTGAATTTTTTAGTATTTCTTCTTTTATCTTACCATCATTGACTTGATCTTTTCGTGGTTCAAGTGATTTATCAACTATTGAGTTTAACGGTTTTACATTATTAGTATCTAATTTATTCAACTGCTCAACAAACTTCAATATTAATGCAAGATCATTTGATAAAGAATCTAAATTTTTATCATCTAATGAAATTCTTGAGAGTTTAGCAACTTTTTTAACTTGGCTTTTATCAATAGACATTTATAAACTATGTTTTAGTTTGTTTTGAAAGTGATGTAAAATATAACATATTCATGGAAGATATAGAAGATTTTAAGAAATCTATAGGAAAGAAATCTAGATTATTGGGTATCGACCCGGGTAAAAAAAGGGTTGGAATTGCTATATCAGATGAGAACAAACTGGTTTCAACGCCATTAAAAACAATCGAAAAAAAAAATAATATCGATTTGATTAATGAGATTTTAGAAATAATAAAAGAAAATAACATCAAAGGAATAGTTGTTGGTAATCCAATAAACATGGATGGTTCAAAGGGTTCATCTTCCCAATCAGCAAAAGACTTTGCAAAAAATTTATCAAATAATATTTCGATACCTATCGTTATGTGGGATGAAAGATTATCAAGCCAAGCAGCATTCAATTTATCAAGTAGTTTAGACATTAATACATCCAAAAAAGTTGAAAAATTGGACCAAAACGCAGCCTCCTTTATATTACAGGGTGCAATTGATTATATTAAGAGATAAATAACTTGCTAATATAGTGCGAAAGGCCTATAGAGTTAATTTTAATGGCTATAATAAAAAATTTTTCAGCTGTTAAAAAAATCCCAAAACACCTGTTAGGTATCCAAAACCTATCTATTAAAGAAGCAAACCTTATCCTAAGTGAAGCAAAAAATTTCATAAGGCTCAATAGAAGTACATCTAAAAAACTTGATTTGCTTAGAGGGAAAACCCAAATAAATTTGTTTTTTGAACCATCTACGAGAACTCAAAGTTCATTTGAACTAGCCGGTAAAAGATTAGGTGCTGATGTAATGACTATGAATGTTGGAAATTCTTCATTAAAAAAAGGTGAGACTATATTAGATACAGCTATGACACTCAACGCAATGCATCCTGATATTATTGTTGTAAGGCATCAAGATTCTGGTGCACCAAATCTTTTATCTCAAAAAGTAAATTGTTCTGTAATAAATGCTGGTGATGGATTAAGGGAACATCCTACTCAGGCTCTTTTGGATGCATTGACTATAATTAATAGAAAAGGAAAAATTGAGGGACTTAAAATTGCAATATGTGGTGATATCCTACATTCAAGAGTAGCTAGATCTAATATTTACTTAATGAACATGTTAGGAGCAGAAGTAAATGTGATTTCACCAAAAACTTTGATGCCAGTTTCAATAGAAAAATTAGGAGCAAAAGCATTTACAGATATGAAAAAGGGGTTAGATGGTTGTGATATCGTAATGATGTTGAGATTACAAAATGAGAGAATGCAAGGATCTTTTTTACCATCTAAGAGGGAGTACTATGAGTTTTTTGGGTTAAGTCCAGAAAAACTTAAATATGCAAAAAAAGATGCTCTTATTATGCATCCTGGACCAATGAATAGAGGTGTTGAAATTGATACCAAACTCGCTGATGACATTAATGTAAGTTTAGTAAAAGAACAAGTAGAACTAGGTGTAGCTGTCAGAATGGCATGTTTGAAACTATATTGTAAATAAATGAAAGAAAAAATTTTAACAAACCTTAGAATTTTAGATCCATCTCAAAAAATTGATGAGATAGGCAATATAATTATTAATGAAAAAGGAAAAATAAAATCAATAGGAAAAAAAACAAAAATTTCTGATGCTTCTAAGTTTTCAGAAAAAATTGATTTAAAAGGAAAAGTAGCAATACCTGGTGTTGTTGATATGAAAGCTTTTGTAGGAGAACCAGGATTTGAATATAAAGAAAACTTTAGAACTCTTACTCAAGCTGCTCTGGCTGGAGGTGTAACCTCAATAGTAACTATGCCAAATACCAAACCTATTATTGACAATGTCTCGATGGTTGACTTTATAATTAGAAGAGGAAGAGATAAAGCAAAAGTAAATTTATTTCCTTGTGCCTCTATTACAAGAAATATCGAGGGCAAACAAATGACAGAATTCGGTTTATTAAAGGCGAGAGGTATAATCGGTTTTAGTGACGTTAATAAAACTATTCAAAATACAGAATTGATGTCTAGGGTGATGAACTATGCCTCAGATTTAGATGTATTAATTATGCAGCATGCTGAAGATCAAGAGATGTCAAAAAATTCTTGTATAAATGAAGGTGAAGTTGCAACAAGATTAGGATTAAAAGGTATTTCTTACATAGCTGAAAAAATCATTATAGAAAGAGATCTTTCATTGTTAAGTGAATATCCTTGTAGATACCACATTAATCAAATTTCCTCAAAAAAATCTCTAAGTGTAATTAAAAAAAATAAGTCAAATGGAGTTAAGTTTACTACGGGTGTATCAATTAATAATTTATCGCTAAATCAAAATGATATAGGCGAATTTAGAACTTTTTTGAAACTCTCTTCTCCACTGAGAGAGGAGCAAGACAGATTATCTTTGATAGAGGGTATAAAGAATGATTTAATAGATGTTATTGTATCTGATCATGTGCCAGAAGATGAAGAAAGTAAAAGGCTCCCATTTGCACAAGCTGCATCAGGATCAATAGGAATAGAAACGTTGTTACCTCTTGCTTTAGAGCTATATCATAACAATTCGTTACCATTAGATAAAATTATTAAATGCCTAACAATCAATCCAGCAAAAATACTTAAGATAAATAAAGGTACTTTAAAAAAAGATGCAGACGCAGATATATGTATATTAGATTTAGAAAAACCTTGGATAGTAAAAGCTGTGGATTTAAAATCTAAATCAAAAAATACTGCAATTGAAAATAGAAAACTTCAAGGAAAAGTTTTAATGACTTTTTTGAACGGTGAACTTGTTTACTCGAATTGATGGAAGTAAATTTTATAATTGTAGCTTTATACTCATATCTTTTAGGTTCTATACCTTTTGGTTTAGTATTAACAAAAATATTTCTTAAAAAAGATATAAGAAAAACTGGATCTGGAAATATTGGTGCAACCAATGTATTAAGAACGGGAAAGAAATATCTAGCAGCATTGACTTTATTCCTTGATTCACTTAAGGGATATGCGGCTGTTTTTATCACTACTGAAACTTTTCAAGATTTATATCTTTATTCAGCTTTTTTTTGTTTAGTGGGCCATATATATTCGATTTGGCTAAAGTTTAAAGGCGGGAAAGGAGTTGCTACATTTCTTGGAATAATATTTGTCTTATCTTTTGACTATTTTATAATTTTTGTTTTAAGTTGGTTAATTTTAATAGTTATTTTTAAATATTCATCTTTATCCTCTATGTGCTCTGTTCTATCTGTTTTAATTTACGATTATTTTTTTATAGAAAAAAATATTATATTATTCTTCACTATGTCTTTAATCTTAATTATTTACACCCATAAAAATAATTTACGTCAGTTGATAAATAAGAAAGAACCAAAGATTTTTAAATGAAAAAAATAAAAAAATTAAAAGAAATTCATGCTGTTTATGGTTGGCAAGGAATAATAAGCAAATTTTTAAGAAAATTAAGATTAATTGAAAAACATGATTATTTTTTGGGAGAAAAACTCGATAAACTTGAGAATGAAATAATGAAAATTTCAAATAATTTAATTTTAAATGGTCATTATAAAGATACGTATCTGAGTTGTAAAACAAATTGGAAAAGTCGAGATAATTGCTCAAAACTATTAGGTATTTATGAAAGTCAAGTTCAAGATAAAATTATCCAAGAACAAAAAAAAAATAATTTAGTCAATATTGTTAATTTTGGAGCTGCTGATGGGTATCACATTCTGGGTTTAATCAAAAAGGGTTATTTTGAGAATGGGTATGCCTTTGAAATTGATAAAATAACTAAAAATTATTTAGAAGAAAATATAAACAAAAATAATTTAGATGGAAAGATTAAAACTTTCTTTGAAGCTAATTTTGATATTATTTTTAAAAATATATCTGATAATGATTTAAAAAAAACTTTATTCTTAATTGATATTGAGGGACAGGAGTTTGAGCTTTTAAATGATACTATTTTAAAAAGATTGATGCATTCATATTTATTAATTGAAAATCACGATTTTATCCAACCTAACAAAAATTTAATAAATCTTTTCCAGCAAAATATTAAAAAATTTTTTAATATTGAAATAATTGAATATTCTTCAAAAAACCCTTTTCAAATAAATTTATTAAAAAATTTTAGTGAAATAGATAAGTGGCTAATGATGAACGAAGGAAGGCCTCAAACAATGCATTGGATTTATTTAACACCGAAACATAAATGAACATAATCTACATTGTGCACCAAACTCATTTGAATGAAGTTTCTGGTGTTCCTTTAATTGCAAAACAATACGCTGATAATGCTATCAAAGCTAATCACAACATAGCAATAATAAGTCCTTACTCAGGTCGTATTGACAATAATTTAAATGAATTTAAAAAAGATAATATTTTATTTTATAATTGGCCAAGTCTAGACAATTGGTATCAAAATGCTTTTAATTATTCTATAAAAACTGAAGAAATTGAAAAATATAAAATAAATTTTAAACCAGATATTATTCATATATTGGATTGGGTAGGTATGAGACCAGATTTTCTCAATTTTTTAAAAAATTTTAAAGTTCCAATTTTAAAACATGTACTAAATTTAGAAGACATTTGTTTATTCGATAGCTCATTGACATTTAATCATGAGGATAGTCTTATTAATAATCATTACCACAATGAAAGAAAAATAAGTGGAAAAATTGCTAAGTTTTTTTGGTTTAATCTTAAATACGATTCTAAAAATTATTACAAAAAACTAGAGGTGAGAAAAAAAAGTGTAATACATATAAATAATAGGTTTTTTGACCATCTAATATTCCCAACATATTCTTTTGCTAGATTTTATTTATCACATTTTGATTTAAAAACTAATTTTGATGTTCTTGGTTTTGGTGTTGAAAAAAATCAATTATCTTTAAATAAAAAAAGGAGTAACGGGAAAAAATTAAATTTTATTTTCATTGGCGGTGGTAGTTATAGAAAAGGTTGGGATATAATTGAGAAATCTTTTTATGAAGTATTAAAAAAAAATAATGATAAGATAAACTTAAGAATTTATGGTTTTAAAAAAAAGACCTCAAAGTCTTGTTTAAACAAATTTAAATCAGTAGAATTTTTTGATAGTTTTAATCCTTCAAATCTTCATAACATACTTAGTTGGGCTGATTTTGGGTTAACTACCTCGTATTTTGAAACTTACTGCAAAGTGTTATATGAATATATTGATGCAAAAGTTATACCAATAACTACAAAATTTTTTGGATCAGAAATAGTTAAGAATGATTCTAATGGTATAATTATTAGCAAGCCCCATCGCGAAAATTTAATTAAAACCCTTGAAAATATTGTTAAAAATCCAAAAGTAATTGAAAGATACATGGAAAATGTTAAAAAAACAAAAGTTTTATATGATAATGAAGAATTTAGTAAAATTTTAAGTATTTATCAAAAACTATGTAAATAATTTAAGTTTTTTTAAGGATTAATTTATGTATTTAGTTGTGGTTGAAAGTCCTGCAAAAGCAAAAACTATTAATAAATATTTGGGTAAGGATTATAAAGTTTTGGCAAGTTATGGTCATGTCAGAGATCTCCCTTCTAAAAATGGTTCTGTTGATCCTGAAAATAATTTTAAAATGGAGTGGGAACTCGATACATTCTCAAAAAAATATGTAAAAGAAATCACTGATGCAGCAGCTGAGTCTGATAAAATAATATTAGCAACTGACCCTGATAGAGAGGGAGAGGCTATTGCCTGGCATGTTCGTGAAATACTTGAAAGCAAAAAACTTTTGAAAGGTAAAAAAGTTGAACGGGTTGTTTTTAATGAAATTACAAAAAAAGCAGTTACAAATGGAATTAATAATCCACGGGAAATAGAGTCTCTTTTAGTTGATGCTTATATGGCTAGAAGAGCATTAGATTATCTTGTTGGTTTTAATATATCGCCAATTTTATGGACAAAACTTCCAGGATCGAAATCTGCAGGACGAGTTCAGTCAGTTGCTCTTAGATTGATAACTGAAAGGGAGCATGAAATTGAACTTTTTAAACCAGAGGAGTTTTGGACTATTGCTAGTAACTTTCAGTATGATGATAAACTTATTAAATCTAAGCTATCTGTATTTAACGAAAAAAAAATAGAAAAATTTTCTTTTAAGAAAAAAATAGACTCAGAAAAAGCTTTAAATGCAATAAAAGATCAATCATACAAAATAACTGATGTTTCCTCTAAAGTTTTTCGAAGAAATCCACTTGCGCCATTTACAACATCAACATTACAACAAACAGCATCTGGTAAATATGGTTTTGGAGCTTCTAGAACTATGCAAATTGCTCAAAGACTTTATCAAGGGATAGATTTAGAAGGAGATACTATTGGTTTAATTACGTATATGAGAACAGATGGAACTAATATTTCAAAAGAGGCCATATCTGATTTTAGAAATTTTATAAATAAGGAACATGGTAAAGAATATCTTCCAGAAGTTCCGAATAATTACTCTGGAAAAAAAGCAAAGAATGCTCAGGAAGCACATGAAGCGATAAGACCTACGGATGTTAATAGAAAACCTTCTGATTTGAAAAAATATTTAAGTACAGATCAATCTAAACTTTATGAGTTAATTTGGAATAGAGCTGTATCGTCTCAAATGAATCCAGCAGAATTTGATAGAAAAAGTATAACTATTGAGTCAGAAGATAAAAAAATTCATTTTAAAGCAAACGGTTCAACGATTAAATTTGAAGGATATTTAAAAGTATACAAATTTGAGGAAAAAGATGAAGATCTTAAAAATATTTTACCTGAAGTAAAAGTTGGTGATAAAGTCTCAATAAAAGAATTAATAGATGATCAACATTTTACTGATCCTCCGCCAAGATATTCTGAGGCAAGTTTGGTTAAAAAAATGGAAGAATTAGGAATTGGACGACCTTCAACATACGCAAGCATAATATCAGTTTTATCAACACGAAATTATGTTGAGTTATTAAATAAGAGATTCCACCCAACTGACCGAGGTAAATTATTATCTGCATTTCTTGAAAAATTATTTAGTAAATATGTGGATTATAATTTTACTGCAGATTTAGAAAATCAACTAGATGAAATTACTAGTGGCAAAATTGATTGGGTTAAGGTTTTAGATGATTTTTGGAAAGATTTTTATTCAAACGTCGGGCAAGTTAAAGAAAAAAGAACCAGGGAAGTTCTTGATTTGCTTAATGAAAGTTTGGGTGACCTGGTTTTTGAAAGAGATGATAATGATACTATTGATAGGAAGTGTAAGCTTTGCAATACTGGTGAACTAAGTCTTAAAAATAGTTTTAGAGGTGGGGCATTTATAGGTTGTTCCAATTATCCAGAATGTAAGTTTACAAGGCCACTATCAAAGTCAAAAGCATCTCAACAAATCCATTTGGCAGAACCGAAATTAATTGGAAAAAATGATTTGGGTAAAGATATCTTTCTCAAAAATGGAAGATTTGGACCTTATTTACAATTTGAGATTGAGCCTTCTGAGTTAAATGAAAATAAAATAAAAAAATCTAAAAAGAAAAAAGAAAACGAAAACTTAAAGAATGTTTCAATACCAAAGGGTTTATCAATTGAAAATGTGGATTTAGATAAAGCCAAGTATTTATGTTCTTTACCAAAAATAATCGGTAGGCATCCTGAGTTGAATGACGATATAACTGTTAATGTTGGAAGGTTTGGTCCTTATTTAAAATGTTCAAATAAATCTGCAAGAATTGAAAGCGTTGACGAATTATTTTCAATTGGTTTGAATAGGGCAATAACTTTAATTTCGGAGGCTAAGCCGGGAAGAATGTCATCCTCGGAAATAAAAAATCTTGGTGAACATCCAGAAGATAAAAAACCTGTAAGAATAATGAAAGGTCAATACGGTCCATATATAAAGTACAAATCTTTAAATGCTACAATTCCTGAAGACAAAGACCCCACTGAACTTAGTATGGAGGAAGCTTTAATTTTAATTGAAAAAAGAAAAGAGTACGATAAAAATAAAAAGAAGAAAAAAAAATGAGTGCTGAAAAAAATCTATCTAAACTTAATATTAATTTGCCAAAAGCGCCAGATCCCGTTGGTTCCTATGTAGCTTCAAAAATTGTTGGAAACTTAATTTATATATCAGGTCAAGTGTCTTTCAATTTAAAAGGTGAGTTAACTAAAGGAAAAGTTGGAAAAGAGCTTAGTTTAGAACAGGGTCAAGATGCAGCAAAACTATGTGCATTAAATATTTTAGCGCAACTAAAAAAAAAGTGTGGTAATTTAGATAAAGTTAAAGGATGCGTTAAACTTACCGGATACGTTAATTCTACAGACTCTTTTATAGACCAACCAAAAGTTTTAAATGGTGCATCAGATTTAATTTCAAAAATATTTGGAGATAGTGGTAAACACACGAGAGCTGCTATTAGTGTAAGTTCTTTACCTTTAGGTGCTGCTGTTGAGGTTGATGGAATATTTGAATTATAATTTTGATCTTCCAACAGAATAATATTTAATATTTCTTTTTTCCAATTCAATAGGATTGTATAAATTTCTCATATCGTAAATTTTAAAATTATTTTTTTTGACAATTTTTTTAAAATCAATAGATTTAAATTCATCCCACTCAGTGTTTATAATAATTAAATCTGCTCCTAGGCAGGCCTTATTTATTGAGCTAGCAAAATTTAGATTTTTCTTTTTACCAAATTCATTTTTTGGACCGGATGGATCATGATAACTTACTTTTGCACCTTTTTTTAGTAAAAAAGGTATTAAAACGAGGCTTGACGACTCCCTCATATCATCAGTGTTTGCTTTAAAAGTTACTCCTAAAACAGCAATTTTTTTATTTTTAATTTTATTATTCATAATTTTTAATACTCTTTTTGTTAATAAAATCTTTCTATTTTGATTAGATTTTATTACAGATTTCACAATTGAAAGATTTGACTTAAATTTATTAGCAATTGAAACTAAACCTTTCGTATCCTTTGGAAAACAAGAACCACCATAAGCTGGGCCTGCTCTCAAAAATCTGCTTCCAATTCTTTCATCCGATCCCATTCCAACTGAAATATCTTCAATATTTATTCCTGCTGTTTCACATAAATTTGCAATTTCATTTATAAATGTAATCTTAGTTGCTAAAAAAGCATTTGAAGCATATTTGATTAATTCTGCTCCTTTTCTTGATGTGCAAAAAAACTTTGCTCCTTTTTTAATAAGAGGTTCATATAAAAGTTCCATTTTTTTAAAGATTTTTTTATTGTTTGACCCAATAACAATTCTATCAGGATATTTAAAGTCTCTAATGGCTTCACCTTCCCTTAAAAATTCAGGATTAGATACAACATCAAATAAAGACTTCTTTACCTTTCGACTTATAATTTTTTCTATCTGATCACCAGTTGTCACTGGTACAGTTGATTTGGTAATAATAATTTTGTAACTTTTTATGTATTTTGATATTGATTTTGCAACATTAAATACTTGTGAGAGATCGACTAAATTTGATCCTTTTTTTGTTGGTGTACCAACGCAAATAAAAATTAATTGGGAGTCTTTGACTGCTTTTTCTAGATCACTTGTGAAGTCCAATCTTTTTGCTTTAAAATTATTTCTTATTAAATCATCCAGTCCGGGTTCATAAATTGGTGAAATAGCATTTTTTAATTTGTTTATTTTGTTTTGGTCTTTATCTACGCAGTAAACTTTGTTTCCAAGATCAGCGAAACACGTTCCGCTTACCAAGCCAACATAACCAGTTCCTATCATGCACATTTTCATATTAATCTTTTATAGGTATTTTGAAATTGTAAGTCCTGATTTAATAAATCCATCCAAAGTCCCACAATCTATATATTTTCCTTTAAATATATTTCCATAAAACTTTTCATCTTTTTTAACCATAGTCTTAATCGCGTCTGTAATATGAATCTCTCCACCTTTGCCTCTACCCTGCATCTTTAAAACAGAAAGTATTTTTCTAGGAAGGATATATCTTCCAATTATGGCATAATTTGATGGGGCTTCACTTAGTTTAGGCTTTTCAATAACTTCGTTTATTAAAAAAGAATTTTTTGTTTTATTTTTAAATCCAAGTATACCCCATCTTGAAACTGTCCTTCTTTCTACCTTTCTAGTAGCTATAACAGAACCTTTGGTTTTTCTGTGCAATGAAATCATCTCTTTAGAGCAATTTTTTTTTACTATTAAATCATCTGCTAAAAGCATTAGGAAATGAGTCCCTTTTAAATATTTTTTACATTGTAAAACTGCATGACCTGTTCCCTCAGGCTTGTTTTGATATACAAATTTTATCATTTTTTGAAGTTTTTTTAATCTTTTAAAAACATTTTTTAAACGCTTATCATTTTTTTTCTTTTTTAATATTTTTTTATAAAAACTATCATTAAAAAAATATTTTTTGATACTTGGTCTATTTTTTGGTACTACGAAAATAAATTGTTTGATACCTGCCTCTATACATTCTTCCATAATATATTCTAAGTTTGGTTTGCCATTAATTGGTAACAATTCTTTTGGAATTACGCTTGACAGTGGCAGTAATCTTGTACCTAATCCTGCTAAAGGAATGATTGCTTGTGTAACCATAAAAACCTTTTACAAGTTAAACGAATATTTTACAAATGAAATTATTTACAAATAAAAAAAAATTGCGAGAAGAAATAGGAAAAATCAACAATATCAGTTTTGTTCCAACAATGGGTTTTTTGCATAAAGGTCATGAAAGTATAATAAAAAAATCTGTTAAAGGGTCGGGAAAAACCCTTGTAAGTATTTTTGTAAATCCGAAACAATTTAATAGTAGAAAAGATTTAAATAGTTACCCTAAAAATTTAAAAAATGATATTAAGATATTAAAAAAACTTAAAATCGATTATTTATATAAACCGTCTTATGCAGATATATATAAATTCAAAACAAAGAATAAAATATACTTAGACAAATTTGCAAAAGAGTTATGTGGGCAATTTAGAAAGGGTCATTTTAAAGGTGTAATTGACGTTGTTAACAGACTTTTAGAGATAACAAATCCTAAAAGGATTTTCCTTGGTAATAAAGATTTTCAGCAACTCTATTTGATCAAAAAACATATAATGAAAAATAAAATTAAAACTCAAGTTTTTCCATGTAAAACTATTAGAGATAAAAATTTTATAGCATATTCCTCAAGATTAAAGAAGTTAAATCATAATGAAAAAGCTAAACTTATTAGTATTATAAAAGTTTTAAAAAAATATAAGAAAGATTTAATTTTAAAAAAACAAATATTTAACTTTTCTAAAATTAAAAAAAAAATTATTTCTATTGGTGCAAAAAATGTTGATTACATAAAACTTATCGATTTAAAAACCTTAAAGAAACCAAAAAAAAATAAATTTAATTTATTTTATGCATTTTATATTGGAAATGTAAGATTAATTGATAATTTTTAACTTAAAAAAAAGATAGATCCAATACCAAGAAAAGATAAAAATCCTATTACATCAGTTATTGTGGTTACAAATACACTGGAAGCTAATGCAGGATCAATATTAAATTTTTTTAATGAAACTGGAACTAAAATACCAAATAATCCTGCAACAATCATATTCAATATCATTGCTACCGCTATCAAAATTGAAAGATCAAGTTCTTTGAACCAAAATTGTACAACAGCAGCAGATATAATAGCAAAAATTATTCCATTTAATATTCCTATAACAAATTCTTTAGTAACTATTTTATAAAAATTTCCAGATGAAATTTCTTGTTTTGCGATTGCTCTTATTGTTACAGCTAATGTTTGCATTCCGGCATTTCCTCCCATTGACGCCACAATCGGCATCAATACTGCTAAAGCAACAACTTTTTCTATATCCTCTTGAAAAAACCCTATAACTATAGATGCAATAATAGCTGTAAGCAAATTAAGCAATAACCAGCTAAATCTTCTTTTGGTTTTTTTTAAAACACTATCAGTAATTTCTTCATCTCCAACACCGGCTAGTCTTAACACATCTTCCTCGGCCTCTTCTTGTACAACAGTAACTACATCATCTGCTGTAATCATTCCGATTAATTTATTATTTTTATTAACTACACCGGCTGAAACTAGATTGTAATTTTCAAAAGTTAGACCGACTTCTTCTTTATCCATATTAACGGATATTAAAACTGGTATCTCTCTCATAATCGAATTCATCTTAGAATTTCTTGGCGTTCTCAAAACTCTAGAAGATGGAACTGTGCCAATAGGTTTAAAATCTTTATCAACTATAAATATTTCTAAAAATTCTTCAGGTAATTCCTTGTTTTCTCTTAAATAATCTATTGTTTGACCAACGCTCCAATCACTAGGAACAGCGGTAAATTCTCTCTGCATTATTCTTGCTGCTGAATCTTCAGGATAGCTCAAACCCTCTTCTAATAGAAATCTGTCTTGAGGTGATAAATTTTCTAGTACCTTTTTCTTTTTTGTTTCTTCAATCTTTTCTAAAATTTGTAATGCATTATCAGATTCTAATTTACGTAAAATTTTTGCTATTGATTCTGGTGTTAAAAGTAAAAGAACTTCAGATTGTAATGACTCATTAAGCTCAATAAAAATTTCTGGTTCAATCGCAAATGCTTCAATTTCAATTAATTTATTTCTAGTACTAGTATCAAGATTCTCAATTAAATCGGCAACATCTGCAGCATGTAAATCTTCTAGAGTTTGATTAATAAAGGCAACATCATTATTTTTAATCTTTTGACTAAATAAATTGATAAAATCTTTATTGAAATCGACGTTTACTTTTTGTTTTCCTATTGATTTAACTAAACTCATATAACACCTAAATATTTTAATTTTTGAGACTTTTAGTTTATCTGGTGATAAAATTCAATTTAAAATGGACATAGAATTTAAAATTAGTAAAAATCCAGTAAATTACAAAAAAGCTCTTATGTTTCTAGAAAAAAGAGTCGAATTAGTTAAGCGAGGTGGCAAAGAATTAGTGTGGCTTTTAGAACATCCGTTAACTTATAGTGCGGGTATAAGATCAAAAAAAGAAGAAATATTAGATAAATCAATTACTGTGATAAAAACAAATCGCGGGGGGAAAATCACCCTACATAACCCAGGACAACAAATTGTTTATTTTGTTCTAAATCTAAATAAAAGAAAAAAGGATATTAGAAACTTGGTAAGACAAATAGAAAATATAATAATAAAATTTCTCAGTATTTATAAAGTTAAATCTAATTATGATAAAAAAAATGTAGGTATTTGGATTAAAGATAAAAAAGTTGCTGCTATAGGCATCCGGGTTTCACGTTGGATTGCTTATCATGGGTTTTCTATAAATATTAAAAACAACTTAAATGATTACAAAAGGATTTTACCTTGTGGGTTAGAAAACGAAAAAATAACTTCTTTAAAAAATGAAAAAAAAGATATATCAAACGTTAAAAAAAATCTAAAAAAAATAATACAAAAGAATTTATATAAGATTTAAAACTTTTTTTTTAGTAATCTAGAGAAATCTTCGCTATACTTTGCTTCAAAATTATATTTCATATTGTTAATCATAAATCTAATTTTGTAAGCATGAAGCATTATATTTTTAAATTTTGTTTTTTTTTCAATATTATTAAATGAATATTTATTGTCACCAATTATAGGGTGACCAATATTATAAAGTTGTTTTCTTAATTGGTGCTTTCTTCCAGTTATTGGTTTTAATTCTAAAAAGGAATTTTTATCGTTACTTCTTATTATTTTAATGTATGAAATAGCTTTTTGAACAATTTTTTTATTATTTTCAAAAAAAGTTAGTTCATCTCGAAGTATTTTAATATTTTTATTAACTCTACCTTGTGTTATTGCTAAATAAGTTTTGTGTATTTTTCTAATTCTGAAAAGTGATGTAAAGAGCTGAGCGTACTCTCTATTTTTAGCAACAATCATAACACCTGAGGTTTCTTTATCAAGTCTGTGAACTATATATGGTTTAGAGTCTAAGAAATATTTGGTCTCCCTAAGAATATCAATTATATTCTTAAAAGACTTAGTGCCAGATTGTACTGGTATACCGCTGGGTTTGTTTATTACTATAAAATTTTCATTATCTTCAATTATAAAATCCTCGTAATTTTTTTTTTCTTTATTTGAGGGTTTATACTTTTCTTTTTTGTTACTTTTTGATGGCTTTAAATTATCTATTTCATAGATATCTATTTTGTCATTATATTTTACTCTATAAGATGTTTTTATCCTCTTTTTATTAACTTTTATCTTTTTTTTTCTAATTAATCTCTCAATTAATGATTGAGGATATTTACCAATATTTAACTTAAACCATCTATCAAAACGACAATTATTATAGTCTTTGCTGACTGTGAAAGTTTTTGGCATTGAAGTTTATATTAATATTATTTTGCGGCTACTTTAGGAGTAGTTTCTTTTTTATCTTTAGTTGTTTTTTCGACTTTTTTTGGTTTATCAACTTTTTTAGCATTTAAATCTCTATCAACTAACTCTATAACTGCCATTGGGGCGTCGTCACCTGTTCTAAATCCTGCTTTTAGAACTCTTGAATATCCCCCTTTTCTATTAGCATACCTTTTAGATAAAATATCAAAAACTTTTTTTACAGACTTTTGATCTTGCAATTTTGAAAAAAGATCTTTTTTTTTACTGAGTTTTGCATCTTTTCCAATTGTTATAACTTTATCAATTTTTGGTTTTAACTCTTTAGCTTTAGGTAAAGTGGTGATTATTTGTTCATACTTAATTAATGAATTAAGCATGTTTTTAAAAAGAGCTTTTCTATGCTCTGAATTCTTATTTAATTTTCTATAACCTATTTTGTGTCGCATTAATAAGTGTTTTCTTCCAATTTTTTTGACAATTCTGCAATATTATCTGGTGGCCAATTAGGAATTTCCATACCTAAGTACAGTGACATGGAGCTCAAAACTTCTTTGATTTCATTTAAAGATTTTCTACCAAAATTTGGCGTTCTTAACATTTCAGGTTCTGTTTTTTGAACAAGATCACCAATATAAATTATATTATCATTTTTTAAACAGTTCATGGATCTAACTGAAAGTTCTAATTCCTCAACTCTTTTTAATAAATTTTTGTTAAATTCAGGTTCTGTTGAAGTTGTGGGTTTAGGTGCCTCTTTTGGATCTTCAAAGTTCACAAACATTGATAATTGATCTTGAAATATCCTGGCAGCAAAAGCTATAGCATCTTCTGCAGCTACTGTTCCATTGGTTTCAACTTGCATTATTAATTTATCATAATCAAGAGCTGAACCTGCCCTAGTGCTATCAATTTTAAATGATACCTTTTTTACAGGGCTAAAAAGAGAGTCTATTGCGATCATGCCTAACGGTGTATCCTCAGATTTGTTTTGTTGTGCAAGTACATAACCTCTTCCATTATTTACTATCAATTCCATATGGAATTTAGTTTTTTCATCTAAATTGCAAATAGTTTGTTCTGGATTTAATATTTCTACATCTGCGATTTGTGTAATGTCTTTCGCTTTTACCTCTTTTGGGCCGACTGAGTCTAAAACTAATTTTTTTGGTCCATCTGAATTTAATTTTAGTGCTAAATTTTTAACATTCAAAACAATATCTGTTACATCTTCTCTAACACCTTTTATTGACGAAAATTCGTGTAACACACCATCTATTTGAATTGCTGTAACTGCAGCGCCTTGAATTGAAGATAACAAAATTCTTCTAAGAGAATTGCCTATCGTTTGACCAAAGCCTTTTTCTAAGGGCTCAGCTGTAACAGTTGCAATAGATTTATCTTGACTACTTTCAATTTCTAATTTTTTTGGTTTAGTTAGAGATTTCCAATTTTTATCTATTATATTAATATTTTCCATTACACTCTCCTTTTTTTTGGTGGCCTTGTACCATTATGTGGCATTGGCGTTGTATCTTTGATTGATAGAATTTTGAATCCTCTTGATTGTAATGCCCTTAATGCAGTTTCTCTTCCTGATCCAGGACCTTTTACTTGTACTGATAAAGTTCTTAATCCCATATCATATGCTTTGCCTCCCGCGTCGTCTGCTGCCACTTGCGCCGCATATGGTGTTGATTTTCTAGAACCTTTGAAACCTTTAGAACCTGCCGATGACCATGAAATGACATTACCGTTTTCATCTGCTATTGAAATTATAGTATTATTAAAAGTTGAATTCACAAAAGCTATTCCTGATGATATATTTTTCTTTTCTTTATTCTTTTTCTTAAATTTTGGTTTTTGAACTTTTGTTTCTAAATTATTATCTGTTTTTTTTTCAATCTGTTTTTCAGTTTTTTTATTCATTTATTTTTTCATAGGAGTAAGTTTTTTGCCTGCAATAGCAATAGCTTTTCCTTTTCTAGTTCTCGCATTACAATGAGTTCTTTGACCTCTAACTGGTAATTTTTTTTTATGTCTTGATCCTCGGTAGGAAGCTAAATCTACCAGTCTTTTTATATTCATAGAAACCTCTCGTCTAAGATCGCCTTCAACTTTATAGTTTTGATCTATATACTCTCTTATTTTTAATACTTCATCTTCACTAAGATTATTAACTCTTTTATTAAGGGGAATATTTAGTTTTTCACATATTAGTTTAGAGTTATGATCTCCTATACCGTGAATATATGTTAGTGCAATGTGAACAATTTTGTCTTGCGGAATATTAACGCCTGCTATTCTAGCCATAGAAAGATTTTTTAGTTTGTATTTATATGTTCAAATTCCTTAAAGTCAACCCTTGATAGCATCAATTAACCCGCTAATTTCACTATTAATTTTGGATATTCCTGCCTCACCATTTACAACTTTGAGTAAATTTGATTGCTTATAATAATCAATGACGGGTTCAGAGGATTTTTCATAAGTTTTAAACCTTTTAATTGCTATTTCCTCGCTATCATCAGCTCTATTTTCTTGGGTTTGTCTCTCTAAAATTCTTTTTTTTACCGTTTCTAAACTTACAGATAATTTTAATACGATATCAATTTTTTGTTTATATTTTGTTAATAGATCATCTAAATTTTTTGCTTGTATTAAAGTTCTTGGATAACCATCAAAAATAATTTTGTTTTTGTAATTATCGTTAGAGATAAATTTCTCTATCAAATTACCCACTATTTTATCTGAGACTAGTTCTCCAGAATTAATGATTGATGATATTTTAGATCCTAGAGGTGTTTTATTTTTAATTTCATTTCGTAGAAGATCGCCAGTAGACAATTGAATTAAATTAAATTTGTTTACAATAAATTTCGATTGGGTACCTTTGCCAGCACCTGGTGGTCCAAAAATTACTATATTCATTTATTTACCGAATTTTGCTTTTTTAATTAATGAATCATATTGTGAACTCATTAATCTTGTTTGAACCTGCGTGACTGTATCCATTGCTACAACTACAACAATTAAAACAGAAGTACCTCCTAAATAAAATGGTATAGGGTATTTTGCTATTAAAAATTCAGGCATTAAACATACTAGTGTTAAGTAACAAGCTCCGATTGTTGTTAATTTTGTCAAAATGTCTTCTATATAATCGGCTGTTCTTTCACCAGGTCTTATGCCTGGAACATATCCCCCATATTTTCTTAAATTTTCTGCTGTCTCTCTTGGATTAAAAACAATTGAAGTATAAAAAAAACAAAAGAAAATTATACCTGATGCATACAGAAGCATATACAAAGGTTTACCTTGTGAAAATAATGAAGAGATATTTAAAAATAAATCAGACTCAGCTAAACCAAAATTTGAAAAAGTTATTGGTAATAAAAGTAATGCTGACGCAAAAATTGCAGGTATTACGCCTGCTGTATTTATTTTTAATGGTAAATGGGATGATTGACCGCCATAAACCTTATTTCCCATTTGTCTTTTTGGATAATTAATTAATATTTTCCTCATAGCTCTCTCCATAAAAACTATAAACATAACTGTAACAATTATTAATATAAAAATGCCAATTATCATTGTAGCAGATAACGCACCGGTTCTTCCAAGTTCAAATGTTGATGCTAATGCACGAGGTATTTCAGCCACAATTCCTGAAAAAATAATTAATGATATACCATTACCAATTCCTCTTGATGTTATTTGTTCACCTAACCACATTAAAAATGTGGTGCCAGCAACTAAAGAAATCATTGTCATTAATTTAAAATTTAATCCTGGATTTAAAACCAAATTACCAGAATTTTCTAAACCAGCAGAAACTCCATAGCCTTGTAAACAGGCAATTAAAACTGTGCCATATCTTGTAATTTGCGTAATTTTTTTTCTGCCAATTTCCCCCTGATCTTTTAAATTTTTAAAATAGTCTGATACACCTGTAAGCAATTGAACAATAATAGATGCAGATATATAAGGCATAATTCCTAGGGCAAAAATCGCCATCCTTTGAACTGCACCACCAGAAAAAACATTAAACATACCTAGTAAACCCTTTTGACTTGTTGACATCATTTCTGAAAGCGCAACTGGATCAATACCGGCTAGCGGAACATATGTGCCAAGTCTATAAACTGATAAAATAAAGATAGTAAAGAAAATTCTGTTTCTTAAATCTGATGATTGATTAATGTCGCCGTTAGCCATTTTGTGAAGACTTCTCTTTTAATAAAGTGATAACACCACCTGCTGTTTCAATTTTTGATTTAGCAGACTTAGATATAAAATCAGTTTTAATTTTTAATTTGTCTTTAATTTCACCGTTACCAAGAATTTTCAATTTATTATATTTTTTATTAATTAATTTTTTTTCAACAAGAATTTTAATGTTAATCTCGTCTTGGGCTTTAATTTTTTTATTTTTTATAAAACTTTCAATATCTGAAATATTAATTATTGCTATATTTTTTCTTGTTATTGGTTTAAAACCTCTTTTTGGAAGTCTTCTATAAAGTGGCATTTGACCTCCTTCAAAACTTTTAATAGCCACACCAGATCTAGATTTTTGACCTTTGACACCTCGTCCTGATGTTTTTCCTTTTCCAGAGCCAATTCCTCGACCAACTCTTATCTTTGAAAAATTTGTTTTTACTAGTGTATTAAGTTTCATTTTTAATTTTCTCTTTGTTTAATAATTTCTGAAATTTTTTTACCCCTAATGGCTGATAAAAATTTTGGAGAACTTTGACCTTTGAGACCTTGCATAAGAGCTTTTAAAACATTGTGTGGATTGGCTGATCCTAAAGATTTTGCAACTACATCTTGAATTCCAAGCACTTCGCAAACAGATCGCATAGCGCCACCAGCAATTATACCAGTACCTGTAGGTGCAGATCTCATTAATATTTTTCCAGATCCACTTTTAGAGTAAATATCATGGTGAAGAGTTCTGCCATCTTTTAATGGTATTTGAAACATATTGCGTTTTGCTAATTCAGTAGCTTTTTTAATTGCATCTGGCACTTGTTTAGATTTTCCTTTACCTATACCAATGGATCCTTTTCGGTTTCCAACAACAACTAAAGCTGCAAAACCAAATCTTCTACCACCTTTTACTACTTTGGTGATTCTATTTATTGCAACTAATTTTTCTATAAATTCACTATCTTTCATTAAAATCTCATTCCATTTTTTCTTAGAGAATCTGCTAAAGCTTTTATTCTTCCGTGGTATTTGTAACCACCCCTATCAAAATAAACTTTACTAATTTTCTTTTCACTTGCTCTTTTTGCTAAAATTTCACCTATAGCTTCCGACATTTTTGTTTTATTAATTTTATTATTTTTCATATCTTTCTCTTTAGATGAAGCTGAAACAATAGTTTTGTTATTACTATCGTCAATTATTTGTGCTGAAATATTTTTAAGTGACTTAGAAACTGTAATTCTAAATCTATCTACATTAACTTTTTTGAGTTTAGATCTGTTTCGTTTAAGTCTTTTATCTCTTGAGTTCTCAAGTCTCATAATTATTTCTTTTTTCCTTCTTTCCTTATAACATATTGGTTTTTTTCTTTGATACCTTTTGCTTTATATGGTTCAACGGGTTTTATCGATTTAATTTCTGAAGCTGTTTTTGATACGAGTTCCTTGTCAGTACCAGTTATTTTTATTTTGGTTTGTTTTTCAATTTTAAGAACTATTCCCTTAGGAACTTTATATTTTACCTCGTGGCTAAAACCTAAGCTTAAAATCAATTCTTCGCCTTTTAAATTTGCTCTAAAACCTACTCCATTTAACTCAAGATCTTTTTCATGACCTTTGGTAACTCCCAAAACTGCATTATTTATTAAACTTCTATAAGTTCCCCATAATATGGATGTATTTTTAGTTTTTTTATTTGGCGTAATTTGAAATTCGTTTTTATCATTCGTTTTAGATGAAAATAGTTTATCATTTATGTTGATTTTTTGTGATCCTTTAGGTCCAGACACTAATAGACCTCCACTTTCAATTTTAATATTTGAGTCTTTTGGTAATGATATTATTTTTTTTCCTAATTTAGACATTAAAATACCCTACAAATAACCTCTCCGCCTAAGTTGTTTTTTATTGCCTCGCTATCAGACATCACGCCTTTACTAGTTGACAAAATTGCTAGACCCAAACCGCTATGAACTCTTGGAATACTGTCAGCTCTTGAATAAACACGTCTACCAGGTTTTGAAATTCTTTTAATTTCTCTTATAACTGGTTGTCCCTCGTAATATTTAAGATCTACTTTGATAGATTTTTTACCTTTATTTTCCTTATCAATATCAATATTAAAATTGATAATATAACCCTCTTTTTTAAGAACTTCTAAAATTTTTAATCTGAAGTTTGAAAAAGGTATGTCTATTTTATTTAAAGATCTCATCTGACCATTTCTAATTCTTGTTAACATATCTCCTATTGGATCAACTAATGTCATAATTCTCCTTTACCAACTAGACTTGGTCATACCAGGTATTTTTCCTGAGGATGCCATCCGTCTGAGCGCTATTCGTGATATTCTTAATTTTCTGTAAACTCCATGTGGTCTACCTGTAATCTCACACCTATTTCTAATTCTAATTTTTGATGAATTTTTTGGAAGTTTTGATAATTTAAGTTGAGCAGCAAATCTTTCATTTAAAGGTAGTTTTTTATTTTTTATAATAGCCTTTAATTTTTTTCTTTTACTAGCAAAACGATTTGACATTTTAATTCTCTTTAGATTTCTTTCAATTGCACTAGTTTTAGCCATTTAATTATTCTCCTTTTTTTCTTCTTTATCAATTATTTTTTTATACTTTTTCTTTTTTTTGGTTGTATCTTTAATTATTGGAAAGTTAAATTCTTTTAAAAGATAAATTGTATCTTCAATTTTTTTGCTAGTCGTTACAATTGTAATGTCTAGACCTCGTATAGTTTCTACTTTGTCAAAATTAATTTCTGGAAAAATTATATGCTCCTTAATACCAAAACTAAAATTTCCATATTTATCACAACTTGAATCTTTTAATCCTTTAAAATCTTTAATCCTGGGAAGCGCAATGTTAACAAGTCTATCAATAAATTCATACATTCTGTCATTTCTTAATGTAACTTTAAGGCCAGCATTAGAGCCTTTTCTTGATTTAAAATTTGAAATCGATTTTTTAAATTTTGTTACAACAGGTTGTTGACCAGCAATTGCAGCAATATCTTTGATACATGTTTCTAATTTTTTCTTTTCTAAAGCTTCTGCGCCTAGTCCCATATTTAAAACTATTTTGTTAATTCTAGGAACTGCATGTATATTTTTTAAGCTTAATTTTGCCATCAAATTTTTTATTATTTCACTTTTATATTTTTCTCTTAATCTTGGTGTCATTTTTTAGCCTTTGATTTTGTATCAATATTTTTCTTTAAATTAGACATATGAATAAAACCTTCTTTAGTTATTATGCCGCCTTTGTTTTCCTTGGTAGCTTTTTTGTGTTTTTTTTGCATATTAACTTCTTTTACTTTTGCCAAATTTCTAACTCTATCAATTTCAATTATTTCGCCATTTTTGCCTTTATCTTTACCTACAATTACTTTTACCTTTTCTCCTTTTTTTAAAAGCATGTCTAAATTACCTCCGGTGCTAGTGAAATTATTTTTGTTTGTCCCTTTAGTCTTAATTCTCTAGTTACAGGCCCAAAAATTCTTGTTCCAATTGGCTCCCCTTTTTCATCCGTTAAAACAACTGAGTTACTATCAAATTGAACTTTTGACCCATCTTTTCTAAATATCTCTTTCTTAGTTCTTACGACAACTGCTCTATGAACTGAACCTTTTTTAACTTTACCTTTGGGAAGAGCATCTTTTACACTAACAACAATAAGATCACCTATACCAGCATATCTTCTTTTTGATCCACCTAGTACTTTTATACATTCAACCCTCTTTGCCCCTGTGTTGTCTGCAACTAATAGTTCTGTTTGCACTTGTATCATTTTTCAATAACCTGCCATGTTTTTAATTTTGAAATTGGTTTGCTCTCAATTATTTTCACAAAATCTCCTTCTTTAAATTTATTATTTTCATCGTGTGCATGATATTTTTTTTTTCTTGATATGACTTTTCCATAAAAAGGGTGTTGGAATTTTCTATTAACTTCCACAACAATAGTTTTATTCCCTTTGCTGCTCACAACTTTTCCTTTTAAAATCCTTTTTGTCATTTTTTACTACCTAATAGATTGTTATAAAGTCTTGCTATATTTTTTTTAATAGAAGAGTATTCAGAAACATTTTGTAACTGACCATTAATTTTTTTAAATCGCATATTAAAAAGATCTTTTTTGAGTTTTTCAATCTCCCTAATTGACTGATCTTTTGTTAATTTTTTAGCCTCTTTTTTTTTCATAATTATCTTTTTATAAATTTAGTTTTAATTGGTAATTTTGCTGATGCTTTATAAAGCGCTTCTTTAGCTACCTCCTCTGATACTCCATCAACTTCAAATAATATTCTTCCAGGTTTTACTCTACACGCCCAATACTCTGGTGATCCTTTTCCCTTTCCCATTCTTACCTCTGTAGGTTTTTTTGAAACTGGTATATTTGGAAAAATTCTTGACCATACTTTTCCTGTTCTTTGCATGTGTCTTGTAAGTGCTACCCTGGCTGCTTCGATTTGTTTTCCTATGATTCTTTCTGGCTGTATTGCTTTAAGTCCGTAAGTACCATAATTCAATTTCGCTACTCTTGTAGCTTTTCCATGTATTCGCCCTTTATGAGCTTTTCTATATTTACTTCTTGTTGGTTGTAGCATTTTTTACTCTTTCCATTTTTTCTTTTTCAATGTCTTTTAAAAATATTTCTCCTTTATAAATCCAAACTTTAACACCGATCATTCCGTAGGTTGTTAGAGCTTCGGACTCTGCATAATCTAAATTAGCTCTTAAAGTGTGCAGAGGTATACTTCCCTCTCTTAACCATTCACTTCTTGCTATGTCATTTCCTGCAAGTCTGCCGCTGACACAAACTTTAATACCTTTAGCTCCTAATCTCATTGTACCTTGCATTGCTCTTTTCATGGCTCTTCTATATGCTACTCTTTTTTCAAGTTGTTGAGCAATATTTTCAGAAACTAAATAAGCATTTAACTCTGGTTTTTTAATTTCTTTAATATTTACAGAAACTTCATCTTTAGTAATTTTAGATATCTTATTTTTTATTTTTTCTATATCAGAACCTTTTTTACCTATAACAAAACCTGGTCTTGAAGTATGAATAGAAACTACACATTTTTTTGATGATCTTTCTATTACAACTTCCGAAACACCAGCATTTTTAATATTTTTTTTGATAAACTGTCTAATCTTATAATCTTCGATTAAATATTTTCCATAGTCTCCCTTTTTCGCAAACCAAAGTGAGTCCCACGATCTATTTATTCCAAGTCTGAAACCTATTGGATGAACCTTTTGACCCATTATTTGTTTACCTCATTTTTTTTTGTTTTGCTTTGTTTTTCCTCTAAAATTATTGTTATCCGGCTAAAAGGTTTTTTTATTGGCGCTGCTCTTCCTTTGGCTCTGGGTCTAAATCTTTTCATTACAATTGATTTTCCAACATAAGCCTCTTTTACATAAAGATTATCAATG
>CACHKQ010000005.1 GCA_902580445.1 uncultured Pelagibacteraceae bacterium | reverse complement strand
ATCAAAATATTCTGGTGAAATTGGTTTTATTAATTCTGTTTTAAAATAGCCAATTTTATTTTCATTTCTTGATGTATGAATAATAAAAATTTTATTCATTAATTGAAGATGATTTCTAACTTTTCTTGAAGTACCTCCATAAACTATTCCGCTAGTCTTGCCAAATTTAGGAGTAAAAATATCTAATATAATTGCATTTTCCCTAAATCTTCTTTTTCCTATAACGAAACCTTCATCTTCCCAGTTCATTTAAATTTTTAGACTCTTAACTAATTTTGATGCAGCATTTTGTTCGGCTAACTTTTTTGATTTTCCTAACCCAAAATATTTCTTTGAGTTTAAAATATTAACCTGAACCTTAAAAATTGGATTATGGTTCGGGCCTGTAGGTTTAAAGGATTTATATATTGGCAACTTTTTAAACTTTTTTAGTGAAAATTCCTGAAGTTTAGTTTTTGGATCAATGCGTGTAATAACAGATTTTTTTAAAAAACTATCCCAATTCCTTAAAATAAATTTTTCTGCAGCAGAATATCCCTGATCAAGATACAGAGCTCCAATTATTGATTCACAACAGTCACTAATAATTTTTTCATCATTTGATTTTAAATATCTTAATGAATTTCCCGTCTTAATGAAGTTTTTTAAGTTAAGTTGTCTTCCCACAAGAGCACAAGTTTTTTTATTAACTAAATAAGAAAATTTTTTATCAATTACTCCTTCGTTCTCATTAGGATAAAGACTTAAAAGTTTTTTAGATATTACGAGACCTATCACTCGGTCACCGAGGAATTCTAATTTTTCGTTATTGTGTTTTTCACTATAGCTTTTGTGGGTTAAACTTTGAATTAAAAGTTTTTTATTATTAAAATTAATTTTTAAATTATTTTCAATTATTTTTGTATTAATTTTCATTTTAGTTTCTTAAAAAATCTTTTAAATCTAAATGAATTATTCCAATTCCAAATTTTTAAAACACTTCCATTATTAGTATCATTTGAGAAGAATATTAATCTTGCTTTACCAACTAAATTATCTTTATGAACATACCCAACACTAGAAAGAAATCTGCTGTCTCTTGAGCAATCTCTATTATCACCAAGTAAGAAATAATGATCTTCCGGGACAATATATAAATCTGAATTAACCATGCTCCCAATTTTGTTGTAAACAACTGTGTGTTTTATATTGTTTGGCAATATTTCATTAAATAGTTTTACATCAATATTTTCCCCACCGCATTTAATTTCAAAATCATTTAACATTTCCTCTTTTTCAACTTTTTCTTGATTGATTAAAAGGTCACCATTTTTTATCTGAATTTTATCACCAGGCAATCCAACTAATCTTTTAATAAAATCTGTTCTATTGTCCGATGGTGTTTTAAAAACAATAAGATCACCATATTTAGGTTCTGAACTAAATATTCTTTTATTAAGTATTGGTGGACTGAAAGGGAAAGAATGTTTGCTATATCCATAGGTATATTTTGAAACAAAAATTCTATCCCCAACCAATAAAGTAGGCTCCATTGATGATGAGGGTATATAAAAAGGTTGAAATAGCAATGACCTAATTATAACAGCAATAAATAACGCTATTAACAAAGTTTTTAAATTATCTATAATTTTTGAAATCATTTAATTATTTTTTTAAATTTTTTTATACAATTTTTTATTCCAATGAATATTGACTCTCCTATTATGAAATGTCCTATATTAAATTCTTCAATGCCTTTAATTTTTGATAAAATTTTTGCAGATTTAAAAGTAATACCATGACCTGCATGTACTTCTATACCAAGGTTATTTGCATATTTTACGCTGTTTAATATTTTGGTAAATTCTTTAGAATATTTTTTTCTTTTATTTATTAAGTTACAAATTTTTCCAGTATGTATTTCTATACACTCAGCACCAAGTTTATTTGCATTTAAAATAGATTTCTGGTTTGGTTCTATAAAAAGACTTGTCCGTATTTTTTTTCTTTTTAATTCATAAATAACTTTTTTAAGAAAATTTGAGTTTTTTTTTAAATTTAATCCTCCTTCTGTAGTAATTTCTTTTCTTTTTTCTGGCACAATACAAACAAATGTAGGTCTGTGTTTTAATGCAATTTTTAACATCTGTTTTGTTGGGGCCATTTCTAAATTCAAAGGTATTTTTAATTTTTTTCTTATTTCAATTAAGTCTTGATCAACTATATGTCTTCTATCTTCCCTTAGATGAATAGTTATTGAGTCGGCTCCATATTTTTGAGATAAAAGTGCTGCTTTTAAAGGGCTTGGGTAATTCTCTCCTCTTGCATTTCTTACAGTAGCAACATGATCTATATTGATACCTAATCTTGCTGTACCCATTATAAGTTTCTGCTTCCAGGTTTAATGGGATTTAATTTTTTTAGATGATCAGGCAATTCATCTTTATGATAAGTGGGTATTTCAATTTTAATTTGGGATACAAAACCTTTTTTAATTAAAGACTTGTCATTTGATCTATCAATTATACAGGCATATCCAATTACATTTCCATTAAGTTTATTTATCATGTCAGCACATTCTAAACTTGATTTTCCAGTAGTAATCACATCTTCAACTATTAAAATTTTTTGGTCTTTTTTAATTTTAAAGCCACGCCTTAATTCAAATTTACCATTCACTCTTTCAGCAAAAATAGTTTCTTTGTCTAAAATTCTTCCAATTTCATAACCAATAACTACACCTCCCATTGCAGGTGAAACTATTAAATCAATATTTTTAAAATTTTCTTTTATTTTATCTGCGAGAGATAAACAAATTTCTTTTGCTTTATTAGGTTTACTTAATAACTGTGCACATTGTACATATTTGTCACTATGTAAACCTGAGGATAAAACAAAATGTCCCTCTAATAGAGCATTAGTTTCTTTTAAAATTTTTAAGGACTCTTTGTATGAAATCATACTTTTTCTTTTTATGACGAATTACTTTAAGCTTTAAATTTTGTTGCTTAATCTGACTTATCAAGTTTGTAAAGTTTTTTAAATCTTTAATTTGAATATCAAACAAAAATTGCAGATAATCTTTACTTCTTTTTGTCATTTCTATATTTATTATATTAGCATCATTCATCCCTATCAGTGTACTAACCTTACCTAATATCCCAGGTTTGTGAGGTAAATCAATAGATAGAGTTGATGTATATTCTTTTTTTTTAGTCTCATTATCTAAAAGCTTGCCATGCCAATGTTTCCTAATTGAAGCTCTTGCTTTACCAGTCTTGCTTGATGATAACCAGTGTAGAGATGGTGACACTTTTTTAGAAGTAATAATTTTGATCATATCGCCATTACTTAATACGGTTTGTAATGGTGAGGACTTCCCATTAACTTCACATCCTATTGCTGTATCACCAATTTTCGTATGAACAGCATAAGCAAAATCAATTGGAGTTGCGTCTTTAGGTAATTTAATAACCGCACCTTTGGGTGTAAAACAAAAAACATTGTCCTGAAACATTTGTAATTTTGTAAATTCAAAATAATGTTCAGGGCTTCCACCAGTTTCTATGATTTCAACAAGGTCTCTTAGCCAATCATATTCTTTCCAAGACAATTCAGAAAATTTTTCTGAAGATTTGTATTTCCAATGTGCTGCTATACCTCTTTCTGCAAACTCGTGCATTGGTTTGGTTCTAATTTGAATTTCAATTCTTTTTTTCATTGGACCTATCACAGAGGTGTGGATTGATTTGTATTGATTAATTTTTGGTGTAGAAATATAATCTTTAAACTTTCCTGGTATCGCTGAAAATTTACTATGAAATAAACCTAATGTTATGTAACAAGTGTTTATATCTTTTACTATTACTCTAAAACCAACAACGTCTGTGAGTTGTTCTAGAGATATTCTTTTTGATTGTATTTTTCTCCATATTGAAAATGGGGTTTTTTCTCGTCCAGTAATTTCTGCATCTATGCTATTAAGTTTTAATAATTTTTTAAGCTCATCTGATATCTGTTTAATATTGTCATCTCTTTTATTTTTAATTACAGATAATCTATCTAAGATTAAATTTCTTGCATCTAAATTTAAAATTGAAAAGGATAAATCTTCAAGTTCATCTCGAATACGATTCATGCCCATTCTATCTGCCAAAGGTGCATAAATTTCCATTGTTTCTTTTGCTTTTCTGATTTTTTTATTTTCATCTTTAACAAAATGAATAGTTCTCATATTATGTAGTCTGTCAGCTAACTTAACCAATAAAACTCTAATATCTTTTGATGTAGCAAGTATTAACTTTCTAAAATTTTCAGCTTTTGAATTTTCAACTGCTTTTTCCTCTAAGGCTGAGATTTTTGTTACTCCATCAACTAAATCTGCAACTTCTTTTCCAAATTCTTTTTTTACAGTCTCATAAGTTGCCTTGGTATCTTCAACTGTATCGTGAAGCAAACCGGTTGTTATAGTAGCGCTATCAAGCTTTAACTCTGTGAGTATACTTGCTACAGCAACTGGATGACTTATATAGGGAATACCCTCATCTCTTTTTTGGTTTTTATGTGCGCTGAGTGCAAAATTGTAAGCCTTGCTAAGAGCATCTCGATTGAAAAATCTATTATAAGATTGAACTTTTTTAATTAATTCCTCATCATTTAACATAACTATTTATATCATTTTGAGTTAATTTTGTAATCTCATTATTTAAGGTTTTAAGATTTTTAATTAATATATCAATGCTATCTTTTGTTTTCGGATGCTTCCAATCAGGACAAATTTCTTTTAATGGATAAAGTACAAAGTTTCTTTCTTTCATTTTTTTATGAGGTATATTTAATTCAAAATTATCTATTTTCTTATTTATAATCATTCCATGGAAATCAATGATATCAATATCGCAGGTTCTTGGATCGTTTTTTTTAAATCTTTTTCTACCTAATTTTTCTTCGACAGATAGTAAGCTTTTCATCAAATCTACAGATTTAAGGGTAGTTTCTACCGAGATAACTATATTAACAAATTTTGGGTCATTCTTATTTGGATATGCAACTGATTCATAAAAACTTGATTTATTTACTAAATTAATATTTTTATCCTTTAAAAAATTAATTGCTAAATCAATATTCTTAAACCTATCTCCAAAGTCTGATGATAAATTTGAGCCCAACCCTAAAATAATCATTATTTATTTTTACTAAATATTCTCGCTTTTTCTCTATCCCAATCTCTCTTTTTTTTAACTGCTCTTTTATCGTAAAGTTTTTTTCCTTTGGCAATGGCTATTTCAACTTTTGCTTTTCCCTTTTTAAAATACATTTTTGTTGGGATAATTGTTAAACCTTCTCTATTTACTTTGCCAACTAATTTATTAATTTCTTTTTTATTTAGTAGTAATTTTCTTGAGTCTCTTGGCTCGTGATTATTATAACTCGACTCTTTGTAAGATGGTATGTGGGAATTTATCAAGTAAATTTCGCCATTATGGTCCGAAGCATAAGCGTCTGTAATGTTTGCTTTGCCGTCTCTCAATGATTTAACTTCTGAGCCTTTTAAAACTATCCCGGCTTCAATAAGTTCGTGAAAGAAATAATTAAATCTAGCTTTTCTGTTATTACAAACAATTTTGATACCAATATTTTTTTTTGCTTTCATTAAAGCAATTGTGCAATCTTTAAAGCTTTTTCCACTTCTTTTTTTGTTTTTTCTGTGAGCTTAACTAAAGGTAGTCTTACATCTTCAGACGACAAGTTTAACAAACTAGCGGCATATTTTACAGGACTTGGGTTGCTTTCTATAAACAAAGCTTTGTGGAGAGGCATAAGTTTATTATTAATTTCTTTTGTTTTTTTAATTGACTCCTTATCTTCCCTTTTTAAGGATGCATCTTGAAACTCAGAACAAAGTTTTGCTGCAACATTTGCTGTAACGCTAATACAACCTACTCCACCTCTTGAATTAAACTCCATAGCCGTTCCATCTTCGCCAGATAACTGTATAAAATCTGGACCCATTTTCTTTAATTGTTGATCAACTCTATTTAAATCAGCCGTAGCATCTTTCACACCTGCAATATTTTTCAATTCATAAAGTCTTGCCATTGTATCAACACTCATATCAACTACTGATCTTGGAGGAATATTATAAATAATAATTGGTATACCAACGTTATCATTTATAGTTTTATAATGTTGATAAAGACCCTCTTGTGTGGGTTTATTATAATAGGGCGTTACAATTAGAAGAGCATTTGCTCCTGCTTTTTCGGCGTGCTTAGATAGTTCAATCGCTTCAGATGTAGAGTTTGAACCAGTTCCTGCAATAACTGGGATTTTTCCATTTGACTCCTTGATAGCAACTTCAATAACTTTTTTGTGTTCATCATGGTCCAAAGTTGGAGATTCGCCAGTTGTACCAGCTGGCACCAAACCTTTTGTGCCATTAGAAATATGGTAATGAACTAAAGATGCGTATCTTTCCTCATCTATCTTATTATTTTTAAAAGGAGTAATTAAAGCTACGATTGATCCTTTGAACATAATTCTTTATATAGTTAATATCTTTATTTTTTAAACATTATGCTTAAACATTTGATTAGTCTAGTTTTTTTATTTGTGGCACTTACTTTTGTAAAAGCATATTCGGATACTAAAACAGTAATTTTACCAAAACCTAAACCACAAGGAATATTTAAATCATTAAAAAAAGCAGAATCGAGAAATATTTTACCTCTTAAAAAACCAATAAAAGGAAAACTCAAGCTAATAAAAACAAAAGAAATTTTACCTCAGAACAAGCCTTTAGCAAAAAAAGAAATAAAAGTTGAAAAAAAAGTTGAAATCGTTGAGGAAAAAAAATCAATTACTCAAACTTCAATCAATGAGCAAGTGGTAAAAGAATTTCTATTACCAGAAAAAAAACCTGTTACATATAAGGAAATTGTTTCAAAAGAAGCTAAAGAGTCAAAAGTTTTGAGTAAAAAAGATTATTCTTACGCTAAAGAGGTCTTTTTAAATATTAGTGAAAAAAAATGGACATCTGCATTTAGGATCACCAAAAAAGTAAAAGACAAAGATTTTAAAAATCTAATATCCTGGATTTATTTAAAAGAAAAAAGTAATAAAGCAACATTTTCTGACTATATAAACTTTATTGATAATAACTCAAATTATCCAAGAATAAATAGATTGAGATATTTAGCAGAACATAAAATTAACTTAAATTCAAATAGTCCAAATACTGTAATTGGATGGTTTGAGTCAACACCTCCGTTAAGTGGTTTTGGAAAAATAAAGTTAGGCGAGTCTTATTTTATAAAAGGAAATTATGATAAAGCGGAACAGCTTATAAAAGACGGATGGATAGATGCATCTTTGAGTTCTAAAGATTTAAGATATTTGAATAAAAAATATAAAAAATTTCTTAATAGCTCTGATCACTTAAAAAGGGCTGATTATATGGCATGGGAGTATAAATATTGGGATTTGAAAAGAATATTAAGATATCTCCCTAAAGATTATAGAGCCCTATACAATGCTAGACAAATTTTAATGAGTAATTCTTATGGTGTTGATGATGCTATTTCTAAAGTTCCAAATAATCTTAAATCAGATATAGGTCTTAGATATGACAGACTGAAATGGAGAAGTAGAAGAGGTAGAACAGATTCGTCATTAGAAATTATAGACCAAGCACCTTTAAACAAAGACGATTTAGTAAGAGCAGATTTGTGGTGGAAACAAAGGAATATTATTTCAAGATCACTAATTTATAAAAAAAAATACGAAAAAGCTTATGAGGTTGCAAAAAACCATGCCTTAGATGAGGGTCCTGAATTTGCTGAAGCGGAATGGATGGCAGGATGGATTGCAGTAAGTTTTTTAAATAATCCAAACAAAGCAGTAAATCATTTTAAATCATTTTATGAAAATGTAGGCTATCCAATAAGTTTAGCAAGAGGAGCATATTGGATAGGCATATGTTACGAAAAACTGGGAAAAAATAAATTATCTCAAGACTATTTTACAGAAGGATCAAAATATTTAACAACTTTTTATGGTCAATTATCTTTTAAAAAAATAAATCCGGCTGGACAATTTGAACTTATAGATCAATCAAAATATACTAAAGGTTATGAAAAGGAATTTAACAATAATCCATTAGTTAAACATGTGATTCTTTTAAAAGAGTTAAATAAAACAAGCTATAGTAAAGATATAATTAAACATTTGGCAGACTTAAATATTAAGGAGGGTAGCGAAGTTTTGGCGGCAAAATTAGCAACTGAAGTAGGTAGATACGACTATGCTATTCAAATTTCAAAAAAAGCATCATATGAAAAAAGATTTTATAATAAATATAATTATCCAATCATCACCACACCAAGAGTAATAAATGGCAAAAATATGCCTTCGCAAGAAATTATTTTGGCAATCGCTCGTCAAGAAAGTGAATTTGATGCGAAAGCAAATAGTCATGTTGGTGCAAAGGGTATGATGCAGCTTATGACTTACACCGCCAAACTAGTTGCAAAACAGATGGGAGTTCCTTACCGAAAAAGTAAGCTAACTTCAGATCCAGAATATAATATAAGGTTAGGAACTTATTATTTTAACTCTCTTTTGAACGAATACGGAGAAACCTATCCTTTTGCTATAGCCGCATACAATGCTGGGCCTAAGAGGGTAAGGTACTGGAGAAAGATAAACGGAGATCCAAAAAAAGGAAATATAGATTTTGTGAACTGGATAGAATTAATAAAATTTAAAGAGACTAGAAATTATGTTCAAAGAGTTTTGGAAAATGTGAGTGTTTACCGTTATATGTTAAATGGCAAACCTGTAGAACTTGATAATTTTTTTAGGTAAATGTGGCGGTGAGGGTGGGATTCGAACCCACGGTAGATTGTTACACCTACGGAAATTTAGCAAACTTCTGGTTTAAACCGCTCACCCACCTCACCATAATGTTAATTTTATATAACATGTTCAAAAAATAAAGAAAACTTTTTTCTCTTCATTAAAGGTTTTAATCATTATTGCGCGTGCAATTAAAAACATAATCCCACCGAAAATCCAGTTCATAACTAATAAACCATAAAATATATCTTGAAAATAACCATCAAAAATATTTAAAATAGACCAAACTATAATTAAAGGTAAAATAACCATTCTAAAGAGATTTGAATAAAAAATAATATAAGTTTTTTTTAATGCAGTAAATAATGCATGAGAAATAAAAAATATTGGATAAATTGGTCCAATAAAAGCAGCTATTTGCAAATACGTCTTTCCAAATTTTAAAACCTCTAAATCTGAAGAAAAAATACTTATAATAATTTCTGCAAAAATAAATAATATTATTCCAGATAACACCATTATTACAAAACCAATGAAAATTGCTGTAAAGTATACTTGTTTTATTCTGTCATATCTTAATGCACCAAAATTTTGGCCAGCAATTGAAATTACTGCAGTATTTAAACCTATAACAGGCAAGGAAAACAAATGTTCAAACCTAACGGCTGCACCATAACCAGCTACAGCCTGATCTCCAAAAACACTAACGAAAGATAATAAAAAGTAACTTCCTGTTGCAACAAGAAAAAGAGCCATAGTTATTGGCATACATTGATTAAAAATGTTTAAAATAAAATTTCTTTTAATTTCAAAATTTGAAAGCTTAATTATTATTTTCAATTGAGTTTTGTTGACTTTATAGAAGATGTAAATACACGCAAAAAATTGTATCATTACTGTAGATATAGCTAAACCAGCAACACCGAAAGATGGGATAAATAAAAAACCAAATATAAAAATCGGATTTAAAATTATATTTGCAAGTAATCCGAAAAATAAAACATTTCTATATGTTTTAGTATCACCTTGAGCGTATAGAATAGAATTTAAGGCTGTTAATATTAAAAAAATGATTGTCCCAAAAAAAATAATATCAATATATTCTTTTGATAAAATTATACTTTGGCTTGAACTACCCATAGACTTTAACAAATGCTCTGAAAAAAAAATTCCTACAAAAGTTATAAAAATAGAAAGAAAAATTGCGTATACGATTGAATGATAAGAATAAATTGAAGCTAACAAACTATTTCTTGAACCAATTGCATTTGCAATCAAAGAGTTACAACCTGCAACAATTCCAATACCAGCAGAAATTACTATAAAATATAATGGGAATGCTTTTGCTAGTGCGGCCAAAGCATCTGATGAAATTTTTCCAGCATAGAACGTATCTACTATGTTAAATAACACTTGAAATAGACTCCCAGTCATAGAAGGGATGGCTATTTTAAACAATAAAGATTTGATAGGACTTGAAGTTAAATTTAGATTTTGTTTCAAAAATACCTCAATGAAATTCTTTTTGGAAAAAGTATTTATTTCCTAATTTTTTTGCACGTAAAATTTGTTTTTGTCTCATCGAAAATCTCTCTTTTTGTAAATCTGATAATTTATTCCAACATTTGGGGCAAGTAATTCCCTCTTTGTACTTTTTTGACTTCCTCTCTTTTAATGAAACTGGCATTCTACAACCGCCACAAATTAAATAAGTGCCAACTTTTAATTTGTGCTTAACAGAAACTCTATTATCAAAAACGTAGCACTCACCTCTCCACAAACTCTTTGATTTATCAATTGTATTTAAATAATTAAGTATTCCGCCCTTTAACAAATAAATTTTTTTATATCCACTTCGTTTAAGATAGATCGATGCTTTTTCACATCTAATGCCCCCAGTACAAAACATTGCAATTTTTGTTTTTTTTTCAAAATTTTTAAAATATTTAGGAAAATCTCTAAAATTTTTTATATTTGGTTTTTCCGCTCCTTTAAAAGTACCTACTTCGTATTCAAAAGGTTTTCTTGTATCAATTATTTTTATATTTTTATCTTTTAATAGATTATTCCATTTTTTTGGCTCAATTTGACTTTTGATTTTATCAGAATGTAAAACTTTAAAACCTATAGGTACTACTTCTTTTTTAATTTTTACTTTTGCTTTTTGAAAAGGTTGAAATTTGCTTTTAGAAAAGTTTTCAGAGTCGAATTTTTTTATTTTAAATATATACTTAATATTTTTTTTTACTTTAATTAGATTTTGTTGATTTCCTGATAATGTCCCATTCAAACCTTCTTCAGATAAAATTAGAGTTCCCCTGATATTGCTATTAATTAAAAATCTCAGAAAATAACTTTTCAAAGTATTTAATTTTTTAATCTTACAAAACTTATAAAAACCAAAAATATGAAACATTAGATTTTTCTACAAATTGTTATACCATCACCAAGTGGCAAAATAGTTTTTTCTATCCTATCATCTTTTTTTAAAAAAGAATTAAATTCTCTCAAAATACTTGTAAGTTTATCATTTTTATTTGGATCTGCTACGTCTCCATGCCACAAAACATTATCAATTATTATAAAACCTGTATTTTTAATTAGACTGAAACATGCATTAAAATAATTTTTATAATTTTCTTTGTCTGCATCAATAAAAATCATATCAAAAAAGAGGTTTTGTTGTTTAATTTCATTTAGTGATTTTAAAGCAGGTCCTATTTTAAATTCAATTAGATTATCTACTTTTGCCTTTTTAAAAAAATTTAAAGCTTTTTTAGAGGTCTCTTCGTTTATATCTAAACATGTGATCTTTCCATTTTTAGGTAAAGCTAAAGCCATAGTTAATGCGCTGTATCCTGTAAAGGTTCCAATTTCTAAAATATTTTTAATATTATTTGTTTTAATTAAAAATTGAAAAAAATAAGATTGAGTAACAGATATCTGCATTTTTTTTTGGTTTCCTAAAGAATTGTTATATTCAATAATATTTTTTTGTACTGGATGTAGATCATAACTATTTTCTCTTATATATTTTTCTAAATTTTCATCAATTTTTAGATTTTTTATCATTTTATAAAAGACACCTATTTAATTTATAATTAAAAAAAGTTTTCTCATACTTGTATTTTAAATTTTTTAAAATATCATAATTATGAATTCCCTTACCACATTCTTTCAATGAAATTGCTTTTACATTTTTAGATCTAGGAGAAATTATTGTGTTTACCCCAATACCAATAATTAAAAATAACTTTTTTTCAATTTTATAAGTTTCTTGTAAAATTCCACATACTTTTTTATTATTTATTAATAGGTCATTTGGTTTCTTAATATTAATATTTAAATTGGTATATCTTGATAACAGTTTTTTTAAAATCAAAGGATTTAAAGTAGAAAATTCTTGAAAGTTTGGCATATTTTTTTTTAATTCAAAGAAGATTGTTATGAAAAGGTTTCCATTAAATGAAATCCATTTTTTACCCATCATTCCTCGTCCTTTTGCTTGAGAATACGAATAAACTATTCCAGCAAGGATTTTTTTAGATTTAATTTTTTTTATGGCTTCGTCATTTGTACTTTTTACATTAGAAAATTTAATAAATTTTAGTTTCATCAAAAAATTATGATTTTTGAAACTATATCATTTAAAAAAGATGGATAGAGGAAGAATGAAATTAATAAAATACAACTTATAATTATAGGTCCGTGTATTCTATAGTCAGTAAATCGTTCAAAAGATTTCTTGGGATCATCAAAGTACATTACTTTAATTATTCTAATATAATAAAAAGCTGAGATCACCGTAGTAACTAATCCAACAATTGCTAATGTAAACATATTGCTCTCAATCACTGACATAAAAATATAAAATTTAGCAAAAAAACCTGCTAGTGGCGGTATACCTGCTAATGAAAATAATATTACTAGAAATCCCAAAGATATAAGTGGATGATTTTTTGAAATTCCTGAAAGTTCATTTATTTCCTCAATATATTTTCCATCTCTCTTCATTAATAATATGCATCCAAAGGCACCTATATTCATCACTAGATAAATTGAAATATATACCAGAGTACTCTTAAAACCATTTTCAGTTCCTGAAGCAATACCTGCTAGAGCATAACCCATATGTCCAATTGAACTGTAGGCCATTAATCTTTTAATATTTTTCTGTGCCATTGCTCCTACCGCTCCTAAAATCATAGAAGCAATAGACATAAAAACTAAAATGTATTGCCATTGGTCAAGTATCTCTCTGAATGGTAAATACATAAATTTAATAAAAATTGCCATACCTGCAATTTTTGGAACTACTGAGAAAAAGCTTGTAACAGATGTTGGTGCTCCTTGATAAACATCTGGCGTCCACATATGGAATGGTACTACAGATACTTTAAATGCTAATCCAACAAGTATAAATACCATACCAAATATAATACCAACGTTAAAAGCTTGGGTATTATTTGAAATAGTTTCAAAATTAGTTGACCCTGCAAATCCGTAAACTAATGAACACCCATATAATAATAAACCTGATGAAAGTGCACTTAGGACAAAATACTTTATACCTGCTTCGGATGATTTTATATTATCCCTATCTATAGAAGCTAAAATGTATAATGCTAAAGATTGCAATTCTAACCCTAAATAGAAAACTATTAAATCGTTAGAACTAACCATTATAAACATTCCAAGTATTGACAGTAATACTATAACTGGGTACTCAAATTTGTTGTTTTTTATATCAATAATGTATCTCTTCGAAATAAATAAAATAAAAAAAGTTGAAGTTAAGATTAAAATTTTTGAATAAATTGAAAACATGTCAATTGAGATACTTTCATTAAAAATTTTTGAATATTCATCATTATTACTGAGGATAATTACAATTAATAAAAATATTAAAAATAGCGAAAGTTTATAAATAATTTCAAAACTATTCTTAATAAATACTCCAATTATTACAAAAATTAATATTGACAATGTTAAAAAAATCTCAGGAATTATAAAATTTAAATCAAGCATTTATTTTTTTAATGTTATGTTTTGTTGAATATCTGCATTGTAGTTATTAATCAAATTGTCGACTGATACATTTACAGTTTGAAATAATGGGTCTGGATAAAATCCAAAAAATAAAACAGCAGCACTTAATACTCCTAAAATTGCTGCTTCTGATAAATTTACATCTTTTATTTTTTTTAATTGAATATTCTCCATTTTTCCAAAAACAACTCTTTTATAAAGCCATAAAATATATGCAGCAGCCAATATAACTCCTATACTTGCAAGGATTGCGACTAAATAATTTACTTTAAAAACTCCTACTAAAACTAAAAATTCACCCACAAAACCGCTCGTACCAGGTAAACCTAGTGTTCCTAAAACAAAGATCATAAAAAGAAATGAATATTTAGGCATTAAATTTACTATACCGCCATATGTTTTTATTAGTCTTGAATGTGTTCTGTCATAAAGAACCCCGACACTTAAAAAAAGAGCAGCAGAAATTAAACCATGACTAAACATTTGTACAATGCTTCCTTCAATGCCCTGTTTATTAAAAGTAAAAATTCCTATTGTTACATATCCCATATGTGCAACAGATGAATATGCTATCAATTTTTTCATATCTTTTTGCATCAAGGCTATTAAAGATGTGTAAATTACAGCTATTGTACTTAAGGAAAAAATTAGAGGAGTAAAATATTCAGAGGCTACTGGAAACATACCCACTGAAAATCTAATAAAACCATATCCGCCCATTTTTAGTAAAATTGCAGCTAATACCACTGATCCAGCCGTTGGTGCTTCAACATGAGCATCCGGGAGCCAGGTGTGTACTGGCCACATTGGTAATTTAACTGCAAATGAACTAAAAAATGCTAACCATAATAAATATTGGTATTCTGATGGTATTCCCGTTTGATAAATCTCAGTTATATCTGTTGTGCCAGAGATCCAATAAATTGCTATTATTGCAACCAACATTAAAACTGAACCTAAAAGTGTAAATAAGAAAAATTTAAATGCTGAGTAAACCTTTCTTGGTCCTCCCCAAATACCAATAATTAAAAACATTGGTATCAAACCTGCTTCAAAAAATAGATAAAAAATAACCAGATCTAAAGAACAAAAAACTCCTATAATAAAAGTTTCTAAAACAAGAAGTGCTATTAAAAATTCCTTAAGACGAGTTTTAATGCTGTTAATACATGAAAAAATACAAATAGGAATTATAAAAGCAGTTAGTAAAATAAATAAAATTGATATCCCGTCTATACCAAATTTAAACTTTATAAAACCACTAATCCAATTGTATTCTTCGATAAATTGAAAGTCTGAAGTTGTTTTGTCAATAGAGTACCAAACAAATAAAATTATAAAAAAATTAACAATGCTAGTAAATATTGAAATATATATTGCACCAGAATTTTTTTCATCTTTTTCACTTCTTGTTAAAAAAACAAATAATGCACCTATTATAGGAATAAAAGTTATAGCTGATAAAATTGGAAAGTTCATTTATAGAATATGAAAAAAGTTAAAAGCAAAGAAAGTCCAATTAACATTATGAATGCATAATCATAAATATAACCACTTTGAAATTTGCTTGATTTGTTAGATATAATTTTAATTATTTTTGATATACCGTCAGGACCCAATCTGTCGATTATTTTGATATCGCCCTTTTCCCAAAAAAAAGATCCTATAAATTTTGTAGGCTTTATTATAATCTGATTATACAATTCATCAAAATACCATTTATTTAATAGAAAGTTATATAAAGATTTATATTTTAAGACAATTCCATCCAAAACATTTGTATTTTTGATATATAAAAAAAAGGAAACAGGAATAAGAATTGTAACAAAGAAAGGAGTTATCACTAAAAGCCAAAGAGGAATACCTGAATGATCAAATTTCTCAAGAATTAGAATAGAATCTCTCCAAAAATTATTATAGTCATGCCCTATTAAGAATTCTTTAAATAAAAAACCTGAAAAGATTGAACCAACTACCAGCAGTAAAAGAGGAATGGTAATAGTCAATCCTGACTCATGAATCTCTGATTTTGATAAATTTTTATTGTTAAATTTTCCGTGAAAAGTTTTAAAAATTAATCTCCACGAATATAGAGCGGTTAAAACAGCTGTCATAATTCCAATTCCAGCAGCAACGTATCCAACATTAGTTCCTTTTAAAAAAGCAAATTCTATAATTGCATCTTTTGAATAAAAACCAGAAAGAAAAGGGAAACCAGTTAAGGCGAGTGTTCCAACGACCATAGCGAACCAAGTAAATGGCATTTTTTTCCAAAGGTCACCCATATTTCTAACATCTTGCTCATCATTTAATGAATGAATTACAGACCCCGATCCTAAGAACAACAAAGCTTTAAAAAAAGCATGGGTAAACAAATGAAAAATTGCAACGTGATATGCACCAACACCTGCAGCAAAAAACATATACCCAAGCTGACTACAAGTTGAATATGCAATTATTTTTTTAATATCATTTTGCACCATAGCAACAGATGCTGCAAAAAGTGCTGTGATCATTCCGACAATAGCCACAAAATTTAAAGCTACTTGAGAGTATTCAAAAATTGGTGAACATCTGACTACTAAAAAAACACCTGCAGTAACCATTGTTGCGGCGTGAATTAAAGCTGATACTGGTGTAGGTCCTTCCATTGCATCTGGTAGCCATGTGTGTAAAAAAAATTGAGCTGATTTACCCATCGCACCAATGAATAGAAATAAACAGGTAACAGTTATTAAATTAACTTCTAACCCTAAAAAATTAATTTCTGTATCTGAAAAATTTGGAGCTAATGTAAAAACTTCCTCATAATTTAAAGTGCCAAAAAATATAAATATTAAGAATATTCCAATTGCAAAACCAAAATCACCTATTCTATTTACAATAAATGCTTTAATAGCTGCATTGTTAGCTGAATTTTTTTTATGCCAAAATCCAATTAGCAGATACGAACATAAACCGACCCCTTCCCAACCAAAAAATAATTGTAAAAAATTATCTGATACTACCAATGTAAACATTGCGAAAGTGAACAAAGACAAATAACACATGAACCGAGGTTTATCAGGATCATGGGACATATATCCAATTGAGTAAATATGAACCAAAGCAGAAACAAGTGACACAACTACAAGCATTATACTTGAAAGAGGATCGATATTAATTGATGCATTAACTACAAATTTTCCTGATGCTATCCACTGATAAATTTTGTAATTCCCGTATTCCTCATAAACAATTCCATTATAGAATAAAATTATCGAGAAAATTGCAGCTGCCGAAACAAATAAAGTTGTGACTATCTCTGAGTAGATATCTCCAAATACTTTAACTACATAACCTAGTAAGGCCCCTATTAATGGTAAAAATAAAATTACGTATTCCATTTAACCTTTCATCTCATCAATTTCTTCAACCCTGATTGAACCTTTGTTTCTATAGTAAGATACAATGATAGCTAAACCTATTGCAGCTTCTGCAGCTGCTACAGTAAGTATTAGCATTGTAAAAATCTGCCCTGTAATATCTTGAAGATAAATTGAAAACGAAACTAGATTTATATTTACCGCTAAAAGAATTAGTTCTACTGACATTAAAATAACTATAACGTTTTTTCTATTCAAGAATATGCCGAGAGTGCCTAATGAAAAAATTATAGCACCTAATGTTAAATAATGTCCTAAACCAATTTCAATCATCAAGTTTCACTCCTTTATCAAATTCAACATCTTTAAGTTGAACAGAGTCCTCTCTCTCTCTAGAAATTTGTTTAATGTAGCTTTGTGTTTTGACTCCCTCTCTTTTTCTATAAGTTAAAACAATTGCACCAATCATAGCTAATAAGAGTATTATTCCAGATATCTGAAACAAATGTATAAAATCTGTATACATTACATTTCCAATCATGTGGGTATTTGTAAATTCACTATTAAAGGATAAAAACTCTGTTTCAGAAAATGAGTCTCTATATCTCCAACCACCCACAATAACAATAAGTTCTAATAGAATTACTGTTCCAATAATAAGTCCAACTGGTATGTGTCCTGTCTTTTTAGTTCCTCTAAACCAAGATAATTTTTGTTCTGTCACATTCATTAACATAACAACAAATAGAAAAAGAACGGCTACAGCACCAACATAAACGATGAGCATCATCATACCTAAAAATTCTGCTCCAATCATAATGAATAAGCATGCTATAGAAATGAAGTCTAATATTAAAAAAAATACTGCGTGGACTGTATTTCTAGAAACTATTACGAAAATTGCTGATACGATTGCTATAATTGAAAAAAAGTAAAAAAATAATGCATGAGCAATCATTAAAATTACCTATAAGGTTTATCCAGTTTTATGTTTTCTGCTAGAACCGATTCCCACCTATCTCCATTTTCTAGAAGTTTTTCTTTATTGTAATAAAGTTCTTCTCGTGTTTCTGTTGAAAATTCAAAGTTTGGGCCCTGGACGATTGCATCAACTGGACATGATTCTTCACATAATCCACAATAGATACATTTGAGCATATCAATATCATATCTTGTTGTTTTTCTGCTTCCATCACTTCGCTCTTCATTTTCAATAGTAATTGCTTGAGCTGGACAGACAGCCTCACACAACTTACATGCAATGCATCTTTCTTCTCCATTTGGGTATCTTCTGAGAGCGTGTTCGCCTCTAAATCTAGGACTTATTTTTCCTTTTTCAAAAGGATAATTAATTGTTTTCTTTTTACTAAAAATCTCTTTTATGGCAATAAAAATACCTTTGATAAATTCTGATAAAAAAATAATTTTAAAAAATCTATTTAATTTCATTTCAAATCCTTATTTAGGTAATAAATCAAAATAAACCAAAAAACTTGCTGTAAGAACGACGTATATTAATGAGAATGGAAGAAATATTTTCCAACCTAGTCTCATTAATTGATCATATCTATATCTTGGAACAATTGCTTTTATTAAAGCAAACATAAAAAATAATATTAAAATTTTAAATATCATCCAGAATATACCTGGTATTGCATTTAGAGGATAAATATCAACTGGTGATAACCAGCCACCTAAAAAAAGTATAGAGCCTAGAGCACACAACAATAATATGTTCGCATACTCGCCAAGCCAAAACATTGCATACATCATTCCAGAATATTCAGTTTGATAACCAGCTACCAGCTCTGCCTCAGCCTCAGGTAAATCAAATGGTGGTCGATTAGTTTCAGCTAAAGCAGATATAAAAAATACAACAAACATAGGAAATAGTGGAACTACAAACCAAAGATTTTGTTGCGCCATTACAATATCTTTTAAATTTAAAGAACCTACACAAAGTAAAACATTAATTATTATTATCCCAATTGAAACCTCGTAAGATACCATTTGAGCTGCAGATCTAATTGCTCCTAGAAAAGGATATTTGGAGTTAGAAGCCCAGCCTCCCATAATAATTCCGTAAACGCTCAATGATGAAATTGCAAAAATATAAAGTATACCAACATTAATGTCTGCGATGACCATTTTATCACTTAATGGAATTACAGCCCAGGCTGATAAAGCAAGTGTCATTGTTATTATTGGTGCTAAAATAAAAACAATTTTATTTGCACTAGCAGGGATTATAATTTCTTTAAAAATATATTTTAGTGCATCTGCTAGTGTTTGAAATAAACCAAACGGACCAACTACATTAGGCCCTTTTCTTTTTTGTACAAACCCCCAGACACGCCTGTCAAACCAAACGATTAATGCCACAGATATTAATATTGGAACTAACAATAATAAAATTTTATAAGTCTCATTATATATTTGTAGAAAAGTTTCCATATATTAACTTCCTGTAATTTTGTTAAGTTTCTTTGATCTTGCGGCCCTACAATCACTCATCGTTTTAGATGATCTAGCTATTGAGTTGCTAAAATAATAATCTATTTCATTCACATAAATAGGCTCATTTATAAGTGATCCTGATTCAAATTTTAAATCCTGAATAGTTTTTTTTGGTAAAAGATCAAAATCTGTATGATTTTTAATTTTTGAAATAGTATCAGTTCTAAGTTCTACAAAATTTTTGAATTTTTCATCTTCTTCAAGATTGTTTAAAATTAAATTGAATATCTTCCAGTCCTCCTTGGATGATCCGGGTGGATATGTTGATTTATTAGATTTTTGAAGTCTTCCTTCTAAATTTATGAATAAACCATTCTGTTCGGTGTAAGCCGGACTTGGCAATATCACATCTGCGATTTGAGCCATTCTATCGCCATGGCTACCTTGATAAATAATAAATTCATTTGATTTTATAAAATCTAGATTATCTGAACCTATAAAGTATAATAGTTTAAATTCGTTATTTTTAAGTTTGTTAAAAAAATTAAAACTATTATCTTTTTCAAAAAAACCTAGATCAATCGCACCCACTGAAGAGGCATTTTGTAAAAGAACATTAAATGCGTTCCAGTTCTCATTTATAAAATTATTTTCTTTCAAAAATTTTTTGATACCTTGCAAAATAAACTTTGCTGACTTAAGTTCTAGCGCAGATTCCCCAATAATTATGATTGGTTTTTTTGAATTAAGAAGTATTTTACTGGTTTCGTTTTCTTTGTTTAATAGTTTTTTTATATCCTCGGTTGAATTTCCTGCATTAGTATAATCATAAGTAAGATCGCCTGGATCGCCAAAAGAAATTATAGGTATTTTCTTTGCTACGAATGCTTTTCGAATTCTGGCATTCAACATTGTTGCCTCATGTCTCGGATTTGTGCCTATAAGCACTATGCAGTCAGACTCTTCAATTCCTTTGATTGATGAATTAAAAATATAATTCATCTTATTATCAGAATTTAAATAAAGAGGTTTCTCTCTAAACTCGTAGTTTGGAATACTTAGTTTTTTTGCAAACTCTTTTAAAGAATTAATTGTTTCCATACTTAACATGTCGCCAGCATGAAAACCTATTTGATTTTTATCTGTCTCTTTTATTTTTGAACCAACTATATTTAAGGCTTCATCCCAAGAACATTCGATTAATTTACCGTTTTCTCTTTTAAAAGGTTTGTCTATCCTTTGTTTTAATAAACCATCACATGCATATCTTGTTTTGTCTGAAATCCATTCATCGTTTATTTCTTCATTTAATCTCGGCAAAACCCGCTTCACTTCCCATCCATAGGTATCGACTCTAATATTTGAACCAACAGCATCCATTACATCTATAGTTTCTGTCTTTTTTAACTCCCACGGTCTAGCTTCAAATGCATAAGGTTTTGAAGTTAGTGCACCAACTGGACATAGATCGATAACGTTAGCTGAGAGTTCAGACTCCATAGATTTTTCTAAGAAAGTTGTAATTTCCATGTTCTCTCCTCTTCCAATCGCTCCTATCTCTGTTACTCCTGCAACCTCTGTTGCAAATCTTACGCATCTAGTGCAGTGAATACACCTTGTCATTATTGTTTTAATTAATGGACCCATATACTTGTCTTTAACTTTTCTTTTATTTTCTTTAAATCTTGATTTATCGAACCCATAGTAAAGTGACTGATCTTGTAAATCACATTCTCCACCCTGGTCACACACAGGACAATCTAAAGGATGATTGGCTAATAAAAATTCCATAACTCCTTTTCTAGCCTTTTCGACTTTCTCAGTGTTAGTTTTAATTTTCATTCCCTCAGTAGCTGGCATTGCGCAAGAGGCAATTGGTTTTGAAGATTTTTCCATTTCAACTAAACACATTCTACAATTTCCCGCTATTGATAAACGCTCGTGGTAGCAAAACCTTGGAATTTCAGCACCAGCAAGTTCACAAGCCTGCAAAACGGTCATCCCATTTTCAAACTCAATCTCTTTATTATTAACTGTAATTTTTGGCATATTTATTTTTCTAATAAATGTTGATCAACTAAATACGGAATATTTTTTCTTTTTTTAATTATTGGTTCAGAATAACATCTCTTATCTATTTCTTTTCTAAAGTGTCTAAGTAGACCTTGCACCGGCCAAGCAGAACCTTCGCCAAAAGCACAAATAGTGTGACCCTCAATTTGTTTGGTAACATCTGATAGTAAATCAATATCTTTATGTGTTGCTTCACCTTTTGCAGCTCTTTCTAAAATTCTCCACATCCAACCAGAGCCTTCTCTGCAAGGAGTACATTGGCCACAGCTTTCATGTTTATAAAATCTAGCGATCCTTGCCATACATTTTAAAATATCTTGATCTTTATTAATAACAATAACACCAGCTGTTCCTAATCCACTTTTTTCAGCAACCAGCGAGTCAAAATCCATTTTAAGTGTATCGCATGATGCTTTTGGTATTAGAGGCATCGAAGATCCTCCGGGAATTACAGCTTGTAAATTTTCCCATCCACCAATCACTCCACCGGCGTGCTTTTCGATTAGATCTTTTAATGATATACCCATTTCTTCTTCTACGTTGCAGGGTTTATTTACATTCCCTGATATACAAAATATTTTAGTGCCTGTATTTTTAGGTCTTCCCAAAGAAGCAAACCATTTGGCTCCTCTCCTTAGAATTGTTGGAACCACAGCAATAGTCTCAACATTATTTACAATTGTTGGACAGCCGTATAATCCAACTAAAGCTGGAAAAGGTGGTTTAAGTCTTGGTTGACCCTTGTTTCCCTCAAGACTTTCTAACAATGCGGTTTCTTCTCCGCATATATATGCCCCGGCTCCATAATGAATATAAATGTCCAAATCCCAACCAGAATTACACGCGTTCTTTCCAATTAAATTTTTTTCATATGCTTCGTCTATGGCTTTTTGTAAATACTCTCCCTCTTTTGTATATTCGCCACGAATATAAATATAACATTTGTGTGCATTGACTGCGTAAGCAGTTATTAAACAACCCTCGATTAATTTTTGTGGTTCAAACCTCATTATATCTCTATCCTTGCATGTGCCTGGTTCTGATTCATCGGCATTGATAATTAGGTAATGTGGTCTTGAGCCTACTTTTTTTGGAGCAAATGACCATTTAACACCGGTTGGAAAACCAGCGCCTCCTCTTCCCCTTAGTTCAGAAAGTTTAACTTCATTAATTATCCACTCTTTACCTTTGGAAATTAATTCTTTCGTATTCGACCAATCATCTCTTTTAAAAGAGTCATTTAAACTAGATCCTAAATCGTTATATAAATTTTTAAAAATTCTGTCTTCTTGCTTAAGCATTATTTATTCCATTCCCATTAATTTTATTGTTTTCAGGAGCGCTATTTTTTCTATTTCTAAACGAGCCAGGTTTTATAGGGTCGTCTTGCATAAATGAGTCGAGTATTTTTTCTATATTATTTTTGCTTAAATCTTCATAGTAATCTCTATTTACCTGCATCATTGGTGCATTAACACAAGCTCCTAAACACTCAACTTCGGTCCAAGAACACATGCCATTTTCAGAAATTGTATTTTCATTTTTCGATATTTTTTTTTGACAGGCCTTAACAATTTCATTTGCACCTCTTAATAGGCACGGTGTTGTTGTACAAACTTGAACAAAATATTTACCTACTGGGCTTAGATTATACATTGAATAAAACGTCGCTATTTCATAAACATTTATATATGGCATAGATAAAAATTTACCTATGTACTTTAGTGCTGCCAAAGGTATCCAATTATCGTTTTGATTTTGAGCTAAATAAAGTAGAGGCATAACAGCACTTTTTTTTCTTTCTTTAGGATATTTATTTAAAATATTTTCAGCTAAAACCAAATTTTCTTTTGTAAACTCAAACGTATCAGGTTGCTTGTCGTATACTTTTTTTACACTCATCTATCTACCTCGCCAAAAACTATATCTAAAGATCCTAAAACTGCAGGCACGTCCGCCAACATATGTCCTTTAGTTAAATAATCTATTGCTTGTAGATGTGAGAATCCTGGGGCTCGTATTTTACATCTATAAGGTTTGTTTGATCCATCTGATATTAAATAAACACCAAATTCTCCTTTTGGAGCCTCCACAGAACTATACACCTCTCCTTTGGGAACCCTGTATCCCTCAGTAAATAATTTAAAATGATGAATAAGAGCTTCCATTGACTCTTTTAATTCTTCTTTTTTTGGCGGCGAAATTTTTCCATCTATTGTTTTAATTGGACCTTTTGGTATTTGTTTTAAACATTGTTTGATAATTTTTACACTCTCGCGCATTTCTTCAATTCTGCATAAATACCTGTCATAACAATCTCCATTGTTTCCTATGGGTATTTTAAAATCTAAATTTTTATAACACTCGTAAGGTTGAGATTTTCTTAAATCCCAAGCTACTCCAGATCCTCTCAACATAACCCCTGAAAAACTATGAGATAGAGCATCTTCTTTTGTTACAATTCCAATATCGACGTTTCTTTGTTTAAAAATTCTATTGTCTGTAAGTAGATTTTCAAGATCATCTATTACTTTAGGGAATTTCTCAGAGAATTTACCTATGTCATTTAAAAGATCGTTTGTAATATCTTGATGAACCCCACCTGTTCTAAAATAATTAGCATGCAATCTAGAACCTGACGCTCTTTCGTAAAAAGTCATAAGCGTTTCTCTTTCCTCAAAACCCCACAGTGATGGAGTGAGAGCTCCTACGTCTAAGGCTTGAGTAGTAATATTTAGCAGGTGACTTAAAATTCTTCCAATTTCGCAAAATATTACTCTTAGATACTGAGCTCTAATTGGAACTTCTATTTTTAATAACTTTTCAGTTGCTAATGCGAATGCATGTTCTTGGTTCATTGGTGCCACATAATCTAATCTATCAAAATATGGTAAAGCTTGAGTATATGTTTTATGTTCGATTAATTTTTCTGTACCTCTATGTAACAATCCTATATGTGGATCAACTTTTTCAACAACCTCACCATCAAGTTCAAGTATTAGTCTAAGAACCCCGTGAGCGGCAGGATGCTGTGGACCAAAATTTAAATTCATTGTTTTTTTTTGTTTAGTCATTTTTAACTTTTTCTTTCACCTCTTTAATGTATTTGGTTCCTTCCCAAGGGCTGCTGAAATCGAAATTTCTATAGTTTTGTTCAAGCTTTACCGGTTCATAAATAACTTTTTTATCTTTTTCGCTATATCTGACCTCATTAAAGCCTGTCAGTGGGAAATCTTTCCTTAATGGAAAGCCTTTAAAATTGTAATCTGTTAAAATTCTCCTTAGATCTGGATGATTTTTAAATTTAATACCGTACATGTCAAAAACCTCTCTTTCCATCCAATTTGCAGATGGATAAATTTTAGTAATTGAGGGAACTTTGCTATCAATTTGAATTTGGCTAACAATTTTTATTCTTATGTTATTTTCATGACTTAATAAAAGATAATATATTTTAAATCTGTCTTCCTCACCTGGAAAATCTACAGCTAAAATATCAATCAACTGTCTAAATTTACATTTACTATCAGTTTTTAAAAATAACATTGTCGAATAGATGTTTGCGAGCTCCACGTTAATTAAAAGTTCGCCGTTTTCTATCTTTGACTCTTTTATTTTGGAAGTCAGTTCTGAGTTTAGCAAATTGTTTAGTTCGGCAAGATTCATTGTGAATTTATCTCTTTTGAGTGCCTTCTCTTCTTATTTTTTTTTGTAGTTGAAGAATTCCGTACAACAAAGCTTCGGCAGAGGGTGGACATCCGGGAACGTAAATATCAACTGGAACAATTCGATCACATCCTCTCACTACTGAATATGAGTAATGGTAATAGCCACCACCATTAGCACAACTACCCATAGATATGACATATCTAGGTTCGGGCATTTGGTCATAAACTTTTCTTAATGGTGCTGCCATTTTATTTGTTAGCGTACCTGCAACAATCATAACATCTGATTGCCTTGGGGAAGCTCGTGGAGCTGCTCCAAATCTTTCTAAATCGTATCTTGGCATCGATGTCTGCATCATTTCAACGGCGCAACAAGCTAAACCGAAAGTCATCCAATGAAGTGATCCTGTTCTAGCCCAATTTATTAAATTTTCTGATGAGGTCGTTATAAAACCTTTTTCGCTAAAATCTTTTGCAATTTCCTTAAACTCGTCAGGAATACTGTCTTGTCTACTCTTTTGATTAAATAAATTTATTCCCATTCTAATGCCCCTTTCTTCCACTCATAAATAAATCCAACTGTAAGTATAAATAAAAATGCCATCATGGAATAAAATCCAAGTAAACCAATGTTCCCCAAAGAAACGGCCCATGGAAATAGAAAAGCAATTTCTAAGTCAAAAATAATGAACAAAATTGCAACTAAATAGAACCTGACATCAAACTTAATTCTCGAGTCGCTGAAGGGACTAAACCCGCACTCGTAAGCTGATAGCTTTTCTGGATCTGGATTTTTTGGAGATGCCGCGTAATTAATAGCAATAAAGCCGATGCTTAAAGCTAAAGCAATAAATACGAATATTATTATAGATAAGTAATCTGTTAAAAATTCAAATAGCATTTTTTATCAATATCTACCCCAATACCTTAGTTTGGGGATTCTTATATTAATCTTTATAGGATTATATATATCAACTTAATCAAAAGTGTACAGTGACAGATATTCACATTTATCAATTATTTAACTGAAAACGATTATCAATAGTGGCGGGAGTGACGGGACTCGAACCCGCGACCTCCTGCGTGACAGGCAGGCGCTCTAACCAAACTGAGCTACACCCCCACTGGTGGGCGGTAAAGGACTCGAACCTATGACCCTCTCGGTGTAAACGAGATGCTCTACCAACTGAGCTAACCGCCCCATTAATCAGTCGATCCGAGATATACAACATTAAATTTGTAAAGTAAAAAAGTATTTAATTTCTAGTGTAATTTTTATAAATAGCAGTATTATTCAATTATATGATTATAACTTGCGTTTGTGGTGAAAAGAAATTTAATCTCCCAGATGGTTCAATACCAGCAACTGGTAGATTGGTCCAGTGCGGCTTTTGTGAAAAAAAATGGACACAATATCCATTAAAGCAAACTCCAGAAATTGTTAAAACACCACCAATAGTTACCAAAGCAGCTCCTAAGAAAAAAACTCAAAAACGCAAGGGTCCTGTACCTTATTCTAAAGAATATATGCAAGAAAAATGGGGGACCTCAATTGAGAAATATGCTGTAGATAAAGGGCTTACTAGTAAAGTCAAAAAGGTAAAAACAACAACAAAAATTCAGAAACAACCGAAATCAAAAACTATCGAAAAACCAGGATTTGGTTTTTTCAACTATATTATCACCTATTCAATTTTATCAATTTTTTTTATAGGAATTCTAAACTTTGAGAGAAGCAGAATTGGTAGAAAGTTTCCTGTTCTTGAACCTTATATCGATCATTTTTTTGAGTCTTTAGAAATATTTAAAATACTCATTTTAGATTTTTTTAGGTAAGTTTAATGAAAAATAAACAGCCTTCATTATGGGTAGCAAATGAAGCTCTAAGAAAAAAGTCAAATCTTTATAATTTTTGTAAAATATTAAATAAAAAAAAACTATACAAAAAAAATGAAAATTTTAATGATCTATGGAAATGGTCTGTAAGAAAACCTGAGGTTTTCTGGTCAGAAGTTTGGAACTTTACTAAAATAAAGGGAATTAAAGGAAAAAAAATCATCAAAAAAAATAAAATATTTTATAAAAATAATTTTTTTCCAGATTCTAAATTAAATTATGCTGAAAATCTTTTGTCTAAAAGAAACAGCGAAATAGCTTTAAATTTTTTTTCTGAGTCTGGTATTAAAAAAAATATTAAGTGGAATGATTTGTTTAAGAACGTTTGTAAGTTATCAGCTTATTTTAATAGAATTGGATTAAAGGAGAAAGAAAGAGTTGCAGCGTATGCCCCTAATACAATAGAAGCTATCATTTCTTTTTTAGCTTCTTCTAAAAATGGATTGGTTTGGTCTTCTTGCTCTCCTGATTTTGGAACTGACGGTGTTATTGATAGATTTAATCAAATAAAACCCAAAGTTTTGATTACTTGTGATTATTATTTTTATAATGGAAAAAAGATTAATATAATTGAAAAAATACCAAATATTTTAAAAAAAATTAAATCTATACGAAAGATTATAGTTTTTCCATACTCAGATAAATTTACAAAAAAAATAAATCCTAAGTATATTGATTTTTATAGTATTATTAAAAGTTCTCCAATTGATAATACTTTTAAAAAATTTGATTTTAACCATCCGCTTTATATCTTGTACTCAAGTGGAACTACTGGAGCGCCCAAATGCATTACTCATGGCGCTGGGAATGTCCTTATTGAGCATAATAAAGAGTTCTCCTTACACTGTAATATTAAAAATAACTTTAAAGTTTTTTATTATACGACTACTGGCTGGATGATGTGGAATTGGTTGGTGGGAGCACTTTCGTCTGGATCAAGTCTATTTTTATACGACGGATCACCAACTTATCCCTACAAGGACTCTTTAATAAAGTTTTGCTCCAGAGAAAATATTAATTTATTTGGGGTCAGCGCTAAATATATTGATTTTCTAAAAAAAGAAAATTTTAATTTTAATAAATTAAAATTACCTGAGTTAAAAATTATAGCTTCAACAGGCTCACCACTTGTTAAAGAGTGTTTTGAGTATGTTTATAAAAACATTAAAAAAGATGTTCATTTAACATCTATAAGTGGTGGTACAGACGTTGTTGGATGTTTAGTTCTTGGAAATATTTTTTCAAAAGTGTATGCCGGTGAAATTCAGGGTGAAAGTTTAGGAATCGATGTGGATATTTTTGATGAAAACGGAAAAAAGGTTTCAAAAAACAAAAAAGGAGAATTGGTAATAAAAAAACCATTTCCAACAATGCCAATTAAGTTTTGGAACGACCCGAAAAATAAAAAGTTTGAAAATGCATATTTTACAAAATATAAAAATATTTGGCACCATGGAGACTTCATTCAAAAGACCAAAAATGGAGGTTTTATAATTTATGGAAGGTCAGATGCTACATTAAACCCTGGTGGAGTAAGAATAGGAACGGCTGAAATATACAGACAGGTAGAAAAAATTAATTTTATTCGTGAGAGTCTTGTAGTCGGGCAGGAAAAAGATGGTGATGTTAAAATTTTACTTTTTGTTGTAATGAATAATAAAAATAAATTGAGCGATTCAGACATAAATTTCATTAAGAAAAAAATTAAAAAAGATTGTTCTCCAAAACACGTACCTCATAAAGTAATTAAGATTGATGAAATACCAAGAACAAAAAGTGGTAAAATTGTTGAGTTGGCTGTAAAAAAAGCTATTCATGGAAATAAAATTGAAAATTTACAAGCACTTGCAAACCCTGGAAGTATTAATTTCTTTAAAAAACTTTATAAAAGTAATTTGTTAAATGAATAATAAATTTGAAATTCAAGATATATTGGTAGCTGTAGATGAAATTTTAAAAAAAAAAATATCAATAAAAAAAAATTTTAATAATAAAGAAAGTAAAGTGTTGATATTAAATGATGAAGTTAAAACTAAAAAAAATAAAGATGATATTCCTTTGGACACAGAAAAAATTATATTAGAAGCGGAAAAATTTCTTAAAAAGTAAAGCTATTGCTCTAAATCTTTGATACTTACGAAGTTACTTGATAATTGATCATTATTATTTTTTATATCTTCAAAAAAGTTCCAGGCTAATACGAGAACTGTGCTGTTATTATCAGATACTTTATCTTTACTAACAATTGGAATTTTAACGCCAGGTATATACTTTCCATGTTTTAGTTTATTATCCTCAACTATAAAATCTATTTCATCTGAAACACCAAAAAAATTAAGTGCTGTTGTGGCTTTTGCTGGAGATCCATAGCCAATTAATCTCTTATTGTTGTTCCTTAATTTTTCAATATTTTTTTTAACGTTGTTTTTGATTTTATAAATCTTTTCGCCAAACTCTTGATAAGTTTTATATTTTTTTAAACCAAACTTTTCTTCTTCTTTTAATAGATTGCTTACACTCTTATCAATTTTTGCTTTTTTATCTTTTTTTATAAAAATTCTAAGAGATCCACCATGCGTATTTATTCTTTCGGCTTTAACAATTTTTGCTTTAAACTGATTGAAAAAGTTAACCAATGAAGTAAGTGACCAATAATTGTAGTGTTCATGATAAATGTTATCAAATGTAAGATCCTGTAGTGTATTTAATAAGTACTGAACTTCGATTACTATATTTCCTTTGTTACTCAAAAGTTTGAGCATACAATCGGCCATTTCTTTTAAATTATCTGAATGGGCAAATACATTTGATGCTAGAATAATATCGGCATTTTTTTTAATTTTTTTTAAATTTTTTAGACTTAAAAAACAGTTTACTGTTTTAATTCCATTTTTATTTGCAAGTTTTGATAGATTTTTGGCAGGCTCAACGCCCAGAATTTTTTTAAAACCTAAATCTTTAAATGGTTTAAGAGCTACACCATCGTTACTACCAATATCGATTATATAAGACTTTTTTGGTGATAATTTAAACTCTTTTACGTAATGTTTTGCTGCATCCTCGAAATGTTTTCTGAATGATTGAGATGTGGATGAGGTATACAAATAATTAGAAAACATCTTTTTTGGATCAACAGAAACTGATAATTGGCAGTTATGGCAATTTGGACAATAATTTAATTCTAAAGGGTATAATTCACATTCTTCATTTTTATTATTAAGTAAATTATTCGCTAGAGGTTGATAACCTAGTGACACAACTCTTTTTAACTTGGTCTCTCCACAGCATCTGCAACTGAATTTATAGCTATCTAATAATAATTTTTTTTCTTTTTCACTAACAATGTTATGTTTTATTGTATGAGTAATACCATAATTATCATGATCCCTTTCACCCCTAACTAAATTTAAAAAAGTAGTATCTTTTGAAAATACCATAGTGTGGGCAACATTTGGTTTTATTACAGATAATTGTCCCTCATTAACAACTTGTGTAATTTTTGGCGAATTTGGATTTAATAAATCCTGAAAGACTTCAATAATTTGACCGCTAGTGAACAAACATTTTTGTTCTTGTTGTGGATGATAGTGATTTGCTCTAATCGTGCCTTTTTTTGAATGAATGAGACCAATTAAGTTTATTGGTTCAGTAAGTTCGTGATTGCTGATTTTGCCTCTTTGATCAATATATTCATTTTCACCGTCTTTTACGTACTCTAAATCTTTAGTAAAAATTTGTGTTGACCACTTAAATATCATTTCTTTTAAGCTTTCTTCTAAAGAATAAAGAAATTTAAAACCAGTTTTTAAAAGTTTCTGATTAGATAATGAATAACCTGGATTTGGAATTTTATCATTCGTTTTGATTATTTCTAATTTAGAATTTATTTTTTTACAAAGGCTTGCTACATCTTCGACAGTGATTGAATCTTTTGAAACATTAAAAATTTCTTTCTGAATTTCGTCTTTTTCTTCCATAAATTTAAAACATCTCGCAGTATCAATTAATGGAACAAGGGCTTTTAATTGTTTTCCACCACCGAAAAGTCTAATTATTCCATTTTGCGATGCAATCTTGGCAAACAAATTTGGCATTATATTTAATCTCATAGTGTCACTTGAATATCCATACACAGAGGCAAGTCTTAGAATTACATAATTTTTTCCAGATTTTTTTATTTGTTCTTCATTATTATCTTTACTTTTTGCATATGGTAATATTGGTAATTTTTCAAAATCCTCCCTGATGTCTTTTACTAAATCTTTTTTTCCCTCAAAAACAACATGCGTCGATGGAAATATAATTTTACAATTCTGTGATGTTTCTGATAAAACAACTTCTGTTCCTTTTTCTGCAATATCTCTTAACTCTTTATCTTTTTCTTCATTTAATTCTAATTCAGTTCTGGGGACATCAGTAACTCCCGCTAAATGGTGGACTATGTCTGCTTCATTTAAATACTTTTTAACTTCATCTATTTTTCTAATATCTGCGTGAACAAAGTTCATATTCCACTTTCTTAATTGATTCACTCTCTCAGATATAAATCGGTTATCGATTACTGTGATTTGATTGTTCCAGCTTTCACCGGAGTAGATTTTGCATATTTCGGTTCCGATATATCCAATACCGCCAGTAATGACTATTTTTTTCATTTTTTTTATTATCGATGCAAATGTGTTTGTTTAGTGATCTTAAACAATTAATGAGCGCTTGTAACTTCTGATTTTTCTTTATTTTTATTTGAAACTTGATCTATTTCTACCCATTTAACTGGTTTGAGTTCTTTTGTAAGCGCATGTTTAAGCACTTCTTCGACAGTTTTTACACTTACTATTTCAATACTATTTCTTATCGTTTCGGGGATTTCAATTAAATCCTTTTGATTATCGAATGGAATTAAAACTTTTTTAATACCAGCTCTGTGTGCTGCTAATAATTTTTCCTTTAGACCTCCGATTTGTAGCACATTTCCTCTTAGGGTAACTTCACCTGTCATCGCTACATCTTTATTAACCGGGATTCCAGTAATTGAAGATATTATAGAAGTCACTATAGCAATACCAGCAGATGGACCATCTTTGGGTGTCGCTCCTTCGGGCACATGGATATGGAAATCTTTTTTTTCAAAAAGCGGTGGTACTATTCCAAATTCTACAGACTTATATCTAACAAAAGATTTTGCGGCTTTTACTGACTCTTGCATAACCTCACCAAGCTTACCTGTTATTTGCATTTTTCCTTTGCCAGGCATGTTGACTGATTCTATTTTAAGTATTTCTCCACCAACTTCGGTCCAAGCGAGACCAGTTGAAACTCCTATTTTATTTTCACTTTCGATCTCACCATAATTGTATTTCTTAACTCCGAGAAAGCTATTAACATCTTTTTCTAATAATTCTTTTTCTATTTTTTCACTTGAATCTATTTTTTTAACTGTCTTTCTGGCAATTTTTGAAATTTCCCTCTCTAAATTTCTTACACCAGATTCTCTTGTATAATCTCTAATGATTTTTTTTATAACTTTCTCAGATATTTTCCATTCATTATCTTTCAATCCGTTATCTTTACTTTGTTTAGGTATTAAATATTTTTGAGCAATATTAGTTTTTTCATCTTCTGTATAACCAGGTATTCTTATTATTTCCATTCTGTCCAACAAAGGAGGTAATATGTTAAGAGTGTTTGCTGTTGTGACAAACATTACGTCAGATAAATCATAATCAACTTCAAGATAGTGATCGTTAAATTGTTTATTTTGCTCTGGATCTAATGCCTCTAGTAAAGCAGAAGATGGATCACCTCTATAATCGCTTCCAACCTTATCAATTTCATCTAATAAAAATAAAGGATTTTTGGTACCTGCTTTTTTCATCATTTGAATAATTTTTCCAGGTAGAGAGCCTATATAGGTTCTTCTGTGGCCTCTGATTTCTGCTTCATCTCTAACACCGCCTAAAGATATTCTTACAAATTTTCTTCCTGTAGCTCTTGCTATAGATTTTCCTAAAGAGGTTTTGCCAACTCCTGGAGGTCCTACTAAACAAAGTATTGGACCTTTTAATTTTTCTATCCTTTTTTGAACTGCTAAAAACTCAATAATTCTCTCTTTAACTTTATCCAAACCATAGTGATCTTCATCTAGAATTTGTTGCGCAGATTTTAAATCTTTTATAATTTTGCTTTTATTACTCCAAGGTAGATCTATCATCCAATCAAGATAATTCCTTACTACAGTTGCTTCTGCAGACATTGGGCTCATAGATTTTAATTTCTTTAATTCAGATAAGCATTTTGATTGTGCCTCTTTTGTCATTTTAGCTTTTAAAATTGAGCTACTTAGGTTTGAAACTTCATCCTTACCTTCTTCGATTTCTCCTAATTCTTTTTGTATGGCTTTAAGCTGTTCATTTAAATAGTATTCTCTTTGAGTTTTCTCCATTTGGTTTTTGACTCTACCTCTAATTTTTTTCTCCATACTTATAACGCTAGTCTCTTTTTCAATAATTTCGTAAATTCTCTCTAATCTTTTCGTAATATCAAAAATTTCTAATAGTTTTTGCTTTTCAAAAATTGAAACATTTAGATTAGATGAGATATTATCTGATATATCAGACGTTTTAGATAAAGATTTAAGGTTTTTTGTGAAATCACCCAAATCTTTTTTACTTAAATTTGATAACTTTTCAAATTTTTTAATTAAGCTTGTCGCTAAAGCCTTGCTTTGATCAGTGTCACCAACAGTTGAAACTATTTCAATTTCACAATTTAAATATTTTTTTTCTTCATTTTTTATTGATTTAATTTTAACTCTATTAATACCTTCAACTAAAACTTTTACTGTTCCGTCTGGGAGTTTGAGTAATTGTAGAATTTTGCTTAGACATCCATAAGAATAAATATCTTGTTCTTTAGGATCGTCTACTTCAGAGTTTTTTTGAGCAACTAGAACTATTGATTTATCTGATTTCATAACCTCTTCAAGAGCTTTAATAGATTTTTTTCTTCCGACAAAAAGAGGTACTACCGTGGACGGAAATATAACTATGTCTCTAAGGGGCAGTAATGGTTTGAAATTTTCAAGACTCATATTTTTAATATGGATATTAAAAGCAGTTATTTCAAGTGAAATTTAAGCCACAGATGTGGATTTGGCTTTAGAATAAGTAATTATAGGCTCAGATTTGCCCTTAACTACTGATTTATCAACTGTGACCGATTCTACATTCTCCATATCTGGAAGAGAAAACATTGTTTTTAATAATAGAGACTCTAATATAGATCTCAAACCTCTTGCTCCTGTTTTCTTGCTAATTGCCTTTTTAGATATTTCTATCAAAGCATCATCTCTGAATTCTAATTTCACATCTTCAAACTCAAAAAGCCTTTTGTATTGTTTTAACAATGAGTTTTTTGGTTCCTTTAAAATTTTTACCAAAGATTTTTCATCTAATTCTTTTAAAGTAGCTATAATTGGCATCCTGCCAATAAATTCGGGTATTAGACCATATTTAATTAAATCTTCTGGTTCTAATTTTTTTATAATTTCGGAAATTGTTGAATCCTCATTGCTTTTTACTTTAGCACCAAAACCAATAGAAGTTCCTTTACCCCTATTTTCAATAACTTTATCTAATCCCGCAAAGGCTCCACCACAAATAAAAAGTATGTTAGTAGTATCAACTTGTAAAAATTCTTGCTGAGGGTGTTTTCTACCACCTTGTGGTGGAACACTTGCAATAGTACCTTCCATTATTTTTAACAAAGCTTGTTGTACCCCTTCACCTGAAACATCTCTTGTTATTGATGGGTTTTCTGACTTTCTGCTTATTTTATCAACTTCATCAATATAAACTATTCCTTTTTGAGCTTTTTCAACATTGTAATCGGCTGCTTGTAAAAGTTTTAAAATTATATTTTCTACATCTTCCCCAACGTAACCAGCCTCGGTTAAAGTTGTTGCATCCGCCATTGTAAAAGGTACATCCAAAATTCTAGCAAGAGTTTGTGCTAATAGAGTTTTTCCACACCCTGTTGGTCCAACTAAAAGGATATTGGATTTAGATAACTCAACATCTTTGTTAGATTTATTTTCGTGGCTTAATCTTTTGTAATGATTATGAACAGCAACTGATAAAACTTCTTTAGCGTGAGTCTGTCCAATTACATAATCATCTAATATTTTGCAAATTTCTCTTGGGGTTGGAACGCCTTCTTGATGTTTTATTAAAGAACTCTTATTTTCCTCTTTAATAATATCCATACATAATTCAACACATTCGTCGCAAATAAATACAGTTGGTCCTGCGATGAGTTTTTTAACTTCGTGTTGGCTCTTTCCACAAAAAGAGCAATAAAGTATATTTTTATTATTTTTTTCTGACATAACGAATCACTAACCTAATTTTAAATCTATGTGTGTAACAAGGCAAGCAGAAGTTGAATGCTAATCTATATATTGTGTATTATTTTCTTTTTTCAACTACAGAGTCTATTAGTCCGAAATCTTTAGCCTCTTCAGGAGTCATAAAATTATCTCTTTCCAAGGCTTGGGAAATTTCCTTAACAGATTTACCTGTGTGTTTAGAATAAATTTTATTTAATCTTTCTTTTAAAGCTAATATTTCTTTTGCATGAATTTGAATGTCAGTAGCTTGACCCTGAAATCCTGCTGACGGTTGGTGCACCATTATTCTTGAATTTGGTAAGGAAAATCTCTTTCCTTTTTCACCGGCAGATAATAAAAAAGATCCCATTGATGATGCTTGGCCTATACAAAGTGTTGAAACAGGTGATTTAATGTATTGCATGGTATCATAAATACCTAAGCCTGAAGTAACTAATCCACCAGGGCTATTAATATAAAAAAAAATTTCTTTTTTTGGATTTTCGGACTCAAGAAACAAAAGTTGTGCTGTGACCAGGGAGGCTACTGTATCGTTTACGCCACCCACTAAAAAAACAATTCTTTCTTTTAATAATCTTGAATAAATATCGAAAGCTCTTTCACCTTTAGTTGTTTGCTCAACAACCATTGGAACGAGATTGTTTAATTGTTCTTCTATTCTACGAATCATGGCAATAAGGGTTATACAATTTAAAATAGCTTTTAGCTATTTCTTTTTACTTTTTTTTTTAATTTTTGATTTTTTAACGTTTTTTTCTTTATCACTCTTATGATCGTGATCATGAGTATGAGATTTTAGTATATCTTCGGCTTCTTTGGTGGTTATATTTTTTTTATTAAGCGTAATTTTATTTTTAATTAAATCTAATATCTTTTCTTCATACAAAGCTCCTCTTAAACTTGAAACAGCGCTTGGATTTTTTTGATAATAATCCATTACCATTTTTTCTTGACCAGGCATGGTTTTAATTTGTTTTTGTATTTCATTTTTAATTTCATTCTCATCTATTTTTAAATTATTGGATTGAGCAATTTCATTTAACAATAATCCAACTTTTATTCTTGATTTGGCCAGTTTGGTATTTTTTTCTTTATTTTTTTGTTCATCTTCTTTTTTTTGATTTTTGGTTAATAATTTTGCCTCTTGATCAACTAAGTTTGGTGGTAACTCTATTGAGTGAGATTTTTCCAATTGTTCTAAAATATTTTTTTTTGTAATTATATTTAAACTATTTTTATATTCATTTGAAATTTGTTTTGTAATTAAACTTTTCAGATCTTCTAAATTTTTAGCACCCATTTTTTTTGCAAAATCATCATTAATTTTTGTGTCAATAGGTTTTTTTATATTTATAATTTTACAGTCAAAATTTGTTTTTTTATTTACTAATTCTTTTTTTGGAAAATTTTGCGGAAGATTAACAGTTACTGTTTTATTTTCATTTTTTTTTGCTCCCAAAAGTTGGTCATCAAAACCTTTTATAAAAAGGTCTCTACCTAAAATTAATTGAACATTTTTCCCCTTGTTTCCTTCAAATTCTTTTCCGTCAATTTTACCTTCGTAATCAAAAATAACCATATCTCCTTTTTCAGTTTTTTCATTTTCATTTTTATCTTCAAAAGTTTGCTGACTTTTAGCAATTTCACCAATTCTTTTATCAATAATATTTTTTTCAATCTCAATGTTGTATTCTGTTGCCTTGATTGTGTTTAGTGGCTTTACTTTAATTTCCGGTAAGGTTTCTAATTCAATTGTATAATCTAAATCCTTGCCCTCTCCAAATGTTTTCAAATCAATTTTTGGTTGGCCTGCTACTTTAATTTTATTGTCCTCAATGGCTTTAGATGATGTTTCTTTTAAAATACCGTCTATTACTTCGCCGTATACTGCCTTTCCAAATTGATTTTTTATAATATTAGTTGGAACTTTTCCTGGTCTAAAACCTTTTAATTGGACTTTGTTTTGAAGTTCATTAAGTTTTTCGTCTAGTTTTTTCTGTATAGTTTTTTTATCAACTAAAACAGATAAAATAGTTTTAAAACCTTTTTTAGAATTTACTTTTACTTTCATAAATATTGGTGGGCAAGAAGAGACTCGAACTCTTAAGCCTTGCGGCACTAGTTCCTAAGACTAGCGCGTATACCAATTCCGCCACTTGCCCATTAAATTAATTTTATAACAAAAGTTTATAACAACTATTGCTTTTTTGCGAAACTATAAAGTAGTGAATAAAAGATAATATAAAGAATTAATAATGAAAAAAACCAGTATTTACAAATTAACCCATTATCTATGAAAAAAACTGCCGGTATAATTAAAGAAGTATAAATTACATTTATTAAAAGTGAATTTATATAGTTGGTATCTTTAAAGTGTAAAGAATTAGATAAAAAACCGTATGTTAACATATGTAGATGTAATCTATCTGGTTTAAGGGGTGATTTTTTTAAATATAATTTTCTGAAAAAAGAAAAGAAAACCTCAAAAAATAAGTAAAATAAAAGTATACAAAAAAAGAAAGATGAAATCTGGGGATTTAAATTATTTGTATTTATTATATTAAAAGCTAACAATGAACCAAATAAATATGAGCCACTATCTCCCAAAAACATAGTTGCTCTTGGAAAGTTAAAAAGTAGAAAAGATATTAAAACAACAATCTGAGCAGTAATTATCATTGCAAGGTCTTGGTTTTCATTATTTAAATTTATATACAAAAGTATAAAATTTATTATAAGCATGTGTATTGTTAAAAGCCCATTAAAACCATCTACAAGATTAGCTCCATTGATAATAAATAAAAAACAGATCAAAATAAAAAAAGATGAAAAATACCAATTTTTCATCCATAAATTTAATAAATTTAGATCAAGAGAAATAATGCTTATAGAGAAAAAAAATATAAACAAATATAAAAAAATTGACATTATTAGCAGTCTGTAAATTGCTCTTAAGCTGAACTTTAAATCTTCCAAGAAACCCAAAAAAAACATCGCTATAGTTAAGACCAAATAATCTATTAAAACTTTTTCGAATAAAAAATAATAAAGAGTAAAAAATAAACCTAACGATATAAAAGAAGCTAATCCTCCACTTCTTGCGGTTGGATATTGATGAAAAGCCTGGGGTTTTTCAAAATCCTCATCTAATAAAGCTCCATTTTTAATTTTATAAGAAAATTTGTTTGTTAATAGAACTACAAAAAAACTTAACAAAGATATTACGGATAAAAGACTTAATGAGGCTGAACTATTCGGCATTTTATTCTTGAATCCCTTTATTGCCTCTTTTTACCATAAATATTCCAGAAATAATAATTATAAGAGATACTAAAACCTTCCAAGTTATTTTCTCATCCATAATTATATATCCGAAAAAAACACCAAAAATTGGTATCAGATAAGCAACTTGAGTTTGAAAAACCATTCCAACTTTGGTTAATATATGAAATCTGAGTAACCATGCTACGCCGGTTGGAAACACGCCCAAATAAATTAATGCAAGAGTAGACTCCTTCGACGGCTCTAGGTTTGCCCAAGGTTCTTGATATAAACAAAAAGGTAAAATAAAGATTAATGACCATAAAATTGTAGAGGTTGAAACATTTTCATTACCTTCATTTTTTAAAAATTTTAATGTCAAAATACCTCCAACTACATAAAAAGTTGAACCACAAAGGATGACTAAAGCATAAAATAAATTACTTTCCGAAATAACTAATTTATCAAAAAATAAAAAAACAATACCTAAAAAACCAATTAAGACGCCTGTTGATTTAAATATATTTAATTTTTCGTTTTTTGTAAAAAAATGGGCTAGCAAAGTTCCGCTTAAAGGCGTTGTGCTCATTAATATCGCGGATAAATAACTGTCAACTACATTTGTACCATAAGCAATTAATAAAAATGGTATTGTAATGTTTGTTATCCCGACAATAGCGTAAATTTTCCAATTATTTGAAAAAGCTAAAATTTTAATTTTTTTGTAAAAGCAATAGAGGCCTAAAGCAACAAGTGCAAAAAATACCCTAAGAAAAACTAAAGTTACTGGATCATATGTATATGTGGCTATTTTAATATTAAAAAAAGCTGATCCCCAAATCGCTCCTAAAAGAATTAATAAAAGTACATCAATAGTTTTTGGTTCTCTCATTCAGTTATCTCTGCTTCTTTTCCGCTTGTTAATTTTACTAATTCTGAAAAGGTAATTTTAAATACACAATCAGGGTGACCTGCAGCACCATACACGTAATTAAATCTACTTAAAGATTTATCTACAATAGTATTCAATTTTTTTAAATAGCCAGTTGGTGCAACACCGCCTATTGAAAACCCAGTATGATCTTTAACCTCATTAGCGTTTGCCATGGCAACATCTTTTTTGTTTAAAATCTTCTTAAGTTTGTTTAGTGAGCATCTTTTATCACCAGATACTAAACAAACCAAAAATTCGCCTTCGGCTTTAAACACTAAGCTCTTTACAATGGCACCTAATTCACATTTTAAACTACTGGCAGCATCTTTTGCAGTTCGTGCAGTTTCATCTAAAACAATAACTTTTAAATTATTATCAAATTCTTTTAATGATTTTTCGACTCTTTTTACCGTTTCTTTATTTAACAATTCACTCATTTTTTAATCTTTTTAATGCAAATGGAATACCTTTGATCAAATCCTCCGAAATTAAACCTCTACCATTTTTTTTTGCAATATCTCCATGCAACCAAGCTCCGGCGGCTGCGGCCTCTATCATTGACATCTTGTTGTCTCCGACAAGACTTGCAATTATACCTGCTAAAACATCTCCTGAACCAATAACGGCTAATTCACTTGAAGAGTGTGAATTTTTTATAATTTTTTTATTTGAACCTATCAATGTTGTATTTCCTTTAAGTAATATATTTGACTCACATAACTTTAAAAATTTTAAAACTTTTTCCTTGTTTTCCAAACTCTTTTTTATTGTTGGAAAAAGTCTGTGAAATTCAGCTTTATGAGGAGTAATGAGCCTATATTTATCTAAATATTTTAAAAGTTTTTTTGTTTTGTTTTTAAAAGAATTTAAAGCGTCAGCATCTAAAATTACATATTTTATATGTTTCAAAATTTCCTCAGTAAATTTCATTGTTTTTGTGTTGTTTCCTGCGCCTGGACCCACTAATGCGACTGATGTTGTTTTGCACTCTTTTTTTAGAAAACTCTTTAGATATGAAATATTATTAATTTCAATTTTAAGAGCAGATGGAAATTTTATCGATAAAATTTGTATAGTTTCTTTAGTACAAATAATTTTGACTGACCCAACGCCAACCCTTAAGCAAGCTTCAGCGGCAAGAATTGTTGCTCCAATCATGTTCTTTTGACCTCCAAGAATAAGCACTCTGCCTCTTGAATATTTGTTGCTAGACTTTTTTTTCCAAGGAAATTTTTTTATCCAAATTTTAGGGGAATTTTTAATGAATTTCATTCAATTAGGAATTGTATAATGTAAAAAACGCATAGCAGCCATATATTTTTTTTGTCTACTTGAAGTGTAAAAATTTGGTAATGTAAAACGTTTTTTTAAACAATTTGAAAGGGATTTATGAGCGCTAGTTCAGTAAGGAAGATTATAAAAGATAAAGAGATCGAATATGTAGATCTAAGATTCACAGACCCAAGAGGAAAACTTCAACATGTAACTATGGATGCAACAATAGTTGATGAAGATATGTTAAACGAAGGAGTTTTCTTTGATGGTTCATCTATTGCTGGATGGAAAGCAATTAATGAGTCCGACATGATTTTAAAACCAGATTTATCAAGAACAGTCGTAGACCCTTTTACTACACACAATACACTTAATATATTTTGTGACATTCTTGATGCGATAAAAAAAGATCCTTACGAAAGAGATCCAAGGGGTACAGCAAAAAAAGCAGAAGGATATTTAAAGAAAACTGGTGTGGGAGATAAAGCTTACTTCGGACCAGAACCTGAATTTTTTGTTTTTGATGATGTTAGATATTCAAACGATATGAATCATACAGGATTTCAAATTGATAGTTCTGAAGGTCCATATAACACTGGAAAAAAATATGAAAATGGAAATATGGGTCACAGACCAGGTATTAAAGGTGGTTATTTCCCAGTTCCGCCTGTTGATAGTGCCCAGGATATGAGAAGTGAATATTTAAAAGCAATGAAGGACATGGGAATTAAAGTTGAAAAACATCACCATGAGGTTGCTCCGAGCCAACATGAGCTTGGAATGTATTTTGGAACATTAGTTGATCAAGCAGATAATCTTCAGCTTTATAAGTACGCAGTACACATGGTTACACATTCATTTGGTAAGACAGCAACTTTTATGCCTAAACCCGTAAAAGGTGACAATGGTTCTGGAATGCACTGTCACCAATCAATATGGAAAGGAAGTACAGCGGTATTTTCTGGAAATAAATACGCAGGTTTATCCGATACGGCATTGCACTACATCGGAGGAATATTAAAACACGCTAGAGCGATAAATGCTTTCTCTAATGCAACAACTAATAGTTATAAAAGATTAATACCAGGCTTTGAAGCGCCTGTATTATTGGCATACTCAGCAAGAAACAGATCTGCTTCATGTAGAATTCCAATTACACAAAGTAAAAAAGCTGCTAGATGCGAAGTTCGTTTCCCTGATGCAGCTGGAAACCCATACTTAACATTTTCTGCATTATTAATGGCTGGTCTTGATGGAATTAAAAATAAAATCGATCCAGGTAAATCTTTGGATAAAGATTTGTATGCTTTAAGTGAGTCTGAAGTTAAAAAAATTCCAACAGTTTGCGGCTCTTTAAGAGAAGCTATGGAGAGCTTAGACAAAGATAGAAAATTTTTAACTCAAGGAAATGTTTTCACTGATGATCAAATAGATGCTTACATCGCTCTTAAATATGAAGAAATTTATAATTTTGAGCACACTCCACATCCAATGGAGTTTCAAATGTACTACAGCTGTTAAAAGTGAATATATTTAAGGTGTGACAATTTTTAAAACAATTATTTGAAATAAAGGAGTAAGTTTTTTTTATGAAAAAAATTTTTATATCACTAATGCTAGCTAGCTCAGTAATAATATCGTCTTTTGCAGCTGGTCATATAACTAAAGCACAAAAAGAAAATGCAATAGAATGTCTTGGTCATTATACTGCTACTGCTGTATTGCCGGCAGATACAGTTGAGGTAAAGGATATTGAGATAGCTTTAGCTGCATCTAAGGTAATAAGGGAATATCTTAACAAAGAAGGTATTAAAAATGACGAAATCAATAAAGGAATGAATGTTTATGTAGATAAAGTTTACGGTAAACCTTTTAATAAAAAAAAGAATAGTGAGTGTAATAAATCTACTTACGATCTAATTCCCGGTTCAAAAGAAAAGATAGAAAAACTATCTAGAACTATTTACCAAGGTTAAATAAATACGATGTCTATAATAGAAAAATTGGTTAAAATAATAAATGAAGGTGATACAAATAGTGCTAAAGAAGTTATGCATGATGATTTTAAATTCTTGATGCACTCATCTGGAAAGACTTTGTCTAAAGATGATGTGGTTAAATGGGTTGGAATGAAAGATGTTAAGATAGATAAACATAGAATTCTTTTTGAGAATAATGAAGTTGGATTTATGCACGCCTATACAAGTTATAATGATGGTAATAAAGAAGCAGTTATGTCTTATTACAAATTTAAGGACGGAAAGATAGTTCACCAAGAAACTGGTGCTACGAAGCTTCCTAAATAGATTTCAAATTACTTTTTTAAAATTCTATCGTCAGCTATTTTGCCCTTATTGATACCCTCTTTTATTGTGTATTCAAAGGTACCATTAGCGCCTTTATGAACAGCTTTGATTTTATTTTTAAAAAGAGTTTTTTCTTTCTCTTTTTCAACTCTTTGTCTTGCAAAGCTTTCAAGATGTTTAGTATCTCTCATAGAATCACTATACCTTAAATGATTCTCCACAACCACAACGTTCAGTTTCGTTAGGATTTATAAATACAAATTGTGAGGAAAATTTATCTTTCTTATAGTCCATTTCGGTTCCTAAAAGGTACATTACTGCATTAGCATCAATAAAAACTTTTACCCCTTTATCCTCAATAACTTCTTCATTTTTCTTTACTTCTTTCGCATACTCCATCATATAAGACATTCCTGCACATCCACCAGATTTAACTCCTACTCTAACTCCAATAGCTGTGTTGTCAGCTTTTGACATTATCTCTTTTATTCTATTCGCTGCGTTGTCGCTCAATTTAATTACTTGTTCGCTCATAAATTTAATTCCAATTTGGCAGCTTCTGACATTTTAGATTTGTCCCATGGTGGATCCCAAACTAAATTTAATTTAACATCAGAAACTCCCTTAATATTCATTATATATTCCTTCACTTGTTTTGGCAAACTATCAGCTACAGGGCAATTAGGTGTTGTTAAAGTCATATCTACTTTGACATTATTTTTTTTATCAATATCTATCTTATATATAAGACCCAGCTCATAAATATTTACTGGTATTTCAGGATCGTAGACTTTTTTTATTTCTTTAATAATTTTTTGTTTTAAATCGTCCATTTATTAATTTTCTGTATTTACTATTTTTTTATTTCCTTCAACTGCTTCCACAAATGTGTGCCATGCTAGAGTAGCACATTTGACTCTCATTGGAAATCTCTTAACACCAGATAGTGACATCATGGTCATATTTTCAGTATCAGTGAGACTATTCATGTTAAGTTTTGAACCCTCTTTAATCATATTTAAAAAATCTTCTTGAATTTTTTTAGCTATATTAAATTGTTTTCCTTTAATTATCTCTGTCATTATAGAGGCAGATGCCATTGATATTGCACAACCTTCACCTTCAAAAGAAATATCTTCTAATTTCTTTTCATTATTTAATTTTAAAAAAATATGTACTTTGTCACCACAAAGTGGGTTATGGCCTTTGGCATCTTTATTAAAATCCTTACATATACTTTTATTCCTTGGATTTTTTCCATGATCTAAGATTATCTCTTGATATAATTCCTTAATGTCCATTTAATTATTAAATATCTTATTACATTTTTTTATTGCATTACTTAAGATATCTATATCCTCTTTTGAATTATAAATACCCAAAGATGCTCTGGCTGATGCTGCAAGTCCCATTTTATCATGTAGAATTTGGCAACAGTGATGTCCAGCTCTTATCGCAACACCATCTTCGTCTAATATAGTAGCTATATCATGCGGGTGAATACCTTTAATTGTAAAGGAAATTATTGATCCTCTATTTTTTGGTTCACCAATAATTTTTACAGAATTATTTTTTTTAATTTTTTCTAAACCATATTCTAAAATTTCTTTTTCATGCTTCATAATATTTTTAATTCCAACATCTTCTATAAATTTTATAGACTCAGAAAACCCAACTACTTCTGCGGTTTGTAATGTTCCAGATTCAAATTTCGTTGGACTGCCTGGAAATGTAATATTATCCTTTTTAACTTCTTCTATCATGCCGCCACCACCCTGATATGGGGGTAAAACATCAGCCCATTTTTTTTTAGCATAAAGAATACCAACACCTGTGGGTCCATACATTTTGTGACATGAGATTGCATAAAAATCACAACCTAATTCTTGCATGTCTACTTTTACATGCGGTGCACCTTGGCAACCATCTACTAAAACAGGAATTTTTTTCTGGCTTGCAAGATCGACGATCTTTTTAATTGGCATTATAGCGCCAGTTACATTTGATATATGAGTTATGGCAATAATTTTTGTTTTATTTGTAATTAATTTTTTAATCTCATCAATATCAACTTCTCCCTTGTCATTGCACTTAGCAAACTTAATAATTGCTCCTTTCTTTTCTCTGATAAAGTGCCATGGAACATAATTTGCGTGATGTTCTAAGTCTGTTATTAAAATTTCATCTCCCATTTCAATAAATTTTTCACCATAAGTGGATGCAACTAAATTAATAGCTTCTGTTGCATTTTTAGTAAAAATAATTTCCTCTCTGTATTTTGCATTAATATATTTTTGCACAAGGTCTCTTGTTTCTTCAAAACGATTTGTTGCTGTTACCGCTAGTGAATGTACGCTTCTACCTATATTTGAAAATTCTTTTGAATAAAATTTTGAAATTCTATCAATCACAGTTTTTGGTTTTTGTGATGAATTGGCACTATCGAGGTAAACCAGCTGTTTACCGTTTACCTTGTTTTTAAAGATCGGGAATTTTGATTTAATCTCTTTAGTATCCATGTATTTGAAGTTCTATTTTATTTTCAACAAATTTTCTTATAGAGGAACTTTTTATTTCACTGATTATTTCATTGAGAAATCCATTAATTAAAAGTTGAATTGCTTCCCTTTTAGTCAATCCTCTTGTCATTAAATAGTGAATTGAATTCTCATCAACACTTCCTGATGTGGAGCCGTGAGAACATTTCACATTATCAGCATAAATTTCAAGTTCGGGTTTAGAGTTAAATTCAGAATTATCATCTAAAAGTAATGCTTTACTTAGTTGATATGCGTTTGTTTTTTGAGCAATATCTTTAACATAAATTTTTCCTTGATAAATTCCTTTGCCTTCAGAGTCTAAAACATTTTTGATTTTTTGATAACTTTTACAATTAGGAACTAAATGATTAATTTTAGTTTTAATTTCTTGGTGTTCATCGTTATCTAAAAAAAGAGCGGCTTTAATATCACATTCAGAATTTTCACCCTCTAAATCAACATTAATATCCTGCTTATAAAATTTTAGACCAGAAGAAAAAATAAAGCTTGAAAAATTAGAACCGGATAAAAGTTTATTATTTGAAAATTTATGAAAGAAGCCATCACTTTTACCTGCTTGAATACAAATATTTTTGAATTTTGAGTTTTCAAAAAGTATTGTGCTTTCATAAGAATTATTTATAAATTTATTTTTTGATCGATTTATTGTGTAATTAACAGTGTGTAGCTCTGAATTTTTTTTTATAACTATTTTGTTTTTATTGTTGAGTATTTGGCTCGAAAGATCTTTTGTAAAAAGATTATAAATGACTAATACTTTTTCAAATTTATATCCCTCTTTAATTTCTAAATAGTATCCACTATTTGATAAAGCATGGTTTAAACAAATAAATGGATTTTCGCTTTTTTTTTCAGAAAATTTCTCTTCATGATAATTAGATATTTTTATTTTGCTTTTATCTTCAAATTTAAAATCACTTTTAATTAGTTTGCCATTTACTAAAAACATATAATTATGATCAAAATCTTTTATTAATTTAATATCTGTCTCTTTAGAATTTGAATTATCTAAACTCAATTTTCCAAAGTTTTTTGAAAATATTGCTCTAGTATCTGAAAATTTCCAATCTTCCTCTTTTTTACCTGGAAAACCTAAACTATTAAATGAATTTAAATTTTCAATCCTAAAATTTTTATCATCCCTGTTTATATGTTTTATTTTATCAATTTCGTTAGAATCAATTTTAAAATTTTCAATCATTTAATTTATTTTTTTATAACCTTTTTTTTCTAACTCTAGTGCAAGTTCTCTAGTTCCTGATTTGATTATTTTTCCGTCTGATAAAACGTGGACATGATCTGGCTTAATATAATCAAGAAGTCTTTGATAATGAGTTATAACTAAAAAAGCTTTTTCTTTATTTCTTGATGTATTAACACCATCAGCAATAGTTTTTAGTGCGTCAATATCCAATCCAGAGTCTGTCTCATCTAGAACAACTAAATTTGGATCTAAAATTTTCATTTGTAGAATTTCATTTTTTTTCTTTTCTCCCCCCGAAAAGCCTACATTTAGTTGCCTAGAAAGAATTTTTTCATCAATACCTAATTCCTTTGATTTTTCTTTAACTAATTTTAAAAAATTAATTGTATCGATTTCTTTTTGGCCCCTAGCTTTTCTTATAGTATTTAAAGAAGTTTTAAGAAAATTATTTGTATTAACACCGGGGATTTCCAGCGGATATTGAAATGCCAAAAAAATTCCTTTTTGTGCTCTTTCTTCTACAGGTATATCTTTAAGATCTTTACCTTGATATTTTAATTCACCCGTTATTTCATAACCGCTTTTGCCAGATAAAATATTAGCCAAAGTACTTTTGCCAGATCCATTTGGACCCATAATCGCATGAACTTCTCCAGGATTAATTTTTAAATTTAAACCTTTTAGAATGTTTCTGTTATTAATCGATGCTTTAAGGTTTTTAATTTCCAACATTTTTTAATTTACCTATCATTATTTCTATCATTTCATAGAAGCCAGTTTTTCTACTCATAGTCAGTAACTCATCCATTTTAATTTTCTTAAAATCATCTATTGTGATTTTTTTTGCTTCTTCAATCGGTAAAGAGTTAAAAATATCTATTAAAATGTAAGCATACCCAGCTGAAACCATAGCCTTGCTCCAGGATTTAAATCGTCCATTTTCATAATCCACATATAATTCAAACTGACAACTTTTTACTTTATTTTTAATAGTTCTTCTTTCTTTGCTAAGAGGGTCGTCATTTAATTTTTCGCCCAACGAAATGAGCCATCTATAAACTTCCAGACTTTCTATAGCCTTTAAAGAATCGATATTTTTTTTGTATTCGTTTAGCTTAATATCTAGTTTCATTTTACTTTTTAAATAATGTATTAGGATTTTTCATGGTTTTGATTTCCATACAATTTCCGTTTGGGTCTTCTAAGAACATGGTCTCTTGTTCAATATCTTCACCTTCAAACCTTATATATGGTGGATCTATAAACTTAATTTTTTTACTAATAAGTCTTTCTTTTAAATTTTTAAAAGTTTCTGCATCTAAATGAACTCCAAAATGTGGGACAGTAACGTTTCCCATATCTACGTTATGTCTCTCACTTGCATTTTTTTTATTAGGATCTGTTGCATGCAATGTTAATTCATTTCCCCAAAAATTAATATCAGCCCAGGCGTCTGGATATTTAAATTCTGCATTACCTCTACTACAGCCTAAAGTATCACAATAAAATTTTATTGCCTTGTCCAAGTCCCCTGCAGGTATAGCTAAATGAAATCTATTTTCCATTAACCCACACTTCCTTCCAAACTAATACCTACTAATTTTTGAGCCTCCACAGCAAATTCCATTGGTAATTGTTGTAAAACTTCTTTGCAGAAGCCATTTACAATTAAACTCACTGCCTCTTCTTGGTTAAGTCCTCTTTGATTACAATAATATAATTGTTCCTCGTTTATTTTTGATGTGGTTGCTTCATGCTCAATTGTTGAAGATGAATTTTTATTTTTAATGTAGGGAACAGTATGTGCTCCGCATTTGTTTCCCATTAGAAGTGAGTCACATTGAGTATAATTTCTTGAATTTTTTGCTTTTCTAGATATATCAACTAAACCTCTGTAAGTGTTGTCGGCTTTACCAGCTGATATTCCTTTTGAAATAATTTTACTTTTCGTGTTTTTTCCAAGATGAATCATCTTCGTGCCAGTGTCTGCTTTTTGATGATTATTAGTAATAGCTATTGAATAAAATTCTCCAACAGAGTT
>CACHKQ010000004.1 GCA_902580445.1 uncultured Pelagibacteraceae bacterium | reverse complement strand
GTAGATAGAGTTTATGAGGATGATAAATTAGAAATAGAGATTTCAGACGGCGTAAAAGTTAATGTGATAAAGAATACAGTTCAAAGTCATTTAAAAAAAGAAATTAAAAAATAATTTTTTGTGTTAAACTTTTCAAATTCGAAAGTTCTTTCAATATATATAACTTTTATTTTAATAAGTATTTTTTCACTTACTAATTTTTTAAATTTTGAAAGTCCTTTTTTAAAAAAAAAAATTAATCTTGGTTTGGATTTGCAAGGTGGATCTTACTTGCTTTTAGAAGTTGATAGTAGTGCATTAGAAAAAAGACGTTTACAGTCGAAAGTAATATTACTTAAAAAAGCACTTAATAAGAGTTTAATTAAATTTGATAATTTTAGTATAAATGATGACTCGATTAAATTTACAACCGAGGAAAAAAACTTTAAAGAATTTGAAAAAATATTTAATCTTAAAGGTTCTAACGAAATTAATGCCTTTTTGGACAAATATAATTCATTCGAATTAGACTACACAATAAAGAATAATTTAATTAGTATATATTTATCTAAATATGGAATTATTAATCTTCGTTCAGCTGCTGTAGACCAATCCATAGAAATTGTTAGAAGACGTATTGATGAAATAGGTACCAAAGAACCATCTATACTTAAAAGAGGAAATAATCGTATTTTGGTAGAGCTACCTGGTATTAAGGATCCAGAAAGAATAAAAGAATTGCTTGGAAAAACAGCAGAGTTGTCATTTAGATTGGTTACTAAAGACAATGTCGAATTTGGCAGTGAAAAATTTATTATTAGCGATACCCAAGAAGAAATATCTGTAAGCAAAAGAATTATTTTAAGTGGAGAAAACTTGATTGATGCTCAGCCAAAATTTGACAATTTAAATAATCAACCTATTGTTTCTTTTTCATTGGATAGATTGGGCTCGCAAAGATTTGGTAGGGTAACGAGTGATAATATTGGCAAAAGGTTAGCTATAATTCTCGACAATGAGGCAATAAGCGCACCAGTTATTCAAGATTCGATTACCGGTGGAAATGGAACGATATCAGGTAATTTTACTTTTCAAACAGCTACTGATTTGGCTTTACTATTGAGGTCAGGTGCATTGCCTACTCCATTAAATGTTGTTGAAGAAAGAACTGTTGGACCGGATTTAGGAAAAGATTCCATTGAAGCAGGTATTGTTTCGTTAATAATCGGCTTTCTTCTCGTTGTTTTATTTATGTCATTTAAATATAAACTTTTTGGTATAATTGCCAATATCTCATTAATTTCTAATCTTTTAATGTTGATGGGTATTTTAACATTATTAGAAGCAACCCTAACATTACCGGGTATTGCAGGTGTAATTCTTACTGTAGGCATGGCCGTTGATGCAAATGTACTAATTTTCGAACGTATTAAAGAAGAATTAAAGGGCGAAAATTCTAATATTCAGGCATTTGACTCTGGTTTTAAAAAGTCGATAGTAACAATTCTTGATGCAAATATAACTACATTAATTGCTTCAATAATCTTATTTATATTTGGATCGGGTCCTGTAAAAGGTTTTGCTGTAACACTATCTATTGGATTAGTTACAACACTATTTTCTGCATATTTTATATCAAGACATCTTACATCCAGAATCGTTTTTAAAAATAGAGATAACAAAATTACAATATGATTAATAACTATAATTTTGAACAAAAATTTAAATTAGCAAACATCACATCATTGATTCTAGTTCTATTAAGCATTTTGATGATTTTGTTTAAAGGTTTAAATTTTGGAATTGACTTTAAAGGCGGAACATTAATGGAATTGAGATGTGACTCAACTAATATCCAAATTAGTGATGTGCGATCCTCTTTTAATCAGCTTGATCTAGGTGACATTAATGTTAAAGAGTTTGGAAAAAAAGGAGACTTTCTTATTAAGTTTGAGAGAAAAAATTTTGACGATAAAATTAGTATTAAAACTATCAAAGAGAAGGTTTCAAATGAACTTCAAGGAAATGTTGATTTTAGAAGAGTAGAAAATGTTGGTCCAAAGGTTAGCAAAGAACTTTTAGAATCAGGTGTTTTAGCAATATCTTTGGCATTAGCAGCAATGTTATTTTATATTTGGGTAAGATTTGAATGGCAATTCAGCATAGGATCAATAATTGCAATTTTTCACGATGTTTTGATTACGATTGGCTTATTCTCTTTATTATCACTCGAAATAAACTTATCAATTGTTGCAGCTGTCCTAACTATAGTGGGATATTCTATGAATGATACTGTAGTAATCTATGATCGTATCCGTGAAAACTTAATAAAATATTCTAGTTTAAAAATTGGTGAAATTTCAAATAAATCAATAAATGAAACTTTATCTAGAACTATTATAACTTCATCAACTACTTTATTAGCTTTAATTTCAATCTTTATTCTTGGTGGTGAAATTTTAAAAGGTTTTTCACTCGCAATGATTATTGGAGTTATTATTGGTACTTATTCATCAATTTTTGTAGCTAGTCCAATACTAAAATATTTTAATGTATCTTTTAAAACTATTTCAAAGGAAAAAGAAAATAATTAATAAAGGTTTTGAGCTATAACCATCGTCAACAACATTGGTAATGATAGTAACGTGTTAACTCTAGATGTAATGACAGCTGTTTTTGCGTGTTTTGGTTTATCTTCTGCAGGACATTCAACTATACCTAAAACTTTTTTCTGATTCGGCCAAATGATAAACCAGACATTAAAAGCCATTATTATTCCTAACCACATACCGATACCGATAGCAGTATTTTTTCCACCACTTCCAATTCCGAGTATCATTGCATCATGTACATACCCATTCAAATATGCAACGATCAAACCAGTTACAATTGTTGCTAAAGCGGCCCATCGAAAATAAAATAAAACAGCAGGTGCAATAATTTTTGTAATTGCGGGTTTTTGCTCGTCTGTAAATTTAGGCATGTTTGGTATTTGAACAAAATTTAAATACCACAATAACCCAATCCACATAATTCCAACTACTACATGTAAATATCTAAACAACCAGCTCCAAAACAGTCTATCAAATGCCCAGTCTCCGCCAGCAAAAAAAAGTCCAGCAAATAATAAAATAGCCAATATAGCCGAAAGATGAACAGTTTTTGATAGCGATTGTAAAATATTAACCATTATTTATTATAGCATAAAATTTAAACTTCATGCCGTTTTTTTCATTTTATTGTTAATAAGGTTTTTAAGAAATTTTCCAGTATAACTACCCTCAATCTGCATTATCTTTTCAGGAGGACCCTCAGCAATGATTTTTCCACCATCTGAACCACCTTCTGGACCCATATCGACTATCCAATCTGCGGTTTTAATCACGTCTAAGTTATGCTCAATAACGATAACCGTATTACCAGTATTTACAAAAGCTTTTAATATCTCAAGTAGTTTTTTTATATCATGTGAATGCAAACCTGTTGTTGGTTCATCTAGTATGTAAAGAGTCCTACCAGTAGATCTCTTTGATAATTCTTTAGCTAGCTTGATTCTTTGCGCCTCGCCACCAGAAAGCGTTGTGGCTTGCTGTCCAATTTTTATATAGCCTAAACCCACATGTTTTAATGTAAGTAATTTTGAGTAAATATTTGGTATATTTTCAAAAAACACACAACCTTCTTCTACAGTCATGTCTAAAACTTCTGCTATATTCTTATTTTTAAATTTTATTTCTAAAGTTTCTCGATTGTATCTAGTGCCTTTGCAAGCATCACAAGGAATGTATACATCTGGTAAAAAGTGCATTTCATAAGTTATTACTCCATCGCCTTCACAGGTTTCACATCTTCCACCTCTAACGTTGAATGAATATCTTCCTGGTTTATAGCCTCTTGTTTTAGACTCAGGTAAACTTGCAAACCAATCTCTAATTGGACCAAACGCTCCTGTGTATGTTGCTGGGTTTGATCTTGGAGTTCTACCAATTGGTGATTGGTCGATGTCAATAACTTTGTCAATTAATTCGGTACCTTTATAATTTTTAAAAGATTTAGGTAATTTTCTTGATTTATTATTATTAAGTAACAAATTAAGAGCATTAAATAATGTTTGTAAAACCAATGTTGACTTACCACTACCTGAAACTCCTGTAACACAAGTGAAAGTTCCAATTGGTACTTTTAAATCTACTTTTTGTAAATTATTTCCGCTAGCACCTAATATTTCTAAGAACCTTCCATTTTTTGCTGTTTTTCTTTTTGTCGGTACTTCAATTATTTTGTTTCCAGATAAATAATTTCCTGTGATACTTTCTTTTGTATCAATAATTTTTTTAAGAGGTCCTTCCGCTGTAATTTTACCGCCATTAATTCCTGCTTCGGGACCCAGATCAATTATATGATCTGCACTTTCCATGGTTTCAACATCATGTTCGACAACAATTACTGTATTACCCAAATCTCTTAATCTTTTTAGAGCTGCTATAAGTTTTTTATTATCCCTCTGATGTAAACCTATTGATGGTTCATCTAAAACATACAAAACACCAGTTAAACCAGATCCTATTTGTGAAGCTAATCTAATTCTTTGTGACTCTCCACCTGATAAGGTTCCAGATTCTCTGGATAAAGTTAAATAATTCAAACCAACGTTAAGTAAAAAGTTCAATCTCTCATTTATTTCTTTTAAAATATGTTGTGCAATTTTTTTATCCCTTAAAGTAAGAGTTTTGTCTAAATTATCAAACCATTTTTGAGCGTCTTCAATTGAAAAGTGTGTTACCTCACTAATATTTAATTTGTTAACTTTTACACAAAGAGCCTCATCTTTTAATCTCATCCCTTTGCATTTGTCACAACTTGTTTCACTTTGATATTGAGATATTTCCTCTCTCTTCCAATCACTATCTGTTTCTAAATATCTTCTCTCTAAATTATTAATTACACCTTCAAAAGTCTTCTTAGTATCGTATTTTTCATAACCATCATCGTAATGAAATTTTATTTCATCCTCATCAGATCCGTATAAAATTATATCTTGAATTTTTTTAGATAATTTTTTCCATTTAGTATCTAAATCAAACTTATAATGCTTTGCTATGGAAGATAATGTTTGAGCATAATACATAGATGTTGATTTTGCCCATGGTTCAATACATCCATCTGCAATACTTTTATTTTTATCTGATATCACTAAATTTGGGTCCACATTAAGATTGTGACCAATGCCTTCACATTCTTCACACGCACCAAATGGGCTATTAAATGAAAAAAGTCTTGGTTCTATTTCCTCAATAGTAAAACCACTTTCAGGACAAGAAAATTTTGATGAAAATGTTATACTTTCTTTCTTTCTAAATTTCTTAGGAATGGTCTCATTTTCATATTCAGCAATTAGCAAACCATCAGAAAGTTTCAATGCTGTTTCTATGCTGTCAGCTAATCTGTTACCTAATTTTGAATTTAAAACTATTCGATCAACTACTATAGATATATCGTGTTTTACTTTTTTATTTAAATTTGGAAAGTCGTCAATATCATAGTACTCACCATCAACTTTAATCTTTTGAAACCCTCTTTTTTTATAGTTTATAATATCTTTTTTGTATTCACCCTTTCTACCTCTTACAACGGGTGATAAAAGAAAAATAGTTGAACTCTTAGGTAGTCCTTTTACTTTATCTACCATGTCACTCACTGATTGAGAAACTATAGGTTTTCCGGTGAAAGGCGAATAAGGTATTCCAATTCTTGCATATAGCACTCTCATGTAGTCATAAATTTCTGTCACAGTTGCAACAGTGGATCTTGGATTTTTAGGAGCATTTTTCTGTTCAATTGATATAGCGGGACTAAGGCCTTCAATCAGATCTACATTTGGCTTTTTCATTTTGTCTAAAAACTGTCTTGCGTATGCTGATAAACTTTCTACATATCTTCTTTGACCTTCAGCATATATCGTATCGAATGCTAAAGACGATTTACCAGAACCTGAGAGGCCGGTAATAACCACCAATTTATCTTTTGGAATTTCTAAAGAGATGTTTTTTAAATTGTGCTCTTTAGCCCCTTTAATCAATATCTTTTTCAACATCTTTTACACACCTTAAAACAGAATGAGCTTATATTTACAATGTAAATATGCTATAAAGTTCTATCAGTATAATAAATCTAAATTATTATGTCGGGAAGTTTAAACAAGGTACAACTAATAGGAAGATTGGGAGCGGACCCAGAAATCAAGCAAATGGTTAATGGAAAAAACGTCGCAAGGTTAAGTATTGCTACTAGCCAGTCCTGGAAAGATAAATCTACTGGTGAACGAAAAGAAAAAACTGAATGGCATAGAGTTGTAATTTTTAATGAAGGTCTAGTAAATATTGTACAACAATATTTAAAAAAAGGTGCAAACGTTTATCTAGAAGGCCAGTTAAGTACAAGAAAATGGAGAGATGAAAAATTAGGGCAAGATAAATATTCTACAGAGGTTGTTTTGCAAGGCTTTAATTCATCCCTAACTATGTTAGGAGGTAATAATCAGTCAATGAAAAATTCTGAAAATAGTCAAGACAAAAGCAATTTGCCAAACGATCAAATTTCACAAGAAAATTCAGATCTCGATGATGAAATACCGTTTTAGTTAAATGGAAAAAGTTGAGATAAAAAATAATTCTTTACCAAAATCTATTTTAGTTCATCAAGAAATGAGCTCATCATATTTATCATATGCAATGAGCGTAATTGTAAGTAGGGCACTACCCGATGTAAGAGATGGTCTTAAACCGGTTCACAGAAGAATTATTTACGCAATGTACAAAGGTGGTTACGATTGGAGCAAACCATTTAGAAAATCTGCCCGTATAGTAGGAGATGTTATTGGTAAATATCACCCACATGGAGATCAGGCAGTTTATGATGCACTTGTAAGATTAGTCCAAGAGTTTTCAATGAGTCTACCCTTGATACAGGGACAAGGAAATTTTGGATCTATTGATGGCGATCCACCAGCTGCAATGAGATATACAGAAACCAAACTTTCAAAAGTTTCTCAATTTTTAACTGACGGTATTGAAAAAAATACAATAGATTATCGAAATAACTATGACGATACAGAAAAAGAACCTGTAGTACTTCCGTCCCAATATCCAAATCTTTTAGTAAATGGTGCCGGAGGTATTGCCGTTGGTATGGCAACAAGTATTCCTCCACATAATTTAGGTGAAGTGATTAATGGAACAATAGATTTTATTAAAAATAGAGATATTACAGTCTCTCAATTGATGAAACGTATTCCAGGCCCAGATTTTCCAACTGGTGGCATAATTATTGGTAAAGACATTATTAAACAAGGATACAATAAAGGACGCGGATCATTCAAAATTAGAGGAGAAATTGGTGAAGAAGCTCTTAAAAACGGTAAAACTCGATTAATTATTAAATCTATACCATATCAAGTTAACAAATCTGTCTTAAATGAAAAAATTGCTGATCTCTCAAGAGAAAAAAAAATTGAGGGAGTAAGCGACATAAGAGATGAATCTAATCGAGACGGAATTAGAGTAGTCATAGATTTAAGAAGAGGTGTGGAGCCCGAAACAATTAAACGACAACTGTATAAACTTACATCTATAGAATCTTCTTTTGGCTTTAATACTTTAGCAATTGTAAATGGAAGACCTAAAGTTCTAAATCTTAAAGAGTTTATTTCTGAATTTGTAGATTTTAGAGAAAAAACTGTAATAAGAAGAATAAAATTTGATTTGAAAAAAACTGAGGAAAGAGCCCACATTCTCATTGGTATTGCTACTGCTGTAGAAAATATTGACGCAATAATAAAAATTATTAAATCATCTAAAGATACTGACACCGCCAAAAAGAATCTGCTTAATAAAAAATGGACAATCAAAAAAAGTGTTAAATTGATTTCTCTAATTGAAAAAAAACAATCTATAACCAAATACCAGTTAAGTAAGGAACAAGTGGAGTCAATTTTAGAATTAAGATTACAAAAACTGACTGCTTTTGGAATAACGGAAATTGAAGCTGAGATAAAAAAACTTTCTGAGCAGATTATATATTTTAATAAATTATTAAAATCTAAAAAAGAATTATTTAACTTAATTATAAATGAATTGGAGGAAATAAAGTCAAAATTTTCTGTTGAAAGAAGAACAAAAATTATTGATGCTGTGCTAAACTACAATATAGAAGAAACTATTCAAAAAGAGTCTGTTGTTATTAATATAACAAACAAAGGTTATATCAAAAGAGGATCGCTTGCTGCCGTAAAAACACAAAAAAGAGGCGGGAAGGGAAAAACAGGAATAACAACAAGAGAAGAAGATTTTGTTGTAAGAATTTTGTCAGGAAATTCACACAGTCAAGTTTTATTCTTTTCTTCTCAAGGTTTAGCTTATAAGTTAAAAGCATGGAAAATACCAAAAGGTAGTTTAAATTCTAAAGGCAAGTCATTATTTAATCTTTTGCCTTTAAAAACAAATCAATCAATAACTTCTACAATGTTATTACCCGAAAATGATGAAGAATGGAAAAATTTATTTGTTGTTTTTGCAACATCAAGCGGAAAAGTTAGAAAAAATTCGTTAGCTGATTTTCTTAATATCAATGCAAGCGGAAAGATAGCAATGAAACTGGAAGAAAATGACAAAATCATAGGTGTTGAAAAATGCAGAGAAGATCAAGATATTATTTTAGGTTCAAAAAATGGTAAATGTATTCGTTTTATGTCTAAAAAGCTAAGATTATTTAAAGGTAGATCGTCAAAAGGCATTAAAGGTATTGATTTATCTGAAAATGACTCGGTTATGTCCCTTTCAATAGTTGATAATAATAAAAAAACTCAATCTCTAATTAAAAAAAATGGAAGCAAAAAAGAAAATTTAGATAAATTTATTTTATCTATAACCAAAAATGGTTATGGAAAACGTACTTCTTATCATGACTTTAGAGTTACTAATAGAGGGGGTAAGGGGATAATAGGCATAATCAATTCATCAAGGAACGGCAATGTTACATCAACTTTAGTAGTGGAAAATCAAGATGAAATTATATTATCTACTGACAAAGGAAGAGTTATAAGATGTCCAGTTAAGGAAATTAGAATTGCAGGTAGAAATACTCAGGGTGTAAGAATAATAAAACTATCTGGTGAAGAAAAGGTTGTTTCTGCCATAAAGATAGATAATAATATTTCTTAATGATAAGAACAGGCATATACCCCGGTACCTTTGACCCAATAACTTTCGGTCATATCGATATAATTAAAAAATCATTAAAAATTGTTGATAAACTTATTGTAGCTATTTCTGATTCTTCTGAAAAAGATTACTTATTTTCAACAGATGAAAGAATTGAAATTTTAAAAAAATCACTATTTAAAGATTTAAAATTAAAAAAAAACAAAATCAAAATAGTATCTTTTCAAACACTTACTGTTAAACTATGTAAAAAGTTCAATGCATCAATTATAATACGGGGATTAAGAGCTGTATCAGATTTCGAGTATGAATTTCAACTTGCAGGAATGAATAAAAAACTTGATGACAAGATTGAAACTATTTTTTTGATGTCAAATATAGAAAATGAAATTATTTCATCAAAATTTGTAAAAGAAATTGGTTATTTGAGAGGAGACCTAAAAAAATTTGTATCTAACTCTGTAATAAAAGCAATCAAAGATAAACTTGAATGAAAAAATTCTTTTTAATATTTGTAATAACTTTTTTTACAAACTTTAAATTAATGGCTATGGAAAATAAAATTATAATTAAACTTGAACATGGTGATGTTGAAATTGAACTTTTCACTGAAAATGCTCCAAATCATGTTGAAAGAATTTTGACGCTTTCGAAAAATAAAGAGTATGATGGTGTTGTATTTCACCGAGTAATTGATGGCTTTATGGTTCAAACAGGCGATGTTGAATTTGGAAATACTAATAAAAAAGGCTTTAATTTAGAAAGAGCCGGAACCGGGTCTTCATCATTGCCTGATTTAAAATCTGAATTTAACAACATCCCTCATGAAAGAGGAACGGTATCAATGGCTAGATCTTCAAATCCCGACAGTGGTAACAGTCAATTCTTTATTTGTCTCGAAGCAGCACCACACCTTGATCGACAATATTCTGTTTTCGGAAAAGTAGTAAAAGGCATGGAGTTTGTTGACAAAATAAAAAAAGGAGATGGTCCTAATGGATCAGTATCTGATCCTGATAAGATTATAAGTATAACTATTAAAAAATAGTTAATGAATTCAAAAAAATTCTTTTTTGAATTAATAAAATCCAAAAACAATTATAGGCTTGGTAAAATTCACACCAAAAGAGGAATAATAAATACTCCTGCATTTATGCCAGTTGGCACACTAGGGACGATAAAAAGTATTTTTACAGATGATATTTTAAAGACAGGAACAGAAATAATATTAGGAAATACTTACCATTTATTTTTAAGACCAGGCATCGAAATTCTTAACAAATTTGGTGGATTACACAAATATATGAATTGGCAAAAACCTATTCTTACTGACTCTGGAGGTTTTCAAATAATGTCATTATCAAAATTCACTAAAATTGATAAAGAAAAAGGAGCATTTTTTTCTTCCCATATTGATGGTAAAAAATTTTTATTAAGTCCTGAAAAAAGTATAGAAATCCAAAAAAAAATTAATTCAGATATTTTAATGGTTTTAGATGAATGTCCAAAACTTACGGTTGACAAAAAAATTATATCCAGTGCAATTGATACGTCTACGCATTGGGCAAAGAGATCTAAAATAGCTTTTGGAAAGTCCAGTACAAAAGCGCTTTTTGGTATAGTTCAGGGCGGCATCTTTAAGGATCTACGCCATGAAAGTTTAGAAAAATTAATTGATATAAATTTTGATGGTTATGCTATGGGCGGATTAGCTGTTGGAGAAACGCAAGATCAAATGTTAAAAACTTTAGAAGATACAACATATCTAATGCCAAAAAATAAACCAAGATATTTAATGGGGGTAGGTACTCCTTCAGATATTGTTGGTGCAGTTAAAAATGGAATTGATATGTTTGATTGTGTTATGCCAACAAGATCAGGCAGAACCGGTTTAGCATTTACTTGGGAAGGAAAAATCAATCTAAGAAATAGTAAATTTAAAAACGATATGAGCCCCCTTGATAAAAAATGTAAAATTAATAATTTAAATAAATATTCAAAAAGCTATTTAAATCATCTTATAAATACAAATGAGATATTAGCATCTATGTTGATTTCACTACATAATGTTAATTTTTATCAAGAATTCATGAAAAAAATCAGAGAGTCGATTAAAACTGGGACATTTGAAGCCTTTTACAAAAAAAATATAAACAAGTATAACTAATAATTACCAATTGAAATTTATCTTTTTTTATATATAAAAAGAGTTTCTTTTACGGGCCGTTAGCTCAGTTGGTAGAGCACTTCCCTTTTAAGGAAGGTGTCGTTGGTTCGAATCCAACACGGCTCACCACTAATTAAGTTTTTAATGGCGGGTACTCTAAAATCACTTTTGGTATCCACTCGTTTAGACTTATAATTCTATTGTCACTTGAAGGATGGGTACTCATAAATTGTGGTGGTTCTTTTCCTTTATTAGCTTCTTTCATTCGTTCCCATAAATTAACAGCCTCTTTTATATTATATCCAGATAAAGATGAGAAAATTAAACCAAGATAATCAGCTTCACTTTCTTGTTTTCTTCCAAATGGATTCATAATACCAAGCTGAAGAACATCCATTCCTGTTGCTCTACCAACTGTATTACGTGTTTGAGATATTTTACCACCTGTGAAAATATCAGCTATTTGGGTTGTTACATTTACTGCCATGGCTGCACTCATTCTTTCAACAGAATGTTTTGCCACAGCATGTGCAATTTCATGTCCCATCACTGCAGCTAGGCCATTAATATTTTTTGTAACACTTAATATACCAGTATAAACAGCGATTTTTCCCCCAGGCATACACCATGCATTTTTAACTTTTTTATTATCAATTAAAATATACTCCCAGTCAAAATTACTTGTTGGATCTTTTAAATTTTGATTTTTAAAAAATATGGATACAGATTTTGATATTTTCTCTCCAATATCTATAACATTATTCAAATCTTTACCTTTAGTGATCAACTTAATCTTTTTTGAATTCTTTAATTTATCATAAGCTTTTGCAGCTTGTGCGTTGATTGTACTTTCAGGATATATTGTTAGTTGTCTTCTATCAGTTATTGGCACTGTAGCACAAGAAGATGTTAAAAAACCACAGCAAGTACATCCAAATAGCTCAAGAAATTTACGTCTATTTATGTTATAAAATTTCTTCATTGCCGAATCTTAACAAAAAAAAATTGATTTGTATTTGAAAGAATATTGAAATGGCAAAAAATAAACCAAAAAAAGCAATAATATCTACTCTTCGTAATAATTTTATTGCTGGAGTAGTAGTTCTCATACCCATAGGAATAACATTATATCTAACTGTATTTATAATAAATATTTCATCAAAGTTAATACCAAAAGAAATTAATCCCAATCATTATTTACCTTACAATATACCGGGGTTAGAAATATTAATTGCAGTTCTTTTAATTACAATTATCGGATGGATTTCTTTATCATTTATCGGAAAAAGACTTTTTAATTTATTTGAAAATATACTTAACAAAATACCTATTATAAGAACAATATATTCAGCAGTCGAACAATTAATCGAAACTTTCACAAATAGCAAATCAGATAAAAAAACCGTAGTGTTAGTTGAATACCCAAGAAAAGGAGTTTACGCAGTAGGTTTTGCTACGAAGGAGAATACTGGTGAAATTAGAAAAAAGGCTGGCAAAGAGCTTCTAAATGTTTTTGTTCCAACTACGCCAAATCCTACAAGTGGTTTTTTACTTATGTTTCCCAAAGATGAAGTTATTTTTTTAGATTTGACTTTTGAGGAAGCATCAAAGTTTATAGTTTCTGCAGGAAGTTTTAATCCTTAATCTTATCTACTTAATTTCGTTTATAATATCTGCTTTATCAAATAATTTAATTAATTTTTCATATTTTTTTAGAGAATTAGAATTAAATGTATTTATTTTATTCTCAGCTGATAAAAACAAATCTTTATGATGAATAGGATCAGCAAATTTGAAATTTTTAACACCACTCTGTTGAAAACCTAACAAATCTCCATGACCTCTTATTTTTAAATCTTCCTCAGCGATTATAAAACCATTATTTGTTTCTCTAAGAATTTTTAAACGTTTTTTTGCATTAACACTTAAATTTTTTTTATACATCAATATACAATAAGATATTGAATTACCCCTTCCAACTCTGCCTCGTAATTGATGAAGCTGTGATAAGCCAAATTTATTAGAGTCTTCAATTATAATTATGTTCGCATCTGGAAAATTTATACCTACTTCAATTATTGTTGTACTAACTAAAATTTTGATTTTTTTGTTTATAAATAAATTTAAAACTTTGTTTCTTTGGTCAATACTCATGTTACCGTGAATAAGACCTACGTTATCTGGAAATAATTTATTTATATCCTCAAATTTATTTTTAGCAGATGAAAAGTTGAGTTTTTTTGATTGCTCTATTAAAGGGCACACCCAAAAGACCTGGTAGTTTAGTTTGATTTGTTTTTTTATTAGAGGAACTATTTCTTCTAATTTACTTTCTGGCTTAATTAGAGTTACTATTTCTTTTCTATACTTTGGTTTTTCGTTCAATATCGATATATCCATGTCGCCAAAAAATGATAACATCATTGTTCTTGGTATTGGTGTTGCAGACATTGTTAAAACATCACAATTACTTCCACCTTTTTTGGCTAGTTTAATTCTTTGCTTTACTCCAAATTTGTGTTGTTCATCAATAATTATAAAACCTAAATTTGAAAACATTATTTTTTTTTGAAAAAGAGAATGTGTTCCGAATAAAAGTTTAATATTTCCATTACTTACATTGTTAATAATTTTATTTTTTTCAATTCCCGCAATTTTACTAGTGAGCAAACCTACATTAATATTAGTTTTTTTAAATAGATTTATTGCAAGCTGATAATGTTGTTTTGCTAGTATTTCGGTAGGTGCCATAAAAGCGACCTGAAAATTGTCCTCAAGCACTTTTGCCGCCGAAATTAAAGCTAATATAGTTTTACCAGAACCAACATCACCTTGTAATAATCTAAACATTCTTGTGTCAGATTTTAAATCTTTTTCAATTTCAACTAATATTTTGTTTTGACCGCTGGTTAACTCAAAATTAAAATTTTTTTTGACAATATTTGATAATTTATTCTTAAAAATTTTTTTTCTTTTTTTTTTGACTTTAATAACTTTTCTAGCAGAATATAATGTAAGTAAATTAGATAGTATCTCGTCGTATGCAAGTCTTCTAAAATCATTAGAAAATATGTCTAAATTGCTTTTTGGATTATGCAATTTATTTAATGTTGATTTTAAACTACTAAAGCTGTTGTTTTGTAAGAACTTTTTATCATGCCATTCAAAATCATCGTCAATTTTTTTTATGACATTATCAATTAGTTTTCTATAATTTTTTTCTAAAAGTCCTTCTGTCAACGAATATTTTGGAAAAATTTTAGCTATTTCTTCAACTTGATTTAAAGGTTTAATATATGTGGGGTTTGTAATCTGATAGTTATTTTTATAGAAATTTATTTTACCACTTATAATAACAGATCGATTTAACGGTAAAACTTTTCTTATATAACCTTCAAAACTATTAAAAAAAACAATTTTAATTTTTTTATTATCACCTCCGCATATAACTGTATTGGGCAAATTTCTCATTCTTGGAAAATTGTATTTTAAAACTTCTACTTTTATTGTTAATATTTTACCAATTTCTAACTCATTTAAATTAGTAATTTTTGATCTATCTATAAAAGAATAGGGCAGATCAAACAATAAATCTTTTACTTTTTCAATTTTCTTTTTTTGTAAATATTTTCTTGTTTTAGTTCCTATACCTTTTATGGTAATTATGTCTGATAGTAAAAAATTAGAATTACTCATTTTTTGCACATAAAACTATGTCATTAAACAAAGAAGATCTCAAAAATAAAATTATCTATAGAGCATCCTATAGAGGCACTAAAGAAATGGATATTTTAATGATAGCTTTCGTAAAGTCAATTATTGATAAATTAGATGTGGATCATTTAAAAGCATTAAATGAATTTATAAATATGGATGATGAAGTTTTAATTTCTATAAAAAAAAAAGAATCATTAACAAAATTTACTAATACATTTATTAATAAAATTATTGATGATTTTCAAAAATTTTAATGGCGGAGAGGGTGGGATTCGAACCCACGAATGAGTTGCCCCATTGCTAGTTTTCAAGACTAGTGCTTTCAACCGCTCAGCCACCTCTCCAAAGAATGGTTCTTAATATGTTTTATACATTAAAGATACAAGAAATTCAGCAATCAATAATTTTATAGAATGTAAAAAAATATTGGAATATAAGCTTAAAATGAAAAAGATAACATTATTTTTAATTTTACTATTTTATATTTCAAATGGTAGCGCTCATACAGAAGAAAATTTTAAATCTTGGTTAAACGAGTTTAAATTAGTTGCTATCAAAAGTGGTGTGTCACAAAAAACTGTAAATTCAGTTATGAATGATGCAAAATTTTTATCCAAGGTTATTGAATATGATAGATATCAGCCAGAATTTTATGAGGATACATTTACTTATATTAGCAAAAGAGCAAATAAAGTTAAAGTTTCTAAGGGATTGTACTTATACAATAAAGAGCAATTAGTTATTAAAGAAATAGAAAAAAAATTTTCTATCGAAAAAGAGTTATTACTAGCTTTAATGGGTATCGAAACAAATTATGGAAAGTATCTTGGTAAAATGGATATTGTTTCTTCTCTTGCAACACTTAGTTATGACAAAAGGAGAAGTGACTTTTTTACAAACGAACTTTTAACTTTGTTGAGATTGGTAGATAAGGATATTATTGATAAAGATATTCTTTATGGTTCATGGGCTGGAGCATTTGGAAATTTTCAGTTTATGCCCACTACAATTAAAAATTATGCAATAGATTATAATGGAAACAATGATATAGAATTAAAAAAAATAGACGATTCATTTGCATCTGCAGCAAATTATATGAATAAAATAGGCTGGAAAAAAAATAAGCCATGTTTTTACAAAATTGAACTAAAACAAAACATACCAACAAAATATCTTAATAGTTCTGCTAAGAAGTTAAAAAATAAAAGAAAAATCAAATATTTCAAAAAATATTTAAAAGAACCTGAAAAATATAATTTTGATGATAATCTTATATCCGCAATTATAACACCTGATAAAGATATCATTCCTGGATCAAAAGTTTTATCACCCGCATATTTAGTTTTTAATAATTATGAAAAAGTTTTAAAGTGGAACAGATCCTTAAGGTTTGCTTTGGCTGTTTGCACTTTGAAAGACAAATTTAAAAATGAAATATAGTTTTTTATCATTAATATTAATTTTCTTAATATCCTGTACTAATTCAACCATAAAAAACAATAAATCCAATTATGTTCCATATAAATCTTCTGGGTTTGCTTTGGTGTATAACTCAAATTTGCATCAAAATGAGAAGTTTTACAAAAAAATTAATAATGACAAGTTTGAAATTGGTCACAATTTACTACCAAAAAACTCAATACTAAAAATTACAAATCCTTTAAATACAAAATCAATTGAACTTAAAGTTACAAAAAAAATTAAATTTTCGTCTTTTTATAAAATTTTAATATCACAAAAGGTAGCTGATAAATTGGAATTAAATAAGGAAATGCCTTTTGTTGAAGTGATTGAGCGAAAAAAAAACAAGTCCTTTGTAGCTAAGGTTGCCACTACACATTCTGAAGAAAAAAAAGTTGAAAATAAAGCTCCAATTACTAAAGTTAAAATTGATAATATTTCAATTAATAAAAAAGCAAACATTAAAAAAGACAAAAAGTTTTCAATAATAGTTGGTGTTTTTTATTCTGAAATATCTACCAATGAATTGAAGGAAATTTTAGAAAGAGGTTATATTACCCAAGGCAGTCTTGTAGTTAAAAAGCTCGGAAAAAATAAATTTATGCTTTCTTCTAAACCATATACATCAATTAATACTTTAAAAAATCTTTACTTTGGGTTAAACAAGTATGGATTTGACGATCTTGAAATAAAACAACATGATTAAAAATATAATTTTTTTTACAATATTAACAGTCTTACTGTTTTCTACTCCATCTAGAACAATGCCAAATGTTAAAGCAAAAACATCAATATTGATGGATTATAATTCTGGAAAAATTTTACATGAAATTGAAGCTGACATGAGTATATACCCGGCTTCAATGACAAAAATTATGACCTCTATAATCGTATTTGATTTATTAAAACAGGGAAGATTAAATTTAGATGATGAATTTATAATTTCTGAAAATGCTTGGAGAATGTCAAGGAGTGGTTACTCTTCTATGTTTATAATGTTAAATGACAAAGTATCGGTTGAAGATTTATTACGTGGAGTAATAGTTGTTTCAGGTAATGATGCATGTGTGGCATTAGCTGAGGGAATAGCTGGTACTGAGGAGAATTTTGCAGAAATGATGAATGAGAAAGCTTTAGAGATAGGTTTGACAAATACAAATTTTACTAATTCTTCTGGAATTAATGATCCAGATAACTACTCTACTGTAAGAGATATAGCCATTATGTCTAAATATTTAATAAAAAATTTTCCGAAATATTACGAATACTTTGCTGAAAAAGAATTTACATGGGATAGAACTGGTGGTGATCCAATAAAGCAAGGAAATAGAAACCCTCTGTTATATAAAAATATCGGCTCGGATGGCATTAAAACCGGTTATCTAGCTGTAGAAAAGTATTCGTTAGCAAGTAGTGTAGTTGGTGAAAAAAGAAGATTAATTGCTGTTGGTAGCGGATTTCAAACCAAGCAGTCTAGGTCTACAGAGTCTTTGAAATTAATTTCATGGGGTTTGAGAAATACTAATACTTACGAAATATCAGAAAAAGATAAACCTAATTTTGAATTTAAAACGTGGCTTGGACAAAAAGATAAAGTTAAAGGAAAAACTAAAGAGGATGTGTTTATAACTCTCAATAAGAAAGACGTAAGAAATTTTAAAGTTTTAATTAAATATGACGGACCCCTTAAAGCTCCAATAAGAGAAAATGATCAAATCGGAGAAATAATTATTAAAACAAATAACGAAGAAGATAAAATAATACCGGTTTTTGCTTCCGAAGAAGTTAAAAAGGTTAACTTTTTTAAAAGTTTATTTATGTCTTTTAACTATATGATTTGGGGAGATGTATAAAAAAAAACCTTTTTTTATAGTTTTTGAAGGAATAGAAGGTTCTGGAAAATCCTATCTAAGTAAAAAACTATATAATAATTTAAAAAACAAAGGTTTTAAAATAGTTAAAACTAGAGAACCAGGAGGAACACCTGGGGCAGAAAGAATAAGAAAATTAATCTTGAAAGATTATTTTGGAAAAAATAATAAGGATTTATTTGATAAATATACAGATACATTGCTTTATTTAGCAGCAAGGAATGAACATATTAAAAAAAAGATCGAACCAGCACTCAAAAAAAAAAAAATTGTCATTTGTGATAGATTTATAGACTCTACGACTGCTTATCAGGTATCAGGCAAGGTGGTCAAACCTGGTTTTATTGATAATATACATCGAGAAATACTTGGAAAAAATAGACCCAATTTAATATTTGTTTTAAAAGTTAATATAAATAAAGCGCTAAAAAGATTAAGAAAAAGAAAGGTTAAAAATAGGTATGATAAGTTTTCGAAATCTTTTTATATAAAAGCTCAACGATCTTTTTTAAAAATAGCAAAAAAAAATAAAAAGAAGTATTTTATTTTAGATAATTCAAATGACTCAACTGATATTGAGAACAATATTTTAAAGATAGTTTTAAAGAAATTAAACACAAATGCCATCCATCAAAAGTTTAGATAATATAAATACATCATCAGATCTTTATGGGTATGATGATGTTCTAATGAATTTTATTAAATTATATGAAAGTGGAAATTTTCCAAAAGTAAGCTTGGTTACAGGTGAAAAAGGAATTGGTAAATTTACATTAGTTTTTCATTTGATTATTTATATTTTTTCTAAAATTTATAAACAACCATATGATTTAGATAAAAAGTCAATTGATGAAAGTAATTTGATTTTGAGCAAATTTAATTCAAAAACATTTCAAAACTTTGTTTATTTTCCAAATGAAGATAAAAATAAGTTATCTATTGAAAAAGTAAGAGAAATTAAAAAAGATCTTAATAATTCTACATTAGATAATAATCCAAGGTTTATTGTTTTTGACGATGTTGAACTTTTGAACAATAATGTTGTTAACTCACTCTTGAAGATGATTGAAGAACCAAATAACAATAATTATTTCATTTTAATTAATAATAAGAGAAATAAATTAGTTGAAACACTTAAATCTCGTTCAATTGAAACAAAAATATTTCTTAATATCGATCAAAAAAATTCAATATTAAAAAAAATATTGGATAACCATGATATTGATGATAATTTTATTCTTAACTATTCTTATCTTGCATCACCAGGCATGTTTATTAAATATTATTATATATTAAGTAAAATCGGCACTGAACTTAATACACCTATTTATGAATTGACATCTAAATTGCTCGATAAATATAAGAAGGAAAAGGAAGAAATTTATATTGATTGTATCAAATTTTTTTTAGAAATAAAATATAATGATATTAATTTATTTAAAAAACAAAATATAATTTCTCTATTAAAATTAAAAAATGATATTTTTAAGATATTAAATGATTATAAAAGATTTAATCTTACTAACAATTCTGTATTAAATATTTTAAAAAATTCTATAATTTAGCTATGTCGAATAAAAACTTTTACATTACAACGCCTATTTATTATCCATCAGGAAAACCACACATGGGACATGCATATTCAAGCATAATTGCTGATATTTTTGCCAGGTTTAAACGAATTGATGAATTTGACGTATTTTTTTTAACTGGTACTGATGAGCATGGTCTTAAAATGCAAAGGGAAGCAGAAAAAAATTCAAAAGATGTCAAATTATTTTGTGATGAATTATCTTTAAAGTTTAAAGATCTGACTAATATTCTTTATCTTTCTAACGATGACTTTATTAGAACAACTGAAAAACGTCATTTTAAGTCTGTAGTAGACATTTGGTCTAAGCTTGAAAAATCCAAGGATATTTATTTGTCCAAGTATCAAGGATGGTATTCTGTCTCTGACGAGGCGTATTATGATGATGATGAAATCGAAACTAAAAACAACATTAAATATTCAAAAGTGTCAGGTTCTAAGGTTGAATGGGTTGAGGAAGAATCTTATTTTTTTAAATTATCATCATGGCAGGATAAACTACTTAAATTTTACAATGACAATCCTAAATTTATTTTACCAACATCAAGAAGAAATGAAGTTGTTAATTTTGTTAAAAAGGGACTTAAAGATTTATCAGTAAGTCGTACCTCGTTTAATTGGGGAATTCCAGTTCCCACAAATTCTAAACATTTAATATACGTCTGGCTTGATGCATTAACAAATTATTTAAGTGCCTTAAATTACCCAAATATAAAAGATAATAAATATAAAAAATTCTGGCCAGCTAATATTCATATAATCGGGAAAGATATTTTAAGATTCCATGCAATTTATTGGCCTGCTTTTTTGATGGCAGCTAATATTCCTTTACCAAAAAGAATATATGGACACGGATGGATACTGTCAGATGATAAAAAAATGTCTAAATCTCTAGGAAATATTTTGGATCCAATTGAGATTATAAATAATTTTGGAGTTGATCAATTAAGATACTATTTATCAAAAGAAGTTTCTTTAGGAAATGACGGAAATATTTCTCTTAAAAATTTGACTGATTGTATCAATAATGATTTAGCAAATAATTACGGAAACTTATGTCAGAGAGTATTTGCTTTTATAAATAAAAACTGTGATTCAAAAATTCCTACTTTGAGCAAGGTGGAAAAAGAAGATACAAAATTGAACGATGAAATCATTAATTCATTATCTGATTTAAGAAGTTTAATTGATAACCAAGAGCTCAACCAGTATCTTAAAAAAGTTATAAATATTTCATTTAATGCAAATAAATATTTTAATGATCAAAAACCATGGTCACTAAAAGAAAAAAACCCTGAAAGAATGAATACAATATTATATACAATTTTGAATCAAATTAGATCTATAAGTATATTATTAAATCCGATAATCCCTATTGCAACAGAAAAAGTTCTATCAACTTTATCAATTGATAAGGCAAATATAAATTTAGAGTCTTTAAAAAATATAAAAATATTAAAACCAGGAATTAAATTGAAAAAGACTGATATTTTATTTAAAAAAATTGAAAATGATAATTGATTCGCACTGCCATCTTGATAATGAAAAACTTCAGCCAAAAATAAAAGAAATTATTGATAATGCTGAAAAATCTAACGTTAAGTTTATGCTTACCATTTGTACTAATAATGAAAGTTTTAAAAAAATTATTGATATTTTAGAAACTTATCAAAATATTTTTGGTACATACGGTATACACCCGCATGAAACAAAGAAATACAACGATATTTCAGCTGGCATTATCGCCAAACAACTTTTTAAAAATAAAAAAATAATTGGTGTAGGTGAAAGTGGATTGGATTTTTATTATAATCATTCAGAGGCAAGAATACAAAAAAAAGTTTTTTTAAAACATATCGAGGCCTGTCAAGCAACATCTAAACCGTTAATAGTTCACTCAAGAAATGCTGAAAGAGATACTTTAGAAATATTATCTTCTGAGAAGAAAAATAAAAACTTTGATGTTTTAATGCACTGTTTCACGGGAAGTAAAGAATTTGCACATAATTTAATCGATATTGATTGTTATTTTTCAGCTAGTGGAGTTATCACTTTTAAAAAAAGCACAGAACTGGCAAAAACATTTAAATCCATTCCAAATGATAAAATATTGGTTGAAACCGATTCCCCCTATCTATCACCAGAACCGTTAAGAGGGAAAATAAATGTACCCTCTAATATTATTCATACTGTTAAATTTATTTCTATATTGAAAGAAACAACAGATGAGGACGTCGAAAAATTTACTACAAATAATTTTCAAAAACTTTTTAAAATAAATATAGCATGACCAAAATTACAATTTTAGGATGCGGTAGTTCATTAGGATCTCCTTGGATTACTGATTATTGGGGGAAATTAAATAAGAAAAATAAATTAAACTTACGAACCAGGTGTTCTGCACATATACAAAAAGGTAATCTGTCGATTTTAATTGATACTTCTCCAGATATAAAAAAACAGGTGCTTGATAATAAAATTAAAAATATTGATTATGTTTTATATACACATGAACATGCAGATCAAACAAGTGGGATATTTGAATTAAGGCCTTTTTTTTGGAAAAATAAAAAACCTATTAATATTTATGCAAATAAAAAATGTTTGAAACTAATTAAGCAAAAATATGATTATTGTTTTTATGGTGGGGGAGGTTATATACCTATAATAAAATCTAACTTATTAAAAAAAAGATTTGTACTAAAAAAAAAAAATAACCAAATCAAATTTAAATCTTTTTTAATAAATCATGGTCTTATTAAAGCATCTGCTTTCGTGTTTGATAAAGTTGCTTATTTAAGTGATTGTAATGGTATAAATAAAAGAGATTATAAAGATCTTAGTAATCTTAAATATTTGATAATTGATTGCTTAAAAATTAATCCTCATCCTTCTCATTTTAATTTAGATCAGGCTATTAAAGTAAGTAATTTATTAAAACCTAAGAAAACAATTCTTACTAATCTTCACACAGATTTAGACTACAACTTTTTAAAAAAAAATCTTCCAAAACATATAAGGCCTGCTTATGATGGTCTTTCTATAAATATCTGATTTACTGACTTAAAGCTTTTTCAATAACTTTAATAAATTTATTAGATGTTGGATTTGTCATTGAGGCAAAAGTGTCAAAAACTTTACCATTTTTATCTATAACAATTTTATGAAAGTTCCATTTAGGTACTGACTTTGACCCATAAGTTTCCTTTGCCCATTTAAAAAAAGGATGAGCATTTGAACCTCTAACTTCTTCTTTTTGTGTCATTGGAAAACTTATTCCAAATTTTGCCTCACAAAAATTTTTAACTTCCTCATTAGTTTGAAATTCCTGATTAAAACTACTTGAAGGAACTCCAATTACCACCAATCCTTTTTCTTGGTATTTTTCCCATATAGTTTGTAGATCTTCATACTGTGATGTAAAACCACATTTGCTGGCTACATTAGTAATTACTATGACTTTATTTTTAAAGTCAGATAATTTTAGTTCTTCACCATCTAAATCTTTGAATGAATAATCGTAAGCAATATTAATATTAGCTTTTGAACTATTTATACCAAATAAAGATATCATAAATAAAATTATAAAAATTTTTCTCATTATTTTTTTGAACCAAAAAAGATCAAACTATATCCAAAAATAGTTGATAACAATGAGCCAAGTAGCACACCTATTTTCACTCCATCCATATGAGTTTCAGCGCCAACAAAAGCCAAATTGCCCACGAACAAACTCATTGTAAAACCAATGCCCGTTAAAACTCCAACACCGTATAATTTTAACCAATCTGAATTATTGGGCATTTCAGCAAATTTTAGTTTTATTGATAAATATGAAAAAATAAATACGCCTATTTGTTTTCCAAAAAATAAACCACACAAGATACCTAGTGGTACGGGATTAAGCAAACTTTGAAATGTTAAACCTTCAAGTGAAACACCTGCGTTTGCAAAAGCAAAAATCGGCATTATTCCAAAAGCCACATATGGTGAAATTGCATGTTCAAGTTTTAACAATAGTGAGTTCGTATGTTTTTTTTTGTTACTTTTGTGTGGTATTGTCAAAGCTAATAGAACTCCTGCTATTGTTGCATGTATGCCTGAAACATGTGTAAATTCCCAAAGAAATATTCCAACAATTAAATAGGGAATAAAATTTCTTATATTAAATTTATTTAATATTAATAAAACTAACAAACATCCAAGCATTAAAAGTAAATATAAGTATTGGATTTCACCAGAATAGAAAAATGCAATGATTACTATTGCACCTAAATCATCAATAATTGCTAATGCCGTAAGAAAAACTTTTAAAGAAAGAGGTACTCTTTTTCCCAATAAAGATAACACTCCTAATGAAAAAGCAATATCAGTAGCTGATGGTATTGCCCATCCATTAAGTGTTTCAGGATCTTTAAAATTTATAGCAACATAAATTAAAGCTGGTACGACCATTCCACCTACTGCAGCAATGATTGGAAGCATCGCTTGTTTTGGATTTGATAATTCACCCTGTATGAATTCTCTTTTTATTTCTAAGGATACCAAAAAAAAGAAAATAGCCATTAGAACGTCGTTTATCCAATGAAGCACACTTAACTTTAGACTGAAAGCACCAAAACCTAATTTCAAATAAGAGTTTAAAATATCAAAATAAGCCGTACTTAGATTTGAGTTGCTTATTAATAATGCAATTATCGCTGCAAATAGCAATACAAGACCTGATGCTGCCTCTAATTTAAAAAACCACTTAAATGGCTTTGAAATATATTGTATCATCTTAAATTCGTATGAAATTAGATATTTCCCTTTATATACCTGTATACAACGGTGAAAGTACAATTGAAAGAGTTTTAAAAAGCGCATTAGAATTAGATCCAGGACCTAATGAAATAATTGTCATAAATGATGGATCAACTGATGATACTCTTAAAATACTTAATAAATATAAGAACAAAATAAAAATAATTAATAATATACAGAATAAAGGTTTGGCATATTCAAGAAATATTGGAATTGAAAAAGCAGTAAACGAAAATGTTGCCTCTATAGATTCAGATGTGGAGGTGTCAAGCTCTTGGCTTAAAGAATTAAATGATACTAAAAATAAGTTTAATAGTGCAATGTCTGGATCAAAATTAATTGAAAAATTAAAAGATGAAAATATATATAATATGTGGAGACATATATATGCAACCCAAAATTCTTTTGGAAATATTGATATTGGCAATCTTGGTAGACCACTATCTGGTTCGAATACACTTCTATCTAAGTCGGTTTGGAGGGAAATAGGTGGCTATGAAATTCAATATAAAACCAATGGCGAGGACTCAAATTTTTGTCAAAAATTATTAAACTTAAATTATAAAACAAGCTATTGTTCTCAAGCTAAATGTTATCATTTAAGAAATGATAATTTAAAATCTTTATTGGATGCCTCAAGGAGGGGCTATATCAGTGGAGCTGGGCTTAAAAAGCCGACATTAATGCGTTTTATCCAAAGATCAATTAGACATACAAAAGGATATCTAAAAAACGCCGTAAAAGATGTTGTAAAATTAAGATTTGCAATGATTTACGTGGGTTTTAGAATTTGTTGGAATCACATTAATAAAGAATTTATTGGATTAATCAGAAATAAATCAAATTATGTTTGAAGTGAGTTAAATTTGTTTTACGTTTATTTAATCATAAGTAAAAAAAATGAAAATTTTAAAACATATGTTGGATATACAACAAATATAAAAAAAAGATTAAATAAACACAACTCCAACAAAGGTGCAAAAAGTACAAGAGGACGAATTTGGAAAGTAATTTTTAAAAAGAAATTTGTAACAAAAAAATTAGCTTTAAAATATGAATATTTTCTTAAAAAAAATAAATTATTAAGAAGTAAAATTAAGAGTAAATATGTCGACAAAACACGTGGTAATACTTAAAAACGATGCAGTAGGTGATTTAGTTCACAGCTTAAATGGAATTTATAATATTATAAATGATAATAATGTTGATAAGATTACTATATTTGTATCAAAATTGAGCAAAAAATTTAATTTCTTATTTAATAACCCAAAAGTTCATATCAAAGTTATAAATTATAACTTATCAATAATGGAAAAAATTAAATTATTTTTTTTTATATTAAATAATAAAATTAGTAAAATATACATTCTAGCTCCCAAAAATTTTTTTTATTACCTTCCAATTTTTTTTTTTAATATAAAATTTTACGCATTGTGTGTAGATAATATTAACGGATATAAAAGACCATCATCTTTTTTAAGAAGATTTTTGTATAAATTTGTTATCAATGATAGAGCTGCACAATTTAAAAGATTATCTACTGAAAAAATTCAAACTAAATTAATATCTGGTGATAATGTGGGAAATAATGAATTTAGCATAATTATTAAAAAAAGTGACCTTTTAAAAAAGAATTTACCAGATAATTATATTTATTTTCATGCAAAAAGAAAAATCCTTAATGAACTAGGGTGGGGTATTAATGAATTAAAAATGCTTTTTAATGAAATTTTAAAATACTCAGATAATTTAATTTTAACAAAAGATATTGAAAATGATGAAAATACAAAAGTTTTTAAAGATAATTTTAATTCTTTTGATTTTAAAACACTAAAGTTTATAGATAATTCACAAAAAGTTATTTTTTTTGATAATATTGATGGTGCAGATTTGTACAATACTATTATAAATTCAAAAAAAGTTGTTGCATTTCATGGTATGATGACAAATTTGGCATCAATTAATAAACATAAAGTTTTAGATTTATTTCATTGCAATATAAGAAATTGGGATGATTATCGAAACTATCGTAATTCATTTTATGAATTTAAACCTAGTTACAACGGATATGATTTTATTATTCCAAGTAAAAATATTAAAAAAACTCTTAAAAAAATTAGATATTCATTAAAGAAATGAAAAAAAAACTAATAGTAAGACTGTCTAACAACTTGGGTAATCAGATGTTCATGTATGCATCTGCCTATGTATTTGCAAAAAAATTAAATAGAGATTTCTTTTATGACGATGAGACAGCTTATCAAAGTAGTAATTTATATAAATATAATTTAGACATATTCAAAATTTCATCTACCAAAGCACCTAACAATCTTAAATTCTTAAATAAATCAGGCTATATAAAGAGAAAATTCTTAAAATATTTCGATAATTTTTATTCAAGTAAAATGTTTTATGTTGAGCCTCGAGACCGTAATAAAAACACTTCTTTTAATGATAAAATTCTCAGTGGAAATTTTAGAGATAAATTATTTGTTGAGGGACATTTTGAGTCAGAAAAATACTTCAATTCGCACATTAATGAAATAAAAAGCGAATTTAGTTTTAAAAATTATAAATCTTTCGAAAATAACCAAATTTTTAATAGTATAAAAAATTCTGAATCTGTATCTATATGTATAAGACAAAATCGTTTTTCTGAAAGAAAAAGAGCTATTACCAGTAAGGATGACGAAAATTCCTTAATTTTTACTAAGGACCAGGTTAAGTATATAGAAAAATCTATAAATTTAATAAAGTCAAAAGTTACAAATCCTAAATTTTTTTTATGGTCAAATGATCTTAAAGGTCTTAACAATTATTTTCCTGATAACCAATTCACATCTGTATCAACAAATAAGGTTGATTATGATCTTTTTCTGATGTCACAATCAAAGCATTCTATCGTTATCCCATCATCGTTTAATTGGTGGGGAGCATGGTTAGGAAAATCTAGTAAAAGCATTGTTATCAGGCCATCTAATGACCATTTCAGCAATTTTAATATTAATAATAAAGATTTTTGGCCAAAAGATTGGTTGGTAGTTTAATGTCAAATCTTAAAAACCTTTCAGAACTTTATAAAGCTAATAAGTTACAATTAGGCTACATTGATGTGTATGAAAAATATTTTGATAACATAAAAGATAAAGAATTAAAAATATTAGAAATCGGAATTGACAAGGGGCCAAGTCTAAAAGTTTGGAGTGAATACTTCAAAAATTCAAAAATTGTTGGTTTAGACATCAAACCCGTTAAGCTGGATATTAAAAATGTTGAACTTTTTTTTGGAGATCAAACAGATACAAAATTTCTTTCTAAAATTGTAAATAAGTATAAATATTTTGACATAATAATAGATGATGGGAGTCATATTTCTAAACATATCATCAAATCTTTTAATTTTTTGTTTGACTACCTAAGTGATGGCGGAATGTATTTCGTAGAAGATTTGCATTATTCTTATTATCCAAGATATGGTGGAAGTCGATTAAATCTTAACAAAAATGGAACTTCTATGAATTTTTTGAAATCTTTAGCTGACTCTTTAAACTATGAAAATTTTGATCGTCCCTTTTATAAAAAAAACAAATTTAACGGAAAAATAAATAATATAAATTTTTATCAGAATATATGTGTAGTATCCAAAAACCCTAGTAAAATTTATTTATATAAAGAAAAACCTAAAGCTTCTATTTTTGAAAAAATTAAAAAACTTATTTCTAGATTATTTTAACTTTGTTTAAAGCATTATTTTTAAATAGGTTTGCTTCTTTGATATATCTTCTAACCATTTGTGTAGTCTTGTGCCCTGTCATAGCCATTATACTTCTTTCATCTGCTCCTGACTCTGCTGATACTGTTGCAAAGCCCGATCTCAAACTATGTCCTGAAAAGTTTTTGTTATCTATACCAGCAATTTCTAAATATTGTTTAATTATTAAAACTACTGATTGGTCTGTTAATCTATTTTTTGTTAGCGAACTTCCTTTTGCAAATCTTCTAAAAATTGGACCATCTTTGATTTTTGATAATTCTAGCCATTTCTTCAAATGGAATACTGGACAATATTTTGTACTTGAGAAGTAGGGTAGACCCTTGACCATACCTTCTCCAAATTGGTCAGTTTTTGATCTTCTGAGAGTGATTTTTAGTCCTTCAGGTACAAATTCAAGATCATCGTAATCAATCGATATCAATTCAGTCCTTCTAAATCCGCCCCCAAAACCTGTTAGTATTATTGTTTTATCTCTTATCTTTTTGATTTCCTCTGACTCATCTTCGTCTATTACTTTAATTATTGCTTTTAAATGATTGATTAATAACGGTTTTTTACCCTTTTGAATGCTTCCTTTTCTACGTTTTATACCCATAAGGTTTTCAATAATAACCGGATGTTTTGTATCAAGATAATGCCCTTTGTGTTTATGTATCATGCTTATAGATACTAATCTCCGCCTTAAAGTACTCATTTTAGCGTCCTTATTAGTCAAATAAGTAAGGTATAAAGCGATAATTTTAGGTTCTGTTGGCAATGATTTGAAACCATGCTTAGAGCAGAAGGCACCAAAGTCATTAAAATCTGATTTATAAGCTCTGATTGTGTTATTGGCTTTAGAACTCTTAAGATTATTTAAAGTTTCCTCATGTAAAGCTTTTAGGTCTGTAACTAGTTTATTCATATCTATTACTATTGATAACAATTAATTATCATTAGTAATATATTAAATGATTTTATATGTCAACAACTATAAAAGCTTAATTATATAAATTTCAAAATGATAAAATATATTATTTTAGGTCTATCAATTCCAATTATAGCTTTTTATTTTATGTACCGTTGGGAAAAGCTTAAGAATAAAAGCAAAAATCTAACACTAATAACCGGTGTGGGCGTTTCAATAGTCGGAATTCTATTAATAATCGCCCTATTAATTGATTAGTTTATGTTTGAAAGTAGGAAAAGAGTTATTTTAGATAGAGGTCCTAGTTGGCCAGATTACGATAAAGCAGAACCTTTTATGATAAGGTATTACTTGCTATTTCGTAAAAGGCCTAAGTGGTTTCCGTTTAATATATTAGTTCATAAGATCCTCAAAGGAGACAGAGGAGATTTACATGATCATTATTGGTCCTATATAACAATAATTTTAAAGGGTGGTTATTGGGAAACTAACGATAAAGGGACTTTTTGGAGAGGCCCGGGCTACATCGGTTTTAGAAAAAACACTGATAAACATAGTCTTAAACTTAAAGACAACAATCCAGCATGGACAATCATGTTAGTTGGCCCCCACCACTCTAGTAAAACAAGCTCAAAATATCAAAATGAAGTTAAAAGGAACTGAATTTCAAATTAAAGTTTGGAAATATCTGCTTACAATTCCTAAAGGCACTGTAAAAACCTATAAACAGGTGGCAATAGCAATAAATAGCCCCTACTCAGCTAGAGCTGTCGGCAATGCAGTCGGTAAAAACCCCTACGCACCTAGAATACCCTGTCATAGAGTTATAAAATCTAATGGATCGCTGGGTGGTTACTCAGGTTTAGGAGGCATGAAAACTAAGAAAAAACTGCTCAAAAAGGAAGGTTTTTTACTCTAGAAGTAAGCAATACCAACGTTTTTTACAATCTGAGGATGTATTTATCTATTAATTAAGGTTTTACGGGGTATATTCTAGCCTATAGAACCAAACGCTCAAAATAGGCCTATATATGGCCCATTAAATGCTATATTCCAATACTGCATTGCTTAAAATTAACTGTCGATAAAATCTTCATTAAAATAAGAAAAACTCTGTTTTTTCAAAACTTTCTGGGGAAAGACTTTACAAAAAACTCAATATTTATTGATTTTTTTAAGGTACAAATGACAAAGTGTATAAAAATCGTTATAAATATTGGGTTTTCGATTTATATTTCTTTTATAATTTATTAATTATTATATTATTCAATTAAAACAATAGTATACATATAGAAGTTAAAGTAAAACTTTAATAAATAGGACAGCTATTCTTACTTAATTAAAGAACCTTAAAGCGATATAAACTACTACAGGAATAGTTATAAAGGACATTAAAGTCGATGATACAATCACACTAGCTATATTGTCTACTGCCCTCTTCTTAGAATACATAGAACCAACTAAATAAGTAAGCACAGCACTAGGCATAGCAGATTGGATTAATAGAACACCGGCCATGAAACCATCTAAATTGAGAAATTTAATAGCGGTGAAACCGATTATTGGTCCAAGAATAACTCTAACTGCACCAAGTATTGCAGCATGTGTCCAGGAAACTACTTTTAATCTGGTAAGTGCTACCCCTAAAGACATTAGAACTAAAAATATAGTGGTGTAAGTAAGTAAAAAAGTTGTGTTTTCTAAATATCCTGGAACATCCCATTTAAAATAAAGAAATATAATAGATATTATGATTCCATATATAGGACCATTCTTAATTAAAATCATAAGTGAAAATTTTTTACTTGCTAGAAATATACCAATAGTAAAATGAAATAATATAATCACCGATGCAATAGCTGAGGCCACTCCTAGCCCGGCTGTTCCATAAGCAAATAAACAAATAGGAACACCCATGTTACCAGTATTAGGCAAAAACATCGGTGGAAGTTCTGTTATTGGATCCTTTTTAAGAAGAATTAAAAATACAAAACCAATAGCAGCAAATATTCCTAAAATAATTACTGCGTATATAAAATATTCAGTAAATATTTCTAAGGTAACACCTGTTGTTGTGATCGTGTAAAATATCATTGCTGGAGTACCTATAGTTCCAGCAAAATTTGTAATAAATTTGGTGTTAAATTTAGAATCTTTTTTACCTATATAGTAACCAATACCAATGATAAAAAAAACAGGAAAAAGTACGTCAATTAATTTGATGTAGAGTTCCATTAAACTCTTACATCAGATTTTTTTACTTTTCTCAAGGGTTTGTTAAAATTTATTGCTTTTTCAAATTCATTCAATCGTTTATAAATTGACCTAAGTTCAGTTATACGAGTCCAATTTTGTAAAAATAATGAAAAACTACTTTGAACTTCTCTAAAAGCGCTAGATGTTTGTATCAAAATACCTAAAGTCATCGCTCCTGTAAACAAACCAGGTCCCATTAAAATATACGGTACAATTATCATTACTTGATTATACATTATCAACCACAAGTCAAAATAACCGTAATGCAGGAAGAGTCTGTGGTAATTGAATTTTATTCCACTAAAAAGCTCCAATATAGTTGGGGGTTTGGCATAATTAGCTCTATCGTCTTCTCCATATACAAGTTCTTTCCTAAATGCAGCTTCAACTTTTTGATTGTTATATTCTAAACCGGGTAATTTAATTCCGACTAGCCAGCTAATTACCAAACCACCTAAACTTGCTGTTAAAGAAACCCAAACCAAAGATCCCGAAACATCTTTGAAAAAAGGAATAACAACATTTGAGGACAAGCCCCACAATATTGGAATAAAAGCTATTAATAACATTATAGCTCGTACAACTTGTAACCCAAGACTTTCTACGATTTTCGCAAAATTCATACAGTCTTCTTGAATTCTTTGTGATGCACCTTCAACTTTTGCGTCAACTTTTTTCCAATAGGGCATATAGGAAAAAGTCATAGCCTCTCTCCATCTAAATGCCCAAAGTCTAGTGAAGTAGTTTGTTACTGTGTAAATTATTACATAAGGTATTGCCAATTTCATGAATAAAAGTAAGCCATCATAAAATTCAGAAATATCCCTTTCAGTGGCTTTTTGAAGTAAGTCGTAAAATCCCTTATACCACTCATTAATTTTAACATCTATCCAGGTTTGGGATAAAAGTGATAAAAATATAAAAAAAGCCCCACCCCATGACCATAAAAGCCATCTTCTTTCAGTAAAAAAACTTCTCCACATATTAATCTTTCAAAAAATTATCTGAGTATGATTTAATTATAAAATCTGATTTCTTTGGCTCAATAACCTCATAAAGTAATTTGTTGTTTTTTGCATATTCAACAGCTTTATCTTTGGTGGTAAACTCCAAAATAACCTCTCCTATAGTATCATCGCTAGACTCCCATCCCATAAGTGGATTTGTAACATCGTGTCTAGTTTCAAACTTTAATACCCATTTTTTGGTTTTACCTCTTCCAGATTGCATGGCTGTTTTAGATGGGATGTAAATTTTCGCTTTTTTCATATTAATTTATTGGTAAATTACAAATTTCTCCTGAAACCAACTTTTCTTCTAATTTAATTTTAAATTTTAATGATGTTTTGCAAAAATCTATATTCATCATTGCAATTCCAACGACTTTTTTAAATTTAGGCGAAAAAGCGCCTGATCTTAATTGACCAATCACTTTATTATCAGAGTCAAATAATGGTATTTCTTCTGATACATTAATTTTATTAACATCAATTTTAACACCCATAAGTTTCCTTTTTATTCCATTGATCTTAATTTTTATAAGATTTTCTTTACCTAAAAATACTATATCAGAGTCTAAATCTACATACTTGTCAAAACCGCACTCTAAAGGATTATCGTTATTATCCATGTCACTCCCATACGAAAGCAACCCCCCCTCGATTCTTTCAGGATGATTTGGTGTACCAGGTTTAAGATTAAATTCCTCACCAATTTTAAAAAAATAATCATAAAGATCTAATCCGTCACTTACATTTTCAACATGAATTTCATAACCTCCTTGTTTCGAAAAACCCGATCTTGATATCAAAAATTTTTTTTTATCAAATTCAAAAAAATCAAATCTAAAGAATTTTAGATCCTTTATTTTATCACCAAATATTTTTTTCATAATATCTAATGATTTAGGTCCTTGGACTGCTAATGTATCGATTTTTGCTTCAAAGATATTTACATCCATTTTTTTTGAAGATGCTATTCCTTTCGCAAAAAGTAAAACATCAGAGTCTGCAATGCATACTCTCCATTTATCATCATTTAGTTTATATATGAGTGGATCATTAATTAAACCTCCATCAGAATCTACAAGCGGTGCATAATAACACTTTCCTATTTTTGAGTCAGATAAATTTCGGCAAGTCATCAGTTGAACTAACTCGGAAGAATCTTTCCCAGAAATTTCAATTTCTCGCTGAACTGAAACATCCCAAATTTGAACATGCTCCTTTAAATGTTTATATTCTTCTTCAGGTGTAGAAAAAGTAGTGGGTAATAGCATATGATTATAAACTGTGTAACTTTTAACTCCTTGTTTTTCAATTCTTGAAGTAAAAGGTGTGCCCCTTAATCGTCTCGATCTAGTTATAATACTTTTCATTTTTTTAAAAATTCAGCAACCTTTTCTCTCATCTCAAAAGCGTTTTCAAGTATTATCATGTGACCACAATCTTTAATGATATGCGTTTTTGACCCAGGTATTAACCCTGAAAATTCCTTGCCTTTATCTAGCTTTATCATTTTATCAAGCTCACCAAAAACAAAAAAGGTTGGGCATTTGATTTTTTTTATACTGTTGATTCCATTTTTATAGTTATTACAAGCGATAAGGTCTATTGCCAAAACTTCACGGATTTCTCTAGACGAATTTAAAATCTTTTGAAGTGGGTTTCCTCCAAGGAATTGCTTAGAATATCCATATCCCCATTTCATCATTAAATTTATTGACTCAAAATCTCCTGCGTTTGCAAGATCTATTAAACTTTTATTTACTGGTATTTGATATGAGCCGGCAACAAAAATTAAATTTTTAATATTATCGGGGAATTTATTTACATATTCTATAGCCACCAAACAACCCTGAGAATGCCCTAATATTGTTAAGTCTTTTATACCAATAACATTAACAAGTTTGTTAAGCCAATCAGCCATTTCCTCTATTGATTTGAGAGAGGAACCTTCTGAGTTACCATGGCCCGGTAAATCAAGTGCAAAGACATTAAATCCTTCATCAGCAAGATATTGATCAGTTAGAGACCAAACAACATGAGATTGACCGCTTCCATGAAGTAATATTATAGAATGTTTGTTTTTATCGAAAGTTTGACCAATATCTGAGGAGAAAACTTTTTTATTTTCTACTTCAAAAATCATTTATCTTGCCAATTAGGATTTCTTTTATTTATAAAGGCATCTATACCCTCTTCAGCATCAATTTTAAGCATATTCTCAACCATTACGTTGGACGCATAATCATAAGCTTCGGATAAGTTCATGTTTATTTGATTATAAAAAGCCTGTTTGCCAATTTTCAATGTCATAGCTGATTTCTTAGAAATTTTTAAAGCTTTTGCTAGCACAATGCTCTCGAGATCATTATCGTTTACAACTTCATTAATTAAACCAATTTCAGCAGCTTTTTTAGAAGAAATTAGATCTCCATTCAAAAGCATTTCCATAGAATGTTTGTTCGAAACTGTTCTTGATAGGGCCACCATTGGCGTTGAACAAAATAAGCCAATATTAACACCGGGTGTAGCAAATCTAGACGATGTTCCCGCATAAGCTAAATCACAGCTTGCAACTAATTGACAGCCAGCTGCAGTAGCAGTACCAGCAACTTCGGCAATTATAGGCTTTGGATTGTTAATAATTGATTGCATTAGTTTTGAACATTTTAACATCACTTTTTTAAAATAGTCCCTACCCTTATCAGAATTATCGCGCCCTTTTTTTAGTTGTTTTAAATCATGTCCTGCAGAAAATGTTTTACCCTCTGCTGAAATAATAATTACTCTTATAGATTTATTATTTACAGATTTGTCCAAAACAGACTGAATAACTGACATCATCTCCTCTGATAAAACATTATGTTGTGATGGATTATTTAAAGTAACACGAAGAATAGAATCAGAATGGATTGAAGTTTTGACAAGTTGATTATTCATTAAATCGTTCATAAATTAATTTATTTTAACCTTAACTTCTTTAGAAAGTGAATTTGATATAAAACAATATCGATGAGCTCTATCTTGTACCTCTTTCATTTTTAAATTATCAACGGAGAAACCGTTAGAAAACTCTACTTTTGGATTAAGTTCGATTTCGGTAACAGACATTAGACCTTTAAGATTTTTACCTAATTTTGCTACAGCAGTATCTTTGTAGGTTTTTACGGGCCATTTCATTTTGGCTGCTAACGCTAAAAAAGTCATCATATGACAACTGCTCAGAGATGCAGCTAAAGTTTGCTCAGGATTGGTATTTAATTCGTTTCCTCTCCAATCTGGGGCAGAATCTGCGATAATCTTTGTATTAGGTGTAAATGTAATTTCATGTTGATTTGAATACTGTCCTGGAGACATATCTCCATTTTCAAGTTTCCAAATAAGATCAATTGATATTTTTGACATTTCGGGATTAATTTAAATCTTTTGCTTTTTTTCTCAGTTCAAATTTTTGAATTTTGCCTGTCGATGTTTTTGGCAATTCACAGAATTCAACTTTTTTTGGAACTTTAAATCCTGCTAGTGTTTCTTTACAAAAAGAAATCAACTCTTTTTCAGTAACCTTTTTGTCTTTAACAGTCTCTATAAAAGCACATGGGACTTCACCCCATTTTTCGTCTGGTTTAGCTACCACAGCTGCAATAGATACCGAAGGGTGTTTTGCCAAAGTATTTTCTATCTCTATAGAAGATATATTTTCACCTCCTGAAATAATTATATCTTTTGATCTATCTTGAATTTTTACATAACCATCTTCATGCATGACTGCTAAATCACCAGAGTGAAACCAGCCACCTTTCATTGCTTTATCCGTTGATTCCTTGTCTTTAAAATAACCTTTCATTACAACATTTGCCCGTATCATTATTTCACCAATAGTTTTTCCATCTCTTGGAACCTCTTTCATGGTTTCAGGATCCATAATTGTTACACCTTCAGTATTTGGATATCTTACGCCTTGTCGTGCTTTTATCTCATTTTTTTTCTCTTCATCAAAATTATTCCAAGTGTCATTCCAGGCACACTGTGTTACGTGACCATATGTTTCGGTTAATCCATAAACGTGCATCACATCAAATCCAAGAGCTTCCATTTTCTTAAAAATTATACTTGGTGGAGGAGCACCAGCTGTTAATACATAAACTTTATGCTTTAATTTTTTTCTCTCACTTTCAGAAGCCCCAGTTATCATATTTAAAACGATTGGAGCGCCACCAAAATGAGTAATATTATATTTGTCTATTAAATCAAAAATTTTTTTTATATCTATATTGCGTAAACAAATTGTACGACCATTTAACATAGGTACTGTCCAAGGATAACCCCAACCATTACAATGAAACATGGGAACAACGGTTAAAAAATTTAATCTATTTGGCATATTCCAAGCAGCTGCACTACCTGTTGACATTAAATATGATCCTCTATGATGATAAACCACTCCCTTTGGATTTCCAGTTGTACCAGAAGTGTAACTTAGTGATATTGCTTGCCACTCATCATCTGGCATCTTCCATTCGTAATTCTCATCTCCTGTTTTTAAAAATGTTTCGTACTCTAAGTCACCAATTTTTTCTGTTTTTGATTTATCAGAATACTTATCGATAATATCAATTATAGTAATTTTATTTTTAATTGATTTTAATGCTTTTTTAACTTCTTTGTGGAGCTGTCTATCTACAACTAAAACTTTGGCATCGCTGTGATTTAAAATATAAGCAATAGTCTTTGCATCTAATCGAATATTTATAGTATTTAAAACAGCACCAGTCATAGGAACAGAATAATGAGCCTCAAAAATTTCAGGAGTATTGAAAGCTAAGAAAGAAACAGTATCGCCTTTTTTAATTCCAATTTTTTCTAAAGCACTCGCAAACCTCACACATCTATTATAAACCTGAGTCCATGTATATTTTCGATCCTCATAAATTAGTGCTTCATATGTTGGATATATATCTTTAGCTCTTTGTAAAAATGATAGTGGTGTGAGTGGTACAAAATTTGCTTTATTTTTATTTAAATTTGTTTCGTAATGACTCATTATCAATTAAAATTAGATTTCATCATAGTATCACTGCCAGTAATAGCTGATAAATAATGGCTCTGAACTCTTGGAAGGATTTTGTCAAAATAATATTTTGCAGTATTTATTTTATCTTCATAAAAAGTTTTATTTTCTTTGAGTTTTGAGTGGCTTACCTTCAATATTTTTAACCAAGAATGAGCAAGAGCTATATATCCAAGAACCTTTAAATAATCATTGCAGGCTGCACTAACATCATCTCTTGATGATTTATTTTTCTCACCAAGCCATAATGTAAAATTATTTAATAATTCTAAATACTTAAAAAATTTATCAGCAAATAGAGAAAGTTTATTGTCTTTTGCAAATTCTTTTACCTCATTTGTAAGTTGAACAATATACTTTTCAAAAATTTTGTTATTTAAAATTTTTCTATAAACAAGATCAATAGCTTGAACAGAATTTGTCCCTTCATAAATAGGTGTTATTCTATTATCTCTAAATAGTTGTTCGATTCCTTGATCTTTAGTGTAACCATAACCTCCAAAAACTTGAATTGCATCATTTGTGATTTCCATTCCAATATCAGTAAAAAAAGATTTAATTATAGGAGTCATTAAAGCAACTATTTCGTCAGCATTGTTTTTTATTTTCTGATCTGGGTGGTTTAAACTAACATCTATTTGCTGAGAAACCCAAAAGGCTAAAGATCTCTGACCTTCAATTAAAGATTTCATGTTCATTAAGCTTCTTCTAATATCTGCATGCTTAATAATTAAATCTGCTTCACCGTTCTTGCTATTATTTGCTTTGCCCTGCTTCCTCTCTTTAGCATAAGCTAACGCATTTTGATAAGCTGTTTCAGAGATACCAAGACCCTGGATACCTACAACTATTCTTTCTAAATTCATCATAGTAAACATAGAGCTAAGTCCTTTATTTTCTGGTCCAATCATAAAGCCTGTTGCTTCATCAAAATTCAAAACACAAGTTGGTGATCCTTTAATTCCCATTTTAGTTTCTATAGACGCTGTGTTAACACCATTACGAGATCCGACGGAACCGTTATCATTAACAACAAATTTGGGTACTAAAAATAAGCTAATTCCTTTTGTTCCAGATGGTGAACCAGGAATTCTGGCTAAGACAAGATGGATAATGTTTTCTGTTAAATCATGATCTCCTGAGGTAATAAATATTTTTTGACCAGAGATCTTATAAGAGTTATCTTTTTGTTTAACAGCCCTCGTTTTTAATAAACCAAGATCAGTGCCACAGTGAGATTCTGTTAAACACATTGTCCCGCTCCACTTACCCTCAACCATTTTTGGTAAATACTTATCTTTTATTTTCTGATCTGCATGATGAAGGATACAGTTATACGCGCCTATACTCAATTCACTGTATAACTTAAAAGATAAACTAGCTGATGAAAGCATTTCCTCAAAAAAAGTACTTACTGTTTTTGGCATACCTTGGCCACCATATTTGGGATCGCAAGACAAGGAAGTCCAGCCATCTTCAATAAACTTCTTATATGCCTCTTTATAACCTGGTGGTGATCTAACAATACCATTTTCATAAACGCATGGCTTTTCATCACCTATTTTAGCAAGCGGTAAAACAATTTCCTGATTTATTTTAGCAGCCTGTTCTAATATATCTTTTACTAAATCAGAATTAATTTCTTTGTATTTATCAATTTCATTATAGTTTTTATTGTCTTTAAGATTATTAAATAAAAACATCATCTCATCTACTGGTGCGTTATAAGTTGTCATTTAATTTATTAATGGTTTACTTGTTTTTAAAGTATGTACAATTCTTTTTTGTGTTTTATCTGTTTCTAAAAGTTTCATAAAGCTCTCAAGTTCTAATTTATACAACTGTTCTTCACTTATTTCCTTACTTAAATTAGTGTCTCCTCCACTCAAAATATTAGCTAATTCCTTACCTACTATCATACCATGATCAAGTATTTTTTTGCTATTATATAATTCATCAAGTACTTTTTGCATTTTTTTCCTTACTTGGTCGCCTGATAATTTAAATTTACATTTAACGGGAGGTTTAAAATTTTTGTTTTGTTCAATATAAGCTCTTGCCATAGGCAATAGATTGTTCCTGTTAATTATAACTTCATGATTATCATCTAAAAATAAAAGAGGTTTTGCCTCAATAGGAGATGTGGCTGTTTTTGCATATCCTATTATATCAAAAACTTTAAGGGGTGCAAAATCAGGGTCTTTACTGGCATCATCTGTTTGAGACCACCTCCACAAAAGCTCTTTACACCCTCCTCCAGCCGGAACTAAACCAACAATAGTTTCAACTAACCCCATCACTATATTAGTGTGTGATACAACGTAATTGCTTTGCAGCAAGACTTCTTCGCCACCACCTAAAGACAAACCAGATGGTGCAGAGATTACTAATTTGTCACTATATTTTAAATGTTCACAGGTTTTTTGAAAATATTTAATGAATTTTTCAACAGATTTAAAATCTTTTTTTTTAACAAATTCCATTACATAATTTAGATTAACTCCTGCAGAAAACTGCATGCTCTCATTAATAATAATTAATGGTTTGTCTGTAGCTTTCATTAAAGCATCCATAGAATTATAATCTAGGGCATTTGCTTTGGTGTCGAATTCCACAATATTAAAATCTTTAAACCTGTAGATTTCAGCTGAATCATTTTTATCAATTTTAATAACTGATTTTTTTACCTTTCCTAGTGTTTCGATATCCGTATATTTTTGTCTTTGGTCATAAAACTTTTTTGCACTTTTATTTTTTAAATTCTCTAAAAACGAACTAGTTTTAATATCTCCAATTTTATTAAAAAAATTATCTAATCCAATGTTCTCCAACATTTCGAACGGTCCCATAGACCAGTTAAAACCAAGTCTTAATGCTTCATCAATGTCATTGTACTCTTTTGTGATCTGTGGAACTAACGAAGATGAATAAAGAATAATTTTTGAAATTACTGCCCAGGCATATTTACCATACTGATCATCTCTATTTATTAAATCTAATAAATTTATTTTATTAATTTGGAGATCAATTTTTTTTGCAACTGAATAACTATTATTTTTTATATTTAAAGCTTCCAAAACTTTTTGATTATTAACTTTATTCATGCGGTAAAAACCACCTTTACCTTTTCTACCGGTATAACCACTATCAATTAGTTTTTGAATTATTGGAATTCCTTGAGCAACTTTTTGAAACTCATCATTCCCTGGAAGTTCTTTTCTAAAACTTTTTAAAACGTCCGACATTAAGTCAATACCAATCAAATCATATAAAGCAAAAACACCAGTTTTAGGTATTCCCATTGGTCGTCCAAAAACAGCATCGGCTTCTTCTACAGATAAATTCATTTTAATTGCCTCTGTCATAGCAACTTGCATTGCATAGACACCAATTCTATTTCCTAAGAACCCAGGTGTATCACCACAAATTATTACTCCTTTGCCAAGTTTTTTTTCACAGAAGTCTTTTAATAGGTTAATTTTATTTTGATCATTTGATTTTTCTCTAACTATTTCTAAAAGGCCCATATATCTCACTGGATTAAAAAAGTGTGTTATACAAAAATCTTTTTTATCAGTATTATTCATTTTTTGAGAAAGTATTTTAAGTGGTATTGTTGAGGTGTTTGAGGAAATGACAGATTCTTTTTTTCTTGCTTTTAAAATTTTTTCGTAAATTCCGTGTTTAATATTAATCCTTTCCACAACAGCTTCTATTATCCAATCAGCATCAGCAACATTATCAAAATTATCTGAAATATTTCCTGTTTTTAAACTTTGAATTTTTGAACTTTCGAAAAGTAACGGTGGTCTAGATTTTAAAATTTTCTCTTTTGCTTTTTCCGCAATTTCTGTTTTCAAATCAAGTAATACAACAGGTATATTTGCATTACATAAATGTGCAGCAATCCCACTACCCATTGTTCCCGATCCAATAATTACTACTTTTTTAATATTCATAAATGGTCGGGGCGGCAGGATTTGAACCTGCGACCCTCTGGTCCCAAACCAGATGCGCTACCAGACTGCGCTACGCCCCGTTTAGAGAGAGTATATAACTTATATTTTTATTATTATCATTAAAAAATGGCGCGCCCTGAAGGATTCGAACCTACGACCCTCGGTTTAGAAAACCGATGCTCTATCCAACTGAGCTAAGGGCGCAATTAAAATATTTTATATATTTACTTAAAAACATACTAAATGGTCAATAAAAATAGGTGACTTGATACCAAATTTTTCATTTTTTTCATGTTGATGAATATGATGAGAATGAACAAACACGGGAATTTCCTCTTTTTTGTTAGTTTTTAAAGTATAAATAAAATTAGTCCCCCTAAATTTTCTGTCAACCACTTCTAATTTTAATTTACTTTGATCGTCATGTATTAAATCTTCAGGCTGTAATAATAGTTTAACTTTTGAACCAACAGGAAAGTTATTTAATAATTTGCCTCTTATCTCTCCTAATTCTTGATGTATTAAACTATGAACAGCGCAATCAGTTTCTGCAACTTTAACATCAATAAATACACCTCTATTTAAAAATTTTGCAACTTCGATTGAATTAGGTTCATGGTGAATATTATAAGGTATGTCATATTGTTTTAAACACTGGTCTAATAGAATACCGCATTTATCTCCAAGAAAAAAAGCTTCGAAAGAGTCGTGAGTTACAATTAAGGTTGTTATATCGAACTCTTTGAGAATATTTTTAATTTTTTTTTGTAATTCTTCTTTTAAAGTAGCATCTATATTTGCAAAAGGTTCGTCCAATAAAAGTAAATCGGGTTTGGAAAGTAATGATCTTGCTAATGAAACACGTTGTGCTTCACCTGCACTTATTTGATGTGGATATTTGTTTTTTATATCTTCTAAATGTAAAATTTTGATTAAATCATTGTCTGAATAATTAAATTTAGAACCATTTTTTCTTTTTGACCCGATATTAATATTTTCTAAAACATTAAAATGTGGAAATAATGAATTATCTTGAAAACACATTGCTATGTTTCTTTTTTCAGGTTCTAAATTAAAGTTTTTGGATGAAATTATTTTATCTTTAAGTTTAATCTCGCCAGATTTAAGATTTTGTAGACCTGCAATTGTTCTTAAAATAGTAGTTTTTCCAACGCCGGATGGTCCGAGTAAACAAACAATTTCGCCCTTTTTTTTTATTGTTAAAGATACATTTTTAACTTTATTATTATCGCTGGCTATAAATGTAGCATTATTAATTTCTAAAAAATTAGAAGACATTTGATTACTATAACTTTATTTTTCTGAAAGTATATATTTAGAAATAAACAATATGAATATACTTGCCCAGAATATCAAACATAATGAAGGAAAAGCTGCAGCTTCTAATAAATCTTGTGCGGCATAAGAATAGGCTTTTGTTGCGAAGGTTTCGAAATTAAAGGGTCTCAATATTAATGTAATTGGCAGTTCTTTAATAATTTCTAAAGCTATTAAAACACCAACTAATAATATATTGGTTTTTAAATACGGCAAATGAATATTAGAAAAAGTTTTAAATTTGGAATATCCTAAAAGATATGCATTTTCATCAATAGAATTATTTATTTTTGAATATCCAGATTTAATTCCATTGTAAGAAAGTGAAAAAAATCTAACAAAATATGCAATTATAAGACCAACTACAGATCCAATAAATACGTTTTTAAAACTATTTATTCCAAAGATTGAACTTAACAAGTCGCTGAACCAAGAAATAAATGTTATAAAAGCTACTGCTAAAATTATTCCTGGTAACGCATATCCTGATACAGAGAAAGTAGACAAAAAACTTATTAGTTTGTTTTTTGATACTCTATTTCCATAATTTGTCATAAATGAAAATGTGATCAAGAATAAACTAGATAAAAATACTAATAATAATGTATTCATATTTAGTGACCAGAAATTTATATCCTGAAAATACTTTGGAAATTTAATTGTCCAATAAGTCATTTGTGAAACTGGAAAAATGAAGCTGCAAAAAAATAATATCGAACAAAATGACGTAGCAAAAATAGATTTACCGCCCACTAATTGGATTTTTGGAATAGGCTTATTACCTTTTGAATTTTGGTGATACTTTGCGCCTTTTCTGGATATATTTTCAATAACAAATAGTAGAAGAATAAAAAATAATAAAACAAAAGATAATTGATTTGCAGTTGTTAGGTCATCAAAAGAAATCCAAGCATTATAAATTGCCGTAGTTAATGTTGATATACTAAAAAAATCTACAGTACCAAAATCTGACAAAGTTTCCATTGCAACAAGAGACAAACCTACGACTATTGCAGGACGTGCTGAAGGTAAAATAATTTTAAAAAAGCTTTCATAAGAAGACAATCCTAAATTTTTTCCTACTTCAATTAGATTGTGAGACTGAAATATGAAAGAAGCTCTTGTTAATACATAAACATATCCAAACAAAGAGAAAGAAATTGAAAACATAGAACCTATTAATCCATCAAATTTTGGTATGTACTTATTAAAATCACCTTCTCCGAACAAAAAGGTTAAAATACTGAATGCGGTTCCATAATTTTCGAAAAAAGCAACTAAAGAATAAGCGTAAATATAAGCTGGAACAGCAAAAGATAATATTAGCGCCCATTTAAAAAAATTTGATCCAGGAAACTTATAAAAAGAAACAAAATAAGCTGAGGTAACTCCAAATATAAAAGTTAACGATAAAACACCCAATAAAATTAAGAATGAATTGCTTAAATACTTTAAAAGGAAAGTGTCTTTTAAAAGATCTAAATAATTACCAGTTGTATCGAAAAAACTTAAAAAAACTGTAAATATAGGTATTGCTACAAGTAAAGGTACTATAAATGCAAATATAAACCAAAAATTTATTCTCTTTGTCAATTCTCCTCCTGAATTCAGTCCCCGGAGGAGTCCAGAGACTAAATTATTCTATTATAAAATTACCAGCCGGCTTCGTTCATTACTTTCAAAGCTTTTGCTTGGAGTTTTCCATAATTAGAAACTTTTATTTTTAGATCTTGTTTAAAATCTAAACCAAATTGTGCAATTAATTTATTTGCTTTCACTCCAGGTATCATTGGATACTCAAAAGTGTTGTTAACAATATGTTGTTGAGCTTCAGGGGTTAATAAAAACTCTAACAATTTAACTGCATTAGCTTTATTTGGTGCATGTTTTAATATGCCTCCACCACTTATATTCATATGGGTGCCTCGTCCATCCTGGTTTGGAAAGAAAGGCATTACTTTTTTTGCTGCCGCTTGTTGTTCGGCACCTTTTTTTCCAGATAACATTAAAGCTAAGTAATAAGTATTTGCTACAGCCCAATCTGCTTCTCCAGCAGCTACAGCTAATATCTGTGCTCTGTCGTTACCGGTTGGTTTTCTAGCAAAGTTATTTACCATTCCTTTAGCCCAAGCTGCAGTATTTTTTTCACCATTATTTTTAATAAGTGATGCAACTAAAGACTGATTGTAAATGTTGCTTGATTTTCTTATTACTACTCTACCTTTGTATTTTGGATCAGCTAAATCTTCATAGGTCATATTCCAGGAAGGATTTACAGTTTTTGGATTGTAATAAATTATTCTTGCTCTTTTTGCTATTCCAACCCAATAAGGTGATCTAAAATTAGCAGGTACAACTTTTTTTAGGGCCGCTGAACTTGCTCCCTTTTGAAACATTCCTTCAGCTTGAAAAGCTCCTAATCTTCCAGCATCTGCGGTTATGTAAATATCTGCTTTGCTGTCCTTCCCTTCCTCTTTGATTCTTTTTTGTAATGCTTTATCTTTTCCAGATACTACATTTACTTTTATTCCAGTTTTTGATGTAAATTTTTTATAAAGTTGAACATCAGAATCGTAATGTCTTGCACTAAAAACATTCACTTCATTTGCAAAAACTGAATTTGCAACTAACAATGTTGAAAACAAACCAACAATAGCTAGTCCAATTATTTTAATTAACTTATTCATGGTTTTCTCCTTTGAGAATTGTTATCACATAAATGATAATGATTATCAATAGCGAAAACGTCGCATACCTGACTATTTTAGTAGGAATAAAGAATAATATTTTTGATTATCTAGCCAAACTCGCTCTGTGGTCCAACCAGTATTTGAAGCCAATCTTTTAAAAGATTGTATAGTAAATTTATTCGAAATTTCGACTAAGATTCTCTCACTCTTTTTTAAAAAAAATCTTTTATTGTCAATTTTAAAGCTTTGATTAATTTTGCTTACTAAAAAACCGTGAATGTATTTTTTTTTAGTATTATAATAACCATGATAGTAAAAATCATTAATATTTAAATTAGTTTTTTGTGTTCTATTTATTATATTAATTAAATTTAAACTAAATTTAGCTGTATATCCTTTTTTGTCATTATAGGCTTTATCAAGGGTAGTTTTGTTTTTAATAAGATCAACACCAATAAATAAATAATTGTTTTTACTTATGCTTTTTCTTAATTTTTTTAAAAATTTAATTTCCTCTTTATTGTAAAAATTACCAATAGATGAACCTAGAAAAAAATATACTTTAGTTGTTTCTTTAAGATTGGGTATTTTAAATTGCTTTGAATAATCAATTTTTTTTGGTTTTATTTTAATTTTTGGATATTGTTTTTTAAGTTTTTTTACAGACTTCCTTACATAATCTAGCGATATATCTAGTGGGACATAATATTTTACATTCTTATTAATTAACAACTTTATCTTATCTATAGCACCACTTCCAAGTTCTACATACGATAGCTTTCCATTAAATAGTTTGGGTATTTCTTTAGAAATTTTTTTTAATATCTCTTTTTCTTTTCTTGTAGGGTAATATTCTTTTTGTTTTGTGATTTTCTCAAAATATTTACTTCCCTGTAAGTCATAATGATACTTTGATGGAATTCTTTTATGTTTTTTAGATAAACCTGTAATAAGGTCTTTTTTAAATGTCATTTTGTTAAATTAAAGATTTAAAATTTGATCAATAATATTACCTAGTTTTAATATTATCTTGTGGAACGATTTTTTGAGTTATTCTGTCTAAAACTATTGCTAATATTACAATACCTGTACCACCAATTACAGCTGCACCAATATCTAATCTACCAAGAGCAACATAAACAGTCAAACCTAGACCACCCGCCCCGATTAGTGCTGCTATAACAACCATTGATAAAGCTAGCATTAATGTTTGGTTTACACCTGCCATAATAGTCTTTAGTGCAAGTGGTAATTCAATTCTATGCAAAATTTTAAATTTTGATAATCCCAAGCTTGCGCCTGCTTCTTTAAATCCTTTGCCAACTTGTCTTATTCCTAAATTAGTAAGTCTAATGACTGGGGGCAACGCAAATATAATAGTCGCTACCACTCCTGGTGTTAGTCCAACTCCAAATAACATGACAACAGGTATAAGGTAGACAAAACTAGGTATAGTTTGCATTATGTCTAGTATAGGCCTTAAAATTATCTCAAAAACTCTACTTCTGGACGCAGCAATACCTAAAGGAATTCCAATAATCATACAAAATATAACGGCAGTAAAAATCATAGCAAGCGTTGTCATAGTTTCTTGCCACAAATCAACTAAATCAATAGCGATTAAACTTATAGCTGCAAAAAAAGCAAATTTTATTCCGTTTGTTTTCCACGAAAAAAAAATAAATATTAAAATAACAATTGGAAATGGTATCCAATTGAATAGAGTATCTAATCCTTCGAGAGTAGCATCAATGGGTGCAGCTAGCTTCTTAAAGAGCGGCCGTTGTGTAAACAGCCACTCTTTAATATTTCTTTCAATCCATTCTGCTATTGGAATGTAGATTTCATAGTCAGAAGGTGCAAGTTTTAAGTTCACTGAACTTATATTTGCAACTTATTTAATCCAACTATTGAAAGTACTTTGGTTAGCTTTGATCCATTCAGCAGCATGCTTTTTAATTGCTCTTTCGCTTTTCTCGCCCGCATTCATTTTCATGTTTTGAGCAGCAATATCAGCTAGAGGAATTGATGCTTTTTTAAGCATCTTCTCTATATCTTTATTTGCTTTTAAGAAATCTGCGTTAGCAGCTGGTCTGATGTCATCAGCACCAAAACCCATGTTAATTTTAGATTTTGTTGCATTATCTACGCCAACTTTTTTAGTACCGCTGTAAGGAACTTCTATCCAAACAACATCCTGTCCAAGTTTTAAAGCACCGACAGTCCAATTCGGAGTCCATGTATAAAATAATACTGGTTTTCCGTTTTTGTATTTAGCAACTACATCAGCCATTGAAGCAGAGTAGTCAGCTTTTACTGGATTAATAAAATCACCTAAGCCTAGTTCAGCAAAGTGTTTTGTAATTTGCTTTTCGCAACCCCAACCTGGAGGGCAAGCAACCATGTCTGCTTTACCATCGCCATTAGAGTCCCATGCTTTAGCGTTTGCTTTAATATCCATTACGCTTTTGATTCCATACTTATCAGCTGATTTCTTATCAACTAGATAGCCTTGTAATCCGCCTTTTTTCATCACGTAACCAACGGTTTTAACTTTCCCTTTGGCTTCTTTGATGTAACCATCGTGAGTTCCAAACCATCCATTAACCCATAGGTCTAAATCTCCCGCAGCTGCAGCTACGTAAAATACTGAAGGTTTGATAGCTTTAGGTTCAGTTACTGTGTGTCCCATTGCTTCCAGAGCTTGTTTGTATATTTCAGCTTGAAAATAACCAGTATCCCAATTTGCTTTAGCCATTTTAACTTCAGCGGCATTGGCAGCGTTTGTGATAGTGATCGAAGTAAACAGAGCAACTATTAACTTAAATAGTCTCATTTTTCCCCCTTGATTATTAATTAATAATTGCAAAAAACTAGCATGTATAAAATGTTAATGTAACCGGAACACAACTAAAAGGTGAATAAAATTAATGGCAAAAACAAAGGCTTTTTGATGAAAAGTATGAAAATTTACAAAAGTTATAAATTTGGCTTAAATTTTTTTAGTAAAAATAAACTTAATATCACTTGAAGAAGCAATAAAGATAAACTGTATCTAGGCAGAATAAAGAAAAATGAAAAAAGTCCAATATTGGCAATATATAATAATGAAACATAATTGATGATATTTAACCTAAATCTAAAAGATAATATTAATCCTAGCAATGTAGTAACTGATAAAAAAAGCTTTGGAATAATATGAAAAGGTGAATAATAATTCGGGTAACTAGAGTTAACATCTAAAAATATAAAAGAAAAAAATTTTTTAAAATACAATAAGATATATTTTGTAGGATTTTCCTTAATAAATTCAATTGCCTGATCTAATAATATTTTATCTTGCATCAAGTCATATTTAACGTTTGGTCCACTTTCATTTAACTTTTGCAGTTTTTCATTTACTTCTGGTACGATTTTACCAACTGACAGAAACATTGGAGTTCCCTCCACTTTTGTATTGGGATGGTTTCCTTTTAATAGATTATAACCACTTGATTTAGTAATTGTAACAATATTAAAAATATTAAAATTTCTTATTAGATATGGAGAAATAATTAAAAGTATTAGTGCTGATATAGTTAACACTTTTGTTAGTTGTTTTTTCTTAAAATATAAATAAATCAAGGAAAATAAAACAAAGATAAAATATTCACCTCTTATGAGCATTAATAATCCAGAAGAAATTGAGAAGATAAATAAATGTTTATAATCTATATTTCTAAATAACTTTAAAAAAGATAAAATAAACAAATTAAACAAAAACATTTGAAGTACTATTGATGAAATTTGAGAAACTGCATAAACGTTAAGGGGAAAAATAGAAAAAAATAAAGAACCAATAAAGCTTATATTTTCAGAGAAAAATTCAAGAAATATTTTATAAGCTAAATAAATTGAAATTAATGCCAACAGTAATTGAATAAAATATATCATCCATAAAAAATTGTCTGTATTATTAAAAAAAATTTTAATTGAATATAAAAATAAAGGATAAAGTGGTGGCATAAAGATATTTGGAACTGGGACTCCTTGTACGGAATGGACACTTAAAATATTATTTTCTTCTAAATTTTTTACAATTATGCCCCACTCATTAACAATTTCTATATCTCTGTAAAAATAAATTGAAATTATTCTTAGTATCAAACCGATTAATAATATTGTTGTGATTTTATAATCTAGAACAAATTTCATTATCAACAATATTTACAAACATTAAGAATTTTTTTTAACTAGAAAAACAAATATAATTGACGTTATAAACATTATTATTGCATATGTGGCTGTAGGAATTAAAAAAGCTATATCATTAAATAGTTGGCTAGCAACAAAAACTGCTAAAGTTCCATTTTGAAGTCCACACTCAAGTGAAATAGATTTTCTTTGTGCAGCTCCGCTAGCAAAAAACTTTGCGATATAATATCCAACGGTCATCATTACAATATTCAAAATCAAAGTAATTAATCCTGCTTTTTGTATGTAGTTAAAAATATTCTCCCATTCTTCAATCCATATTGCAGCAAAAACAATTACAAATAAAATAATTGAAATTCTTTCTATAAACTGAGATTTAGACATAACAAAGTTTGTTGCGAATTTTCTTATTAACATTCCAATAAGAACAGGGAGAGTTACAACCAAAAACATTTTCATTGATATTCCTATCATAGAAATTTCTTTTGAAATTTCCGAAACTTCTAATAATTCTGCAGATTTAAATACAATAAATGGAACCGAAATAATGCTGATTAAACTTATAATTGCTGTTAACGAAATTGAAAGAGCCACATCACCATTAGCAAATTTTGTAAGAACATTTGATGTTACGCCACCAGGCGCTGCAGCAATAATCATTACACCAAGAGCAATTTCTAAAGGTAAATTAAATATTTTAAGCAATAGAAAAGCAATAATAGGTAGTAATATTAGCTGACATGTTAATCCGACTAAAAAATCTTTTGGTTGTTTTGCTACTCTTAAAAAATCTTGACCAGTTAAGCCTAATCCAAGGGCTAGCATTATTAATGCAAGCGCTATAGGCGCAATTTTAGTTACAACTTCCATTTATTTAATAAGTTTTGAAATTTGTATTGATGTATCACACATACGATTTGAAAAACCCCATTCATTATCATACCAAGAAAGAACTCTACTAAATTTATTTTTGATAACTTGGGTTTGGGTAACATCAAATATTGAGCTGTGTGCATCATGATTAAAATCTTTTGAAACTAATGGCTGTTTATTAATTCCAAGAATACCCTTTAACTCACCATTAGCAGCTTTTATCATGGCTTCGTTGATAGTATCAGCAGTAACATCCTTTTTTGTAACTAATGTAAAATCAATTAAGGAGACATTTGGTGTTGGGACTCTTATAGCTGTACCATCGAGCTTACCTTTTAAGCTTGGTAGAACCAAACTCATTGCTTTAGCAGCACCAGTTGAAGTCGGTATCATCGCTCCCTCGGTAGATCTTGCTCTTCTTAAATCTTTATGAAGAGTATCCAGCAACTTTTGATCTCCTGTATAACTATGAATGGTGGTCATATATCCATACTCAATTCCGAAACTATTTTCTAAAACCATTGCAACGGGTGCCAAACAATTTGTAGTACAAGATCCATTAGAAATAACATTGTGATCTTTTCTTAAATCTTTACTGTTTACTCCTTGAACAATTGTGAAATCCACATCTTTTCCTGGTGCTGATATTATAACTTTTTTAGCTCCTGCTTTTAAATGTTTGCCTGCAGTTTCTTTATTTAAAAATAATCCTGTGCATTCTAAAACGATGTCTGCTCCTATCTTACCCCACGGCAGACTTGCAGGATCTTTTTCAGCGAATACTTTTATATTTTGATTTAAAATTTTAAAACCATCTTTAGAAGTGCTTACATCATGTGGAAGAGTTCCGTGTGTACTATCATATTTTATTAAATGTGCATTAGTATCAATAGAGCCAAGGTCATTGATACCTACAATTTGAATTTTATCCTTATAATTTTCTAATAAAGCTCTTAGAATTAATCTTCCAATTCTACCAAACCCATTAATTCCAACTTTTATCATTTTTAATAAACTTTATTATATAATGTTATAAGCTTTCTTTTAACTACTTTATCACAATCATCAAAGACTTTTTTTGAATATTTACCACTTTATAGTAAATTTTTTATTATTACATATTGCATCTATCAACGCGTGCATTAAAGGGAAATCCTTTTGTCTAAAATCTTTTAAAACTTTTTTACCTATATCCATTGCTAATTCTGCTCCTTCAATTGTTTCGTTAGGCATAAATTTTGCTTTGGCTTCAGTATATAGATGTCCTTTACCTAATAGCCGACCCATTTTACTGTTTCTGCCCCCTGCACTACTTACATACAAATCACCTAATCCAGCAAGACCATAAACAGATTTTTCAGATCCACCTAAAAATTTTACAAATTTATTCATTTCAATGATTGATTTATTTAATAAAAAAGCAGCTGTATTTAATTCATTTGCAGATCCAATTATCATTGAATAAAAATTTTTAATCGCTGCACATACCTCAATACCAATTAAATCATCAGAAGTTTCAACAAAATAATAACTTGTTTTGATTAATTTGCTGATTTCATTAGCTTTATTTATATTTTTATTAGCCAAAACAACTGCTGTTTTATTTTTTTTTGATAAATCTTTTGCCAAACAAGGGCCAGCAACTGCTGTAATTTCAACATTTTTAAATTTGTCGGTAAGTAATACGTATTTATTGTTCTGTACACTCAAACCTTTTGTAAGCAATAATAATGGTGTGTTTGAAAAATTTGTACTCTCTAATTCTTTAGTGATCCAATTTATACCTTTAGAATTGACACCAATTACTAATAAATCTGGATTATTTTTAAGTTCATCTTGAAGTTTATCAGCTTTTAAAAAATTTATATTTTTTGGAAGATTACAGCTTAAGACTTGATGATAATAATTTTTTTTTAGTTCATCGATAGTTTTATTTTCCAAAGGAGAACCTATAATACTTACTGTATGACCATTATCCACACATGGAAAAGAAAACGCTGATCCCATAGCACCTGCACCAATAATTAGTATTTTAGACATAATTTAATTACTTAAAAAAAACTTTCTTATTAATAAAAAAACAGCAAGTAACTCAATTTTAGCTATTATCATAAAGATTATAAGTGAAATCTTTGAAATAGTTAATAAATTAACAAAATCAATACTATCTAAACCATAGATATTTGATGCCATAGTATTTGTTAAGGTCAATAACGACAATTTAAAAGAATTTTCAAAACCAAAAGTATCCATTAATAAAATACTACTTAAAATAAAAAGACTTAGAAAAAAAAGTATAAATATTAAAAAAGCAATTCTTAAATTATCTTTATTTATTTTATTATCTGAAAGCATTATTTTAGAATTTAAAACTACGTTGGGTTTTACAAGTCTATAAATCTCTATAAAAAAAGCTTTTATTAAAACATAAATTCTAATAAATTTAATTCCAGATGTTGTTGATAAGACTGAACCTCCAAAAAGTGTTAAAATCAAAAGAAATAAACCAAAATTTTTTGGAATAGGAGCGATTTCTAAACCTGAATTACCAATACTGCTTAGTACACTAATAAAAACTTTTAATAAATCTAAATCAACAATTAAATAAAATAATAAGCAAAATGATAATAATAATACAAATATATAAAGGTCCTCCCCATGATCCTTTAAATTATTTCTACCAAAAAATAGATTGTAAAGTAGATAAAAATTAAAAATTGATATTAAAAAACCTAAGATCAAAACTATATGATGTAGATTAGTTTTTAATATATCATTCAACGTGTTTGTTGGTAAAAATCCTCCAGATGATATTATTGTCATTGATAGATTGAGACTATTAAAAATACGAACATCTGATAAAATGAAAAGTAAAAAAATTATTAGGGTTAGTATTAAATAAATAAAAAAAATTCTATAAGACACATTTAAGATATTTTTAGCAAAATCTGTTTTTTTTTCAAAATTAAAACCATAATCAATCATTTTAAAATTAAAATTTTTATTGGAAAAAATTAAAACTAAAAATACTAAAAAATAAAAGCCACCTAGCCACTGTGAAGATGATCTCCATATAATAAGAGGCGGGTCTAAGTTTTTTACATCTGATATTATGCTAAATCCAGTGCCAGAAAGACCGGACACTGACTCAAAGTAAGCGTCTATTAAAGAAACTTGGTAAATACTTAGATGAAAAGGTATTGATATTAAACTTGATATCAGTAAATAAATCAAAAAAACTAAAATAAGTTGGTCATAAATACCAATTTCATCTTTCTTTTTTTTACCAACAAAAAATAAAATTAAACCTATAAATAATGATAAAAATAATACAATTATGTAAGAATTAACATCAAGTAAATAATCAAAATAATAAGAATAAAAAATATTAAATAAAGACAAAATACAAACAGGAAAACAACTTAGGCCTAAATAATAAAGACTAGACTGAATTTTCATTTTATGAAGTTATTCTAAAAATATCTTCAACATCCTTAAGTTGCTCTCTTTTAGATAAAACAACAACTATATCGTCCTTTTCAAAAATAAATTTTGAACTTGGCATCATCACTTTATCTTTTCTAACAATAGCCCCTATTCTAACTTGATCAGGTAAATTAGAGTCTTTGATTGATTTATTTACAAGTTCTGATGACTCAAGTATTTTGGCTTCTAAGAATTCGTATTGTCCATCTAACAATGTATAAACAGTATCGATTGTGCCCATATGCACATGTTTCATAATAGTGGAAACTGTTGCCATTCTAGGATCAACTAAATCATCAATTTTTAGAGACTCTTGAAGAATATTGTAATTATGTTTATTTATAATTGCTATTGTTCGTTTAGAAGGAGTATATTTTTCAGCTAATACACAAGACATAATATTGTCTTCATCATCATCGGTCAAAGCAAAAACTGTTTCTATCTCTTCAATATTTGCTTCCTTTAAAATTTTTTCATCTAACGGATCACCGCAAATTATGATTGAAGATGATAATTCACCAGCCAATTGTTCTGCTCTAGACTTGTTTTTTTCAATAATTTTTGTTCTTAGTCCATCAGATGCTTCGAGAAGTTTCGCAAGATGGAGGCTAATATTTCCTCCGCCTATAATAAGTATTTTTTTTGCAAGCTTTTCATCATGGCCAAAAACTGATAATAATTTTTTGATTTGATCTGTACTTACAACTAAATATACTTTGTCACCTACTTTCATTTGATCATTTTTTTTAAAAAAAACAAATTTTTCTTTTCTCTCTGCTCCAAATATATACGCTTTAAATTCAGGAAATTTTTTTGTTAAATCGCTTAAAGGTGTATTTGCTATTGGGCATTTTTTTTCAATTAAAATTTCAAGTAATTTAACCTTGTCTTTTACAAAAGGCACATTGTCTAGGGCTCCTGGTGCTTCTAATTTCCTGAATAAGGATTTAGCAACTTCTCTCTCAGGAGATATAATTACATCTATTGGTATATTTGCTTTGCTATATAATTTACTCCATTTACCCTCTAGGAATTCTTGCGATCTAATTCTTGCAATTTTTTTTGAAATATTAAATAGAGAACTTGCTATTTGACATACAATCATATTTATTTCATCATTTCTGGTAACAGCGATAATCATGTCAGTGTCTTTTGCGCCTGCGCTTTCAAGAACAGAAGGTAAAGTAGCTCTACCAACTATACCCTTAACATCCTGAGTGTCATTAATTTTTTTAATGTCTTCAGATGATTGGTCAATAACAGTTACAGAGTGTCCTTGAGCTTGTAATTGTTTGCTAATTGAAAAACCGACCATGCCGGCGCCACAAATGATAATATTCATGATTAATTTATACCTTTGATACCCAAAGATTTAAGTTTTCTATGTAGTGCAGATCTCTCCATGCCAATAAATTCTGCTGTTTTAGAGATATTGCCCTTATTTTTTTTAAGTTGAGTAAGTAAATAGTTTTTTTCAAAGTTTTCTCTTGCCTGCTTCAAGGGGTAATCCATCGAAAGATTAGTATTTGCTAAAGTTTGTGAATTATTTTTACTTAAAATCTCATGAAGTAATCTTCCTATATTAGCCTTATTTTCATTTTGAGAAAGTATAGAAATTCTCTCAACTAGATTTCTTAACTCTCTTACATTACCAGGCCACTGATATGAGTAAAGTAAATCATCATCAACGTTTATTTCAATTTTAGGAATTCCATTAATTTCTGATAATTTTGTTTGAAAGTAATCAATTAATAATGGTATGTCATCAGACCTAGAGTATAGACTTGGAATGTCTATCGGCACAACATTAAGTCTGTGAAACAAATCTTCTCTAAAATTTCCAATTAAGACTTCATTTTTCAAATCTTTAGAAGTTGATGAAATTACACGCACATTAACGTAAATATCATCTTTGCCATTTGATCTTTTAAATTTTTGATCTATTAAAATTCTAAGTATTTTTGCTTGTGTATCTAATGGTATCTCTGAAACTTCATCAATTAAAAGTGTACCGCCTTTTGCCTTTTCCAAAAAACCATAAATAATTGTACCATCTGAATTTTCAGAACCAAAAAGTTCTTTCTCATAATTATCTCCTCTAAGTGATGCACCATTAATAACAATAAAAGGTTTTTTATTTCTTTGTGAATTTTTATGAATTTTTCTAGCCAAAAGCTCTTTACCAGACCCAGTAGGTCCAGATATTAATATCCTACTGTCTGTTGATCCAAGTTTGGTTATGAGTTTTTTTATTTTTAGTATTTGATTATTTTTACCGATAAATTCAAAAGAGTGGAAAGATTTATTTTCTAATTGTCTATTTTCTTTTCTTAAACTAACATTTTCTAGACCCCGACTAACAAAATTAAGCAGTTGTTCTGGAGCAAACGGTTTCGTAATAAATTCATAAGCACCGAGTTTTAAAGACTCAACTGCCATTTCAACATTTGCATGACCAGAAATCATTATAACTGGAACTAAATCTGTAATAGATTTAATTTTTTTTAATAACTCAATACCATCTTTGTCGCCTTTATCTAATTTAACATCAATTACTGCTATATCTGGAAGCTTTTTATCTATTTCAAAAACAGCTTGATTGAAATTTGCAGCTTCTCTCACATTGTAATTTTTATCTTTTAAAATTTCCGAAATTAAACTTCGGATGTCAAAATTATCGTCGATTACTAATACTTCCTGTTTCATTGATAAATAGGTAAAGTTATAACTATTTTAGCTCCTTCAGAACTTTTTAAAAAATTTATTTCTCCACCGTGATCATTAATAATTTTTGAGACAATGGGCAGTCCTAAACCGGTTCCTTGCTTTTTAGTAGTAAAATAAGGTTTTGTAATGTTAGCAACATCATTAAAACCTATGCCGTTATCAAGCATTTCGATCACTATATATTCATTATTTGTGTTCATTTCCATAGTAATTTTGCCTTGTAAATTGCTAATTTTTTGTTTTTTTTCATCAATTGCCTCAATTGAATTTTTTATTAGATTCAAAAAAACTCTATATAACTGTTCACTATCACCATTCACATAAAAATTTGAATTATTTTGTTTATTAAATTTTAAAGACAACTCCTCATTAGACATTTGATAAAAGGATATAGCTCTATTTAAAACTTCATCAATTTTAATTTTTTTTAAAATTGGTGATGGCATTCTAGCAAAATCAGAAAATTCATTTACAAGTTTTTTAATATCTATAATCTGTCTATTAATTGTTTCTAGATATTTTGAAAATTCAGTTTTATCGTTTTTAAGTTTATCAGAATATTTTTCCTTAAGTCTATCAATAGAAAGCTGTATGGGTGTTAAGGGATTTTTAATTTCATGAGCAAGTTTTCTTGCGACGGACTCCCAGGCGGAATATCTTTCAGAAACTAAAAGTTTGTCTTGTTGCCTTTTCAATCTATCAATCATGTTATTAAAATTTTTATTAAGGTTTTTAATTTCCTCATCCGACTCGATTTCAGGAACCTTGCTATCTAGTTTTCCTCCACTAATATTTTTTGATGCGGTAATAAGGTTTATTATTGGTTTTGTTAATCTGCCCGCAAAATTTATAGCTAAAACAATTGTTAAAAATAATAACATTGAAACCACAATTACATAAATAATTGCAAAAGTTATTTTTATTCCGGTTCTGTTATTCTGAACAGTGTAATAAAAATTAACAGCTTGTTCTGTATCCTCTAGATATTGAAGTAATTGAGGCTGAATATTTCTTGAAACGTACAAATAAGTATCGATAAAATCGTTTAATTTTAACATAAATGCGGTTTTATTTTCTGAACTTACTTTTACTGAAACAGGTTTTCCACCTAAAGCTAGATCAAATTCTTCGTCTGTAGGCAATATAAATTTATCATCTGGATTATTAGTTTCGCCAAGCAAAATAGTACCTGTGCTATCTATTAAATAAATTTCATCTAGTCGTCTTAAATTTTTTTGTATTCTAATACTACTTTGAACTCTTTTGGGATTTGAAAATAAAATCCCCGAAAATCTATTTAGATCAATACCTACTAAAAAAATATCTGCTTCAACCGAGCGCTTTGTTTCTTCTATGTAATTTTTTGCAACCTCATAAGAATTATTTACAGCTGAAGTTATTTTCTTATCAAAATATTTTTGTAAACCAACGTTAAATAAAATTAAGGAAAAAAAAGCAATTACTAATGAGGGTATAAATGCGAAAAGTGAAAATTGAAGTACATAGTTAAGGCTTGTTTTTGAACCTTCTTTTTTTGATTTAATTTTTAGAAACAGTCTAGATGTTTCACGAACTAAAAGCATTAGAAACAATACTAAAACAGTAACATCGAGTATTAACAAATATTGTAAATTATCTTCATTTAAAAATATCAATTTTTGATTTATAAAAGTTATAAAAGTTAATAAACCTAACAAAATTGAAATAAATGAAATGGCAAAAAACCACTTAAAATTTTTAATTGTATTTAGCATTTTAATTTCTTAACATTTTACATAAATATAGGATAAATTAATATACATAATGAATTTTTGCTTAATTTTGTTAGCCGCCGGAAATAGTAAAAGATTTGAACATAAAATCCCAAAACCTTTCACTAAAATTGCAGGAAAAACCATTTTAGAGCTATCTTTACTAAAATTTAACAATATCAAGCAAATTAAAAATATTATCGTTGTAATTAATAAAAAGCACTTAAAGTTTATTAAAAGAATAAAATCAAAAAAATTTATCAAAATAATTGGTGGTAATTCAAGACAAGACTCCACATTAAAAGCACTTAAATATATAAAGAAAAACAAATTAAAATGTTCAAACGTTCTTATACACGACTCTGCAAGACCTAACATTTCCACTCGATTAATAAGAAAAATTATAAATAATTCCAAAAAAAATGCAGTTGTACCAAAAATTCCAGTTAACGATGCTTTAAAATCGTTATTTAGTAATAATAAAATACTAAATTTAACCAGAGAAAATTTTTTTTTAACTCAAACCCCTCAATCCTATAATTTTAAAAATATACTAAATCTACATTTGAATAAGAAATTAATTTATAAAGATGATGATCTTTCTTTATTAGATTCACTTAAAAAAGTTAAATTTATTGCGGGAGAAAAAAGCAATTTTAAAATAACAAGTCAAGAAGATTTTAAAATGTTTAAGAATTCTATGAATTTAAAAAATAAAATTGGAATTGGTTTTGATATTCATAGACTTGTTCCTGGTAGAAAGTTTTATTTAGGTGGTTTAAATATAAAATCAAAACTTGGAACGTTGGGACATTCAGACGGTGATCCAGTTTTACACTCTATAATTGATGCTGTTCTTGGTGCTTGTAGCATGGGAGATATAGGAACATTATTTTCTGACAAAAATAAAAAATTTAAAAATATTAGATCAACAATTTTATTAAAAAATGTAATAGAAAAAATTAAATCTAACGGTTTTTACATAAATAATTTAGATGTGAACATAATAACCCAAACTCCAAAAATAAGTAAGTATAGAAAAAAAATTATTAAAAATATTTCTAAATTTTGTGAAATTAGTGAAAATAAGATTAATATAAAAGGTAAAACAACAGAAAAATTAGGAATAATTGGAAAAGAAAAAGCAATTGCTACTGAAGTAATCGCATCGGTAATTAAGTATGATTAAAAAATTAAATTATTATTTTATTACACTTTTTGTTTTTGGTAATTCAATTATAAAATATAGAGGTACATGGGCATCATTATTTACAACTTTATTTTTATTTTTATTAATACATGTTCTTAAAATTCCTATTTTAATTATTTTCTTATCTTTGTTATTGTTTTTATTTTATTCCTTTTTTGCAATTAAATCTTGTTTGAATAGTTTTAAAAATGAAGATCCTCAAGAAATAGTAATTGACGAATTTCTTGGTCAATCAATTCCAATAATTTTGTACGAACTCTTTCACCCAAATAGAGCAAACACAATGGTAGAAACTCTTCAAATTTATTTTTGGTTTTTTCTTTTGTTTAGATTATTTGATGGTCTTAAGCCATTTCCAATAGATTATATTGATAAGAAATATAAAAATACTTTTGGTATTTTATTTGATGATATTTTGGCTGGATTTTATGTAACAATTGTGATGATTTTGTTTATGGTTGGAAAAAGCTTTTTCATATAATGACAACTTGGAATTTGGATATAGTTCGAGCTTTAAAAAATCTTAACGGTTGTGGTCATCTTAGCGAAATATATCGAGAGACCAAAAAGATTCGTAAATTAGCTCTTAACCCAACATGGGATAGTACGATTAGGAGAGAGTTAGAAACAAATCATGATCAATTTTACTCTGTTGAAGGCAAAGGTAAAGGCGTTTGGGGTCTTAAAAGTTATGCAAACAGATTTTTCTGGGTATCTCAAAATCGAACCTTTAAAGTTGAAAGAAGAGATGGTTATTTTTGGGCACCCTATTATGATAAAAATAAAAAAACTTTATTTCACTGGGAAGTTTTATCTAAATTAAAAAAAGGAGATGTAGTTTTTTCACATTTAAAGGGCGAAATAACCTGTATTTCTATTGTTAAGGGTAAAGCAGATGAAAATTTTAGTAGGCCAAAAGAATTTTCCAAATCTCTTCCTTGGATGGAAAAAGGAAGAAAAGTTGATACAGACTACGTGGATATTGAACCTCTAATTTTAACCAAAAGTGTTATAAAAAAACTCAATACTTTTAGAACGAATAAACATTGGATATATGACAGAAATTTAAAGCATAACGTGATTTATATGCTTCCCCTTCCCCTTCCTGCTGCTAAATTTTTATTAGATTTAATTAAAGAAAAACAAAAAATAACAATTGAAGATGTAGAAAATTTTGAGGAAAATAAATCAGAAACCTTAGATGATATTAAAAATAAACCTAGAAAAAAAACTGGTCAAGGTTTTGGATTAAGTTCAAAGGAGAGAAAAGCTATAGAAAACTATGCTATGGAATATGTTATTAAGAGGTTCAAAAATGAAAATTGGTCAGTTACAGATGTAAGTTCAAGAAGAGATAAAGGATACGATCTGAATCTGAGCAAAGATGGGAAAGAACTTTTCTGTGAAGTCAAAGGAACAACAGGAACAGATAGTAGAGTAATTGTAACAAAAAATGAAGTCAAAAGAGCTCAAGAAAGTTACCCGAAATTCATTTTATGCGTAGTTTCAGGTATATGGCTTGATAGGTCAAAAAATCCACCAGCCACATCACTTGGAAAACTTACTGAATTAAATCCCTGGAAAATTGATGATGAAAAGCTTGAACCTTTAACATATTTTTATAATCTTAAATAAAAAAAAATGTCATTTATACCAACAACATTTGAAAAATGTAAGTTTATAACGGGAAATATTGAGCTTGATCTAAGAAATTGGATAAAGGAAGAAATAATCCAATCAAAGAATATTAAAGATTGTATTGATAAATTTCAGTACGAAAAATTAAAAAAACGTTCCTTACAGGAAAAAAAGGAATCTGGTGTTTTAATACTAGAAAAAGAAATTAATGATGAAGATATTTTGGATCAATTAGGTTACTCTGACAGTCTAAAATTATTAATTTCTAATAAGGGTCTACTTAACTCTCAATCTCAAGAAATACTTGCTAGCATAGGAAAGGATTTAGAGGCGATAAGACTAATTCGAAACAAAACCGCACATTCTAAAATTAGAAATCCTTTACTTGCTTCAGAGTCCGATATGGTTGAAGATTTTGCAATAAAAATAAAAGACTTTAAAGAAATATTTCCTGAAACACTGAGTATATATAAAAGAATGAACGAGGGTGAGGAGGTTTCATACGATACAGTTGAAACTATTGATGAAAGAGTGGATAACAATAATCTGCCAGAGACCGATACGGTTGAAACTGGTTTTATAGAAAGAAAAAACTTGAATGATAAAATTAATAAATTAATAAGTAAATATCCTGTTATTTCTTTTGTTGGTGAAGGTGGAACAGGAAAAACCGCTTTGGCGGTTAAAATTTGCTACGATTTAATGGGTACAGATGAATTTGAAAGATGTGTTTATCTTTCTTTTAAATCTGGTACATCTTCGACCATTGAATTTAAAGAGCTTTCAAAAGAAATAAATGATTCTGGCAAATTCTTTTCATCTTTAAATTGGGAAGATCTTGACGATGATCCAATTAAAAATGTTGTGAAAAATTTAGAGTCACAAAAAACACTTTTGCTTTTAGATAATTTGGAAAGTATTTTGGATCACAATATTAACAGCTTTATTGATGAATTTGGCCAAGCAGAGCATAAAAGCAAGATTTTAATAACCTCGAGAAGACCGGTTGATCAAAGTGCTACTGTAAAGGTCGGTCCTTTTGAAAAAAAAGAAGCGCTAGATTTTTTTAGGAGACTTATTAATTTCTTTCAACTAACACCCTTTAAAAAGATGAACAACGAAAAGGTTATGGAATTACTTGATAGGGTTTCAAGAAATCCATTGTTTATAAAATGGGCGGTTGGAGCAATTTCTAAAGGAGATGAACCCGATACGGCCTTTAAATTATCCAAAGATCAACTTAACTATTGTTTTCTAAATATTTTTAAAAAATTTGATGACTCTTCTAAAGAAGTTTTGAAAGGTTTGTATTATTTAAAACAAGAATTAACAAGGTCAATTATCGTAGATGTTATAGGAAGCAAGTCAGACCCAAGTAAAATTGTATCTGGAATTAAAGACTTATTAAATCACAATTTTATATCACAAGATATAAAAAGAACAGGTGCTGTATATTATAAAGTTAAAAATGAAGTGATACCATTTCTAGAAAAAAATAAATTTTATGACGATATGAAAGAGAAAGAAAAGTTGTATAAAACTTATGCACGTGTAACATCGGCTAGTATTAGTATGCCAGTCAATTATAACGAAGCTAAAAATGGAACACTGATTCAAGACTGGAATAGAATGATGGTCAGAAAAAAAGCTGATGCTTATGCCGCACAAATTTGCGAAACAATTTCACGGAATACTGCAAGACGTGCAAAAGAAATTTATAATAAACAAATATTCGCTGAAATAGGTGCTGACATAGAGCGTAATATAGAAAAATTAAAAATATCCCATCCAGATTATTGCGAAGTTTATAGAGTTGAAGGAAACTATCATTCTCAAAACTATGATCCTGTAAATATGATGAAATCATATGAAATAGCAATTCAATTAGAACCGGAGTATCAGAATTTATATTGTTATTATGCAGAAAGACTCGGGGAAATGCAAAAAATACAAGAATTTTTAGAACAAGCAAAAAAAGCAGTTGAGGTATGTACTGGGCCTGAAACTATGCACTCTGCTCACGGTTTCCTTTTAGAAGCTAAATGTTACAACTTAATTTTTGATAATGAGGCAAAGGAAATTTGTAATAAAGTAATACAATTTGCTAAAGCTCCAAATTTAAGCGCTTTAACTAGAAAAAAATTGGCGATGAAAGCAATCAGATTCTACCATTCTTTATCAGAGTATGAACTTGATCATATGAATAATCCAGATGCAGCCTTGCAGGCTTTAAACAACGAATTTAAACTTTTTAATGAATTTGAGAAAATAAATACAGTAGATTTTGTTACGGTTGATTCGACAATTTCAAGGTCTGGAAGAAATTTACAAAATATTAAAAAAATATTTTTTTCTCAACAAAAAGATGTGTCAAAATTTTCTGAACTTTCTAAACAGTTGGATGAAATTCAAAGTAGATATCCAAATCCAAAATGGGAAAATGTTATCATAGCAAAAGAATATGAAACTTACGAAGGAGTATACGAAACAAGAGTTCATAGAGATACCCTTGGTAAAGATTATACAATTCATCAAATAAGATGTAACAAAATCTATTTTAATGTTGGTCCTAAAAAGTTCAATACCATTTCAATTAAAGGTGGTTTAATGCCAAAAAATGCTAAGATTGGTGATAGAATGTCATTTAAATATACGAGGTCGAAGAATGCTCGTGGTAAATTCATTAATTTAGCAATTAATATTAAAATTCTACCTCCTTTAAAAGTTTTTAGAAAAAAGGATTTAATTAGTTCAAATTGAAAAATTTAATTAAAAATATAATAAGAAAACTAAGTCAAAAAAAGTTATCAATTTCACTTGTTGAGTCATGTACTGGCGGGATGCTTTCTAGTGCCTTTACTTCTCTGGCTGGTTCCTCTAAAGTTTTTAAAATGGGTTTGGTTACTTACTCTAATCAATCTAAAAGTCTTCTTTTAAAAGTACCTAAAAAAACTATAGAAAAACATGGTGCTGTGAGTGTTCAATGTTGTTTTTCCATGGTTAATAATTTAAGCAAAATTAGTAGAAGTAATATTGCTGTTTCTGTTACGGGTATTGCGGGACCTAAGGGTGGATCTAAAAAAAAACCAGTTGGATTAGTCTATATAGGTTTAAAAAGGGCTAATAAGATTAAAATACATAGATTTGTTTTTAAAAATAGAGGTCGCGCAAATATACAAAAAAGTGCTGTAAAAAAGGCTCTGGAATTGATTTTAAGAATTCTTAAATAAGTTGATAGCTCTTTTTTCAAAAGCACTTGCAATTTCATTTAACCCTTTATCAAATGATTTTTTCATAATCATATTATAAAAGACATTTTTAATTTCAAAATCTATTGAAAAATCAACTTCACTTTGATTATTAACTTCTCGTATTTGCCATATATTTTTAAGATGTTTTAAAGGACCTCCGATATTGTTAACGAGAATCTTGTCTTTATTTTTGTAATAAGTAACATGGCTTTTATATGTTTGATTTAAAAATTTTTTTCCTACTGTTAAATCTGCCTCCATCTCAATAATATCATCCATTTCATTAACCTTATGTATCTTTCCATTAAGACACCATGGAACAAACTCGGGATACTTTTCTATATCAAGTATCATTTTTATTAGATCTTTTTTTTTACAAGGAATAATTTTTTTTATTGAAGCGTCAGGCATTTTGATTGCTCATCTCTTGCTTTTTTTAATTTTTTAAAATCTTCGTCTGCATGATAAGAAGATCTTGTTAAAGGAGATGAGGCAACTAATAAAAATCCTTTTGATAAAGCTATATTTTTCAATTCAATAAATTCATGGGGTTTATAATATCTTTGAAGAGGATAATGTTTAGGTGATGGTTGAAGGTATTGCCCTATTGTTAAAAAATCAACATTTGCAGTTCTCAAATCATCCATCACTTGTAAAATTTCATTTTTATTTTCACCCAAACCAACCATCAAACCGGATTTAGTAAATACATTTGGTTTAATTTTTTTTGATGACTCCAATAATTTGATAGAAGCAAAATATCTGGAACCTGGTCTAACTGTTAAATAAAGACTCGGCACTGTTTCAATATTATGATTGAAAACATCTGGTGATGCTTCTAAGACTTTTTCAAATGCATTTCCCTTTCTTAGGAAATCAGGTGTTAAGACTTCTATTGTTGTATTAGGATTATTTTTTTTTGTTTCTAAAACAACATGTTTAAAATGATTTGCTCCACCATCCTCTAGGTCATCTCTATCAACTGAGGTTATTACTACATGGTTAAGATTAAGTTCTTTTACTGCTTTAGAAATTTTTACAGGTTCAAATGGATCCAATTTATTTGGTTTTCCTGTTTTGACATCACAAAAAGCACATCCTCTTGTACATGTATCTCCCATTATCATAAATGTAGCGTGTTTTTTACTCCAACATTCTGTAATATTTGGACAATTCGCTTCCTGGCAAACAGTATTTAAACCATTTTGATTTACCACTTCTTTAGTTTTAAAAAAAACTTTTGTATCTAATATTTTAGACCTAATCCAGCTAGGTTTTTTTTTAATTGGATTAAAGGGCTTATTAATTTTTTCTGGGTGTCTACTTTTAGTCATTTATTTTGATGATTATTTCCTCTTTTTTTCCTAATTTTAATTTATCTCTAATAAGTATATCAACAAAATCAAAATTTAAATTTGTAGAAAGTAACGAATTCTTGTTATCAAAAATTTGAATTTCTTCAGTTAATTTGACTTTTGTTTTTATTAATTTTTTTTCAAGTTCACTTTTTTCAAAATATGCCATTAAACCTCTCTCACCAGTCAGTAGATTAAGGATTATGTATAAAAATAAAAAAATGTTTAAAAACAAAATTTTTCTTTTTTTAAAAGCATTAAAAAAATTCATTTTTATATTTTAGCCATTTTTGCTAGTTTGCCAAGTCCATCCTCTATTCTCAACAGTCTATTATACTTAGACACCCTCTCAGAACGAGCTAAAGAACCTGTTTTGATTTGTGAAGATTTTGTCGCAACACACAAATCAGCAATAAAAGTATCTTCTGAGTCGCCCGATCTATGTGAAATAATTGTTTTAAAGTTATTTTTTTGAGCAAGATCTATAACTTGTAATGTTTCGCTAACGGTGCCGATTTGATTAAGTTTTACGAGTATGGCATTAGCAGAGTGTTCGTCTATTCCTTTTTTTAACCTCTTTATATTGGTCGCAAAAAGATCATCCCCCACAATTTGAATATTGGTGCTTTTAGTAAGTTTATTCCAAGATTGCCATTCATCCTCGGAAAAAGGATCTTCAATAGATTTTATTGGGTATTTTTTTATCAAATTTAAAAAATACTCTACAGTTTTTGGGTGTTTCAATTCATTTGCAGCAACGTCTAAACAAATAGATATATCATTGCCTGGTTCAAATCCTGATTTTTCAATAGATTCAATTATCATTTGAATTGCTTCTTCATTGCTTTTTAAATTTGGAGCAAACCCTCCTTCGTCTCCAACATTTGTATCAATTAACATTTTTTTGAGATTTTGAATTATAATAAAGCTACGTCTTATCGCTTCTGAAAATGAATTTGTTTTTTCCGGACGTATCATAAATTCCTGGATATCAAGATTATTTTTTGCGTGTACACCACCGTTAATGATGTTCAGCAAAGGTATAGGTATTAAGTAATCGTTATTTTTGGATAAATATTTATATAAAGGGACTTTTTTTTCAATTGCAGCTAATTTACAACATGCCATGGATACACCTAATATAGCGTTTGCACCAAGTTTCTTTTTTTGATCAGTTCCGTCTAATTCAATTAAAATTTTATCTATTTTTGTTTGGTCAGAGACCTCAATATTTTTTAAACCTTTGGATATAAGATTATTTACGTTTGAAATAGCCGCAAAAACACTTTTGCCTAAATAATCTTTTTTTTCCTTGTCTCTTAATTCAAATGCTTCATGAGTGCCAGTAGATGCACCGGAAGGTACTATTGAAAAAGCAGATCCATTTTCAGAAAATACTTCAGCCTCTAGTGTTGGGTTACCTCTGCTATCGAAAACTTGTCGGCCTTTAATATTTTTAATTTTTGCCATTCTTAATTAAATTATCTATTTCAACTAATTGTTTCAAAAGATTTGGCAACTTTGATAATGGAACCATATTTGGTCCATCAGATGGTGCATTGTCAGGATCAGGATGTGTTTCTATAAAAATCGCAGCAACACCTACAGCAATAGCTGCACGAGAAAGGTGTTCAACAAATTCTCTTTGACCTCCACTCTTGTCACCCATTCCACCAGGTTGTTGTACAGAATGAGTAGCGTCAAAAACCACTGGATAACCATTCTTTGCCATAATAGGTAATGATCTCATATCGGAAACTAAAGTATTATAACCAAAGCTTGCTCCTCTTTCTGTAACCAAAATATTTTTATTTCCTGAGTCTTCTATTTTTTTTGTGACATTAATCATGTCCCATGGTGCCAAGAATTGACCCTTTTTAACATTTATTACTTTTCCAGTTTGAGCAGCAGCTACAAGTAAGTCTGTTTGCCTGCACAAGAAAGCTGGTATTTGTAAAACATCAACGTGTTTAGAAACTATTCTACATTGTTCTATTGTATGAATATCTGTTAACACAGGAACATTAATTTCTTTTCTAATTTTATCAAAAATTGGTAGTGATTTTTCAAGACCAGCACCTCTTTTGCCTTTTAGACTTGTTCTGTTAGCCTTGTCAAATGAGGTTTTATAAATTAGACCTATACCAAGTTTGTCAGTCATTTTTTTTAATTGATTAGCTACCTCAAGAGCATGTCTCTCATTTTCTAATTGGCACGGTCCTGCAATTAAAGTGAAAGCATTTAGATTTGAAATATTTAATTTTCCACATTTAACAGTTTTGGTTATCATTAATTACCTCTCCCATTAATATCAGCAGCTTTGATAAAAGAAGAAAATAACGGATGTGGTGTAAAAGGTCTTGATTTAAATTCAGGGTGAAACTGAACACCGATAAACCATGGATGATCTTTTAATTCAATTATCTCTGGTAGAGATCCATCTGGTGATAAAGCTGAAAAAATTAAACCTTTTTTTTCAAAATCATTCTTATATTTAATATTAACCTCATATCTATGTCTGTGCCTTTCTTTTATTTTCTTCTCAGAATAAATCTTAGATATTAAAGAATTATTTTTTAGTACCGCATCGTATAAACCTAATCTCATTGTTCCACCTAAATTTTTTTTTGTTCCTTTAATTTTTTTATTTCCTTTTTGCCATTCTTCTAAGAGACCAACTACTGGAGTACAATTGTTCCCAAATTCACTTGTAGAGGCATTCTTAATATTTAATAAGTTTCTAGCTGCTTCAATAACAGCCATTTGCATGCCAAAGCAAATACCGAAGAAAGGTATATTATTCAATCTAGCATATTTTATGGCAGCAATTTTACCTTCCGTGCCTCTTTTTCCAAAACCTCCTGGAATAAGAACACCGGTCACATCTTTTAGTAAGGGTTTAATTTTATCGGGTTTTAAATTTTCTGAGTCAATTCTCTTCAAATTAACTTTAACATTATTTGATATACCTCCATGTATTAATGCTTCGTCTAGAGATTTATAAGCATCTTTAAGATCAACATATTTACCTATAATTCCAATGTTTACATCTTTCTTTGGATTCAAAACCCTGGAGGTAATATTTTTCCATTTACTAAGGTCAGGTGATTTTTTACTTTTAATATTGAAAAAAGATAGAACTCTATCATCTAGTTTTTCTTTATGAAAACTTATTGGTGCTTCATAAATGGTTTTTACGTCAACAGTTTCTATAACATTGTCAATGGGCACATTGCAGAATAAAGATATTTTCTTTCTTTCTGTTTTTGGAATTTCTCTTTCAGACCTACATATAATTATGTCAGGTTGTATACCTAGGCTTCTCAATTCTTTAACAGAATGTTGGGTTGGTTTTGTTTTTAATTCACCTGAAGCTTTTAAGTAAGGAACTAAAGTTAAGTGTATAAATAAACTATTTGTTTTTCCAACATCATTAGAAAATTGTCTTATTGCCTCTAAAAAAGGAAGACTTTCTATATCACCAACCGTCCCACCAATTTCACAAATTATAAAATCTTCATTTTTAACATCGTGTGAAATAAATTTTTTAATTCTATCTGTAACATGGGGTACTACTTGAACAGTTCCTCCTAAATAATCTCCTCTTCTCTCCTTTTTAATTATATCGCTATAGATACCGCCGGTAGTAATGTTGTCAGATTGAGTAGCTGAAATTCCTGTAAATCTCTCATAATGACCTATATCTAGATCTGTTTCAGCACCATCATCTGTTACATAAACTTCTCCGTGTTGAAATGGATTCATGGTCCCAGGATCAACATTTAAATACGGATCTAGTTTTCTGACTCTAACCTTAAAACCCCTTAGTTGAAGTAAAGAAGCAAGCGAAGCTGAAGAAAGACCTTTGCCTAAAGATGAAACCACGCCGCCAGTTACAAATACGTATCGCGCCATGGAAGAATAATATAACTGCTTTTGAACTAAAAATAAAGTTTATTTTGAAGACTCTGGAATTTTAGGTAGTGCTAAATCCTTTTCTTCCTCTATTTTCTCTAAAACTGATTGTGTTTCCTCTAAATCTCCTCTCGAAAGGACAACGAGTGAAATACTCGAAATAATAAACAATGTAGCAATAATTGCAGTTGTTTTAGTTAAAAAATTGCCAACTGACCTTGTAGATGCAAAATTGTCTTGGGACAAGCCTAAACCCAAAGCACCACCTTCTGATCTTTGCAATAAAACAATTATAATCAGTACAATTGCTAAAACTATATTTGCTACAATTAAAATAGTTTCCATAACGGTTATTTATAGAAATTTTTTATTATATCAATAAAATTTTTTGATGATTTTGAGGCTCCACCGATTAAAAAACCGTCAATTGCTTTAATATCTTTGAAAAAACTAATATTATTACTATCAACAGATCCGCCATATAATACTGGGGGAATATTATTTTTAAAAATTTTATCTAGATTACTTTTAATTTGTCTTGTTGTATTAATAAGTTCAGCTCTGGTAGGTAATTTGCCAGTACCAATTGACCATACTGGTTCATATGCAATAATTAAGTTTTTACTGTTTAATTTTTTTTTTAGTACATTATGGAGTTGTTTTTTTAATACATAAATAGTTTTATTTTTTCTTTTCTCTGTTTTATTTTCACCTATACAAAAAATAACTTTAAAATTATTCTTTAAAGCCAGCTCTACTTTTAGTTTGATAACTTCGTCATTTTCTCCTGACATTCTATTTTCTGAATGTCCCAGAATAATGTATTTAACACCAAGACTTTTTATCATTAGGGGACTTACATGGCCTGTCTGAGCACCAAAGTTATCTTTGTGGTGGCAATTTTGAGCCGAAATACTTATTTTTTTATTTTTAAATTTTTTAGAAAACTCTTGCAGTAAAGTAAATGGTGGAGCTATTACGATCTTATATTTTTTGTTGTTTTTTTTATCTTTATTTAGATAATGATGAATTTTTTCAATAATTCTATATGAGCTTGGGACACCAAACATCTTCCAATTACCAACAAAATATCTTATAGAATTTGTCATATTTAAGACTTTCTTTATAGATTTATAATCTTAATTAATTTAAATTTCATAAATTAAAATTATGCTTGGATCAATAAGAAAATTTTCTAAAACATTTATGGCTAAAATCTTTATAGCTATAATAGCACTACCCTTCATTCTTTGGGGTATGGGTGATATTTTCAGTTCTGGGAAACAAAATATTATAGCTGAAATTAATGATGAAACAATAAGTTCAAAAGAATTTATTAGTTACATTCAAAAAATTGAACTTTCTAAAGAACAGGTAGAGAATTTTGGCAAGTCACAAATTCTAGAAAATATATTAAGCAATTATTTAAGTGAGAAAATTATTGAAATTGAAAGTAAGAAAAAAGGAATTATTTTAACTGATAAAGCTTTAAAAAATATTATAATTTCAGATAAAAGTTTTCAGAAAGATAAAAAGTTTTTAAGAGTTGAATATGAAAAGTTTTTAATTAAAAACGGATATTCGGCTTCAACATACGAAAAATATATTAAAGGACTTGAGATCAAAGCCCAGCTTTTAAATCTATACAGTGGTGGTATTAAATTACCTAAATTTATAATTGAAGATTTATTTAATAAGGACAATCATTTAAAAAAAATTAATTATTTAAATCTAAGTAGTATTTATTCCAAAAAAGTAATATCAGAACAAGAAATTCAAAATTTTTACAACGAAAATAAGGAGCTATTTAAAGAAAAATTTATTTCTTTTAAATATATAGAGTTAACACCCGAAATCTTAACCAAAAATAAAAATTACAACGATTTGTTTTATGAAAAAATAGATCTAATCGAAAATCAGATATTAGATGGGAAAAAATTCGATGAAATAACTTTTGAAAATAAAAACAATGTAAGAAAAGTAGAAATGGTTAATATCAGAAAAACAAAAAAAGATGGAAGCTCTATTAAAGATTTAAACAATGATTTATTTAATAAAATTTTTATTATATCTGAAAAAAATATACCCCAATTTTTGAATATAAAAAATAATTTTTATATTATTGAAATTACAGATCAACAAAATATACTTTTAACCTTAAAAGATGAGAATCTTAAAAAAACTATAAAAGCCCAAATTGAAATTATGTACAAAATTACCGAAAATAAAAAAATTATAGACTTAATTAAAAATAAAGAATTTACAAAAACTAACATGACTAAATTAGCGACTGAAAATAATCTTGTAATTAAAGTAGCTAATATAAATGGTATTAATGATGACAAGATCCTAAGTAAGGACATGGTTCAAAAAATTTATAATCATTCAGAAAACGATATATTTTTAATTACAGATAGCATTTTAAAACAAA
>CACHKQ010000003.1 GCA_902580445.1 uncultured Pelagibacteraceae bacterium | reverse complement strand
AACATATTATTTTATTTACATTTAATTTACGACTAAAGAACTTTGATGCTATACCATCGCTGGCACCAACATCTATTATATTAATTTTATTTGAAAAATTTATCTGCAGAACTCCATTTGCATCTTGCTCAAAAATATTCGTAAACCTAATAAAATACCTGGTAACGAAGTAAAGCAAAGGATGGCTTCTAACAATTTTTTCAAAAATACTTAGTATCCCAGAATTAGTTTTGGATTGTTTCATTATTAATTTATTTTTCTTATTACAGATAAAATAACGCCATTTCTCTTAACCTGTGTAACATCAGACCCTTCAAATTTTTTAAAACAGTTTGTGACATTTTTTGAAGAATTAATATTTTCTTTTATAAACGTTGACCTATTTGTCATGATAATAAAGTCAGATTTTTCTATATCTTCAAAACTAAAATTAGAAAAACCAACTTCTTTTAAATAAAATTTTGCATAAAACTCGGCAATACCACAACTAGAAAATACAATTTTGGAATTTTTATTAAGATTAGTTTTGTAAATAAGTTCTTTGATAGAAGATCCCCAATAATCATTTTCGAATTTTTGATTATAGTTTTCAGATTTTCCATTCAAAATATTAAGGTATGTATAATGATAGGGTGTTAACGATAAAAAATTAATTAAAAAATAAGTAAATAAGATTAATTTTATAGATGCTAAAAACTTTGAGGATTTTAACTTTATATTTTCGAGTAAGAAATAGATTGATAATGCTGGAATTATACAGGTATATGGTATCATCCATAATACATGTCTAAATCCATCATAAATTGAAAATGGAGTTAAATATAATAAAATAAATGGATAAAATATTATTATAAAAATTAAAATAATTTTATAGTGAAAATTTGAAAAACTTTTTAAAAAAAAACTTCTAGAACTAATAAGTAAAGTAACAAAAATTATATAAGATATTAAAAAATATTCAGGTGACTTGTAAATAAAGTTTATTGCCAAGTAAGATTTTGGAATGTCTTTATAGATAAAGTAATTCCCATTTAATAACATATGAGGATAACCTCTCCACAAATCAGAAAATGACCATTCAATAAAAAATTTGAATGGTAATATAAATATATTAGGATGTGTATCTATCCAAAAAAAAACTAATAAAAAATAAAAAATAAAAAAACTTTTAAAAATATCTAAAAATAATTTTTTCTTTTTAAAATTTTTATTACATATCTTTTTAGCAAAAAAAACCTCATAAAAAATAAATAAAAATACTGGAATTAATGAACCTAAAAAAAATAAATTAATACCTGTTCCAACAGCGGATAAAATTCCAATATTATAAAAATATTTAGAACTTTGATCCACAGATTGATTTTTAAGATATTTAATCAAAGAATAAAATATCCATACATGAGAAAAAGCTATGATTGTATCCTTGCTGTTAAAAGACATATGCCCATGGAAAGCAGGAAAAAAGAAAAGAACTAAAAAAGTTATATTTGCAACTTTTTTATTAAATAATTCTTTACATAATTGCCTAATACCGAAAATAATACCAAATGAAAAAACAAGATTAACAAGATGGTTTGCTTCAAATTGATACTTCATAGGGAAAATTTGTAAGAACAAATATTTTAATGAGTAATAAATAGGAGAATAATATTCTCTTCTAAAAACATCTTCGTCGAGTCTACCAAGTGATAGTAAATAATTTATAGTAATTTGGCCTTGTCTTGTTAAATGACCCTCATCCCAGGTTTGCCCAAGAGAAAGAGCAGAATAAGTAGAAAATAAAATTAAGGAATAAAAAATAATTTTTTGTTTAGATTTAAACATTTATTCATTAACTTTACTAATTTTCAATATCTTTGAATTCATTTTTTATTTTTAGATAAAATTTATAAATCAAAAGTTTATCTTCTCTATTAAGTATTTGATCTTTCTCAAGACCCTGTTTTAATTCCGATCTTATTTTATCTTTTATTGATTCAATATTTTCTTTCTTATTTAAAAGCAGTATTTTATTAATATTCTCAAGCTTATCTGCAAAAATAAGATTATAAGTAACATTGATTATAATAATAATTGCAAAAGTTATAGCGACTAGTTTAATTAAAAACTTTTTTAGATCGGTTTGATTTCCTTTTTCACTCATAAAAGATAATTATATGACATTGTTATTAATTAATATACCCTAAAGGAAGGAAGTGGAAAAATAAATTTACTTCCTTTTTTTATGAGATTTTGTTCCCTATTTAAAATTTCTTTTTTAAAATGCCATGGGAGAACGAAATAAAAATTTGGTTTTAATCTTCTAGATTTGCTTTCAGTAATAATCCTAATTTTCGTACCAGGGGTAAAATGATTATCTTTTTTGGGATTTCTATCTGCAATATATTTTATGTGTTTTCTGTTTATGCCAAAGTACTGCAATAAAACATTTCCTTTCGTAGACGCGCCATAACCATGTATTATTTTATCTTGAGAAACTATTTTATCAATGTATTTTTTTGTGCTCCTTTTCATTTTATTAATATGATTAAAAAACCTTAAAAAAGTTTTTTTGTTTGTAAGTTTCATTTTATTTTCTTTTTTTAAAATTTTATTGATTGTTTTATAATTTGTCTTATATCTCGCATTGTTTTTACAAATAAAATACTGAGTACTTCCTCCATTAATATTATTTGTCCTAAGATCAAAAACTCTTAAATTATTATTTTTTGCCATATTTATTATTATTTTATTTGAATAATAGGTAAGATGTTCCTGACAAATTGTATCGAACATTTTTTGTTTTACGATTGACATTAAATCAGCATGCTCAATTAAAAAAATACCGTTATCATCTAATATTTTATTTATATCTTTAAAAAATAAGTTAGGGGCATTTATGTCATAAAACACAGATAAAGCTGTAATGACTTTAAACTTCTTATTTGGTAATTTTTTAATAATTTTTCTTGCAGAAAAAAAATCAGAAATTTTATAATTTATTTTTCTATAAAACTTACTAAATTTATTAACTAATGGATCAACACCAAATTTTGTTAGTTTTTTATCAAAAAAATTTAATAAGGTACCATCATTACTCGCGATATCTAAAATACAGTCCCCTTTTTTTAACTGAATTCTTCTTTTTAAATTTATCATTATATTTTTCATGTGATCAGTCATGGTCTTATTTATTCCAGTTCTATAACCATAATCAGGACCATATAAATATTTAAGATTGTAATTATTATTGAGCTGAACGAGTGAACACTTATCGCACATAACAAGAGTTAGTTCGGTTTTTTTAATATTTGTATTTATATTTTTAGGAAATTTTCCTGTATAACTTAATTTTCCTAAAGAAAACAATTTTGATAATTTTTTTCCTTGGCAATTTCTACATTTTTTCAATTTCATTCGGTCTATTTCTTGAGTATTATAATTTACTTCATGAAAAGTAAAATATTAATTTTTTCAGCTACATACAATGAATCAAAAAATATAACACTTTTGCTAAATTATATTGAAGATCTTAATTTGAATTTAGATGTTTTAATTATTGATGACAACTCACCTGATAAGACTTCAGATGTTATTAAAGAATACTCAAAAAACAAAAAAAATATTCATTTAATTGTAAGGGATAAAAAAAGTGGTTTGGATACTGCACATAAGTTAGCATTTGAGTATAGTAAAAATAATCAATATGAATATTTAATCACAATAGACGCTGACTTAACTCATGACCCCAAAAAAATTCCAGAATTTATAGAAGAATTAAAAAATACTCCTTTTGTTTTGGGTTCAAGATTTGTTGAAGGTGGCTCCTTAGATACTTCTGGCTGGAGAAGATTATTAAGTATATTTGGAAACAAATTTATTAAAATAGTTTTTGGTATAAATTCTAATGAATTTACAACAGCCTTTAGGGGTTATAATTTAAAAAAATTAGAAGGGTTCGATTTAAGAGACGTTAAATCTAAGGGATATAGTTTTTTTATGGAAACTATATTTTTATTGAATAAAAGAAATATCACAATTAAAGAGATACCTTTTCATGCAAAGTTACGACATAAAGGAACGTCAAAGATTGAAAGAATTGAAATATTAAGAACCCTAATAAATGTTTTGAGATTAAAGTTTTCAAAATAAATAGTCTTATTAATTTAAAATGAAGTAGATTAATTTAGTAAAAAAAAACATCGCATATATAAAAATCAGAGCTGACAGTAAGTATAATATAACAATTAATTTATTTTTTTTATTTTTTTCTCTAACAATATCTTCTGGATCTCTATCAAATATCGAATCTTTTTTTCTCTCCTTAAAGTCGTAAGTGAACATCCAGTAATTTTCGTCATTATCTGTTTCTTTATCTGTTCTAATTGCTTTTAAATGAAGAATTATATAATTAGCTAAAATGCACAAACAAATTAATATAAAAAGAATTTTAATCATAATTTAATTAATTTTTTTTTGTTCTTCTTTTATTTTTTTAATCAGGCTGCTTCCTTTGTCAAAAAGTAAATTTATTTTAATTTTTTTATTCACCTTAACATCTATTTTTTTAATATTTCTTATTTCGTAATTATCTGCTACAGCTGAGATTGGTCTCTTTTTACTTTGTAAATTATTTATAGTAATTTTTGATCTGTCTGAGATTAATTTGCCTTTCCATCTTCTAGGTCTAAATGGACTAATTGGAGTTAGTGCAATTTTTTTTGAGTCCAAAGATAATATGGGACCGTTAACTGATAGATTATATGCAGTGCTTCCTGCTGGTGTTGATACAAGCACTCCGTCACTCACTAATTCCTTAATTAAATTTTTTTGATTTACTTTAATTTGTAAATTAGCTGTTTGTTTGCTCTGTCTTAACAAGGAAATTTCATTAACTGCGATCAATTTAAATGTCTTTTTCTTTAAATTTGTTATTTGAACCTCAATAGGATTGATAGTAAATTTCTTTGCCTTTGCTATTTTTTTGTTGAGCAAAGAAATCTTCTGGTTTTTATTCATTAAAAAACCAACTGATCCACAATTAATTCCATAAAAAGGTTTTTGAAAATTATAAAATTTTTTAAGACTTCTTAACATAAATCCATCGCCACCAGCTACGATAATAGTATTACTTTTTTCAATGGAAAATTTTTTAAGATTTTTTAATCTCTTCTTCAATAGCTGTGATTTTTTACTTTTATCGAATATAAAATGACATTTGTTCATAAATTTATTTATTTAAAAAAATAATCCACTTCTTAGATCTTTGTGCAAGGTTTTCTTTTTAAAATAGCTTTTTAAATTAAATCTTAATAAATGATAAGTGATATAACTAATTCTTTTGATAATTCTGTCAAATAATGTTGATGGTAAAAATATTTTAAGATTATTATGTGAAATATGACTAATCTTTAATGTTCCAAATAGACCTTGAGGAGCATTGGCATAATTATCTGAAAGATGTCTTACTAAAGACCCATTATCCAACTTGTTCTTTTTATATGGAACTATTGTTGCTAAATACCTATTCATACTTAATCCGTTCATATTTTCACCGTGCCAACCAACAGCAGCCATTTCTCTGATTAATAAAATGTTTGAAATTGAAATCCATCTCCAATTAAAATTATAAAACTTTGTTTTAATAAAATCATTAAATTCTTTTTTATCATATATCCAAAAAGCGCAATATGAATTTTCTAAAACCAAATATTTCTTTTTGGATAAATTTAAATATTTTGACGATTGATTTACTTGATCAGTTGAATAAAGGTTTTTATCTTTTTTATTAATTTCAAATCTTAAAAAACCCAAATTGTAATTATTTTTAATACAAGTATTTTTGTACTTCAACCAATAATTAAAGTTTTTTTTATCAAAAAGAATATCGTCCTCGCAATAGATAAATATATCAAAATTATCTTTTTGAGATTTCATCAAACTTCTACAATACCATGTAAGTTTAAATGAATGATCTTTTTTTAAGTTATAATAAAAATATTGAATTTTTTTACTTTCATTTTTAAATTTTTGATTTGAATGAACAAAAATTTGAGATTTACTTGATAATGCGAGTAAACTTTTACAAACTTTTTTAAAGTTTATAATTTTTTTTTTATTATACGGTTTTTTTAAATATAGAGGAATATGAACAGATATCTTAAAATTTTTCATACGTTATCACTACAAATCTAGCCATTCAGAATATTTGCCTGAATTTTTTTGTATGAAAATCGGCATATCTTTAATTGGTAAAGTTTTCAATTTAAACTCATTAGAATATTTATAATCTTTTGATTTAGCTTGATGATCGAAATTTATTACTTTCCTCTTTACCATGTCTTTAATGTCATTAAGTGTTTGTTTGTTAGCTTTAAACTCTGCATGATCCTCACTATTTGTTAATTTTTTATAAATGTCCTCAGGTGATTTGACTTGTGAAAAGTGCCAACCTCCATTTTTTACTATTTTAATATTTGTGTATTTTGTGTCTGAAAATAGTGTATCAATTCTATAAATTGGATAATTTTTTATTTTAAGATCTCTAAGCCAGGAAAACGATTTTAAATATTTTTTTTTGCATCCTCGAGTACCATGCCACTCAATCCTATCGCAAAATAAATTTAATTTGTAGTAAAATAATTTTTGATTAAAAGCTATAATTTTGTTTTTATTTTTTTCTAAGCTAATATTTTCGAATTTAGGAATTTCATCATTGTCACTATAAAAAATGTAATCATCTTTGTCTGCTTCTTCAATGCCTTTTATTAAATTATCTCTTTGAAATGCAATTCTTTTAATCGAATTTTCTCTAATTTGATTATTTCCTGATTTGTTTAAATGTATCCTGGTTTCATCAAATAGATTATTAGGCTCATTCTCAACGACGATATAATTTATTTTTTTTTTAAAATCTTTAAATTTATTTATATCAAAATTAAGTTTTTTCTTTTCTCCACTGTGAGAATATTTAGACTCAGTAATTACAAATTTATCTACGTAGGGATTAAGAATATTAAATCTTAAATCCAACATCATATTTTCATTATAAAATGTTGTACAATCAAAAACTTTCATAAGGTGATTCAAATTAATACATTTACTATTAACAATATTAAGCTATAAATAATAGTCGAATATTTATAATTCTATGCGTGACTATATTAACTTAAAGAATTTAGGCAAAAGTATGAAGACTTTTTATAACAAAAGTCCTTTTCCGTATGCAGTTATAGATAATTTTTTTAAAACTTCTGTTGCAAATAAATTACAAAAGGAATTTCCCAAATATAAAGACAAGAGATTGCATGAATATAAAAATTATTGTGAGGTTAAAAAAACTTCAAATAATTGGAACTTTTTCCCGCCATTGACTTATAAAGTTTTTTCTCTTTTAAATTCCAATCAAACTACAAAATTCTTATCTAAAAAACTCAAAATACCAAAAGTTATTCCGGATTATGGTCTACACGGCGGTGGTTGGCATTTAATGCATCATAAAGGAAAATTAAATCCACATCTAGATTATTTTATTCATCCCAAAGCTAATTTACAAAGAAAATATAATTTAATTGTTTTTCTATCAAAAGGATGGAAAGAAAATTGGGGGGGGTGAAATATGTTTTTACAAAAAAAATAAAAAAAATGATAAGCTTCCTGGTGATTTATCAACAAAAATTTATCCAAAATTTAATAGGGCTGTCTTTTTTGATGTATCAAGCCAAAGTTGGCATGGTGTTCTTCAACCAAAGAAAAAAGTAATTAGAAATAGTATGGCAGTATATTATTTAATTAATCCTTCCAAAAAAGATTTGTTAAATAGAAACAAGGCACTTTATGCTCCAACTAACAAGCAAAAAGGTAATAAAAAAATATTAAACTTTATTAAATTAAGATCAAGTACAAAACATTTTTCAAAAGTTTATAGAAAAAATAAATAGTTTTTAGTGCTTCCAGACAGAGTCGAGCTGCCACTTCCTAAAGGTTTTGAAATTATCTTTTAAGCTTAAACGCATAGATTAAATCACCAAATTCTTTTTCATATCCATAAAATCTTCCGCCACTTGAATTAATTATTATATATTGCTCTCCTTTGTATAGGTAAGTCATTGGAGGTGATGAACCTGCAAATTTTAACTTTGTTCTCCAGAGTTCTTCACCATTTGAAGAATTAAATATGTAAACGTTTTTATCTGGAGTTCCTGTTGCGATTGAAATGTTTCCTGCAGTTGACAGCACTCCCCCAAAATTTATATCACCTTTAATAATTTGATTATTAATAAATTTTTCACCAAAGGGTATTTGCCAAGTGATTTTTCCAGTACTTACGTCAAAAGCTGTTAGTTTGCCGTGCGGTGGTTTAGAAGCAAATTCTCCATATTTGTCGAGTAACAACTGCCAAGTGGCGGATAATCTTAACAAATCATTTTCTTTAAGGTATTTATCGTGAGCCTCAAAATATTCTTTTAAAAGACTAAGTTCTTTATCTGAAATCTCTATATTTTCAGTATACTTATGTGAATATTTAAAATTCTTTAAAGAATTAAGTGACTCCCCTTTTTTCGTCAAAGTAACACCACTGAGACTTGGGATATATGTATCTCCAAAAAATTCACTTTCATATTTTCCTTTTTTTCTCTTTTGATGACAAGAAGAGCATTTGTTTTTATAAATTTTATTTGCATTGAAATGTTTTAAATCAATTAAATATTGCTGAGCCTTTCTTTGCGCAGAAGGTTTGTTTTTTAAACAACAAGAGTAATAAGACCTTATTATCCACGGATAGTGATTAGTTGGAATAATAATTTGATTATTGGTAAAATCATATGATCCCCCTGGCCATTCTGGACCTCCATGTAAACCCATTACAATTGGATCATAATCTAAAGATAAAGGAATGAAACTTTTTCCAAATTTTGAATTTCTTGTTCTATGTTTGACGTAATCTAAATTTTGATTATCTTTAGAAATATAATCCAAATAAGAACTTAATTCATATTCTAAGTCCATAAGATTTTCTGGATTATTTATACGTATTTGATAATCAGAATAGGTTTGATTTTCAATCGGTGATAAACTATCAGTTTTAATTTTTTGAATATGATCTGCATTAACAAGTTTACATTCAGGAATATTTACAACAAAAATATTGCCAGTTTTTGAAAATCCATATGCAAGATTTGAATTATTTGAATTAATAATAATTGGATTTCCAACCATATCGTAATCCCAATGATCATGAATTGTATCTTTAAATTTGCAATTTGTTTGTCCTGTCTGACCATCGACTACAACAATGCTATTTGAATAATCGTCTTTAATGTTTGTGTTGCCTAATAAATTTACTAAATTACTTGTGACAAACACAAGTTTTTCATTTTTTTTATCATAAGATATTCCAGACCAAACTCTGGACCCATTCAAATTAACTTTCCAATTAATTTTCCCAGATGGGATTGAATGACTAACTACAGTGTTTATATATGCCACAATCATCTTATCTTCAAAAACCATTGGAGGAACTAAAGACAAAGAAGATAAATTTTTGTTGTTTGTTATCAAACCGTCCAAACCAAAATTTTTATTTAATGTTCCATCTTTTTCATTAAGTACATATATCCCTTTGCCACTTGGAATGAATATATTGCCTTCAAAATAAGTAAATCCCCTTCTCGCTGAAGGGTATTCGATTTTAGTTCGCCAAATTTCTTTTCCATTTTGTGGATTCATGGCAATTACAAATCCATCCATACTAGAAGAAATAAGTTTTTTGCCCGTGAATATTGGTGTTGCCTGATTATTATTTCTAAATGTTGAGTTTTTATCAGGAACAAATCCGTTTTTATAAGTCCAAGCTAATTCTAAATTATTTGCGTTATCTTTATTTATCTTTTCTATTTTTGAAAACTTTAGTGAATTATAATCACCCGCACTCGTAAACCATTCGTCAGATAATGAGTGTGAATTTATAATGAAAAAATATTGGACTGCAAAAATTATAGAAAAAAGAATATTTTTTTTCATCTTATTAGATTTTTATTCTTATCTGAAATAATTAAAGTTTCTATCATTCATTTGTTTGGTGCCCTCGGACAGACTCGAACTGTCACTCCCATACGGGCAAGGATTTTAAGTCCTTTGTGTCTACCATTTCACCACGAGGGCTGAGGCACAATATATACATTAATTAATAAATAATGAGAAGGTTTTTAACAACCTTTAAAAGAGGAAGACATATTCTTAATTAAATCAAAATACAAAGTTTTCCCAGGATTTAAAGTAGCTCCTAAAGGATCTATAACCCCAGTCTTAATATTTGTGTCTTTTGCTACTGCTTTGATTATATCAGGGTTAAATTGAGGTTCAGAAAACACACAGCTTACTTTTTCATGTTCAATTACTTCTCTAATCTCAGATAATTGTTCTGCACCAGGTAATACGTCTGTATTTACTGTAAAAGCTCCCAAAACATTAACATCAAATCTTTTTTCAAAATATTGGTAAGCGTCATGAAAAACAATTGATTTGAAATCTTTATTTAGCTCAGATTTTACTTCTTTTGTAAGTTTGTCTAAATCTTTGTGTGCTTTTTTTAAATTAGCTTTGTATTTAGATGCGTTTTCTTGATCGTTTTCAATTAGATGTTCTGCCATTTCAATTAAAATTACTTTTGCGTTCATAGGATCAAGCCAAATGTGTGGATCGTGTTCACCATGAGCATGTCCGTGATGATCATCGTGTTTATCTTCTTTATGACCATGTTCTTTATGATCATCGTGTTTATCTTCTTTATGATCATCGTGTTTATCTTCTTTATGACCATGTTCTTTATGATCATCATGGTCTTCGAATATGTTTCTTTCTCTAAATTCCAATTTTTTTAATCCCTTAATTTCCATTAATTCTATTTTTTCGGCTTTTTTTGCTATCGATTTTAATGGTTTTTTTAAAAAATTTTCCAAATCTTCCCCAACCCAAAATATTAAGTCCGCATTTTGAAGCATTTTTGCGTGCGATGGCTTTAGTGCAAATCCATGTGGAGAAGCATAACCATCCACTATTAAATCTGGTTTACCTACTCCATCCATTAAATAACTTGCTAATGAGTGTATAGGTTTTATTGATGTAACTACTTTTATATCAGCATTTGCTGGTGAAAAAATAGCTAAAAGAGATAATAATGATACTATTAGTGGAAATTTTTTAATATTTTTCATAATATTGATATGTTTGATTGTTATAATATAACATTATGTAATATTATAACATTTTAATGTCAAGCGGTAAAAATGAAATCAAATCAAAATATCTTAGTAAAATTAAAACAAGCTAGTTTTCGTATAAACGATAAATGGCTTGTTAAAGATGTTTCTCTTCAGATTGAAAAAGGTAGAATAGTTACTCTTATTGGTCCTAATGGTTCTGGAAAAAGCACGACAGCAAAAATTGCCTTGGGTATCTATAAAAAAATTGATGGAAGAGTTGAAAAATATACAAATAAAGTTGGATATGTTCCTCAAAAAATTTCAATTGATTGGACATTGCCTCTCAGAGTAAGGGATTTTATAATACTTACTGAAAACCTGAAAGAAGAAGCTATTAATGATGCTCTATCATTAACAGGTGTTATACATCTTAAAGATAAAAATTTAGGAGACTTATCAGGTGGGGAATTTCAAAGAGTTTTGATTGCAAGAGCTATTTCAAAAAAACCAGAACTATTAGTTCTTGATGAACCAGTGCAAGGGGTAGATTTTACGGGTGAAATTGCTTTATACAAACTTATAAAGAAAATTTCTGATGAACTAAATTGTGGAATTTTATTAATTTCTCACGACTTGCATACTGTAATGACAGCTACAGATCACGTTGTTTGCCTAAATGGTCATGTGTGTTGTTCAGGATCTCCAATAGAGGTTGCAAAAAATAATGAATATAAAGCTTTATTCGGAGAAAAGGCTTCTCAAATATTATCAAGATACGAACATAGACACGATCATATTCATACAAACGAAGGAAAAATAAAAAAAAATTAAATGTTAGAAGATTTTTTTATAAGAGCTTTAATAGCTGGACTCGGTATTGCAATTGTTACAGGACCCCTTGGATGTTTCGTTATATGGAGACGGTTATCATATTTTGGCGATACTCTTGCTCACTCTGCTTTACTTGGAGTTACACTCGCTTATACTTTAGAATTTAACATTGCTATTTCAGTGTTTATAATTTCATCTTTAATTGCGTTAATTCTGATAGATTTACAAAAAAGAACTAATCTACCAGGTGATGCTTTACTAGGGCTTTTAGCTCATTCATCTTTAGCAGTTGGACTAGTTGTTATTGGATTTTTAACATTCATTAGGTTCGATATCATGGGATTATTATTTGGAGACATATTAGCAGTTACAATTAATGATATATTCATTATATGGATAGGAGGTCCATTAATTCTAATAATTCTTAGATTGATATGGAAACCTTTATTTGCCTCAACAGTAAACTACGAATTAGCAGAAGCTGAAGGCTTAAATCCTGACAGAGCTAAAGCTATATTTACAATTTTAATGGCAGGTATCATTGCTATTTCAATAAAAATGGTTGGATTACTATTAATTACAGGAATGTTGATTATACCAGCTGCAATGGCTAGAAATATTTCTTCAAGCCCACAAATGATGGTAATTTATTCAGTGATTGGAGGATTGTTGTCTGTAATTTTAGGTTTGTTAACTTCTTTAGAATTTAATACAGCTTCGGGCCCTTCAATTATAGCAGCTGCCTTATTCCTATTCATACTTTCATTATTAAAAATTAAACAATCGATTAAATTGAAAAATTAATGGAGAATCAGTACAATGACTAAAATGCATAAAGAAAATAATCTAACAAAAAATGAGCAAATAGTTTTTGATTTAATTGAAAAATCAAGAGAACCGGTTAAAGCTTATTCAATATTATCTAATGTAAAAAAAAAGGGTATCAAAGCACCTCCTCAAGTTTACAGGGCTTTAGAAAAATTAATCAAAGTAGGAAAAATTCATAAAGTAGAAAGTAAAAATTCTTTTGTGGTATGTAAAAATACGAATTGTGAAGTTTCAAACGCAACAGCTTTCTCAATATGTCAAGTTTGTGAAAAAGTTACTGAGATCGTTAATTCCAAACTTTCAAAGTATCTAAAGAGTTTTCAAGATAATACTGGTATGAGGTACAAAAAATATAATCTAGAATTTTTTGGCTTATGTCAAAAATGTAAATCTAAGTAAAATGAATATTTTTGGCTTAGGTTCAGATCTTGTAAATATTAAGAGAATTCAATCTATTTTAAGGAATAACCGAAATTTTAAAAAAAGAATTTTTTCAAAAAAAGAAATTATTTTAGGTGCAAAAAAAAATAATCAGTCTAATTATTACGCAAAGAGATTTGCTGCCAAGGAGGCTTTTTCTAAAGCCTTAGGCACTGGTATTTCTAAAGGATTAAACTTTAAGGATATTGAAATAACAAATAATAAAAAAGGTAAACCAATTTTAAGCATAAATGGAGAAAGTAAAAAAATTATAAAAAGGTTAATAAAAAAGAAATTCAAAACTTTCGTCTCATTATCTGATGAAAAATCACATGCAATTGCATCTGTTATCATCACTACGCCATAATAATTTAATTAAATAATACCGAACCTTAAACTTTTTTTAATCTCTTTTCCATCAAGCGTAGAAATACTAATCTTGATGTCTTTGTTCAATCTCATATCTTTATTGCCTTGCCAAATTCCAGCTGCTAAATGCATAATTCCAATTTTTTCATTAGGAAGATATGGCTCGACAAATGTATTAATTTTATCATCATACTTTGGAAGTAAATGACTAGTTATCCAATTACACTTGAGGGGTAAAAATTCAACATCAATATTATTATGATAGACCGCAATATTTATTGCCAAACCCTCTGAACCAAAAATTTTTCCTTTAGTAAGTGTCTTTTTTAAATTTTCTTGCCAAATTCCCCAGCATTTAGAATTTTTTTCTAGGGAGAAAACACCTATGTTTATGTGTGGAGCAAAAGCCAGCTTTCTAGCAATATCTTCATCAATACCTGAGGATTTAGCGTGTTTATAATTTTGAGATTTGATTATTGCTAATTTTCCAAAAAGCCAATTTACTTTAGTCATTATTTTATAACCTGGCCCAATACTTTGCGTAATGCCAAGTTTACCATTATCACAAGCTTTAAAATATAATTCTACTGCTGACCAAGAATTAATCCACGCATCACTGTCAATCCAAAGATATTTTTTAAATTCAGGAAAATAATTTGGTAAAAAAGCTCTTGAGACTTGGCTCTTCAACCATTCTTTTTTTATAACTTTGTAACCGGGAACTTCGATATCCCAGTTTGCTTTTTTAATAGAGTAAACTAGAGGGCTAAGAGTCTTTATTTGGTTTTTGTTAAGACCAGCATCTAAAACACAAACTGAAATATTTTTACTTTCTTCATTTGCTTGAATAGATTTAATGAGTTCTACTAAAAGATCAAAGTAATTTGAATCTGCAAGTGTTACTATAGCTTTTTCTCTCATTTTTTTTTTATACTAACCATTGTTTGTATTTATCTTTATTTTTTTGAATATAAATAGGTAATTCATTTAAACTTGATACCGATAGTTTTTGTCCACTATCAAATTTAGATTTTTTTGTATCCGTCTTTAAATTATAAATACTCTCTTGATCATGTATTTTTTTTTCAATTTCATCAAGACTTAAAGAATTTAATTCATATTCTCGGTGGTGTGCGTATGATCTTAATTTTTTTTCAATTCCTTCTGGTGTTTTTAAATAAGAAAAATGCCATCCGCCATCATTAATTGATTTAATATTTGAATATTTATTTTTTGAAAATAAGATATCTAGTCTCCAAATAGGGTATGATCTATCTTTTATATTCCTTAGCCATTGGGGAGAAATTAAATGTTTTTTTTTGCACCCTCGTGTTCCAGTCCATGTTACTGTTTTAGAGCATAAATTAAATTTGTAATAAAACATTTTTTGTTTAAAAAAAACTAATTTTTCTTTAATTGAAGATAGGTCAGTATTATCAAGTTTGGGAATTTCGTCTAAGTCAGAGATCAAGACAAAATCTCCATTATCAACATCTTTAATGCCGTTCTGTATAAAATTTCTTTGATAAAAATCTCTTTTCATAGAATTTAAAATATATTTTCCGTTTTTTATATCAAAACTATCACTTTCATTAATACCAACAATTCCTGGGGGTTCGTGATCTAATACTAAATAAATTATTTTATCTTTAAACTTTTTAAAATTATTAATATCAAAGTTTAGGTTTCTCTTTTTTCCATTGTGAGCATACATGCTTTCTACAATTATAAATTTTTCGATATATCTATTTAAATAATTTAAACGAAGATCAAGAACTACATCTTCGTCAAAATACATAAAACAGTCAAAGATTTTCATCTTACTTTTATTTTTTTATTTTTTGAAATAACAATATAATTATCTCTATATCCACAATCTTTATATCCTTGAATTATTATATTTAGATATCGTTTACTTGGTGCAAAATGTTTAGTTTTTTTTGGCATATAATAGTACATAACTTTTTTGCCTTTCAGAGTGAAATATTTTTTTATATAAGTTACAGGATAATTTTCATATACATCTAATTTTTTTTCATCCCCTTTTGTTATTTTGTAGATGGCGCCTAAGACATAACTGTTTTCTTTTTTTTCAATATCAGCAACACCGCCGCCTAAATAATAGTTTCTAAACGAAAGCTTAAAATTTTTTAATGTATAACAGCCTATATATTTTGAGTTTTTACACCTTCGTTTCATTTGTTTTTGATGTAAATTACTTCCGTAAGCAAAATATAACATTAAACACCTTTCAAAATTTGTAATTTCTTTTTAGTTAACATTTTAATAATTTCTTTGTGGCAAGATTGTAACTTTGTTTTTTTTTCGGATCTTAAAACAATCGATACACCAATCTTTCCTAGTCTAAAAAAAGGATAACTTCCAATCTCAACCATTTTTTTATATTTATTTTGTATCTTTTCTAAATTATTAGCTATTTGGCTCTCAACTGTCTGTGTACTTATTGAGATACTATAAGTTTTTGAGCCTTTTTTTAAATATTTTTTTATATTGTGAAGCATGGATTGAAGAATTAATGGAACTCCTGGAAGACAAATTATATTTTTAATCATAAAACCTGGTGCAGCACTTGATGGATTGTAGATTAATTTTGAGCCTTCTGGCATTTTTGCCATTTTTTTTCTTGAATCATTAAATTCTTTTTTCCCATAATATTTGCTCAGAATCTCATAAGCTTCTTTGTTATAAATATATTTTTTTTTAAAAGCTCTGGAAATAGATTTGGCTGTAATATCATCATGAGTTGGTCCTATACCACCTGTTGTAAAAACATAATTATAGTTTTTGCTAAGATTTAAAAGATTTTTTATTATTTCCTTCTCCTCATCTTGAACTATACGAACTTCATATATTTTTATTCCAAGATTTGTATTTAACCATGATGCTAAATAAGAAACGTTTTGGTCTTTTGTTCTTCCTGATAAAATCTCGTTACCGATAACCAAAATTGATCCGGAAATTTTTTTATATTTTTTAACCATAATTTGGTACAATTTAAAATGGATTTTGAAAATGAATTAATATCAGGTGTTTTAATAAAAAGATATAAGCGTTTTTTTGTTGATATTAAAATAGAAAACAAAGTAATTACGGCTCACTGTCCTAACCCTGGATCTATGCAAAAACTTTTGGCTAAAGGAAATAAAGTATGGATTACAAGATCAAAAAATGAAAAAAGAAAACTCAGTCACACGCTTCAGATTATAGAAGTTAATAATTCAAAATTTTGTATTAACACTCATATTACTAATAAAATAGTAAAAGAGGCATTAGAAAATAAATATATAGAAGATTTGGCTATATATAATCAAATAACACCAGAAAAAAAATATGGAATAAATACTAGATTTGATTTCCTTTTAAACAATACAAAAAAAAATAAAAAAGCTTTTCTTGAAGTTAAAAGTGTTTCACTAAGTAGAAAGAAGGGTTACGCCGAGTTTCCAGATGCTGTTACTTCTAGGGGCAAGAAACATATTGAAAGTTTAATTTCTGCTAACAAACAGGGTTATGATTGTTACTTGTTATTTTTAGTGCAGATTGAAAATTGTGAATCTTTTGGTATTGCTGCAGATATAGACCCTGAATATTCTAAATTTTTCAAAGAAGCTGTAAAAAAAAATGTAAAAGTACTTTGTTATGATTGTAAATTTTCAGACAAAAGCATAGAAATAAATAATAAAATAAAAATTTTATTGAATGACTGATAAAATATTAGAAGCTTTCGCGGGGACAAGAAAAGCTGGTTCTATAGCATCTGCAGCTTTGGATGAGGTTGCAAAGATAGTTAAGCCCGGCGTTACAACCGAACAAATTGATAAATTGTGTTATGCCTTTATTAACGATCATAAGGCTTACTCAGCTCCTCTATTTTATAGAGGTTATCCAAAATCATGTTGTACATCAGCAAATCATATTGTTTGTCATGGCATTCCAAAAGATAAAGTTTTAAATGAAGGTGATATTATTAATGTTGATGTTACTGCATTAAAGGATGGCTGGCATGGAGATACTAGCAGAATGTATTTTGTTGGTGAAGTATCAACAAAAGCAAATTATTTGGTAAAAACTACGTATGAAGCATTGGTTAAGTCTATTAAAATTTTAAAAAACGATATTCACCTTGGAGATATAGGTTCGGTTATACAAAAATATGTTGAAAAAAAAGGTTTTTCAGTTGTTAGAGATTTTTGTGGACACGGTGTTGGAAAAAATTTTCATGAGCCTCCAAATATATTACATTATGGGGAAGAAAAGACTGGCAATAAACTAAAGACTGGAATGATTTTCACAATTGAGCCAATGATAAATGAAGGTCAATATGAAACCAAAGTATTAAATGATGGATGGACAGCAGTTACAAAAGATAAAAAATTGTCCGCACAATTTGAACACACTGTTGGTATAACTGATAATGGATATGAAATATTCACTGCCTCGAATAAAGGTTTAGATTATCCACCTTACAAGATATGATTGAAAGATATTCAAGAAAAGAAATTAGAGAAATCTGGCTTGATAAAAATAGATACAGCCTGTGGCTTAAAATTGAAATTGCTGCTGCTGAAGCAATGGAAAAATATAAAATAATTCCCAGAGGAGTTGTAAAAAAAGTTAAATCAAAATCGAAAATAGATGTAGAAAAAATTTTAAAAGTTGAAGGAAAGGTAAGACATGACGTCATAGCTTTCTTAACATCCATAATTGAAAAAGTGGGTAAAGAAGCAAGTTTTTTGCACAAGGGAATGACATCTTCAGATGTTTTAGATACTTGTTTTAATATTCAATTGAAAGAATCTGGATTAATTATATCTAAAGATATTCAAATTTTACTAAACTCAATTAAAAAACAAGCCATAAAACATAAATATACATTGTGTATAGGTAGAAGTCACGGAATACACGCTGAGCCAACTACTTTTGGTTTAAAACTTCTAACTTTTTACGAAGAATTTTCAAGAAATCATAAAAGACTTCAAGGTGCTATAAAAGAAATATCTACTTGTGCGATTTCCGGAGCTGTTGGTACATTTGCAAATGTAGACCCAAGAGTAGAGAAATATGTTGCAAACAAATTAAAATTAAATATTGAACCAATATCAACTCAAATTATACCAAGAGACAGACATGCTTATTTTTTTTCAGTTCTTGGTATAATAGCAAGTTCAATCGAGAGATTTGCAACAGAAATAAGACATTTACAAAGAACAGAGGTTTCAGAAGTAGAAGAATTTTTTAATAGTAAGCAAATGGGATCTTCGGCTATGCCACACAAAAAAAATCCAGTTCTCACAGAAAATCTTACTGGCTTGGCTAGATTAATTAGATCTGCAGTAATTCCAGCATTAGAAAATGTAGCTCTTTGGCATGAAAGAGATATTTCCCATTCTAGTGTAGAAAGAAATATAGGGCCTGACACTACCGTAACTTTAGATTTTGCTCTTGATCGCTTGAACAATGTTGTTAAATCAATGAAAGTAAATAAAGATAATATGAAAAAAAATCTTGATTTAACAAAAGGAATATTCTTTTCTCAAAGGGTATTGCTTGAACTTACATCTCAAGGTTTAAGAAGAGATCAAGCATATAGAATAGTTCAAAAGTGTGCGATAAGAGCTCTTGAAAATAATATCCCTTTCTACGATAGCTTGTTAAAAGACCAGGTAATTGCAGACAAAATACCTGTTAATACTCTCAAAAAATTATTTGATTTTGGTTATCACACGAGAAAAATTAATGTAATTTTCAGTAGAGTATTAAGAAAAAAATGAACAAAGGTAAAAAACTTTACGAAGGAAAAGCTAAAATCATCTACGAGACCAAAGAAAAAGGTTTAGCAATTCAACATTTTAAGGATGATGCGACAGCTTTTAATAATCAAAAAAAAGCAACTGTTGAGGGCAAAGGTGTTCTTAATAACAGAATTTCAGAGCACATCCTTCAGAACTTGAACCAGGTAGGTATAAGGAATCATTTAATAAAAAGATTAAATATGAGGGAACAATTAATTAAGTTGGTTGAGATTATACCTATTGAAGTCATAGTTAGAAATATTGCTACAGGATCATTGACTAAAAGATTGGGCGTAACCGATGGCACAATCTTAGAAAAGCCACTAATAGAGTTTTGTTACAAAAAAGATGAACTTGGTGATCCACTCATTGCTAAAGAACATATTTTTGCATTTAATTGGGCAACGGAAGACGAAATCAAATTAATTGAGGAAATGACTTTTAGAGTTAATGACTTTATGTCAGGAATGTTTAGGGGAATTGGAATTAAGCTAGTAGATTTCAAACTTGAATTTGGAAGAATATGGAATGGAGATACAAAAGAAGTTATTCTCGCAGATGAAATAAGTCCAGATACCTGTAGACTTTGGGATATTAAAAGCGAGAGGAAATTAGATAAAGATAGATTTAGAAAAGATCTGGGTAATATTATTCAAGCATATCAAGAAGTGGCCCGAAGATTAGGAATAGTTCCAGAAACAACTAATGTAAGTGAAGTTAATTTTAAAAAACCTACATCAATAAGTATTAAGAAAAAATAAATTGAAATTTGCTGTAACGATCACGTTGAAAAAAGATGTGCTTGACCCACAAGGTAAAGTTGTTGGTCAAACCTTAAAAAATATAGGGATTGAAAATCTGAATTCAATAAGACAAGGCAAATTTTTTGAAATAGATTTAGATGAGAGCGATACAGCAAGTGGAGAAGCAAAGGTAAGAAAAATGTGTGAAAAATTATTGGCAAATCAGATTATTGAGGATTTTCAAATAAAAAAAATATGATGAAATCATCAGTTATAGTTTTTCCTGGTTCAAATTGTGATAGAGACGTTGCCGTAGCTTTAAAAAAATTACAATTTAAAAATTCAATGATATGGCATAAAGAAACTGAATTACCAAAATCAGATTTAATTGTTCTTCCAGGTGGTTTTTCTTACGGAGACTATCTGAGATCGGGTGCAATAGCAGCTAAATCAAATATTTTATCTGAAGTTATATCTGCAGGAAAAAAAGGTTCTCTCATCCTTGGAATATGTAACGGATTTCAAATTTTAATTGAATGCGGATTGCTAAAAGGAGCATTATTAAGAAATTCAGGACTTAAGTTTATATCAAAAGATATTCAGGTTAAAATTTTATCTAATAAAAGTAAATTTTTTAATAAATACAAATTGGATGAAATATTAAAATTAAATATTGCACACAATGAAGGAAATTATTTTACAAGTAAAGAACACCTTGATGAGCTTGAAGATAATGAATTAATACCCATAAAATATTGTGATGAAAATGGAAATATAAATTTGAAAAGTAATCCTAATGGTTCAATAAATAACATTGCAGGAATATTTAATAATAAAAAAAATATTTTAGGAATGATGCCCCACCCTGAAAGAATGTCAGATAAAATTTTATCAAATGAAAGTGGTTTGGGATTATTTTTAAGTTTAATGAATTAGTATGACAGTTAACAAAGATCAAATAGAAGCTCATGGTTTAACAACTGATGAATATAAAAAAATTAAAGAGTATTTAGGTAGAGATTCAAATTTATTAGAATTAGGGATTTTTTCAGCAATGTGGAATGAGCATTGTTCATATAAATCATCAAAGGTCCATCTCAAAAAACTTCCAACAAAAAATAATATTGTAATCCAAGGTCCAGGTGAAAATGCTGGTGTTATTGATATTGGGGATGAAGACGCGATTGTCTTTAAAATAGAAAGTCATAATCATCCTTCTTTTATTGAGCCATATCAAGGTGCAGCTACAGGTGTTGGGGGCATATTACGGGATGTATTTACAATGGGTGCCAGACCAATTGCTTTGATGAATTCTATACACTTTGGGTCACCGAAAAATCATAAAACTAAAAACTTATTAAGCGGAGTAGTTTCGGGTATCGGTGGCTATGGTAATTCTGTTGGAATACCAACTGTAGGTGGAGAGACTAAATTTAATGATACATATAACGAAAATATTTTGGTCAATGCTATGGCTATAGGATTAGCAGATAAAAATAAAATTTTCTATTCAAAGGCAAAAGGTTTAAATAAAGCTGTGGTATATGTTGGTTCGAAAACTGGACGAGACGGAATTCACGGAGCAACAATGGCATCAGCGGAATTTGACGAAAACTCAGAGGAAAAAAAACCTACTGTTCAGGTTGGTGATCCTTTCACTGAAAAATTACTTTTAGAAGCTTGTCTAGAGTTAATGAAAGATAATTCTATTATATCAATACAAGATATGGGCGCAGCAGGTCTTACTTCATCAAGCATAGAAATGGCTTCAAAAGGAAAGCTCGGTATCGAGTTAGACTTAAATAAAGTGCCATGTCGTGAAAATAATATGACACCATATGAAATGATGTTATCAGAGAGCCAAGAGAGGATGCTTTTAATACTGGATGATAATAAAGAGGAAGAAGCAAAAAAAATTTTTGATAAATGGGATTTAGATTTTGTAGTTATCGGTAAGACTACAGACACAAATAGATTAATTCTTAATTTTAATACCAAAAAAGTTGCTGATATCCCTATTCCAGCTCTAGCTGATAAAGCTCCTTTATATGAGAGAAAATATATTTTAAAAAAATCAAAAAAAGAAAAAATAGATATAAATAATTTTAAAAAGATAAAAATTGATGATGCTCTATTAAAAATTTTATCTTCACCAAACCACTCTAATAAAAATTGGATTACTGATCAGTACGATCAATCTGTAATGTGTGATACTATTCAAAAATCAGGTGGGGACTCTGCGGTAGTTAGAATTCACAATAAAAATAAAGCTATAGCAATATCAGTAGACTCATCAGCTTCATATTGCAAAGCTAATCCAAAAACTGGTGGAAAACAAATAGTTGCTGAAAATTGGAGAAATTTAATTTCAGTGGGAGCAAAGCCAATGGCAATAACAAATTGCTTAAACTTTGGAAGCCCAGAAAAACCTGAGGTTATGGGAGAATTTGTAGATTGTATAAATGGTATCAAAGAGGCTTGCGAATTTTTAAATTTTCCAGTTGTTTCGGGAAATGTCTCTTTTTATAACGAAACCAAATCAAAAAGTATAGATCCAACACCTGTTATAGGAGGTATTGGAATTATTAATGACCTAAACAAAGTTACAAATATAAAGACTAAAAAAAGTGGCAATTTAATCATTGTAATTGGTAAAACTATTGGACATTTAGGGCAAAGTGCTTTTCTTTACGAAAATTTTTCTATGAAAGATGGGCCGCCGCCTGAGATAAATTTATTAAATGAGAAAAATAATGGCTTGGCTGTTCTTGATTTAATTAAAAAAGGTATTGCAGTATCTGTCCACGACATTTCATCTGGAGGAATGCTTGTTTCTTTGGCTGAAATGTCAATTTCATCGGGTCTTGGATTAAAAATAAATAAGCCGAAGAAGCTTAAAAACTTTTATGAGTATTTTTTTGGTGAAGATCAGGGTAGATATGTAATTGAAGTTTCTAAAAACAGTCTTGTAAATGCTGAATTATTTCTTAAAAAAAATAATATTTTTTATGAAACTATAGCTGAAGTACAAAATGACACATTTGAAATAGAGAAATTATTTTCTATCAAAACTAAAGATCTTCAAATTTGTAACAATCAATGGTATAATAATTATAATGCCATTAACTAAAAACGAAATCTCAGATATGATTCTAGCTGCTTTTCCCGATGCAACTCTTGAACTAAAAGATACTATGGGCGACAATAACCACTTTGAAGCAAAGATAATATCAAAAAATTTTGTAGGAAAATCAAAGATAGAACAACATAAAATGGTTTATAAAGCTCTCAAAGGAAAAATGGGTAATGAATTACATGCTCTAGCCCTTGTTACGGAGGAAAAAAATGGATGAAGTAAAAAGTAAAATTAAAACAATGATTGACGAAAATAGTGTAGTTCTTTTTATGAAAGGTACACCCGACTCTCCACAGTGTGGTTTTTCAATGGCTGTAACCAATATTCTAAAACATCTTCAAGTTAAATTCCAAGGAGTAAATGTTTTAGAAAGCAATGAGATGAGACAAGGAATTAAAGATTACACCGATTGGCCAACAATACCTCAGCTATATGTAAAGGGGGAATTTATTGGAGGCTGTGATATTGTCAAAGAAATGTTTGAAAAAGGTGAATTAAAAAAACTTTTAGAGAGCAAATCTTTATTATCTTGAATAATACTCAATTACTAACTTAGGTTCCATGACTGTAGGATATGGAATATCCGCAAATTTTGGAACTCTTACAAGTTTGACAGTTTTATTTTTTGTGTCTAATTGGACATATTCAGGAACATCTCTATCTTTACTAGCCAAAGATGACTCGATAATTGTCAGTGATTTAGATTTATCCTTTACCTCGATTAAATCTTCTTCCTTAACTAGATAGCTTGAGATATTAACCTTTTTCTTATTTACTCTAAAGTGTCCATGATTGATTAATTGTCTTGCAGAAAAAACAGTCGGTGCAAATTTTGCTCTATAAATTACAGTATCTAATCTTCTTTCTAAAATCCCAACAAGGTTTTCAGTTGTGTTACCCTTTTTTTTAATTGCAATCCTATAAACATTTCTAAATTGTCTTTCATTAATATTTCCATAGTATGATTTAAGTTTTTGTTTAGCATGTAGCTGTACTCCATAATCTGTTGGTTTTCCTTTTTTGCTTTGACCATGTTGTCCAGGTGGATAATTTCTTGTATTAAATGGACTTTTGGGTTTTCCCCATAAATTTACTCTTAATCTTCTATCGACTTTATGTTTTGCTCTTATTCTTTTTGTCATAAAAAAATTGTTTATAATCTTTATATGATATTTGTCAATTGTTCTTATAGTTTGCTAAAAATACTGAATAAAATCCTTAGTTCTTTATTACTTAATTCGGTTCTACCAAAAATATTGCGAAGATTAATAAGCATGGTTTTCCTCTTTTCAGAAGGCTGAAAAAAACCTTTTCTCTCTAATCGGTTTTCTACAAAATGCAAGAAGTTATTGATTTTTTTTTTATTAATAACGTCGTCTAACTTTTTATTTTTATTAAAGTAACTTCTTTTGGTGTTTCTGAATATTTCGTAACAGACTATAATTAAACTATGAGAAAGATTGATGGACTCAAGTTTTTTACTCACTGGAATTTTAAAGATGTAATTACAATAAACTATATCTTCATTTGATAAACCTGATGCTTCAGGCCCAAACAAAATACCAATTTTTTTATTTTTATTTTTATTTATGCTTTTTATAAATTCATTAAAAGAGAGGTGTTTTTTATTAATATCTCTTTTTCTTGCAGAAGAAGCATAAACAACATCGTATTTATTTATTGCTTTTTCAACGCTAGAAAATACTTTGGTTTTTTTAAGGATATCTTTAGCTCCAACAGATGTTGCGATTGCTTTTTTGTTCGGCCAGTTTTCTTTTGGATTTACTAAATCTAAACTGGAAAAACCAAAATTTTTTAAACATCTGGCAGAAAATCCAATATTTTCTGGTAACTGTGGTTTCACTAAAACAAAACCAGTTTTATTAATCATTTGCTGGTGCTTTTTCTTTGTATAATTTGTAATCTAGACTATCAATCAAAGCTTTGAATGAGGCATCTATAATATTTGGAGATACTCCTATAGTAAACCAATTCTTTCCGTCTTTATCTGTACTTTCTATAGAAACACGTGTTGTTGCGTTAGTTCCTGTATTTAATATTCTAACTTTATAATCAACCAGTTTTAAATCTTTTAAATATTTAGAATATTTTCCGACTTTGTCTACATTAGAACGTATTGCATTATCTAAAGCATTGACTGGTCCATTACCAGATCCCTCGCAAATAATTTCTTTTCCATCGACCATAATATGCGCTTTTGCAAAAGAATTGATTTTATCTTTTGAGTCTCTCTTCACTGAAACATCGTATTTTGAAATAGTTAAATATTTAGGTATTTCTCCTAATAAACGTCTTGCCAATAACTCAAATGATGCATCAGCACCATCATAGGAATAGCCTGCAAATTCTCTATCTTTCACCTCATTTAATAAATTTTGTATCTTGGGGTCACTTTTATTAATATTGATTCCATACTTTTCTAATCTAGACATAATATTTGATTTTCCAGATTGATCTGAAACAACAATATTTCTAAAGTTACCTACTAAATTAGGATTAATATGTTCATAGGTTTTGGGATCTTTTGTTACTGCAGAAACATGTAGACCGCCTTTGTGTGCAAAGGCTGATGCCCCTACATAAGCGGAGTGTCTGTTAGATTTTCTATTTAGTATTTCATCTAACAATTTTGAGCATTCTGTTAGTGTTTTCATTTTATCTTTAGAAATACCTATTTCAAAATTTTTTGCAAAACTTTCTTTTAAAACTAGTGATGGAATAAGAGAAATTAAATTTGCATTACCGCATCTTTCGCCTAATCCATTAATTGTTCCTTGAATTTGACGAGCACCTGATAAAACTGCTGTCAAAGAATTCGCAACAGCATTTTCAGTATCATTATGAGCATGTATTCCTAGATTTTTTCCTGGAATACTTTTTGAAACTTTTAAAACTATTTCTCCAACCTCGTGCGGAAGTGTTCCGCCATTTGTATCGCAAAGAACAATCCATCTGGCTCCTTCATCAAATGCTGTTTTTATACAACTTAATGCATAGTCAGGATTATTTTTATAACCGTCGAAAAAATGTTCAGCGTCGAACATAAATTCTTTTTTATTTTTTATAAAAATTTTTGATGACTCTTTAATATTTTCAAGATTTTCTTTATTTGTTATTCCTAAAGCTTTTTCAACATGAAAATCCCATGACTTACCAACCAAACAAACAGCTGAAGTATTTGAGTTTAAAATGGCAGATAATCCAGGATCATTTTGAGCGCTCCTACCACTTTTCTTTGTCATGCCAAAAGCTGTTAGCACAGTTTTTCCTAGCTTTGGAGGTTTGTTAAAAAAAGTTGTATCAAGTGTATTAGCTCCAGGCCACCCGCCCTCTAAATAATCTACCCCGAGTTCAGCAAGTGCATTGGCTATTTTATTTTTATCATCAATAGAAAAATTAACACCTTCAGTTTGAGCGCCATCTCTCAATGTAGTATCAAAAATATATATTTTTTCTTTACTCATTTATATTTCCAAATTGTTTTGTTGTCTTTGTCTTCAATAATTACCCCTTTACTTTCGAGTTCTTTTCTTATGTTGTCTGCTAATTTATAATCACCTTTTTTTCGTGCCAAATCTCTATCTTTAATTTTACTTTGGATAGTTTTTTCATCAATTTTTGATCTTGCTTTTTTAAATTTATTCCATGTTTCTAAATCTTCCTCTAATAACCCTATAAGTTTGCATCCAGCAAGAAAAAGTTTTTTTGAAGAATTATCACCCTTTGAAGCTTTATCAAAAAGCAAATGAAGTTTTGCTATATAACCTGGAGTGTTTATATCCTCCAACAGTGGTTCTAATAAATCTTGGTTTAAAACATCTTCCTTGTTATTTTCAAACTGTGTATACCACTTATCAAGAGTATTCTGACTTTCTTTAATTAAATTTTCATTCCAATCTAATGGTTGTTTATAATGCGAACTCAAGAGGGCAAGCCTAATAACCTGACCATTTATTGTTTTTCTCATTTTTTCAATAGTAATAATATTTCCTAAAGATTTTGACATTTTTTCTTTATTAAAAGTAACATAGCCATTATGTATCCAATAGTTTGCAAATTTATCTGTTTTATTTGCACAACATGACTGTGCAATCTCATTCTCATGATGCGGAAAAATAAGATCCAATCCTCCTCCATGAATATCAAAATTTTTTCCAAGAAATTTTTCACTCATTACTGAACATTCTAAGTGCCACCCTGGTCTTCCTCTTCCCCACGGCGAATCCCAGCCTGGATCTTCTGCTGCTGATGGTTTCCAAAGAACAAAATCTAGGGGATGTTTCTTTAATTTCGATATCTCCACTCTTGTACCCGCAACTAATTCCTCAGGATTTTTTTTTGATAATTTGCCATAATTTTTAAACGAGTTTATTGAAAAATATACATGTTTATCTTTTTCGTAAGCATGATTATTTTGTAAAAGATTTTCGGTCATAGTGATCATGCCTTTGATATGTTCAGTTGCTTTTGGTTCTAAATTTGGTTTTAAACAATTTAAATACACACAATCATCATGAAAACTTTTCGTAATTGACAGTGTAAGTTCGTCTGTTGATATTTTTTTATTTTTTGAACTTTCTATAATTTTATCATCTATATCAGTTATATTTCTTACGTATGTAACATTTGATTTTCCAAAAAGTTTAGACAAAACTCTGTACAAAACATCAAATACAACTAGAGGTCTTGCATTACCCACATGTGGAAAATCATAAACAGTAGGACCACAAACATACATCCCAATTTTTTTTGGATTAATTGGTACAAACGTTTCTCTTTTGCCGGTTATAGTATTTGATAAGTTAAGTTGATTATTCTTCATTAAATGTACATACCGGTATTGGATTCATTTTGTGTAAATTTTTCTCTCTTATCTCTAAATATTTTTTGTAATTTTGGTCATTTTTATTGATCATTGCTTTTTCAAGCTGCTCATAAGTCATGCCAAGCTGTTGTACATCATTTCTTCCATCATTCCATAGTCCATCTGTTGGTTCTGAGTTAATAATTTTTTCAGATATACCAAGGAATTTTCCAAGTTCCCACACTTGAGTTTTAGTACAATCAGCGATTGGAGAAATATCTACTCCACCATCACCATATTTAGTATAGAAGCCAACACCAAAATCTTCGACTTTATTCCCGGTGCCCACAACTAATCCTGTATTAGCTGCAGCCACTTGATATAAAGTAGCCATTCTCAACCTTGCTCTTGAATTTGCATAACCATGTTCATTATCAAAATTATTCAAAACTTGTGAGAAAGAATTGAAAATTTTGTCCATTTCGATCAAATGGTGTTCTACATTTTTATATTTATCTTTTAACCATTTGGCATGTGTTAGGCTCAAGTCGTGCTGAGACTTTATTTGTTTAATTGGCATTGTTAACACAATCGTTTTACGTCCAGTACTTGCACATAAGGTGCTAACTACAGAAGAGTCGATACCTCCTGAAATACCAATAACAAGTGACTTTGGTTTGTAATTTGACTCGTTACAATAGTTATTGATCCATTTCGTTATTATATCTACTCTTTTTTTTACATCCATAATTAGTACCTACCTCTCTTTTAAGGTCAGGTCTTAATAATTACAATAATTATTAAGACGCGGCTTGAATAATTTTGTTTGAAATTTTTGAATTTTTCTTTATTTCTTCTGAAATCAAGAAAGCTAACTCTAAAGCTTGGTTAGCATTCAACCTTGGATCACAATGAGTTCTGTATCTATTTGATAAATCTTTTTCAGATATTTTTTGTGCTCCACCAGTACATTCTGTCACATCTTGACCTGTCATTTCTATGTGTAAACCACCTGCGTAGCTACCTTCAGACTGGCTTACTGCAAAGAAATTTTTAACTTCTTTTACAACGCTGTCAAAAGTTCTTGTTTTAAAACCAGTTGCAGCTTTTATAGTATTTCCATGCATTGGATCACAAGACCAAATTACGTTTAGTCCTTCCTTTTTAACTGATTTAATTAGTTTGGGTAAATATTTTTCAACATTGTCAGCACCAAAACGCGAAATTAAAGTCATTCTACCAGGCTCATTACTAGGATTTAAAATATTACAAAGCTTAATTAATTCATCAGCTTTTAAAGTTGGTCCACATTTTAAACCAATTGGATTCTTGATTCCTTTACAAAATTCAACATGTGCACCATCTAGTTGTCTGGTTCTATCTCCGATCCAGACAAAGTGAGCAGAAGTATCATGATATTCGCCTGTGGTTGAGTCAACTCTGGTCATAGCTTGTTCAAAAGGTAAGTGCAATGCTTCGTGTGAAGTATAAAAATTTACAGTTCTTAATCTTCTATTATTATCTGAGTTAATGCCACAAGCCTCCATAAAAGCTAAAGCATCACTAATTTTATCTTCTACCTCTCTGTATTTGCCTTTAGTTCTATCTTTAATAAATCCTAAATTCCATAAATGCACTTGTCTCAAATCTGCGAATCCACCTTGAGAAAATGCTCTTAGTAAATTTAATGTTGAAGCTGATTGTGAGTAGGCTCTAAATAATCTTTTGGCGTCAGGTTGTCTTGCTTTTTGAGTAAATTCCATTCCATTTATATTATCGCCTAAATAACTAGGTAATTCTATTCCATCTTTTTTTTCAGTTGCAGCGCTTCGTGGTTTAGAAAACTGTCCGGCAATTCGTCCGATTTTTACTACAGGCACAGATGCTGATGCGGTTAACACTAATGACATTTGTAAAATAATTTTAAAAGTATCCCGAATATTATCGGGGTGGAACTCTGCAAAACTCTCAGCGCAATCTCCTCCTTGCAAAAGAAATGCTTTACCTTTAACAACATCTGCTAAAGCTTTCTTAAGTGATCGAGACTCACCTGCAAAAACTAAAGGTGGATATTTTTTTACCTTGCTTAAAACCAAATCAAGTTCTTTTTGATCTTGGTACTCTGGCAAATGCTTTGCTGGAAATTTTTTCCAACTATTTAAAGTCCATTTTTTCATATTCAACTCTTGGTGGATATTTATAGTATTATTGCAATTTATTCAACAGTAACAGATTTGGCTAAATTTCTTGGCTTATCTATATCGCATTTTTTGAATAAAGCTACGTGATACGAAAGAAGTTGAAGAGGAATAGTAAATACAAAAGGTGTCAGGGTTAAATCAGAGTTTGGCAAATTAATCTGAAACCTAATATTTTCACTTATTACTTTCCCATCCGAATTAGTTAACAATAGCACTTTTCCCCCTCTAGCTATGACCTCTTGCATATTTGATAAAGTCTTTTCAAAATATTTGTCTTTAGGTGCAATCACAACAACTGGTAAACCATCTTCTATTAATGCTAAAGGACCATGTTTCATTTCTCCAGCAGGATAACCTTCAGCATGTAAGTAAGAGAGTTCTTTTAATTTCAGAGCGCCTTCTAATGCGATTGGAAATGATGATCCCCTGCCTAAAAACATTGAGCCTTTGGATTCATAAATATCTTTTGCAATTAATTGAATTTTTTCTTCTTCTTTTAATGCTTCACTAATTAGTGTGGGTAATTTTTTTAATTCAGAAATTTTTTTTTTATATTCAATATTTTGTATATCATTTCTAACTTCAGAAATTTTTAAAGAGAGTAAATATAAAACTAACATTTGACCAAGAAAAGCTTTTGTGGATGCTACTCCTATTTCTGGTCCAGCATGAATTGGTAAAACACAATCTGAGTTTCTGGCTATTGAGCTTTCAACAACATTTATAACTGAACAAGTCTTAACGTTTTGCTTTTTACACAGATCTAAAGCAGCATACGTATCAGCGGTTTCACCAGATTGCGATACAAAAATATAAAGAGCTTTTTTGTCGAATCTAACTTTTCTATATCTAAATTCTGATGCTATATCTACTTCAATATTTATAGATGAAAATTCCTCAAACCAATATTTCGCTACTAAACAAGAATGGTAGGCGGTGCCACATCCAATCAATACTATCTTTTTGATTTCTTTCGGATCTAGTGGAAGGTTGTAAAAATTTATTTCCTCTCTGATTTTATCAATATATTCCTTTAAACAAGTTTTGGTAGTAACAGGTTGATCAAAGATTTCTTTTATCATAAAATTTTTATAATTCCCCTTGCTAACTGATGCTTTGTCTTCAGAAAGTGTAAAAATTTCTTTATTAATTTTATCTTTGTTGTGATTATAAAATTTGACTTCATCTTTAGATAAAACACATACATCTCCATCATCTAAATATGAAATTTTGTTTGTCATAGACTTTAAAGCATATGAGTCAGAACCTAAATAATTTTCATTATTTGAATAACCAACAGCTAAGGGGCTGCCGCGTCTAGCACCAATCACGAACTCCTTATGATTTCTAAATATTATTCCAAGAGCAAAACTCCCTTTGAGCATGTCTATAGTTTCAAATACTGCTTTTAAGGGATCTAATTTTTCTAATTTTTCTGTGAGAAGAACTGTTATTACTTCAGTATCAGTTTGAGATTTAAAAGTAGTACCAGATTTTTCGAATTTTTTTTTTAACTGATCAGAATTTTCTATTATTCCGTTATGTACTACTGATACTATCTCACTTGAGTGAGGATGGGCATTAACTTCGTTTGGAACTCCATGTGTTGCCCACCTTACGTGTCCTATTCCTAAATTTCCCTCATTTGGACTTTGAAATAAAATTTTTTCGAGTTTTTCAACTCTGCCAGAGCATTTTTTTTCATTAATTTCGCCATTTGTAATTGTAGCAAGTCCTGCGGAGTCATAACCACGGTACTCTAATTTTTTCAGGGCATTTACTATATTAGTAGAAACTTTTTTATTACTAGCTATACCTATTATCCCACACATTATTTTTTGTTCCTGTAGTTTTCTATTTCTTCCTGTTCAGACCTCTCTAAAGCCAAAGAATTTTCTTTCACATCTTTTGTAATTACAGAGCCAGCACCAATAATTGATTTTTTTTTGATTTTAACTGGAGCAATTAAAGATGTATTTGATCCAACAAAAACATTGTCAGAAATAATAGTTTTATTTTTTTTAACCCCATCATAATTACAGGTAATAGTTCCAGCTCCTATATTGGTATTTTTTCCAATCTCACTATCACCAATATATGATAAGTGGTTTACCTTTGTTTTAGATTTAATTTTAGATTTTTTTGTTTCGACAAAATTACCAATTTTAACACCAGACATTAGATGTGTTCCTTCTCTAATTCTTGAATAAGGACCTATTATGACTTTATTTTCTATTTTAGCCCCCTCGATGTGACTAAAAGACAAAATTTCTACGTTGTTACCTATTTTTACTTTTTTTCCAATTACCACATAAGGGTTTATAGTTACATTTTTTCCAAACTTAGTATCTTTAGATAAGAATATTGTTTCCGGAGCGATTAAATTCACACCAAGATTTAAAGCTTTTTTTCTCAGTCTTTCTTGATTTGCTCTGTAAGCAGCTGCTTTTTTAAATTTAGAATTTGTCTTCATAAAAATTTCTCTTTACATTAGAATTATGATGGTAATAAGTCACAAAATATTTCTTTTTAATACTTAAGAAAAATGACTCAAAAATTAACAATTTTATTCGATCTTGATGGCACTTTGGTAGATACAGCGCCGGACTTAATGGGGGCTCATAACCACGTTATGAAAAAATTTGGCTATCCCCAAAAAAGTCTTGGAGACATAAAACATATTGCTGGCCGTGGTGCTTGGATAATGATGCAACGAACATTTAGGGACGAAATCAAAGATGAAAAATTGAAAAAAGAAATGGTGAAAGAATTTATAGATTATTATGCCAAAAATATTGATAAAGGAAGTAAACCAATAAAAGGAGTGGTTAATTTTTTAGAATGGGCGAAATCAAATCAGATATTAATGGGTGTCTGTACAAATAAGCAAGAAAGGCTCGCGAAAGATCTATTAAAAAAAATTAATTTGTCACAATATTTTGAATATGTTGCTGGTTGCGATACTTTCGAATTTAATAAACCTGATCCTCGTCATTTAACGAACGTGATAGAAATAATAGGAGGAAGTGTTAACAAAAGCATTATGGTTGGTGATAGCGAAGTAGATTCGCAATCAGCACAAAATGCAAAAATTCCTTTTATTTTAGTTGAAGAAGGTTATACAGAAAAAAATGTAAGCGAAATTCCACATAAAACCTTAATAAAAAATTTTTTAAATTTTGAAAGTATTGTTAAAAATTATTTATGATAGATCTTCAATTGTTTACAGCTTTAATAACTTACTACTTTATAATGTTCGCAACACCAGGTCCTAACAATGCGATGTTAACTGCATCTGGATTAAAGTTTGGATTTTATAGAACTCTTCCACATCTGATTGGTATACCCCTCGGTCACATCTTTCAAATAGGATTAGTTTGCTTTGGTCTGGGTAATTTGTTTTTAATATTTCCTCAACTACAATTTTATATGAAAATCTTATGTTTTATTTATTTAATCTATCTTGGTTGGAAGATTATTGGTTCTTTCAGTCTTGTCAAAAAAGATACTAAAGGTAGGCCCTTGAGATTTTATGAAGCATCTCTATTTCAATTTATTAATCCTAAAGCATGGACAATAGCAATAACCGTAGCATCAGGTTTTTTTCCAACTGAGGAAAAATTTTTAGTAGCCACTATGTTTATAACTATTACTGCTGCTGTAGTCTGTTTTCCATCAATATGTATTTGGGCTATTTTTGGAAATTCTTTGAGAATTTATATTAAAAATGAAAAAGCAAAAAAAATTACAGAGTATATCTTGGCTATATTATTGGTTTTAACAGCTATTACTGTGCTTTTAAAATAATCTTTGATTTTATATTTTTGTTTTAATATAAAAACTGCATGCATTTTACAAAAAAAGATGCCAAAACAAAAAGAAAAGATTTTTTAAATAATCTTAAAGAAAAAAAGTTACTTAGATTCCCGGGTGCGTACAATCCTTTATGCGCAAAGTTAATTGCAGAGATTGGTTTTGATGGTGTCTATATATCTGGAGGGGTTATGTCTAATGACCTTGGAATTCCAGACATAGGTTTGACTACTCTTAAGCATGTTAGTTACAGAGCAAATCAAATTGCCAAAGTTACTGATTTACCATCAATAGTTGATGCGGATACTGGTTTTTCAGATTGTAAAAAAACAATAGAAACTTTTGAGGAAATGGGTCTTTCCGGGTGCCATATAGAAGATCAAATTGCGGAAAAAAGATGTGGTCACTTGGATAATAAAGAACTTATTTCAAAAGATGATATGATTAAAAAAATTAAAGAGGCTGTTACCTCAAGAAAAGATACGAATTTTTCAATTATAGTAAGAACTGATGCTAATCTTGTGGAAGGACTTCAAAAAACAATTGAGAGAATTAAAGCATATGAGGCTGCAGGTGCAGACATAATATTTCCGGAGTCAATGAAAGATGAAAAAGAGTTTGAAAGTATTAGAAAAAACTCAAAAGTATTTCTGTTAGCTAATATGACAGAATTTGGGAAATCAAAATTATTATCCACAAAAGAATTGAAAAATTTAGGTTACAACATTGTTATATATCCAGTAACAACGCAAAGATTGGCAATGAAAAGTGTAGAAGATGGTCTTAGGTCCATTTTTAAGGATGGACATCAAAATAATATTATAGATAAAATGCAATCTCGAAAAAGATTATATGAATTGGTAGAGTATGAAAAGTATAATACTCCTGATAAAAAAATTACTGATTTTAAAACTGAGGGACATGAATAAGTATGACAGAAGAAATTAAAAAAGGTTTAATGGGAATAGTTGTTGATGAAACTACTATCTCTCAAGTAATGCCTGAAATAAATTCTCTAACTTACAGAGGTTATAAAGTTCAGGATCTTTGTGAAAAATGTAGTTTCGAAGAAGTAGCTTATTTAGTTTTGAATGGTGAACTTCCAAAATCTAAAGAACTTAAAAAGTTTATTAAAGAAGAAAGAAGTAATCGTAAATTATCAAAACAAATCTTAAATGATATTAAAAATATGCCTAAGAAGGCACATCCTATGGATGCCATTAGATCAGCAGTTAGTTTAATGGGTCTCGAAGATAAAGACACAAGAGACAACTCTCCAAAAGCAAATATGAGAAAAGCTATGAGAATTTTTGCTCAAACCCCAACCGCTGTGGCAGCATATTTTAGAGCTCGCAAAGGCAAAAAATTTATACCTCCAATTAAAAAGTTATCTTACTCTGAGAACTTCTTTAATATGATGTTTGGTGAAGTTCCAAACAAGGAAATTGTAAAAGCGTTTGATGTCTCAATGATACTGTACGCCGAACATAGTTTTAATGTTTCTACATTTACAGCTAGAACCATTACTAGCAGTCTTTCTGATATGCATGGCGCTATTACCGGTGCCATAGCAAGTTTAAAGGGTCCATTGCATGGAGGTGCTAACGAAGCAGTAATGCACATGTTTAAAGAAATTAAAAAACCAGAGAGAGCTGAGGTATGGATAAATGATGCACTTGATAAAAAAAAAGTTGTTATGGGTTTTGGTCATAGAGTTTATAGAAGTGGTGACTCAAGGGTTCCTACTATGAAAAATTATTTTTTAAAAGTTGCGAAGCTTATGAAAAATACTAAATATCCAAAGATGTATGAGATATTAGAAAAAGTTATGCTTGAAAGAAAAAATATTCATCCCAATGTAGATTATCCTTGTGGACCAACATATCATTTGATGGGTATCGATACGGATTTTTTTACACCAGTATTTGTTATGGCAAGAATTACTGGTTGGTCAGCACATATTATGGAGCAACATACTGCTAATAAACTAATTCGACCTTTGTCAAAATACAAAGGAAGTGATCACAGAAAAGTACTTGCCTTAAATGTAAGATAAATTTATCTGACTAAAGATAGTCTTCAATAATCTGAAAGACTTTTGATATATATAAAGCTTGAAAATGATCAGTCAAATGTGACGCTGGATCATTTATTTCAAAAATATCTTTTGAGGGAAACTCTCCTTTATCAATTATATCTGTAAAATTTATATGAACGATTTTATCTGAAAAGTCCATCTCATTTATTATGTCAGATATATTTGTTTTGTATTCATTGCTTATGTGTTTTTGGTGGGGAAAAGTAACAAGGAATACTTTTTCTAAATAATGAATAGAAGATAAGTAATCAATGTAGTTTTTTAATCTTTTTTTAAAATATATTTTGTCACCTAAATCCAAATCATACAAATATTTAGTTATATCATCAAATTTACACTTGTTATTTTTTAATTTATTCTCGAAAAAGAATTTTTTGAAATAATAATTGGTTATATGGAAACTTTTTAATTTTTTATTGTGTATCAGGATTTCCGAAATTTCATAGTATTTTGAATAGTCAAATGCAGCTCCACTATTTAACTCTTTTTTAATTCGTTTAATACCATTTTTATCTTCAACAATATTTTTTCTGTATCTACACAACTCATCTCCTATATCGGTTTGATCAATCAAAGCCAAAACAAATTCCGGTTTGATTTGATAGTCTTCAGTCAATATTTTAAATTGAAGATACATTGGTGTTGGTGAATAAGAAGATGTTCCGCTATTTATTAGACCAATATTATTTTTTTCAATTGTTTCTCTCACAACTGCCTTAGATTTTTTTTTATAAATTAAGTATTCTGCCCAAGAGTCGCCTTGAATTAAAATATTTTTTCTTTTGTTTTTACTAAAATTTTCGGTCTTGGTGAACAAATAGTCTTCTTTCTTTAAATCGACTAGACTTTGATGTGGCCAATACTTTCCCCTGACATGGTGAAGTTGGTTGGAATATTTTTTATGAAAATTCATTGTGTCACTGTTTGTAAAATTATGTGGGCTTTTATATTTTTCTAGAATTATAACCCATGTAAATACAAGTAAATAAACTATTACTATTGAGGCAATCAGTGAGAAACTTAGTAATATTAGATTTTTTTTCATTTAACCAAAGTTAAATGCTTTACAAAATTAAATGCTTTAAGAGAAAGCCTCTGCCCAAGATCCTTTCGTAGAGGCTTTTGAATATTCGGTAGCTCTTCCTTCAAAAAAGTTCATGTGTTCAACAGCATTGAGCATTGTATCTAACCAAGTAAGAGGATTTTTGTCGATTTTGTAAATCGGTTGTAGGCCAAGTTGAATTAATCTTCTGTCACCTATCCATCTAATATATTTCTTAACTTGATCGGCAGTTAGACCTTGTATGGGTCCCATCTTGAAAGCTAAATCTATAAATGCGTCTTCGTGTGCGATAATTGTTTTGCATGCATCATAAAGTTCATTTTTTAATTTTTCTGTCCAGATCTCAGGGTTCTCCTTAATAAAAGCTCTGAAAAGCCTGATCATAGAATTACAATGAAGTGTTTCGTCTCTTACTGACCAAGTAACTATTTGACCCATACCTTTCATCTTATTGTGTCTTGGAAAATTTAGAAGTATTGCAAAACTTGCAAAAAGTTGAAGTCCTTCAGTAAACGCACTGAATACTGCTACAGTCTTTGCTATATCTGCTTTTGAGTTGACATTAAATCCTTGCATGTAATCATATTTATCTTTCATCTCTTTATACTTCATGAAAGCAGAATATTCTGACTCTGGCATCCCTATAGTATCAAGTAAATGAGAATAAGCTGCTATGTGCACTGTCTCCATTGCTGCAAAGGCAGTCATCATCATTAAGACCTCAGTGGGTTTAAAAACAGTTGTGTAATGTCTTAAATAACAGTTATTAACTTCAACATCGGCTTGCGTAAAAAATCTAAAAATTTGAGTTAATAAGTTCTTTTCCTCTTGAGATAAGTTTTTCTGCCAATCTCTCACATCGTCACCAAGGGGTACTTCCTCTGGTAACCAATGAATTCTTTGTTGAGTTAACCATGCATCATAGCACCACGGATACCTAAAGGGTTTGTAAACTGGATTTTCTACTAACAACCCGCCTTTGAAAACTTCTTTTTCTTTTTTTAGATTAATTACTGACATGATAAACACTCCTCATATTTGTTTTCCTCATTACTTGATTCTTTTTTGTTTGAATAAACATTCTTTGTCACATCTGTTGATGAACCTGCATTAATATTTTCCGCTCTCTGAATAGATTTAGATCTACAATAATAAAGGCTTTTTAGGCCCTTTTTCCAAGCCTGAAAATGTAATTGGTGAAGATCCTTTTTATGTACGTCTGCAGGTACAAAAACATTAACTGATTGTGCTTGTGAAATGTGTGGAGTTCTATCTGCCCCCAATTCAACAATCCACCTCTGATCTATTTCGAAAGCTGTTTTAAATGTTTCTTTCTCTTCTTTGGTTAGAAATTCAAGATGAGAGACTGAACCTTGATTTGTTGTTATACTAGACCAAACTTCATCTGTATTTTTTCCATGTTTTTCTAAAAGTTTTGCCAAATACTTATTTCTAACATTGTATGATCCAGATAGGGTTTTGTGTGTATAACTGTTAGCAGCGATAGGTTCAATCCCTGGTGAGGCTCCACCACAAATAATTGAAATTGAAGCTGTTGGCGCAATTGCAGTTTTGTTTGAAAATCTTTCTTTTATTCCAAACTCTTCTGCGTCTGGGCACGCCCCTCTTTCCTCTGCAAGATCTTTTGATGCTTGGTCAACCTTTTCTTGTATTAATGCAAATATTTTTTTATTCCATACTTTGCTCATTACAGATCCAAAAGGAATTCCCTTTTGTTGAAAATAAGAATGGAGTCCCATAACACCTAAACCTACGCTTCTTTCTCTGGCTGCTGCATATTTTGCATTTGCAAAGCTATCTGGTGCTTTATTTATAAAATCTGTGAGAACATTATCTAAAAATCTCATTATATCTTCAATAAAATTTTCATCATCTTTCCATTCGTCATATTTTTCTATGTTTAAAGAGGATAAACAACAGACTGCTGTTCTTTCGTTCCCTTCCCTGTCTTTTCCAGTTGGTAATGTAATCTCACTACAAAGATTTGAAGTTTTAACAGTCAGCCCTGCTAATTTATGATGTTGAGGTATTTGTCGGTTCACAGTGTCGATATAAATTATGTAAGGTTCGCCTGTTTCCACTCTTGCAGTTAAAAGTCTTATCCATAAATTTCTTGCAGATAAAGTTGCTTGGACTGATCCATCTTTTGGACTTTTTAAAGCCCACTGACTATCTGTTTCGACCGCTCTCATAAAGGCATCAGAAACTAAAACACCATGATGTAAGTTTAGTGATCTCCTGTTTGTATCACCACCTGTTGGCCTTCTCATTTCTATAAACTCTTCTATCTCAGGGTGATCAATTGGAAGATAACAAGCGGCTGATCCTCTTCTAAGTGAACCTTGGCTAATAGCTAAAGTTAAGGAATCCATCACTTTGATGAAAGGTATTATCCCTGAAGTTTTCCCTACTTTACCAATTTTTTCTCCGATGGATCTTAGGTTGCCCCAATAGCTTCCTATTCCTCCACCTCTTGCAGCTAACCAAACATTTTCACTCCATAAATCTAAAATACCATTCAAACTATCTCCTGCTTCATTTAAAAAACATGAAATGGGCAAACCTCTTTCTGTGCCGCCGTTAGAAAGAACTGGTGTGGCAGGCATGAACCATAAATTACTAATATAATTATAAAGCCTTTGAGCATGAAGATTGTTGTCGGCATATGTGCTTGCAACTCGAGCGAATAAATCTTGGAAAGATTCATTTTGTCCCAAATATCTGTCAGATAAAGTTGCTCTACCAAAATCAGTGAGATTTTTATCTCGTGATCTATCGATTTTGATTATAATTCCTTTATCATTTTGAAAAAGTTCTGTTTCTTGGTTTAACGAGAATAAATCTGGTTTTTTACTATTAATATCTTTTAAAAGATCGTTATTTTCTATCTTATCTAAATTTGAGACAGCCTTTTCTATTGCCAAAGTTACATTTTTATTCATAAAATCCCTATTTTAATGACTTATTTGAGTAAAACAACTACATGTTGTGTTACAGATTTATTAATACACTAAATACCATACATAGCAAGAGAACATTATATGAACATAAATGTTTTTTCAAGTTTAAAATAATTCTGTTAAATCTAATGTTAATAAATCAATTGAAATAATGAAAATCAAGGAAAGTGGATTTAGGGAATATGACGCTAGATGGCTGTATCCTAAAGATATCGATTTAGAGGGTATCGAGGAACTTGGCAGGGGATTAGGTACACAGGTTATAAAAAAAACAAAAAAAAAGAACCCAAAAATAATTGTTGGTCACGATTACAGATCATACAGTGAAGAAGTAAAAACATCTTTCAAAAAAGGATTAATTTCAACAGGATGTAACATTGAAGATATAGGTCTTTCACTTACTCCAACAGTTTATTACGCTCAATTCAAACTAGGTTCTGATGCAATAGCAATGATAACAGCTAGCCACAATGAAAATGGTTGGACAGGTGTGAAAATGGGAATAGAAAAAGGCCTTACTCATGCGCCTGATGAAATGAATGAATTAAAAGAAATAACATTAGAAAAAAAATTTATATTAGGTAAGGGTAGTGATAGAGAAATTAAAGATTTTCAAAAAATATATATAAAAGATTTAATTGATAAAAATAAAATTAAAAAAAAAATAAAAGCTGTAGTAGCGTGTGGAAATGGAACGGCCGGGCTATTTGCGCCTGAAATATTAAAAGGAATAGGCTGTGATATAATTGAATTAGACTGTAAATTAGATTTTACTTTCCCAAAATATAATCCCAATCCTGAGGATTTAAAAATGTTAGAAGCGATATCTAAATGTGTAAAAGAAAATAATGCTGATATAGGTTTTGGATTTGATGGTGATGGGGATCGAGTTGGAGTTATAGATGAAAAAGGCGAAGAAATCTATGCAGACAAAATTGGCCTAGTAATTGCAAGAAATTTATCAAATACTTACAAAAATTCAAAGTTTATTGTAGATGTAAAATCTACTGGTTTATATATTAATGACGAAATTCTTATAAAGAATAATTGTAAAACAATTTATTGGAAAACAGGTCACTCTCATATTAAAAGAAAAGTTAATAGAGAGAAAGCTTTGGCTGGTTTCGAAAAAAGCGGACATTTTTTTTTCAATAATCCAATAGGGTATGGTTATGATGATGGAATAAGTTCAGCGATACAAATTTGTAAATTATTAGATAATGAAAACAAAAAAATGAATTCTATAATCAATTCTCTTCCCAAAACATTTCAATCACCAACTATGGCTCCTTTCTGTAAAGATGAAGAAAAATATAATGTTGTTGAAAAATTAGTAGAGAGAGTAAAGGAAATTAAAAATAAAAAAATTAAAATAGACGACAAATTTATCAAGGAAATTTTAACTGTAAATGGTGTGAGGTTTGTATTAGACGATGGTTCTTGGGGATTAATAAGGGCTTCTTCTAATAAACCATCGTTAGTAGTTGTTGTTGAGAGTACATCGTCAGACAAAAGTACAAAAAAAATATTTAGTTTTATAGATAATTTATTAAAAGAAACTGGTAAAATTGGTGAGTACGACCAGAAAATTTAATAGTTAATAAAGTCATACAAAAATCTACTGGCAATAAGAATTAGAAATAAACCAAATAATTTTGTAATAATTTCTCTTTTAATTTTGTGGACTGAGGTAGCGCCAACCTTAGCCATAATTATGGTTATTGGTATAAAAATAAGAAAAGCTGGTATATTTATAAAACCCAAGCTTAGAGGAATGTTGGTTTTGATTATTAACCCAGAAATTACAAATCCTAAACAGCCAAATACAGCTATTAAAAAACCAATTGATGCAGCACTTCCTATTGATTTATTAATGGTATAACCAACAAATTTCAAAATTGGAACATTCATAATAGCTCCACCAATGCCCATAAGTGAAGAAACAAAACCAACAATTAAGCCAAAAAAAGTCCTTTGAAATAAACTGAATTTTAATTTGATTTTTGTTTTGTCTTTTAAAAAAATTAAATTCAGTGCAAGTAAATACATTACAATACTAAAAAAAAGAATTAGCGATTTTGTGTGTAAAGACGCTGCAAAAAAACTACCTATGATTACGCCAAATACTACAAATATCCCATAAGATTTTAATACACCAAAATCAACTGCATTATGTTTGTAGTGTGTAAAGACCGACATCATTGCTGTAGGAACAATGATTGCAAAAGATGTTCCAACAGCTAGATGCATTAAATAAGACTTATCGACTCCAACAGCACCAAATATATAAAAAAGACATGGAACTGTAATTATTCCACCTCCAATTCCAAAAAAGCCTGCAAAAAAACCGGCTATAATTGCTGTTAATGTCATTATTAAAATAAGAAATAAAATTTGATCTGTAGAAAAATTTTCAATCATGATGCAGCTTGATTAGATTTTTCATTATTTTGGACTATCTCCATAATATGATTGACTTTTTGAAAATCTGAATTTCTGGCCATCATGTTATCACTTAAATATCTTTTCCATTTATTTGCACCATTTTGACCGTGGTACAAACCAACCGTGTGTCTCATAATTTGATTTATTCTTGTCCCTTTCTTTACTTCATCTTTTACATATTCAACTAATTTTTCTGCAACCTCAGATCTTGTTGGGATATTATTATTATTAAAAAAAGTTTTTTCAATTTCAGCTAAAAAATACGGATTTTGATAAATTGCTCTTCCTATCATTACTCCATCACAATTCATTAAATGTTCTCTAACTTGTGTACAGTTAATTATTCCTCCATTAATAATAATTTCTAAATTTTTATTTTGTTTTTTTATTTCATAAACCATTGGGTAATTTAATTTTGGAATTTTTAAATTTTCTTTTGGGGTAAGTCCTTTTAAAATTGCTTTTCTTGCGTGTAAAATAATTGTTTTAGCTCCAGCACTTGAAATTTTATTCACAAATAAGTTTAAATAATCAAAACTTTCTGTTTGATCAAAACCTATTCTAGTTTTTGCAGTAACTGGTATCTTGCATGAATTGGCCATCTTGTTAATACATTCTGCAACTAAATCAGGTTCTTTGATTAGACATGCACCAAATTTATTTTTTTGTACTTTTTTGCTAGGACATCCGAGGTTTATATTGATTTCATCGTATCCCATTTCTTCAGCAATTTTACAAACTTCAGATAGTTCGTTTTTGTCTGATCCACCAACTTGAAGAGCAAGAGGTTTTTCTATTTCGTTAAATCCTAGTATTTTTTTTCTATTTCCATGTATTGCAGACTTAGTTGCAACCATTTCTGTATATAACATTACGTTTTTACTTAATAATCTCAGGAAATATCTTTCGTGTCGATCCGTACAATCCATCATAGGAGCAACACAAACTTTTCTATTGATATTCAATTACTTTTTTTCTTCTATTTCTTCGGTTAGTTTTAGTGGCGAATTTTCTTCTTCAGAAGTTTTTTTAGTGTCTTCTTCCAAATTTGAGGGTGAAGCTGTAGGATTTGGTATTTTTCTCATTCTTTTTGAGGGTAAAATAGCTACACCAGACTTAGAAACTTCTCCTTTATATTGTTTTTCAAAGTCATCTGAGGATATCTCTTCGGTATCTTGTTCATCTAAATTTTCATCAGGCTCTTTTCTTAATCGTAAAACAGTGCTTTTCCTTAATTCATCAATGTCAATTTTTCCTTCGGCTATTTCTCTTAACGCAACCACTGTTCTTTTATCGTTTTCTTCCTCAACAAGCATTTCAGAACCTGAATTTAATTGGGAAGTTCTTTCCTTTGCTAACAAAACTAAATCGTATTGATTTTCAATTTTGTCAAGACAATCTTCTACTGTTATTCTGGCCATAAGATTAGCAATAAATAGTTAAAAGCATCATAAAAATCAAGTTTTTTTTGTGTAAATAATTGGCTCAATTAATCTTTTTATTATTAGTAATGCCAATAGTGAAAGACTTATATAAATAATGCTTACTAAAGCTATATGCTCAATAGTAAATCCTTGATCAATTAAAAGACCAAATATAGCAGTTCCAAATGCGGTTGAAAAAACCATTAAAGCTGTTGTAAGTGCTTTTATACTACCTAAATATCTAACACCATAAATCTCTGCCCATGTTGAGGATCCTAAGACATTTGCTAAACCATTTGAAATCCCAACTAGCCCAAAGAAAAAATAAGCTGAATAAGAAAAGTCAAAAAAGTATAATATTAACATCCCAATTAATAATGGAACATTCATAAAGGGTATTAATTTTCTACTTGAAAATTTATCAACTAGAAAACCAGAATATATTAATGTCAAAATTGATGTTACTGAATAAACCATAAAAGATTTAGGAATAATATAAATATCCCAAAGTTTGGAGTCTGCAATAAAAGATTGATAAATAAAGACACCTGTAGCAATCCATGGCATAGCCAACATATTTAATGATATTATATAAAATTTAAAATCCCTTAAAACTTCTGATCTTTTCCAACTTTTAATATTCTCAAACCTTTTTTTATTTGTATCCAAATTGGAAGTCTCTCTTGAGTCTATTGTAATATTTTTTATTGTATAAAAAATTACTAAAGGCAAAGTTATCAATATAATAATTGATATGAACTGCCATATAGTTCTCCAGGAAAAAATGGAAAGTAAAAACACAATTAAAATTGGTAGAATAAATTCTGCAGATGATAGCCCAAACCATATACCGCTTAGAGCACGTCCTCTCCTTTTGTTAAAATACCTTGAGATAGTAGTTGATGAAGTATGAGACATTAATCCTTGTCCGGAAAATCTCATAAGAAATATAGCTATCATTAAAAAATAAATATTATTTATTAAAGAAAATAAAAATGAAGATGAAAATAGAATTATTATTACTATCAATGAATAATTAAATAATTTGAATTCATCAATTTTTTTTCCAAACCAAATTAGAACTACACTAGAGCAAATAGTTGCTGCTGCATAAATTGTGCCAAATTGTCCATGTGTAATATCAAGTTCAGCTCTTATACTAGGATTAAATAATCCGAGAAAAAAACTCTGTCCAAAGCTTGAAAAAAATGTAAATATGAAACCGAAAATTAAAACTTTTTTATTAATACTGAGGTTTATCATATGTCTAGAGTATCTTTTATTGGTTTAGGTGTAATGGGATATCCCATGGCTGGACATATATCAAAAGCTGGACATGATGTAACTGTTTTTAATAGAACCGCAGCTAAAGCAGAGAAATGGACTAAAGAATATAAAGGTAAATTTGCCAAATCACCAATGGAGGCGGCAAAAGACTCTGACTTTATATTTTCTTGTGTTGGTAATGATAATGATCTTAAAGAGGTAACTCTTGGAGACAATGGTTTATTTAAATCTGCAAAAAAAAATTCTGTTTATATTGATAATACTACCGCTTCAGCAGAAATAGCTAGAGAACTTTATAAAAAAGCCAAGGAATCTGGTTTTCAATTTTTAGATGCGCCCGTTTCCGGAGGTCAAGCTGGAGCTGAAAATGGAGCTCTTACTGTAATGATTGGCGGAGACGAAGATGCTTTTAAAAAAGCTTCACCAGTAATTGACAGCTATAGTAAAAAAATGAAATTATTAGGACCCGCAGGGAATGGTCAATTAGCAAAGATGGTAAATCAAATTTGTATAGCTGGGGTTGTCCAAGGCTTATCTGAAGCTATTAATTTTGGACTTAACGCAAAGTTAAAAATGGAGGATGTAATCGAAACAATTTCAAAAGGTGCTGCACAATCATGGCAAATGGAAAATAGATATAAAACAATGATTGATGATAAATTTGATTATGGTTTTGCAGTTGATTGGATGAGAAAAGATTTAAAAATCGCAATGGATGAAGCAAAAAGAAATAATTCGCCACTTCCTATCACAAAGTTAATCGATGAATATTATGGTGAAGTTCAAAAAATGGGTGGAAATAGATGGGATACCTCAAGTTTAATTAAAAGATTTAGAAAATAAACTGTGTCAGAAGAAGTAAGCTACTACGAAGATTTTACAGAAATACAAAAAAAAGTTTGGAGTCTTTTAACTGATGCTGTAAAAAATCGTAATTCAGAATTTAGAACCCCCGTTTTTATTTGTGGAGATGATAAAGATTTAGACGGCAGAGTTGTAGTCTTAAGAAAAGCTGACCCTGATAATAATTTTATTCAATTTCACAGCGATATTAGATCTTCTAAAATAAGTAAAATTAAAAACAATCCATCTTGTTCTATATTATTTTATGGTAAAGAAGAAAAAATTCAATTACGACTTAAAATTAATTGTGAAATTAATTACAAAAATGATATCTCAAAAAAGTCCTGGGAAAAAACAGGTCATGTAAGTAGGAAATGTTATCTGGTCACAGATAGCCCTGGAACTATATCTCAAAAACCTACTTCTGGTTTAAATGGGAAGTTTAATGATTTTGATTTTACTAAAGAAGAAAGTGAACAAGGCTATGAAAATTTTTGTGTAATAAAATGTAAAATTCAAAGTATTGAATGGCTTTATTTAGCTGCCAAAGGTCATCGTAGAGCTTTACTTAAACTGGGTGACTCTAATGATTTTAAGTGGCTTATTCCCTGAAATTATTTTTTATACTTTTTGTAGTTACTAACGTAATGTTCTGCGTTCTCTTTAATATGTTTTATTTCTTCATCTGTGACTTTTCTAATAACTCTTCCTGGGCTTCCAACAACTAAGGATCTCTCTGGTATAATTTTGTTTTCAGTAATTAAAGTATTGGCTCCAATAATCGAGTGCTTTCCAATTTTTGCTTTATTTAAAATAGTACTACCAATTCCAATCAAACAATCATCTTCGATTATGCATCCATGTAACATAACCAAATGCCCAACTGTTACATTCTTGCCAATAGTTGCAGGGCAGCCAGGATCAGTGTGAACTACACTCCCGTCTTGAATGTTGGAACCTTCGCCAATGGTTATAGGTTCTACATCACCTCTTAGAGTTGCATTAAACCAAATATTCGCATCTTTTTTAAGAGTTACATTGCCTATTAAAACTGAGTTTGGTGCAAACCAACTATCTTTGTCAAACTTTGGACTAATATTGTTGAAATCGTAAATCATTATTATAATTATAATATATTATGGTTTTAACAAAAACTCCAATTTGTAATTTCGGTGAAAAACCTCATTCATTTGAATTAAAAGATGTTAGTGAAAAAGTTTACAATTTTAAGGATTTAATTGGGGGAAAAGGAACATTGATTATGTTTATCTGCAATCATTGTCCTTACGTAAAAGCAGTTATCAAAGATATTGTAAATGATGCCAATAATCTTAAAAATTTAAAAGTAAATACTATTGCTATAATGTCAAATGATACCAAAAATTATCCGGATGACTCATTTGAAAACATGATTAAATTTTCGAAAAGAAATAAATTTAATTTTCCTTATTTGCTTGATGAGACTCAAGAAACGGCAAAAAAATATGGGGCTGTCTGCACTCCAGATTTTTTTGGGTACAACAGAGATCTTGAACTACAATACAGGGGTCGAATTAGAGAGCTTAAAGATTTAAAACCTGTTTCAGTGGGCGAAAGTGACTTATTGAATGCAATGAAGATGATTGCAGAAACTGGTAAAGGTCCTCAAAATCAAATTCCAAGTATGGGCTGTAATATCAAATGGTTTAAATAATGTTTGTAGTATCTACAAGAAGCTTTCCACCTGAAACTGGTGGAATACAAAATTTAATGGGTGGTCTAGCGAACGCTCTTTTAAATCACGGTCCTGTTAAAGTTTTTGCGGATAAATTTGAAGGATATGAAGAGTATGATCAATTTTTAAAATTAGAAATTGAAAGATTTGGGGGTATAAAACTACTGAGAAAATATAGAAAAGCAAATAGGCTTAATGACTTTATAAAATCAAATCAAAATATAAGATCTATTTTTTTTGATCATTGGAAAAGTATAGAAAAAATTAACGATAAAGTTATCGAAAAAATACCAACATTTTGTTTGATACATTCCAAAGAAATTAATCACCCTATAGGTTCATTATTAAATAAAAGGGTAATAAATTCTTTTAAAAAAACAAAGTTTATAATTGCTAATTCAAATTTTACCAAAAAATTGGGAATTGAGATTGGACTTCCAAAAGAAAAGATACACGTGATACATCCTGGATGTGAAGAACCTGTTAAAATTAAAAAAGAATATGAATTGAAAGCTGACAAAATCTATCAAGACTCTTTTCCCAAAATTATTACCGTTGCAAGACTTGATAGAAGGAAAAATCACCAAAATATTCTTATGTGTATAAGAAATTTAAAGGAAATATTTCCAAAAATTAAATACGTAAGTATTGGGGACGGTGTAGAGAAAAATAATTTAACCAAACTTGTTAAGGAATTAAAAATAGATAATGAGGTTGCTTTACTGTCTGCAATTGATAGTGAACTTAAAAATGCTCTACTAAAAAAATCAAATTTGTTTTTAATGCCTTCAATATTACATAAAAAATCGGTTGAGGGTTTTGGAATATCATTTATTGAAGCTGCATGTTATGGCGTTGGATCTATCGGGGGTAAAATAGGTGGTGCTAGCGATGCAATTAAAGAAAATTCTACAGGACTAATATGTGATGGTGATAAAATTGAGTCAATTTATGAAAATATAATTAAATTTTTTAAAAATGACGATTATAAAGAATACGGTAATAATGCAGAAAAATTTTCAGAGAACTTTTATTGGAAGATAATAATTAAAAAGTATTTAAAATTAATTTAAATTTTCTCTTATTTTTTCATATACATCAGTCACATTAAGGTTTTTTAAATTATCAACCTTTATAGATTTAAAATTTTGACTTTCCATACTCACCTTTTCGGGTGTTGTATGACTTCCAAATAAAACAAGCCCTTTCTTATTTAAATGGGCACATATATGTGCTGGGCCCGTATCATTTGATACGATGTAACTAGAATTATTTATTAAACTAATTAATTCATTAATGTTAAGGGGTAATCCATTATTCAAAATAACATTTACATCAAACTTTTTAGCTTCATCAATCTCGTTAGGACCTGGGGCTATTACCAGATTAAATTCTTTACCAAAGTCTCTTTTCAAAAGACTAATCAAGTCTGTGTAGTAGGGCCATTTTTTTTTGTATAATTTTGGAGAACAAAAAGGAAAAATTAAAATATATTTTCCTTCAAAATTTTGATTGATAATATTTCCTATATTTTTAAATGCCCAACTAAGATCTGGTTTTTTAGTAAATTTTCTTTCAGAAATTCCAGATCTTTCAAGTTGCATTTCCATTCTAGTTAATACAGGTAAATTCTTTTGTGAAATTGAATCTTCTTTAGATAAAAATGAATTGCTACTAGACCAAAAAATATCATTTTTAAAAATAAATTTTTTATAAAAATTTGTTCTAGATGAATTTTGTAAATCAAATACTTTTGAAAAAGCAAACCTATCAAGCATTTTTTTTAGTTTTAACAAATAAAAAATGTTCCATCTGGCTAATCTTTGATCAATTAAGACCCCATCGATGTACGGGCATGAAAGCATAAACTCTGAGAAATGCGGTGTTGTTAATAGTAAAACTTTATCTGTAGGAAATTGATTTTTAATATCTTTTATAGCACCGTTAGCTTGAATTAAATCTCCAAGTGATCCATGTTTAATTATAAGAATATTTGACATAAGCTACAATTAGTAAATTCAATTAAAAATTTATCCTAAATTAGAGAATAATTGTGACTATTTGTTGGATGAAGATATAAAATTCCATCTACAATCAAAACTTGGAATGAAAATTTCAGATAAATTTGTATTATCAAAGCTGCTCTTTAAAACTTTTGTCCAATTTTTAACCTGTTTAGGTTTTTTGTCCTGACATCCTACTTGAGCGGTAATAGCTCCACCTTTTTTTAAAATTCTCTTTAAGTCTTTCATATTGCGCTTTGCTAAATCTATACAATACTGATCATCATTAAGATCTACAAATATATTATCGTATTTGGAATTTTCAATAGACTTTATACTTTGAAATGCATCCCCCCAATATGTTTTAACTTTGTTACTTTTTTTAATTCTAGATGTAATTTTGGGTAAATGCTTATAACTTAATTCAACAACCTGGGGATCTAGCTCAAACCAGTCAACAAAATTGAAATTATTTTGCAGACATTCTCTTACAACCCCGCCATCGCCACCACCTATTACAGCTGCGATACCTTTTCTTTTACAAATATCTGTTCCAGATTTCACAAAAGTTGAGCTATAAAGTTTTTCATCTTTTTCTGCTACTTGAAGTTCATCATCTATGAATAAAGCATTACCAAACTCCTCTATATTTAAAATTTCTAATTTTTGACCAACTTTTGAAACAAGTTTTTCTAAAATATCATTGACCACATAATATTTTTTTTGTCCCTGTGTACTGTAAATATCATCCTTCAAGGCAATGCTACTTCTATCAAAATTATTAACAACTATTCTCGTATGATTAATTTCTTTTTTTAAAATATTTAGGGCTACTCTTGGTGAGATTTTACCACATGTAAAAAAATCAAAGCTTACAACTCCTCTCTCGGGGAAAGTATGAAAGCTCATATGACTTTCCGCTAATAAAGCTACAGATGTGAAACCTTGTGGTTCGAATGTATGACTAGAAATTTTTAGTAATTCTACATTAGCTTTTTTTGAAATTTTATAGAAAATTTTTTCGTAAAAGTCTGACGGGTAATTTTTTTTTACCCCGAGAAAATCTAATGTTATATGCTCCCCAACTTTAATCATTATAAAACTAATCCTTTTTATAATTTTTCATCTTACTTAAAACAATTTTCATTTCTTTTTTAGTAAGAATTTTTGGTATTCCAATTCTTATTGCATTTATATATTGATGGCAAATATTTTCTACTTCTTGTGCAAGCTCAAAAGCATAATCTAAATTTTTTCCAAATGCTATTTGACCGTGATTAGAAATTAGGCAAGCTGATCTATTTTTAAGTGCTGATAAAATATTCCTAGACAAATTTCTTGTTCCAAAAGTAGCATATTTAGAGCATTTTATGTCATTTCCACCCGCCACTCCAACCATGTAATGGAAGGCTGGTATGGATTTATTATGAGTGGACACTGCTGTGGCACACGTAGAATGTGCATGGACAATTGCTTTTGCATCTTTTTTATTCACATAAATGTCTTGATGAAATCGCCATTCTGATGATGGTTTGCCTTTTTTTTTATCGAATCGGCCTTTCAAAGAAACAAAAACAATATCTTTTGTTTTTAGAGATGAATATTTAGCTCCTGAGGGGGTAATATAAAATCCGTTAACTCCTTTTTCTTTTACCCTAATAGAAACATTTCCTGATCTTAATGCAGATAAATTTGTTGTGTTCAATTTTTTTGCATATTTAATTACTTGTGCTCTAAATTTTTTCATTTAAATAGGTTTTTTAATCCTTTTGAAGATGCTTCGCAGACACCTTTTTCTGTTATCAATCCTGTCACGTATTTAGCCGGGGTAACATCAAAGGCTAAATTCATAGCTTTACTTTTTTTTGGATAAATTAAAATTTTTGTTAATTTATTATTTTCATCTAGCCCCTCTATATGGGATAACTCTTCTGAATTTCTCTCCTCTATAGGAATATTTTTAAAATTTTTTAGATTCCAGTCAATTGTTGAGCTTGGTAGAGCTACATAAAAAGGAATCTTGTTATCATAGGCAGCTAGGGCTTTAAGGTATGTCCCAATCTTATTAGCTACATCCCCAGAAGAAAGAGTTCTGTCTGTTCCGGTAATACACATATCTACTTTACCTTGTTGCATTAAAATACCACCAGTATTATCAGCAATTATTGTGTTTGGTATTCCCTCCTCATTTAATTCGTATGATGTTAAGTTTGCTCCTTGATTTCTTGGTCTGGTTTCATCAACCCAAACATGAATTTTAATACCTTTTTGATGAGCATGGTAAATTGGTGAAGTCGCTGTTCCCCAATCAATTGTTGCAAGCCATCCAGCGTTACAGTGAGTTAAAATATTTACTGTATCTTTTTTTTTTTTATAAATTTCCTCAATTATTCGTAAACCATTCAGACCAATATTTTTACAAAAACTTATATCCTCTTCACAAATATTTTTTGCCTCAGAAATTGCTATTTTCAAAATATCATTGCTATTTACTCTTGATAATTTTTCCATCATTCTGTCGACTGCCCATTTTAAATTTATAGCCGTAGGCCTGGAGCCAATTAAATCCTCACTGGCTTTTTTTAGAAAAGATTTATCATTTTTTTCAATTATTGCTAACACTAAACCGTATGCAGCAGTTGCTCCTATTAGTGGTGCTCCCCTGACTTCCATTGTTTTTATTGCATTTACAGCGTCTTTTAAATTTTTTAAATCTTTTACAACAAATTTATGTGGAAGTTTAGTTTGGTCAATAATTTTTACTATATTATCTTGAAACCAGATTGTTCTGAATACTTTTCCATTGATATGCATTATTTTTTAAGCACTCTACCAGCAATATATTTTAATTTTTCTATTGTTTTTTTTGTTCTTATTTTTGGGTCAGTTATAATAGCTGTATCTAAACAATTATTTGTTGGGTCTTTTTCTACAGAAAAATATTTAAATGTTTTGATAATTTCTTTAATCATGTTTTGAGCATTCGTTGCATTATTTTTTAGAGTATTAATAACCATTGCTACATCAACTTCTTCATTTTCTGACTGCCAACAATCATAATCAGTAACCATGGCAATTGTGGAATATCTAATTTCCGCTTCTCTAGCTAATTTTGCTTCTGGCATATTTGTCATTCCAATTACGTCTGCTTTCCAGGATCTATACAAATTTGACTCAGCAAATGTAGAAAATTGGGGTCCTTCCATAACAACGTATGTGCCTCCCATTTGGTATTTGATTTTTAATTTTTTTAATGCTTCAGCACTACAATCTCTTAGCGCTTTACTTGTTGGCTGTGCCATTGAAACATGTGCAACAATTTCTTCGTCAAAAAAAGTTTTTGATCTAGAAAAAGTTCTGTCTATAAATTGATCAACTATAACAAAAGTGCCTGGTGATAAATTTCCTTTCAAAGATCCTACAGCCGAAACAGACACTATATCTGTAACACCCATTTGTTTCATGGCATCAATGTTTGCTCTGAAATTTATATTTGTTGGACTTGTTTTGTGTCCTCGAGAATGTCTGGGAATGAAACATATTTCATTACCATAAAACTTAGCTGTCATAATTAAGTCCGATGGATCCCCCCATGATGTCTCAATTTTTTTCCATTTTGTTTTTTCAAAACCTTCCATTTTGTACAAACCGCTACCTCCAATTATGCCAAGTTTTCTATTTATCCCAAGAATTCTATTTTTCATGATTTAATTATTAATCTTTTTTTGTTAGATAATGAAGTAAAATATGGATTTAAAAAAATATATTAGGTCAATACCTGACTACCCAAAAAAAGGCATTTTATTTAGAGATATAACAACTTTAATAAAAGATCCTGAGGCTTTTAATTTTAGTGTTGATAAAATTATAAAAATATCAAAAAAAATAAAATTTAATAAGATTGCAGCAATAGAATCTAGGGGGTTTATTTTCGCTGCCGTCGTCTCTTATAGGTTGAAAAAACCATTAATTATGATGAGAAAAAAAAATAAGTTACCTGCTGAAAGACACTCTGTTGATTTTGAATTAGAATATGGGAGAGCCACAATAGAGGTACACAAAGATTCTATTAATAAAGATGACAATGTTTTAATTATAGATGATTTAATTGCTACCGGTGGTACAGCTGAAGCCGGAGCAAAATTAGTTAAGGTTTCAGAGGGAAATGTTGCTGGTTTTATTTTTATAATAAATTTATTTGATCTGGGTGGTAACCAAAAGTTAAAAGATAATTCTTATTTTACTGAAAGCTTAATAGATTTTCCCGGACACTAATTATATTTCTTTTTTTATCCAAGTTGAAGGTGTTAGTTCATTTTGAATTTCAACGTTAATATAATAATCAAAAGGTTTTACTCCTCTTTTTTTAATATAATCAAATGTTTTTGTTATACCTGTTTTAAGGTCAACGGTAGTTTTATAATTTAAAAGTTTTCTAGCTTTATCAGCGGAACAAGTAGCATGCTTAACTTCTTGTGGTCTATCGGGCTTATAAATTGGTTTTAAATTACTCCCAGATATATTTGAACATATTTCAGCTACTTTATTTATGGTTACAAACTCTTCATCAGGTCCAATATTTATTATTTGTTTATTTAAATTTGCTTGATCTCTCATCGGTATAAGACAGCTTAAACAATCATCTATATAGGAAAAGCATCGTTTTTGCTCCCCGTCTCCATAAATAATTGGAGGTTTGTTTTGTAACATTCTGTTTAACATTATAGACACAACATTCCTAAATGGGTCATCATACTTTTGTTTTGGTCCTATTATATTATGTGGAACAGCGATCACCCACTCAATTTTATTTAGTTCACACAAGTTTATTAAAGTTTCTTCAGCAGCAACTTTTGAAATTGCATATGGATCTGCTGGACTTGCTTTCATATTTTCTGTGAAAGGATATTTTTGGGAACCATATCTAGCCATAGAGGAACAAAAAATTATCCTTTTTACTTTATTTGATATAGCGGCAGAAAATACTGAAACGGAAGCTAAATAATTATTTTTTCCTATTTCATATGGAGAAAAAACTGACAGACCCTCGTGCGCTGTTGCTGCGCAATGATATACTATATCAGTCCCCTTCATAAGTTCTTTAACTTTATCGAGATTGCAACAATCAATTTTATGAAATTTTATATTTTTTGGAACATTATCTTCATAACCTCCCATCATATTGTCGACACCAACTACTTCGTCACCCATTTCTGATAATTTTTCTGCTAAATGAGAACCTAAAAAGCCTGCAGCACCGGTAATAAATACTTTGTTTTTTTTCATTGGTATTAATTTTTATATTTAAAAATGTGTCAAATCAATAAATAATCAAACTTTAGGTCTGTACCATGATTTTTTTCCAACAATTGAGTTAGCAAGGCCTGAAAATCTTTGATAATAAATTTCTTTTTTTTCTTTATTCATGATTATAAGAAAAAAGAAATACTTAAAAATTGATGATATAAGTTTTGGTAAAACCATAATAAATGAATTTACAAAACCTTTATATTTTTTATTGTAATAAAAAGTTGACCACATCCAGTGCCAATTTCTAGATAATTCCATTTCATAATTAATTTTATTTTCATGAGACTTTCCTCCTTCGTGGAAAATTTTTATTGGTGCACAAAAATAAATTTTTTTTCCACTTTTAAAAATTCTCATAGCTAAATCTGTTTCTTCTAAAAAAAAGAAAATATTTTCATCAAAAAACCCGATGTTCTCTAACTTTTGAAGATTAAGAAATAAAGCATGGCCTCTTATACTTTTAATAAGTTTTATATCTAGCTCAATACCATTATCCCACACTCTACTTGTTGAAGCTAAGTCAAAACTTTTAAATTTTTTTTTATCTTCTAGAGTACTGGGTTGTATCATTGCAAAGTCTGAATTTTCCTCAGCCATTTTGAAAAAATTACTAATAGTATCTGGAAAAAGTTCTGCATCTGGATTGAGTATCAAAGCGTATTTGGTTTTAACCTCTTTGAGACCAATATTATTTCCTTTTCCATATCCAATATTTTTTCCTGAAAGAATACACCTAACATTTTTAAACTCATCTTCTATTCTTTTTTTGTATTCTTGGTTGTCTGAGTTTTCAACATTTATAACTTTGCATTGCTTATCAATAGAATTTAAGCAATTCCTAATTTTTTTTTCGCTTTTAAATGATGTTATTACTATAGTTATATTTGCAATTGACATTATTTAAACATAATTGATTTTATACTCTAATTATTTTAATACTTAACTTAATAGATCATATCTTGTTTGTAAAATTAATATGAAAAAAGTTGTTGTAACTGGGGGTTCAGGATTTATTGGGAGCAATTTGATACAACTCCTTTTAAAAAAGAAATTTTTTGTAATAAATATAGATAAATCTAGTTATTCTGCAAATCCATATAATGTAAAGGATTTTAAAAAAAATAAAAATTATCTTTTTTTTAAAATAGACATCAATAATAAACGGAAAATAATTAAAATTTTAAAAAAATATAAACCTATTGGAATATTTAATTTAGCTGCAGAAACTCATGTTGATAGATCTATTGATGATGCAGAAAATTTTATTAAATCAAATGTTCTTGGAGTATATAATTTGCTTGAAGGTATAAGGAAACTTGAGAGTAAAATAAAAAATAAATTAAGATTTTTACAAATATCAACTGATGAAGTTTACGGAGATATACCTGAAAATAAAAAAGCTGATGAGAACTACAATTATAACCCAAGCTCGCCATATTCCGCTTCAAAAGCTGGTGCTGATCAATTGGTAAGGTCTTACGGAAGGACATATGGTATCAAAACTTTAATAGCTAATCCTTGTAACAATTATGGACCTAATCAGTTTCCTGAAAAATTTATTCCTAAAATGATTTATAATATTTTAAACAATAAATCTCTTCCTGTGTATGGAAAGGGTAAAAATATAAGAGAATGGATATACGTTAAAGATAACTGTGAAGCATTAGTACAAATTTTTTTAAAAGGAAAAATTGGAAAAAATTATAACATTGGAACAGGTATTAGATTGACAAATATAGAGATTGTAAAAAAACTTTTAATTATCTCTAAAAAAAATAAAATTAAAATAGGCAAAAAAACAAAAATTAATTTTGTTACGGATAGACCTGGACACGATGTAAGATACGCTCTAAATTCGAGCAAAATAAGAAAAGAATTCAAATGGAAACATAAGACTACTTTTAACAATGGGTTGTCAAAAACTATAGAATGGTACTCAAAAAATTTAAATTTTTTCAAAAAAATTGCTAAGAAAAATATTTCAAAAAGATTAGGTATTAAAGTATGAATAAAAGAATTGTAGTTACAGGAGGAAGTGGAAGATTTGGTCAAATATTAAAAAAAACAAAAAATAAATATAAACTTTTTTATCCAAATAAAAAACAATTAGATATTACTAATTTTGAAAAAATAAAATCTTATTTAAAAAAAAAACGTCCAAAAACTCTTGTTCATCTAGCAGGACTATCAAGGCCAATGGATGAACATCAAAAAAATATTTCCAAAAGTATTATTCTAAACATTATTGGAACAGCAAATTTAGTAAGAGCCTGTTATGATATGAATATTAAAATTGTTTATTTTTCTACCAGTTATGTTTATCCTGGGAAAAAGGGAAACTACAAAGAAACTGATCCTGTTATGCCATGGAACAATTATGCATGGTCAAAAATGGGTGGCGAATGTGCAGTTCAAATGTACAAAAATTCATTAATATTAAGAGTGTGTATGACTGAAAAACCTTTTATACATAAAAAAGCATTTTCAAACATTAAGTTAAATTTTATTTTTCACGAAGACATGGCTAAGATGTTGTTTAAAGTAATTAATAAAAAAGGTATTTTGAATATTGGTGGAAAAACAAAGACAATCTTCGATTTTGCAAAAAAATACAATCCAAAAGTTTTGAGAGAAAGATCTCAAGGGCAATTTCCTCCTAAACCTTTTATGAATTTGTCTAAATTAAATAAAATAATATAAAAAGTCTTATGAAAATAATAAAAACTAAATTCGTAAACCTAAAAATTATTAAATTAAAAAAAAACTCTGATTCTAGAGGCCATTTAGCAGAAACCTATAGGAAGAACTTATTTGAAGGAAAAGATTTAATTTTTGATTATAAAGTTTATTCAAAAAAAGAAGTGCTAAGGGGTTTTCATTTTCAATACAAAAATAGACAAATAAAATATGTAACTGTATTAAAGGGAAAAGTATTAGATTGTGTTATTGATCTAAGAAAAAATTCTAAAACATTTGGAAAAGTTTTCAAAATTATTCTATCGGAAAAAAATGGTCTGTCACTTTATGTTCCTGATGGGTTTGCACACTCTTATTTAACTCTAGATAAGGAAAATATTGTTTATTATAAATTGTCAAACTATTACAGTCCAAAGTATGAGAGTGGTATTATTTGGAACGACAAAAGTTTAAGAATTAATTGGCCGGTAAAAAAACCAAAAGTTTCAGCTAAAGATAGAAAGCTTATGAGTTATAAAGATTTTTTAAAAAAATTCAAATATCTCTAACTAATTTCATCTCTGATATCATAAAAAGTAATATTCATAATTTTGCATTTAGCATTTTTTTGGAACCAATAAGATACAAATCTTTCTGCTAAAAAAGTATAAATTCTAATTTTTCCATAACCAGTTAAATTATCAAATCCGAAAACTTTTTCGCATCTCTCTAACCAAGGAAAAATAGTTTCATAATATTTTTTCAATAAATTTTTAGATTTACAAATAAACATATTTTGCGGATGAAAATATTCCATTGAATTCACATAACTTCTAAAATCATCTTTATTCTCATTATCAAGTAAATCAATTGCTTTATAAAGATTATTTTCACCATGCATCAGATCAAAATGAAATTTAATATTTCTCAATTTCTTATTAAATAATAATTTAGGATTTTTAATAATTAATTTAAATCCTTTTTTTAAAAATTTCATAGTTCTTTTTTGATTTATATAAAATCTATTACCCAAAATTGCTTCACAATCCTCGTAATCTTTAGGAATTTCCTTCAATACAATTGAAGGTAAAGTTTTTATATCAAGTCTGGAGTTATCGAAATTTTTAATTGTCCAAAATTTCCTATATTGACAAAAGCCTATCCAATTATTGCTCAGTTTATCCATATAATTTTTCCAAATCCAATAATGAAAGGTATATTCTCCGTAATATCGATTTTTTTTTGAAATATTATTACCTGTATTATCTCTCATCCAGCCTTTTTCAAAATTATTAGTTCCAAGACCGACAGGAATATATCCTAGCTCTTGAATAAATTTTTTGTGTGAGGGCTCTAAAGAAATACAAAACATTTCAATATTTTTCATTTTGCCTAAGTTATATTGTTTTTTAATTCGTTTATAGAAACATTTATATGTCCAAACTGAGTCGCGGTATCTTCACCAGTTAAGTCAAATTTAAGAGCTTTAAATGAAAGATTATTTGATTTAGCAAGATTTTCAATTTCTTTACCTAAATGAGATTTTGTCTTTAATTCAATTATTTTTGTATTGGGTTTAGAAAAAACTATATTTGCAAAACCCGCACCATGTAAACCTACGATAGTTTCTGCCGCATTAAATATTGAAACCTGATCTTCAAAACTATGCTCACTAAGTCTAACAATTTCAAACCCGATACTTGATAAATAATTTTTTACCTCTTCTTCATTTTCGATAGTCCTTAAATGTTTCACATTGGATATAGAGTCCGATCGGTCTATATAAATTTTCTTAAAAAAATTTTTATTATTTTTTTTTAATATAAAGGTATTTTTTAACCATTCCGAAATCCATTTTGGTATATTTTGTATAGAGTCGGTAGCATCTGCAGATCTAAGAACAGGATGAGACGTTACAAAAAGCTTATCACAAATTATATGTCTAAAATTTTTGCTTGATAACTGTTTTTCTTGATTGATGCCTAATAAATTCAATGTTTCTTTTTGAAATTTAATCTTATTGCTTGGTAATAAGAAAAAATCAATTTTATCATTTTTAATTATTTCATCACAGAGAGCTAGTCTTGGAATAACATCAAATAACCAATGCCAGTAATTACTATTTCCACCTCCACCTGTTAACAAAGATAAAACATTTCCTTTAATTTTTTTTTGCAAGCGGGGAGTTCCTTTCGAAAAAACAATATTTTGTTTTATATCTGCATTATATACTCTTGAATTAATTACTCTAAACTGAAAAGATGCTTTCTCTATAATTTCATTTTTTAAAATGACAGCTGTATCACTTATTCTATCTGTATAAACTCTTCCGTTTTTTATAATATAAACTTGGTATTTTAAATCTTCATTTTTTTTAATATTTATTTTTTGAATTTCATTAGAATTCTTTTCATCAGATATCTTCTCTATTTTTTTATAAATAATTTTAAATAAACTATATGTAATAGTTTTAAATATATTTTGAAAAAATTTTTTATTTATTGTTATCATATGGTAGCGGGGAGTGGATTCGAACCACCGACCCCAGGCTTATGAGTCCTGTGCTCTAACCAACTGAGCTACCCCGCCTAATATAATTTTATACCTTATAACACGAATAATTCTAATCTTAAACTAGAGATCAAAACATTACATATTCTTAATTTTTAAAGTAAACATTTTTCTAGTTGACTTTAAAATACAAAATTGTTTTTATCAACCCAAAATGAACAATTATTTTTTTTAATTATTTAAAAAAGACAATGAAACATCTTGAAAATAAATTAATTCAAAAAAACCTAACAGATAATTTTGTTAAGCTTATGCCGACTTTTTACGAAATGGAAAGTTCTTTTCTTTCTGGGATATATAAACGTTATGGTGATCTAGAGGGAGGAAATATTGTTATTTTTTTTGCAAGAGATTGTCACCTTGAAATATTAAGGAAAAGGGAAATAGATCTTAATTTTGATCTTTCGCTAGATAACTTCTGGAATAATCATAAAAATATTATCCAAGAAAAGAAGAAAATAATTTTAGTATCTCAACAAACGGGTTTGCCAAAGGAAACTACTAGAAGAAAAATTATTTCATTAATTAAAAAAAAACATTTAAAAAAAGGAGATAGAAATAAGCTTTATTGGGAACCAGATTTCCCACAAAAAGAAACTTATTTAAAAATAATTGATGAAGAAATAAATTCTTTATCAAAATTTATTTTTGAACAATCAAAAATGCTTTCTTTACAATTGCCATTATCTAAAATTGAAAGAGAGATTAAAAATAATTATTCATTCTATTGGTATCATTTTTTAAATGTTCAGCTTGAATATATAAAATTTTGGCAAGATAAACTTAAGGATCTTGAAATGCTTTTAATCGGAGTTCAGGTTTTAATATTAACTTTAAATTCTATAAAAAGAAATTTTAATAATTTTAATTTTATATTGGATAGTCAAAAAAATTTAAAAAATATAAGTGAATTTAATTCTGATATTAGTGCCACCTCTGTTTCTGATATTACGGGAATACCTAGAGCGACATGTATTAGAAAATTAGATAAGTTTGTAAGAATGAAGGTTTTGCAAAAAGATCAAAAATCAAAAAGATATTCATTAATTTTAGACCAAACAACTTTCAATCCAATGTTAACACCAGACTGGATGAAGCACAAAATTAAAATATTAAGTGATTTTTCCTTTATTATTATAAATGGATTAATAAAATAAACTTTATAATGTTAGAATTATACCAAAAACTGCAAATGCAGAAATTGCTAGCGCGGATAGATAAACGCTTGCTCTCTTAGACTTTTTTTCTTGATCTCTAACTTTTTTCATTAAATCATTAAGATCAACTTTTTGGCTTACTTTAAAAGTTTCTTCTTGATTTACTTGTTCGTCTCTTCCATATCTCATAATTAAAGTACACCACTTAAATAAGAAAAAATAAAGTATCTTTTTAAAATCTAAAGTTTTTTTAATTAAATATTATGTTCAAATTGGGTTGATTAAACTCTTAATTGAAATTTATTAAACTACTTTAGTTTTGAATAGGCGGTAATTCCCTGTCTTAATTTATCTATCATTTCATCTATATGTTTTTTTTCTGAAATAAATGGGGGTGCTATTATAAGGCAATCGCCTGTTGCTTTAAAATTTACTCCTGCTTCATAACATTTTTTATATGTTAAAAAACCTGCTTTTCCTGGTCTATCAGATTTTTTTATATCAATACCACCCATCAACCCGTATCCTCTTATATTTTCTATGCAATCGATATCTTTTAAAGAAAATAAACCGTCTAAAAAATAAGATGAAAGATTTTTTGCTCTTTTAAAAATATCCTCTTTTTCAAAAATATCTTGAACTGCCAATGCAGCCGCAACTGCTACAGGTATCCCGGAGTAGGTATAACCATGAAAGAGCTCTATAACTCCATCTGGAGATGCATTAATAATGGTATCATAAATTTCTTCTTTCACTGCAACCACTCCCATAGGAACAATTCCGTTTGTGGTTGCCTTTGCCATAGTCATTAAATCAGGAGTCACTCCATACTCTTTGGCTGCAAAAGAGGAACCTGTTCTTCCCCAACCAGTTATTACTTCATCAAAGATAAGCAATATGTCATGCTTATCACAAATTTCTCTTAATCTTTTTAGATATCCTTTTGGTGGTACCAAAGTTCCTGTTGATCCAGAAATTGGTTCGACTATACAAGCAGCTATATTTTCAGATCCAAAGTTTAAAGCAATTCTATCTAAATCATCAGCTAGTTCTTTACCTGTTTCAGGTTGGCCTTTAACAAATTTATGTTCTGGAAGATGGGTGTGTCTCATATGAACTACGCCTGGCATAAGTATGCTCGCAAAAGTTTTAACATTATTTATCATTCCACCTACTGAAGTAGCGCCAATGTTCATTCCGTGATAAGCTCTTTCCCTGCCAACAAATCTAAATCTTTGTCCATGTCCTCTAGCTTTATGGTATGCAATACAAATCTTAAGTGCAGTTTCAACTGCAGTAGAACCACAAATTGTATAAAATATTTGATTTAGGTTTCCTGGAGTATGTTTAGCAATTTTTGTAGCTAATTCAAATGATCCGCCAAATCCTTGTTGAAATGGCTGAACATAATCAAGGGTTTCGAGTTGTTTGGTAATAGCCTCTATAATTTCTTTTCTACCATGGCCTAACGGATTACAAAATAATCCTGAGCTAGCATCAATTTGTGTTCTTCCCTTATGGTCTTTTAAATAAACCCCTTTAGCTTCAGTTATAAGTCTTGGATCTTTTTTAAAATCCTTGTTTGAAGTGAAAGGCATCCAATGTTCATGTAACGAGTTTGGAATTTCAGTTCTATTTTGGCTTTTCATTAAATTTATTATTACAAATTTTTATTCTAATAACCAGACTTAATTATTGATTTAATATCAGATTCAACCATGTCTTTAACAAGAAGTTTAAATGATATCCTGGGTTTCCATTTTAAAATTCTTCTTGCTTTAGAATAATTTCCTAAAAGTGTATTAACTTCTGCTGGTCTGAAAAGATTTTTATCCACAAATACATGTTTTTTATAATCTAAACCAGCGAAAGCGAAAGCTAATTTTGCAAATTCTCTTACTGAGTGTTGTTTTCCAGTTGAAACAACAAAGTCATCTGGTCTTTTTTTTTGTAACATTTTCCACATTGCTTCTACATAATCCTTAGCATGTCCCCAGTCTCTTTTTGCATCTAAATTTCCAAGAATTAATTTTTTTTCCATTCCAAGTTTTATTTTTGCAACTCCATGTGAAATCTTTCTTGTAACGAATTCAAAGCCTCTTCGTGGAGACTCATGGTTAAATAAAATACCTGTACAGCAAAATAGATTGTATGCTTCTCTATAATTTCTAGTTAAATCATGACCAGTAACTTTCGATATTCCATATGCAGACCTTGGGTAGAATGGTGTCTTTTCATTTTGCGGCACTTGTTGAACTTTTCCAAACATTTCCGATGACCCAGCAAAATAAAATTTTGTTTTAGGGGAAAAATCTTTAACTGCAGATAGTAAATAATGTGTTCCATTTATATTTGTGTTTAATGTGGAAAATTCATCTCTAAAAGAATAATCCACATAACTTTGTGCTGCTAAATGGTATATTTCGGTTGGCTTAATTTTTTGGATTATCTTTACTAAACTTGCATAACTTTCGAGAGAAGCTGCATGTATGTGAATTTTTTTTAATATATGTTTTATTCTCCATAACCTATGACTTCTATCCTCTAAAGCTACTCTTCTAACAATCCCATGTACTTGATATTTTTTTTTAATTAAAAATTCTGCGAGATATGAGCCGTCTTGTCCAGTTATACCAGTTATTAAAGCTACTTTTCTCATTGAATTTTTTTGTTTTTTTATTATTCAGAACTATAGTACGAAGTTTATACTATTCAAATTAAATGTTTAAAATGAACCTTAAAAATATTGTTTTTTTAACAACGTTACTTATATCTAGCAACGTTTTTGCTCTCGAATTTCAAGGCAAATTTATTCAAGGTCATTTTATTTTGGGAAAGACGCATCCTGATTCTAAAATCTGGATTGATAAAAAAAAAGTTAAAATTACTGATGATGGTTATTTCGTTTTTGGAATTGGTAGAGATAGAAAATTCGATATAACAATTACAAAAGAATTTAAAGGTAGTAAAGAAAAAATAGTAAAAAAAATTTTAAAAAGAGAGTATAAAATTCAAAGAATCGATGGATTGCAAGAAAAGAAGGTTACGCCACCTAAAGAGGTTTATGAAAGGATTAAAAGGGAAAATAGAATAATCGGAAAAGCAAGAGCAATTGAAAGCAATTTAACTTTTTTTAAAAAAAAATTTATTAATCCTCTTGATAAAGCAATAGTAACTGGTGTGTACGGAAGTCAAAGAATACTAAATGGAAAACCTAAATGGCCTCATTACGGAATAGACTTTGCGGCGAAAGAAGGAACAAAAATAAAAGCCATGTTGGATGGTAAAGCAACTATGGTTGAACCAGATTTGTTTTATACAGGTGGAACTTTAATTTTTGATCATGGTCACGGCGTCTCAACATTATACATGCATTTAAAAGATATTTATGTAAAAAATGGCCAAGAAGTTAAACAAGGTGAAATAATTGGAACGGTGGGATCTACAGGTAGATCAACTGGGCCACATCTTGATGTTAGATTAAACTGGTTTGGAACTAGATTAGATCCAGCAACAGTTCTTAATTTGAACTAATCTTTTTCAAATTTATTTTTGTAATCTTTTAAAAGTTTTTTATCTTGTTCTTTTTTAAATAAAATAAAATTTTCACAAACTAAAATATCAAGATTTGTTCCCATGAAACACCTAAAAGAATCTTCAACCGAACATACAATTGGCTCGCCTCTAACATTGAATGATGTGTTAACTAATATTGGACATCCGGTAATTTCTTTGAATTTTTTTAAAAGTTTATAATATTTGGGATTTGTCTCTTCATGAACCGTTTGTATTCGGGCAGAATAGTCCACGTGAGTTACAGCTGGAATTGAGGATCTTTTTATATTTAATTTTTCTATACCAAAAAGTTTCTTGTCTTCTTTATTCATTTTAATTTGAATATTTTTTTTTATATCTGCAACTAAAAGCATATATGGGCTGTCTGTATTAATATCAAACCAATCATTTACATCTTCTCTTAAAATTGATGGTGCAAAAGGTCTAAAACTTTCTCTAAATTTAACTTTTAAATTTAGTTCTTTTTGCATTTTATCAGATCTGGGGTCAGCAATAATAGATCGTGCACCTAATGCTCTAGGTCCAAACTCCATTCTTCCTTGGAACCAGCCAATAGTTTTTTCATTTTTTAGTTCCTCGACAACTAAATTAATTAAATTTTTTTCATCATATTTTCTAAAGTTTGCGCCAAGAGATATTAATGTTTTTTCTATGTGATCATTTTTGAAAGATGGACCAAGATAAGAACCTTTCATATCGTCGAGATCAGATGGTATTGACCTTTTTTCTCCTAATTCGTGATACCAAAAAGCTAGAGCGGCTCCTAATGAGCCGCCTGCATCTCCAGAAGCAGGTTGCATCCATATATTTTCAAAAATATTATTTTTTAGAATTTTCCCATTAGCAACACAATTCAAAGCAACCCCTCCTGCCATGCATAAGTTCTTTATTTGTGTTTCTTGAGCAATAGATTTGGTTAATTTTAAAACAATTTCTTCAGTAACAGCTTGTATAGATGCAGCAATATCCATATGAAATTGTGTTAATAATTCTTTTTCTGGCTCTCTTGCTTTCTGTGCAAACAAATTTGAAAAATTTTTATTTGTCATAGTCAAACCAGTTGCATAGTTAAAATATTTCATGTTAAGTCTAAATGAACCATCATCTTTTAAGTCGATTAATTTTTTAATAATAAGATCTTTGTATTTTGGCTTACCATACGGTGCTAAACCCATAACTTTATACTCTCCACTATTTACTTTAAAACCAAGGTAATATGTAAATGCAGAATAGAGAAGACCTATAGAATGTGGAAAATAGATTTCTTTTAACATTTCTATTTTATTATCTTTCCCAACTGCCACTGTTGTTGTTGCCCACTCTCCTACCCCATCCAAAGTTATTATAACTGCATCTTTAAAAGGAGAAGGATAAAAAGCACTAGCTGCATGACTATAGTGATGTTCTGAAAAGTTAATTTTTTCTATATCATTAAAATTTGCATCGTGATTTTTCAATTTATCAAATAATAGTTTTTTTTGGAAAAGTTTCTCTCTTAACCAGATTGGCATTGACATTGAAAAAGACTTAAAGCCCTTTGGTGCAAATGCTAAATATGTTTCAAGTAATCTTTCAAACTTTAAAAAAGGTTTTTCAAAGAAAACTATATGATCGATCTGACTGAGCTTCAAATTTGAGTTTTTCAAAACAAATTCAATTGCATTATATGGATATTTTGGATCATGTTTAATTCTTGAAAATCTTTCTTCTTGAGCTGCAGAAATAATTTTCCCGTTAATAACTAACGCTGCTGCACTATCATGATAAAATGCTGAAATACCTAAAATTTTTGACATCTAGAAAATTGTGTATATAAATGGAGCTACAGCTGATCCTTGACTGAGAACAATAATTATACCAAAGAAAGCTAGAACAATAAGTATTGGTAGTAACCAATATTTTTTTCTTTCTCTTAAAAATTCCCAAAATTCTTTTAAAAAACTAATCATTAAAATTGTTTTTTCATAGAACCAACTTTTTTTTCTCTTTTAATCCAATAGGTATTTGATTTTGAAAACTTTAAATTTAATAAGTCTTTTCCAATTAAACGCATAAATAATCCTATTGGTGTAACGATTAAAAAATATATTAAAGCCATTATTAAGGGGGCAATAATTCTTCCGAGTAGCTCACCAAATTTTACCCAAACTATATTTAATGGATTTAAAATTTTTGAGTTAAGTAAACCTAGAATTAAAAAAATAATTGAGATTGGTATAGACCATAATCTTAATGGGTCTCCACTAATAATTGGCCAAAAGGCTATTATTGCAAAGACAATACTAAAAAGTATACCAAAGCTTCTATTGGAACTAATCTTATCCATTAGAAGCTTGATATATTATTGTTTATTGATTTTCAAATTTATTAAGCAGCCAACTTAAGACTGTGTTTATCAACCATGCCACTTAAAAAATTCCAAAGATATTTTGCGGTTGATAAAGCTGCTTTTTCAGCTTTCTTTTGCTCTTTCTTAGAAAGACCATCTAACAATTTTTCACATGCTTTTCTATGAAGAACATCTGCAGCTTTGTGAGCCTCAAAAAACTCAAGACCTTTTTTCGTGCTTACACCATAATATTTTTTTAGCCCTCTGATTTTTGTATCTGCAATTTCAGGTATTTGTCTTTCGTAAGTATACAAGGAGGCAAGACCTTCTGCATATGATTTTCTACCTTGTTTAAAGAAATTATCTATCATTCTTTTAGTAAAAGACTCCTGTTTTGCTTTTTCTATTTTATTTTTGTCTGCACCAACGCTCAATGCAAAGTTTTTCCATAACTTTGGATGGTCCCCATTTGGGTTTTCCTCATCTTGCAAATTTTCTAATAAAATTTTTCTTTTTTCAATATCTTCACAAATGGAATGTGTTGCACTTATATATCTTGGAAAAGCTTTCACATGTTGATAATACTGTTCAGCATAATCTTTGATAATTTCTCTTGTTAATTTTCCATCATTCCATGATTTATAAAATGGATGGTTTAATAGGTGATACTTGTCTAGTTTTTTATTTAATTGTTTTGAAAACATAATTTTCCTCCTGAGTCTTTACTGTAATTTAAATTTTAAATTTGACAATTAAAAAAGTAATCCACAACTTTAGATTGTTGCTTCTTTTCTTATTGGTTTCTCATCAATTGGAAGGTGAAGTAAAGTTGCGACAAAAGATAAAATAATAGCCAAATACCATGCGTAGTCATAATTACCAAACATATCATAAAACACTCCTCCTAAGTAGGCCCCTAAAAAAGATCCTATTTGATGATTAAGGAAAACTATACCAAATAACATTGATAAGTTTTTTGCCCCAAATACTTGAGCAACAATACCATTCGTTGCGGGAACTGTTGCTAACCATAAAAGGCCAAAAGTTATTCCAAAAACTATAGCAGAAATATTTGATGGAGGTAAAAATATAAATAACATTATTGATATTGCCCTAAAAAAATATAGTCCAGCTAAGAGCATTTTTTTACTATACTTATCGCTCAAATAACCCATGATCAAAACACCTATTATGTTAAACAAACCTATTAACGATAAAATTGCAAAACCTGTCCAGTCATCAAGTCCTCTATCCTGAACATATCTTGGAACATGAGTAGCAACTAATGTGATTTGAAATCCACAAACAAAAAAACCTAAAACTAACAATCTAAAACCTTTGTGTGCGAAAGATTCTTTTAAAACTTTTATAACACTATCACTTTTTTCAGGCTCTTTTTTTAAAGTGACATCTTCATTTTGGCCATCAGGTTTTTTTAAAAATAATCCGGGAATACACATTATAAATAAAATTATAGCAAACACTGTAAAAGTGCTTTGCCAACCAACCTCAACCATTAAATACTTTGTAAGAATAGGAAAAATAAACATTCCTAATCCACCAAAAGCAGTTACATAACCAGCGGCTTTACCTCTGCTTTGATTTGGAAAATGTTTTGTTACTACTGGGGCTAAAATTGTTCCTGCTGCTCCCCCTAAACCTATACCAACAAGAAGACCGAGATTTATTTGAAACCACGTACCGGTATTAAAATTATTTCCCAAAGCTAAAACACCAACTCCGTAAATAATTAGAGTAAATATAACCATTTTACTCCCACCGTGCTTATCCGCAAATCTTCCAAAGATAGGTGTAACAATTCCCCATACCAAAGCATGTAAAGCAATAGCAAGACCAAATTCTGTATTGGAAATTCCACAGTCAATTTCAAAGTCACCAGAAAATAATCCGAAGGTTTGTCTCACCCCCATTGTAACGTTGACAACAAAACAAGCAGCAACAAGTGTCATTAAGGCTGTTTTATTTGGAAAAAATTTTGAACTCATTTAATCTTTTTAATGGCTTTTCCCAAATCTTCAATCAAATCTTTTGAATCTTCTAAGCCAATATGAAATCTCACTATATGGTGATTAGGTTTTAAGTATTTTCTATAAATTCTTTGAATTACATGGCTTTGATATAATGCTAAACTCTCAAAACCACCCCAGCTCTGACCTATTCCAAATAATTTTAGTGAGTTAATAAAATTATAAATTGAGTTTTTTTTCTTACTTTGTATCACTACAGAAAATAACCCTGTCGAACCAGAATAGTATTTTTTCCAATTTTCATAATTTGTAGAACCCCTTTTAAAAGGATAAAGAATTTCTTTTATTTTTTTCTGTTTGCTTAGAAAGCTTGTAATTTTTTTTGTGTTTTCTTGATGTTTATTTAATCTTACATCCAAAGTTCTTAAACCTCTTAGAACTAAATATGCATCGTCTGGGGATGCTCTATAACCTAAAAGCTTATTACAAAATTTAACTTTTTCGTAAACTTTTTTATTTACACATAAAGTACCAAGCATAACATCTGAATGACCAGAAAGGTATTTAGTTCCTGATGAAATTGACATATCAAAACCTAATTTTAATGGTTTTATAAATAAAGGAGTTCCCCATGTATTATCGATTGCTGTAATAATTTTTCTTTTTTTTGCTAATTTTATAATTTTACCAAGATCTTGAAATTCAAAAGTATTACTTCCTGGATTTTCTACAAATATCATTTTTGTTTTTTTATTAATTCTTTTTTCAAGAGTTGTTAGATCTTCTGGATTATAAAAATGAGTTTTTACATTAAAATCTTTTAATAATTTTGAGGTGATAACTCTCGTTGGAGCATATACGGCATCGGTTACTATTATTTCGTCTCCTGGTCTACAAATGCTCATTATAGCTAAAGAAACTGCTCCAAATCCAGTAGATGTTAAAAAAGTTCTATAACCCAATTCTAATTCAGTAATAAAATTTTGAAGTGCGATTGTTGTTTGACTACCTGCTCGTCCGTATTCATAAAAATTTACATCTGATCCTTTTTTTACTAAATTTTCGTGATTTATAAGTTCCTGCATACTTTTAAAAAAAACTGTTGAATTCCTAACAATTGCAGGGTTAGCTGATCGTGAATTCTTATCTTGGGCTAAATATTTGAGTTTTGTTATGTCTGAATATTTCATCTAAATATTTTCACAACCTGTTAACCATAAATCATAAACCGGATGATCAAAAGGTCTTAGAGTTGGACTTGAAGAAAAAGTCCATCCATTAAAGACAAAAACTTTTTCATCACTTTTATCAGATAAATCCTTGACTTGTAAGTAAGCTACGACACCTGAGTCATTTGCATCCAGGCTTCTTTTACAATTTTTTGGTAATATTTCCAAATAACCAAATTTCTTTTTTTTTCCGAGTATAATGTCAATATCTAACGTTTTTGCTGTAATTTTATCTAATGCTCTTAAACTAACAATTGTTTCATTCGTTTGAATTGAACTGATTTGCCTAGCAGGCTTTATGAAAATACTTTCAAAAAATTTTATTAGACAATATAAAGGTAAAATTTTAAATATTCATCCCTCCCTTTTGCCAAAATTTAAAGGTTTAGATACTTTTAGGAGAGTTTTGAAGTCAAAGGAGAAATTCACTGGTTGTACAGTTCATTTTGTGGACGAAAAATTAGATAACGGCAAAATTGTTTTAAAAAAAAGGATAAGTATTGAAAAAAATTTTAATGAGAAAAGACTTAAACACAATGTTCAAATGGAAGAGTATAAAGCTTATTCAGAAGCAATAAGGAAAATTTATAGATTCAACTAAAAAAAAAATTTATCTCTTTTTTCGCATTATCCTGTGAATCTGATCCATGAACAGAGTTTTTATCAATTGAAATGCCAAATTCTTTTCTGATTGTACCATCATCTGCTTGTTTAGGATCTGTTGCTCCCATTATTTTTCTATTTACGGTAATAGCGTTTTCACCCTCTAAAATCATTACAACTATTGGACCAGACGATAAATAGTTACATAATCTGTCATAAAAAGGCTTTGTTTGATGAACCTTGTAAAACTCTGCAGCTTCTTCTCTTGTAATTTGTATTTTTTTTTGGTTTTTTATAATTAACTCATTTTCTAAAAATTTTTCTTTTATTTTTTCTGCTAGATTTCTTTCAACTGCATCTGGTTTAATTATTGAAAGGGTTTGTTCGATGTTACTCATAATTTTCTTCAACAAGTTGGTTTAGCAACCTGACACCAAATCCTGTAGCACCACCTGAATTTAATGCTCCACCGTATTTTGAAAAAGCCATACCGGCAATATCTAAATGTGCCCAAGGAGTTTTATTTAAAATAAATCTTTGTAAAAATTGAGCCGCTGTCGTTGATCCTGCGCCTCCAATATAATTTATATTTTGCACATCGGCATTTTTAGAATTCATTAGTTTATCATAGTTTTTGTGGAGAGGCATTCTCCAGACTTTTTCTTCAACTTTTTCACCTGCAATAAAAATTTGTTTAGATAAATTGTCATCATTTGAAAATAAACCTGCATATTCTGATCCTAAGCAAACTATAATTGCACCTGTCAAAGTTGCTAAATCAACAATAAACTTTGGTTTAAATTTCTTTTCAGTAAATGTTAATGCATCTGCTAAAACTAATCTACCCTCCGCATCTGTATTTAAGATTTCAATTGTTTTACCGCTATAAGATTTTACAATATCTCCCGGTCTTTGTGCGTTACCACTAACCATATTCTCTACAAGACCTACAACACCCACTGCATTGATTTTTGCTTTTCTTAAAGCAAAATTTTTCATCAAACCTACTACAGTTGCTGATCCAGCCATATCATATGTCATATCCTCCATAAATCTTGCTGGCTTTAAAGAATATCCCCCTGTATCAAAAGTAACTCCTTTCCCAACAAAGGCTAAAGGCTTAGAATTATTTTTTGCTCCATTCCATTCCATTGTAACAAGATATGACCCCCTATTACTTCCCATTCCCACACCAAGTAAAGAGTGCATACCAAGTTTTTTAAGTTTTTTTTCGTCGTATATATTAACTTTTAAACCATCTTTTCTAAGAAAACTTAGTCTTCTTGCATATTCATCTGGATGTAAAACATTTCCTGGCTCAGATACTAAATCTCTTGCGAAAAAGGTTCCTTCCTCTAAAGCTCTAAACTTTAATTGATTTTCAGTTGAAGGCTTGTTTTTATCTCCTGTTACATTTATAGAAATAATTCTTGTGTCATTTTTTGATTTGTACTTTTTAAATTCGTAAGATTTTAATTTTAAACCATGAAGAAAATATCCCAAAAAGTTATTTTGCTTACCCGGTATACTGTCAGAAATTATAAAGTATTCTTTATTCTTTCCGTGGTTTATTTTTTTGTAAAACTCGGCCCCTAAATTTTCTATATCAGCGGTTTTCAAATCATTTTTGATTGATACTAATACTATTTTTTTTTTGGAATTTACTTCGAAAATATGTAAATCTTTTTTAAAATCGATTGTTTTTATCAAATCATTGATATAGGAAAATTCATTATCAGAAACATATTTTTTTAACCCTATAGTTTTATATTTTTCATCACAAAATAAGACTAAGTTCGACGATATTTTGTTAATTGATTTTTTTGAGTAATTTAATTTAATAGGCATATTTTTTATTAAGCTTTAGCTAAGCAAATCATTGAGTGGAAAAAAACGTAAATTTTAGCTTTTATAGTCCAATTATTAGAAAAATTTATCATTTGGTCAACTCAAGATTGAAATTTATTTAAACTTGCTTTAATTATATACAAAAACATTAACAATGTTGAGTAATAAAATTTATAAATACTTTTTTATCGAATTAACCAGATACTTTTTCTTAGTATTATTCACTTTTAGCATCATAGTTTGGGCAGTACAAGCGGTCAACTTTTTGGATTTAATAGTTGAGGATGGACATGGTGTCACTGTTTACCTTAATTACTCACTTTTAAATATTCCAAAAATTTTAACTAAATTTGTGCCCTTATCCTTTTTAATAGCCTTATTTTTGACAATTCTAAAATTTGAGAGTGAAAGTGAGTTTTTAATACTTTGGACATCTGGATTAAATAAAATGAAAATTGTTAACTTTTTTTTTAAAGTTTCAATTTTAGTAACAATCTTACAACTAGTATTTTCCTCATTAATAAACCCAAAATTTTTAAATCAATCTAGGTCATTAATTAAGTCTTCAAATTTAGATTATATTTCCACAATGATAAAATCTAAACAATTTAATGATACGATCGATGGGCTAACAATTTATGTTGAAGAAAAAAAACCTAATGGAGTTCTCAAAAATATTTTTATCAGAGATGATGGGAGTGTATTAAAAAGCTTAGAAAATTCTAAAGACTCAAACAATGTAACTATTTTTGCAAAGGAAGGAAAAATAGAGGAAGGGTCATTAGGAAGCTATTTGGCATTAAGAAATGGTACTATCCAAAAAGAAAATGATAAAAATGAAATTGTGTCTATCAATTTTATTAAAACAAATATGCAAATGGAAGGTTTGAAAACCAAATCTATTATCATGCCTAAAATTCAAGAAACATCATCAAAAAATTTGATTGAGTGTATAATTTCAACAAATAAAAATATTGATATTTTAAATTGTCCTAAAACAGAGTCTAAAGTAGATACTTTGGCAGAAATGAATAGACGATTTGGTATGCCTTTATACATTCCGGCGGTAAGTTTAATTTTATCATTTTTGCTTATTTCGCGAAATGAAAGTAAAAGAAAAAATTTATATAAATACTTTTATTTTGGATTATCTTTTTTAATTTTAGTTGTGGCTGAAATTTTGGTTAGATATTCTGGGAAATCCTTTTTTTATAGTTATCTATACTATTTTATTCCTTTAATAAGTATTCCTTTTTTTTACTATTTATTATTTAAACAGTTTTATAATGAAAATTTACTTAAATAATTATGAATAATTCAATTATTAATACATATTTAGTTAGTCAATTCTTAAGAACATTTGTAAATGTTGTTCTAATTTTTTGTTGTCTTGGCCTCATAATGAATTTATTTGAGGAGATTAATTTTTTTAAAAACTACAATGTTGGAATTTTGATGCCTGTTACTTTATCGTTAATGGTAATACCAAGTATTATTATAAATTTACTTCCGTTTATTCTTTTTATTTCTTCAATGGTTGTGTTTATTAAACTAAAAGATAATAGAGATTTAATCGCACTTAAAACATTTGGATTTTCAAATATCAATTTTTTAATATTGTTTTCTATTGCATCTATATTTATTTCTATTGTAGTTCTATTTGTTTTTAATCCTCTTACATCCGCTACAGTTAAATATTATGAAGATATAAAAGGAAGATACGATTTAGATAAATCTCACCTTGCATCTATTAACTCGAACGGGATTTGGATAAGAGAAAAAGATGGTGAATTCATAAATATTATAAAGTCCCAGAGGCTCGAGGGCGATAGATTAATTAACGTTTCAATTTATAAATTTAATAAGGACTATATTTTATATTCAAGACTTGAGGCAAAGGAGGCTAAAATATCAGAGAATCCGTGGATTTTACAGAATGGTAGAAAAATTAATTTTGATAACGAAAAAAAAATTGATGAATTTTTGACTTACGAATTTATTTCAACTTTTAATGTTGAGAAATTAAATTCAATTTACTCAAATTTGGACACCATCTCATTTTTTAATTTAATTACTAATATGGAGAGCCTTATAAGCAAAGGATATAATCCTATGTTACTGATTGAAAAAAAGCATTTTTATTTATCCCTGCCATTTTTCCTAATTTTGATGGTATGTTTAGCATCAATGTTTACTTTAAATTCCAATGAAAGACGACAAAATACTTATTACATATTACTCTCTATATTATTGTGTGTGGCGATATTCTATTTTAAAAATTTTTCAACTGCTTTGGGAACTACAGAAAAAATACCAATGATAGTATCTGTGTGGTCACCAGTTATAATTCTCACATTATTTTGTAGTGTAGGAGTAATGCAAATAAATGATAAGTAGACTAATAAAATATATTATTACAATTACACTATTTATAATAATGAATATGCAAAATAGTTTCTCTGAGGAATTATTTATAAACGCGTCTACAGTCGAAATTGATAAGACAGGTAAAATAGTTTATGCAAAAGGTAACGTTGAGATTTACGATAAGAACAAAAATACAATTTTTTCTGACATTGCTGAGTACGATAAAGTCAAAGGTATTGTTAAAACCGTTGGAACTACAAAGATTTTAACTTCTGAAAAATATGAAGTCACAGGAGCAGATATGACTTACGATGACAATAAAAAATTAATTTATTCTCAAAATTCAACAATTATAACTGATCCAAACCAAAATAAAATAACTGTTGATATGTTTAATTATCTTACATTAAAAAAAATGTTTTTTTCAAAAGGAGATATTGAAGTGCTTGATAATAGAGAAAATAAATATCTTTTTAGTGAGATTTATATAGATGAGGTCAAAAATAAAATAGTTGGAAGTGATATAAAATCCTATTTTAACGAAAAAACATTTAAGGAAGATGAAAGAAATAATCCAAGATTTTTTGCAAATAGTGCGGTGATAACTAAAGAAAATACAATTTTTGAAAAAGGGGTATTCACTTCATGTCAAATTCGAGATGACAACAAGTGTCCACCATGGGCAATAAGAGCAGAAAACATTGAGCATAATGCAGCAAAAAAAACTATTTATTATGAAAATGCAGTAATGAAGATATATGATTTTCCTGTTTTCTATTTTCCCAAATTTTTTCACCCCGATCCAACTGTTAAAAGACAGTCTGGCTTTTTGGTACCAAGATTTACTGATAGTTCCATGGTTGGGTTTGGTTCAACTATTCCATATTTCTGGGCAATATCTGATGATAAAGATTTAACGATAGCACCAAAACTTTATGCAAATGAAAACTTAATTTTATTTAATGAGTACAGGCAGGCATTTGAAAAATCAAATTTAATTATAGACTCAAGTTATACAGAAGGTTACAAAAAAAATGACAATATAAAACTGCCTGGATCAAGATCTCACTTTTTTGCGAAATATAGTGCAGATTTTTCTAATGATGAATACTTTAGTGATTTAGAGATAAACATTCAAAAAGTATCTAATCCAACATATTTAGAAGTACACGATATAAATACAGAGCTTGTCGATAGTTCTAACAATATTTTGAACTCAAATATCAATTACGAATTTCAAGATGACATGAATTATCTTGGTCTTTCAGCAAGTATATTTGAAGACGTAAAAAAAACCGATAGGTCAAGATATGAGTATTTTTTACCAAGCATTTCATTTGAAAGAAATATATATAACAACAAGGAGCTAGGTCTTATCAATTTACTAAGTAATGCTTACGTAAAGAATGTTGAGGTAGACCAAACTACTAAAATGTTAGTTAATGATTTTAATTGGAAATCAAGGCCTCTTTCAAACATTAAGGGCATAAAAAGCGAGTTTGAGGGATTATTGAAAATTGTAAATTATGAGGCGGATGCTGAAACGCATAAAACTGAAGGATTTAATTCTGAAGCATCAAGTGTACTAGCTTATAATACCAGTCTTCCGCTAACAAAAAGAAACAAAAATAAAAATTTAATAAACTTTTTCACTCCCAAAGTATCTTTTCGATATGCGCCAGGTCATATGAGAAATATTAAAGATGATGATACTAAACTTACTTATTCAAATTTATTTTCATTAAATAAAAATTCACAAATAGATGTGATTGAGAAAGGAACTAGTATTGCATTAGGATTTGAATTTTCAGGTAATAAACTTAATGAAAATAACATTCCAGAAGATGAAAATTATTCTTTTGCGATCGGTCAGACTTATAATGTAGATAAAAATAATGATATTCCAATTAGAAGTTCATTGAACGATCAAACCTCAGATATTGTGGGTGAAGGTTTCATAAGATTGAATGATAATTTAAATCTAAATAATGAATTTTCTATAGATCAGAATTTAAATGAAATAAATTATAATGAGTTTGGAGCTAATTTGCTAACTGAAAGTTTAAATTTTAATTTAAAATATTTAGAGGAAAATAATCATATTGGAAGCACGAACTACATTAAATCTGATTTAAAAATAGAACTGAATGAATTTAGTGAAATGAATTTCGACTTTAGAAGAAATCTAGAAACAGACTCTACAGAGTTTTATAGTTTGGCTTATAATTATTTAAACGATTGTTTAAGAGCTGGAGTTGTGTTTAGAAGAAAATTTTATGAAGATAGAGATATTGAACACTCAGACTCTCTAATGTTTAAAATTTCATTGATACCACTTGGTGATGCATTTGCTCCAGCTATTAAGTAAAAAAAGAACCTTATTTATTTTAATACTTTTATTTATATTTTATTTTATAAAAGTAAATTCGAATATAAATAATTCGGTTATTATATCTGTAGGAAATCAACCAATTACATATTTAGATTTAATTAAGGAGATGAGGCTAATTTCCTTTTTAAATAATATTAAAGTTGATGAATCAAATAGAGAAACAGTTAAATCTGTAGCTGTTCAGGGATTAATTACTAGAAAAATAAAAGAGATTGAGATAAATAAATTTAAAATTAAAGAATTTAATAGAGCAGACTTACAGAATTTGATTAGAAGAACTTCACAAAAACTTGGTACTACAGAAAAAGGGTTAGAAAAAATTCTATTAAGAAAAAATTTAAGTATAGATAATCTTCAAGAAAGGTTTGAAATTGATCTTAAATGGAATACTTTAATTTTCCAATTATATAAAAATAAAGTTGTTCTAAATACAAATGAAATGGAAAATAAAATTAGATATGAAATGGAGAATATAAAAGAAAGAAGACTGTTTTTATTATCAGAAATAGAAATTAATCGTACTCAAAAAAATGATGCAAGTACTTTAGACAATATTTTAAAAAATATTGAAGTTGAAGGTTTTGAAAATACTGCTAAAAAATTTAGTATTTCAAATTCATCTCAGTATGGAGGTAATATTGGCTGGATTAATGAAAACAATTTATCAAAAAAGATTTACGAGAATATAAAATTTCTTAAAACCGAAGAAATAAGTAAGCCTATTTATTTAAGTGATACAATTGTGATAATAAAAAAGACAGGTGAAAGAGTTTTTGAAAAGAATATTGAAAAAATTAAAGATAAAGTTGTAAAAGAGGAAAAAGAAAAAAAGTTACAAATGTTTTCGAAAGCACACTATTCAAAATTAGAAAAAACAATTCAAATAAGTTTTTTATGAAAAAAGTAGTTGCAATAGTGGCCGGGGATCCCGAAAGTATTAGCTCAGAGTTAATTGCTAAAGCATGGAAAGAAAAACAAAAATATAAAAATATTAATATTTTTATAATTGGTAATTTTAATTTAATTAAAAAACAATTAAGTATCTTAAATATAAAAACTAATATAAAGAAAAGTATAAATTTAGATTATGAAAATTTATATAAAAGTTTATTTGTTTATGATGTTCCTCTAAATTTTAAGACTCCTTTTAAAATAAATAATAAATCTAAAGCAAAATACGTAATAAAATGTTTTGAGATAGCAATTAATCTTTCCAAATTAAAAAAAATTCATGGATTTATAAATTGTCCTGTAAATAAAAAAGATATTTTTAAATCAAACCATGGTGTTACTGAGTTTTTAGCAAGAAAATCAAATATTTTAGGCAAAGAAGCTATGATTATTTTTAATAAGAAATTATCAGTTTCTCCGATAACAACTCATATCAAAGTCAAACAAGTTTCCAAAAATTTAACAAAGAAAATTATCTATGAAAAAGTAAAAACTATAAATAAATTTTATAAAGATAAATTTAGATTTAAACCAAAAATTGGTATTTTAGGGTTGAATCCACACAATTATGAAATGAGAAATAATTCTGAAGAAAATAAAATTATTTTACCAGCTATAAAAAAATTACAAAAAAAGGGTATAAAAGTTAAAGGACCATTATCTGGGGATACTGCTTTTCTTAAAAGAAAAAACTTTCATATTTTAGTTGGCATGTATCATGATCAGGTATTATCTCCATATAAAGCAATATATAATTTTAATGCAATAAATGTAACTGCGGGTCTTCCATATGTAAGGGTGTCGCCTGACCATGGTACTGGTAAGGATATAATAAAAAAAAATATCGCAAATCCTATGAGTCTAATTGAGTCTATTAAATTTTTTAATCAATTAAATGTTTAAGTTAAAAAAATCACTTGGCCAAAATTTTTTAACTGATAAAAATATAATTAATAAAATTCTATCCATTGAAACTCTTAAAAATCAAAACATTCTAGAAATTGGGCCAGGATCAGGAAACCTTACAAAATTAATAATACAAAAAGGGATAAAAAAAATTTTAGCCATTGAAAAAGATGAAAGATTTTATGAATTACTAAAAAAAGAATTTGCGGATAATAAAAAAATTCATCTTGATAACATGGATATTTTAAAAAAGGATTTGAATAAGATAGATTTAAAAAATGTTATAGTTTTTGGTAATTTACCCTACAATATTTCCACTCAAATTTTAGTAAATTTTATTAATTTAAAAAAATGGCCCCCTTTTTATAAAAAAATTATTTTTATGTTTCAAAAAGAGGTTGCAGATAGAATATTGGCAAAATCTAAAGATAAACAATACGGGAGATTAGCTATTTTAGTAAATTACCGTCTAGAAATTATTGAAAGTTTTAATATCTCTAAAAATTGTTTTTTTCCAACACCGGCTGTTGATTCAAAAATTATTGTATTTACACCAAAAATAAATATTAAATATACTATAAGAAGTATTAAAAATTTGGAATATTTAACAAATATTTTTTTTAGTGGAAAAAGAAAAATGATTAATAAACCATTAAAAAAAATATTCAAAAACTATTTAACAGTTGCTAAAAAACTTAAAATTGACTTAAGTATGAGGCCTTCTGATTTATCGTTTGACGAATACTATAGGTTGGCTGAATATTTTGAGAGTAATTAGTCTAAGTAATTAGTTATTAAGATGTTCTTTAATTATCTTTAATATCTTATTAAAACAGTTTTCAACATTGTCATTTGTTACAACATGATCATATTCATTTGCATGCTTTATATCTTGAGAATATGCCAAAACCCTTTTTTTTATCGACTCCTTTCCATCCTGATTTCTTGCTACAAGTCTTTTTTCCAATTCTTCCTTGCTAGGTGGTAATATAAAAATTTTAAGAAGATCTAACTTTTTAAAACCACTAAGTTGTTTTGCTCCTTTCCAATCAATATCAAATAACACATTGAAATTTTTTTTTATAATTTCATCAACTGAATTTTTAGAAGTGCCATAATAGTTTCCAAATATAATAGAATGTTCATAAAAAGCCCCTTTTTTTAATAGGATTTTAAATTCTTCTTCAGAAACAAAATGATAATCAACACCGTCTACCTCGTTAGGTCTGGCTTTTCTTGTCGTGTGTGAGACCGATATTCTAAACGTGCTATCTGACTGTTGAATTTTTTTTGAAATTGTTGTTTTACCTGCGCCAGATGGGGAAGATAAAACAAGCATAAGGGGTTTACTGCTTATATTATTCATCCACAAAAAAATAAATTTTATTTAGATTTGGATTCAATAAACTTGATTGCATCACCAACAGTTAAAATTTTCTCAGCTTCGTTATCAGAAATTTCTGATCCAAATTCTTCTTCGAATGCCATTACTAATTCTACTGTATCTAAACTATCTGCTCCAAGGTCATCAATAAAACTCGCTTCGTCTGTTACCTTGTCTTCCTCTACTCCAAGGTGATCTACTACTATTTTTTTGACTGTTGCAGCTACATCTTTTGACATTTAATTCCTTTTGTTTGAATTTAATTAAATTTGTTAATAAAATTATTTTTTTTCTTTGTCAAGCCATATACATACCACCATTAACATGTATTGTTTCTCCAGTAACATAAGAGGTGGTTTCCGATGATAAAAAAGCTACGCAATTAGATACGTCATCTCCGTTACCTAATCTTGCCATTGGAATTCTTGAAGTAAGCTGATCTTTTACTTTTTCTGGTAAATTATTAGTCATATCAGAAACGATAAAGCCAGGTGAAACACAATTAACGGTTATATTTTTTTTTGCATACTCAATAGCAAGACTTTTAGACATACCAATGATTCCAGCTTTTGATGCTGAATAATTTGACTGACCTAAATTTCCACTATGACCAACAATTGAAGTTATATTTACAATTCTACCAAATTTATTTTTTAGCATTTTTTTTATAGCATATTTTGACAATAGAAAGGTTGAAGTTAAATTTATATCAATTACTTTTTTCCATTCATCATCTTTCATTCTTAAAGATAAATTGTCTACATTTACCCCTGCATTGTTTACGAGTATGTCTAAACCGCCTAATTCGTTCGTTGCATTTTCGATAAATTCTTCAATTTTAGAATGATTAGAAATATCAAATTTTTTAACTTTTAAACCTGAATGCTCTTTCTCTAATAAATTTAACTTTTCATTTTTCGTGCCTGTTCCAAGCACATCTCCATTTAAAGAAATAAATTTTTTAATAAGAGATCCGCCGATTCCACCTGTTGCACCAGTTATTATAATTTTTTTATTTTTAAAGTTAATCATTTTAAATTTTGTATCTCATCTATAGTATTTAAACTTTTAGACAAAACTTTGTCATTAATTCTTTTAATTAAACCTGAAAGTACTTTACCTGGTCCTATTTCAACAAATTCTTTCACACCATTATCTATCATATATTCAACGCTTTCTCTCCATCTAACCTTAGAAAATATTTGCTCAACAAGTAGCTTCTTAATATCATCTGAGTTTTTTGTTGCTTGTGCGGTAACATTACTTACTATTTGTACTTTTGGAGTATTAAAATTAGTTTCAAATATATTTTTTTCCATTTTCTTAGCCGCTGGTTTCATAAGAGAACAATGAAATGGTGCACTCACAGGAAGAGGTATAGATTTTTTTTTATTATTTTTTAAATTTTTACTAATTTCATCAATCGCAGATTTGTCTCCACTTAAAATTATTTGGGAGTAAGAATTGTCATTTGCAACCTCACATACGCCTTTATCACTTTTTATTTCCTCTATAAATTTATTAATTTCGTTATGATCTAAACCCATTACTGCTATCATTGATCCTTTACCACTTGGTACTGCTTCCTGCATTAATTTTCCTCTTTGATGTAATAACAAAACTGCATCGGTAAATGATAACGATCCAGATGCTACAAGAGCACTATATTCACCAAGAGAATGACCAGCATAAAAAGTAATATCTTTTTTTAAATCTATATTAAATTCCTCTGTAATTAATTTAAATATTGAATAACTTATTGTTAGTATTGCTGGTTGAGTATTTTTTGTAAGTTTCAAATCTGACTCGGGACCATCAAGAATAATCTTAGAAATTGAATAATTAAGTTTTGCATCTGCATCTTTAAAAACCTTTTTTACAAGATCAAACTTTTTATAAAGTTCGTTGCCCATGCCTACTGATTGAGAACCTTGACCAGGAAATATTAGAGCTTTCATTTTATTCTTTTGTGATTAAACACTATTATTACTATTGTATAAACAAATTTTAAATAGTATAAGACCGTTTTTAAAAGTTTTATATATTGAGAAATGGCATATTACGAGCATACATTCATTGGGAAGCAAGATCTTTCAAATAAAGAGGTTGAAAACCTAATAACTAAATATTCAGAATTAATTAACAAAACTGGTAAAATCCTCAAAACAGAAAAGTGGGGTTTGCTTAATTTAGCTACTAAAATTAATAAGAATAAAAAAGGAATTTTTGTCCACTTTAAATTCGAGAGTGAAGAAGAAGATTCAATTAAACTTGTAGAAAAAAAACTTTCAATAGATAATGATATTATAAGATATTTGACTGTAAAATATAATAAATTAGATTTAAAAAAAGAATATTTTCAGATAGAGAAAAGTGAATGAGGAGAGATAAAAAAAAGCAAAGAAAAGGTGGTGGTTTTAGCAACAAATTAAGTCTTTTTCAAAAACCTGAAATGAGATTTAAAAAGAATTGCCCTTTGTCAGAAAAAAATGGACCTGTAGTAGATTATAAAAATATTAAACTCATAAAGAGGTATATTTCGGACACTGGAAAAATCCTTCCTTCAAGAATAACTTCGGTTTCTCAGAATAAGCAAAGAGAACTATCTCTTGCTATAAAAAGAGCAAAAATACTTGGATTGGTATAAATGCAAATTATATTATTAGAGGATATTAGAAATTTAGGAAAAACTGGCGAAGTTGTTGATGTTAAAGATGGATATGGAAGAAATTTTCTACTTAAATTAGGTAAAGCCTTAAGAGCTGATAAAAATAATATAGATTTTGTAAATAAGAAGAAAGACGAAATTAACAAAAAAAACATAGAATTAAAGAAATCAGCTAAAAAAATACTAGAAAAAATTAAAAATAAAAAATTAATTTTCAAAAAAGAGACAAAAGAGAATGGAGATTTGTTTGCAACAATCAAGCCGAAAGAAATATCAAAATATTTTATCGACAACTTTAAAGAAACAATTCATCCCTCACAATTAGATTTGAAAAAGGAAATAAATAAAATAGGAAAATTCTCTCTTACGATAAACTTACACTCTGATCTTGTAGCTGAATTACATGTATTAGTTGAAAAAAAAGATTCAAAATAATAACTTACTTTCTCCACAATATAAAAAAAAAGTTGATAACTTTTATATTTTAATCCCACCCCTTTAATGTAAATTCCATTAAATGGAAGGTTTAAAACCCAATATTAATACAAATGAAGGTAAAACTTTACCTTCAAATTTAGAGGCAGAACAAGCTTTAATTGGATCAATACTAGTTAATAACGATATAATTGATGAGATTTCAAATATTGTAAATCGAAATGAATTTTATGATCCCGTACATGTAAAAATTTACAGTCTTATTGAAAATTTACATAACAAAGGAATGATTGCAAATCCTATTACACTTAAAAATTCATTACAAAAAGAAGCAGGACTTTCAGATATCGGAGGAACAGAATATTTGGTTAAATTAACAAGATTTTCGTCATCGGTAAAGCAGTCTATTGACTACGCAAAAATAATTCACGAAAAATTTGTTAGACGAGAACTTGTAAAAATTTCTCAAACATTAAATGATGATTCATTAGATGATGCAACAGAAAAATCAGGCGAAGTCATTATTCAAGATACCGAAAAATCATTATTTGATTTAGCTGAAAGAGGTACTTTCAATCAATCTTTTTTGAAATTTAATCAGGCACTTGATCAAACCATAGAAATGGCAACCAATGCTATGAAAAACGATAAAGGAATTGTTGGGATACCAACAGGTCTTACTGATTTAGATGATAGGCTCGGTGGTCTTCATAAGTCTGATTTAGTAATAATTGCAGGAAGGCCCTCAATGGGTAAAACTGCTTTAGCAACAAATATTGCGTATTATGCGTCAAAAAAAATATCTAATGATAATAAAAAATCATCAGTTGCTTTTTTCTCGCTTGAAATGTCATCTGAACAACTTTCAACAAGAATTTTATCAGAACAGTCAAAAATTAAATCAAATGACATAAGAAGGGGGAAAGTTTCTGAGGAGGAATTTAATAGGTTAATTGAAACTTCTAGGAGTATACATGAACTTCCATTATACATCGATGAAACACCTGCAATTACAATCTCGGCATTATCAAATAGGGCAAGAAGAATTAAAAGGCTTTTTGGATTGGATTTAATAGTTGTTGATTATATTCAATTAATGACAACAGGAAATAAAAGGTTCGACGGTAGGGTGCAGGAAATATCTGAAATTACACAAGGTTTGAAAGCTCTTGCAAAAGAACTTGGGGTTCCTGTGCTTGCACTATCACAGCTATCTAGAGCTGTTGAACAACGAGATGATAAAAAACCTCAACTTTCCGACTTGAGAGAGTCTGGTTCAATAGAGCAAGACGCCGATGTTGTAATGTTTGTTTTTAGAGAAGAATATTATCTAATGAGCAAAGAACCTAAAATGGGAACTATTGAACATGGGGAGTGGCAATCTAAAATGAATGAAATTATAGGTCAGGCAGACATTATAATAGGTAAACAAAGGCATGGCCCTACAGGAAATGTAAAGGTAGAGTTTGAGGGTATTTATACTAAGTTTAAGGATGCCTCGAAAACTGGGTAAAAATTTTTAATATTAAATTATCTATATTTAAGCTATATCTTGTTAAGTGATCGTTTCAAAATTTTACAAAAACACTGTTATTGACAACCCGCGTTCCACTCTTGCTATATTATTAATTATTTTATTAATTTTCGGTTATTTTACTAAATTTTTTCAATTAGATGCTTCGTCAGATACTTTACTTCTAGAAAATGACCCTGACTTAAAATATTTAAGAGAGGTAAACAAAAAGTATGGTACAAAAGATTTTTTAGTATTAACATACACTCATTCGCCTGAGGAAGATTTAAATTTCAAGTCTGAGGCTACCATAAAAAATCTTAAACTTTTAAAAAACTCTTTAGAAAATCTTGAATGGGTAGATAATGTAATAACAATTCTAGATGTTCCATTACTTAAAAATAACGATGATCCATTAGCTGAAAGGATTAAAAATTTTAAAACTTTATCGAGTTTAGACGTCGATTTTAATAGAGGTTTTGATGAAATAATAAATAGCCCTATATATAAAGAATTTGTAATAAGTAACGACGGAAAAACTAGTGGAATTTTAGTTTACATAAAACCTGACAAAAAATTTGCTAAATTAGTTGAAACAAAAAACGATTTTCTAGAAAGAAAATCGAAAAGAGAATTTTCATCTGAAGAAAGAAATTCCTATAAAATTTTTTTGAAAGAATACGATTCTTATAAAAAAATATATAATAAAAAAAATCACAGTAATATCAATCAAATAAGAAAAATTATTTCAGACCACCCTTCGCCTGGTAAAATTGAAAAAAATTCAGGAGATTTATATCCTATAATTCATCTTGGTGGAATTCCAATGATAGCTGATGACATGATGACATTTATTAAAAATGACATTGTGGTTTTTGGGGCAGGTGTGTTCCTATTTATTATTGCAACACTTTGGTTTGTTTTCAGGAGTTTGGTTTGGGTATTCGTACCATTGCTAAGTTGTTTTTTCTCAGTTTTAATTATGATTGGTTTTTTAGGTTTTGTTGGATGGAAAGTAACAGTTATTTCTTCAAATTTTATTGCTCTTATGCTGATTTTAACAATGGCAATGAATATTCATATGAGTGTTAGGTACCTACAATTCAGAAAAGAAAATCCAAATGCTTCCAACAGTGAAGCGCTTTTGTGGACATCAAGAAAAATGTTTTATCCAATACTTTATACTGTTTTAACAACTATATGTGCTTTTCTGTCCTTAATATTTAGTGAGATAAAACCTATTATTGATTTTGGATGGATGATGACAGTTGGATTATTGGTTTCTATGCTGGTAACTTTTACTTTATTACCATCCATTTTAAATATTCTAAGTGATAACAATAAAAATTTTAAAGAACAAAAAAAGTCTTTGATAACCTCTTTTTTAAGTAAAGTAGCTCAAAAAAATACCAAATTAATTTATGGGACATCTATTCTAGTAATAATTACAAGTATCGTTGGTATTTCAAAACTTGAAGTAGAAAACAGCTTTATTAATTATTTTGACAAAAAAACTGAAATATACAAGGGAATGAAGTTAATAGATGAAGAGTTGGGAGGAACAACCCCGCTGAATGTAATTATTAAATTTCCGAAAAAAAGTGAAGAAGACGATTTAGATGATGACTGGGGGGAGGAAGACGAAGATGATTCAAAGTATTGGTTTACAAGAGACAAAATAGATAAAATTACATTAGTTCATGATTATTTAGAAAATATAGACTCTATTGGTAAAGTTATATCTTTTGCTTCAATTGTTAGAGTTGCGGAAGATCTCACAGGAGGTAAAAAATTAGAGGGGCTTGAAATGGGTGTTCTTTATACAAAAATACCCAACACAATAAAAAAAGAAATTATTGATCCATATATTTCTATTAAAAATAATGAAGCCAGAATTGGTCTAAGAGTTTTAGACTCAAAAGAAAATTTAAGAAGAAATGATTTAATTAAAAAAATAAATAATGATTTAGAAAAAAAACTTGGTTTTAATCGTGATGAATATAAATTAGCCGGGGTGCTAATTTTATTTAACAACTTGTTACAAAGCCTATTTAAATCGCAAATATTAACTTTGGGTGTAGTAATGGCAGGTATAACACTTATGTTTTTAATTCTTTTTAGAAATTTAACTTTATCTATTATAGGAGTTGTTCCAAATTTTATGGCTGCATTTTTAATCTTAGGAATTATTGGCCTTCTAGGAATACCATTAGATATGATGACGATTACTATAGCTGCAATTACTATTGGTATAGCGGTTGATAACAGCATTCATTATATTTACAGGTTTAGGGAAGAATTTAAAGAAATTAAAGATTATAATAAAACACTAGAAAAATGTCACGATACTGTTGGAGTAGCTATATTAAATACATCAATTACAATAGTGTTTGGTTTTTCAATATTAATATTATCTAATTTTATTCCAACAATATATTTTGGAGTTTTTACAGGAATAGCTATGTTACTTGCAATGATTTCGGTTTTAACTTTGTTGCCAAAACTTATACTTACGTTTAAGCCATTTAAGAATGTTTGATAACATAATTACTTTTGTTAGTGATAAAGTAGTTTTATTTGACATTATTTTTTTAATTTTTATTACTTATTTTTCTATTCAGTGTTTTTCAAAAGGTTTTTTTATAAGTCTAATTTCTTTTTTGAAATGGGTTTTGGCGTTGGTGATAACAATAATATTAGTTCCTAGAATGGAACCTTATATTTCAGATTATATTGAAAATAATTTTATATTAGAGATTGGATTAGGATTGGCTGTGTATATCGTAACATTATTTATATTGATTCTTCTTGGGAAAGGTATTGGGCGTCTATTTTCATATACTGGGATGGGATCAGTTGATAAAGTTTTTGGTTTTTTCTTTGGTATTTTTAAGGGATATATTTTTGTTGTGTGTATCTTTTCAATCTTAAATTGGTTTTATTCATATGAAAAATGGGATATTAATTTAAATAATTCTTACTTTTTTCCAATTACAGAAAAAGGTAGCCAAATTTTAATTGAAGAATTCCCAGGAAAAGATGATTTGGATGATACAAAAGAAGAGATTGAAAAAATTTGATTAATGAAAAAACTTAAGGAAAAATGTGGTGTTTTTGGAATTCATGATATTGAAGATGCGTCTGCATTAACAGCATTGGGTCTTCATGCGTTGCAGCACAGAGGACAAGAAGGTTGTGGAATAGTATCTTTTGATGGAAAGAATTTTCACTCTGAAAAGAGACAAGGATTGGTTGGTGACAACTTTACAAATAAAGATGTTCTAAAAAAACTTCCTGGTAAATTTGCTTTAGGACATAATCGATATTCTACATCAGGTGAAACTTCTTTGAGAAATATTCAACCTTTCTTTGCAGATCTTTATGGTGGAGGAATAGCGATTGCTCATAATGGAAATTTGACAAATGCTCTCCATCTAAGAGAAGAACTGGTAAAAGATGGTGCAATTTTCAGAACAACTAGTGATACAGAAACTATTGTTCAACTAATCGCTAAATCAAAAAGAGTAAAAATTATAGATAAAATAATTGATGCACTTTTCCAAATTCAGGGTGGGTATGCACTAACAATGATAACTAATAAAAAACTTATAGGTGTTCGTGACCCGCTTGGTATAAGACCTCTTGTTTTGGGAAAAATCAAAAAAACTTATGTTTTGGCCTCTGAAACATGTGCTTTAGATATTATTGGAGCTAAATTTGTTAGGGAAATTGAAAATGGTGAAATTGTAATTGTGGAAGATAATGATATTCAGAGCCTGAAACCATTTCCAAAAAAGAAAGCTCGACCTTGTGTATTTGAATATATTTATTTTGCAAGACCAGACAGTCTATTAAATGGAAAAAGTGCATATGAATATAGAAAAAATTTAGGTTACGCATTGGCTAAAGAGTCTGAGAATGTTGGTGATATAATAGTACCAGTTCCTGATTCTGGGGTTCCAGCCGCCTTAGGATATGCTCAACACAAAAAAATGAATTTTGAAGTTGGGTTAATAAGAAATCATTACGTTGGAAGAACATTTATTGAGCCTACACAAAGTATTAGAAGTCTTGGGGTGAAACTCAAACTTAGTGCAAATATGTCTTCAATTAAAAATAAATCAATAGTATTAATTGATGACTCCTTAGTAAGAGGTACCACATGTTACAAAATTGTTAAGATGCTTTATGAGGCCGGTGCAAAAGAAGTTCATGTTAGAATTGCATGTCCAGAAATAAAACATCCAGATTTTTATGGAATTGATATGCCCTCAAAAAAAGAACTTCTTGCTGCTAATAAAAGTTTGAAAGAAATGAAAAAGTTTATTGGAGCTGACTCTTTGAGTTTTTTAAGTTTGCATGGTCTTTATGAAGCTTTATGTAATGAAAAAAGAAACAATTTATATCCTCAATTTTCAGATCACTATTTTACTGGTGAATACCCTGTGAAAAGAGTTGATCAAAATGAGACGAAAGTTGTAAGTCAATTATCTTTTTTAAGTGGTAAGTCGTCTAATTAAAAATCAAAAGTCTAAAATTTTTATCGATTGTATAAATCATATCATTTACAATTATCGGGCTTGAATAAAAACCTGATTTTGAGGCTTTTGTATAATTTAATAATTTTCCATTTTTATAATCTATAAATAAAAAATAACCTTTTGAAGTAGTTGCCAAGATTTGATCGGACGCCAATAATATAGATATGATCTCCCCGACTTTAGTTTTTTTAGGTTTATTTTTTTCATTAAATAAATTTTTTGACCAATTAACTTTGCCATTTATATTGTCAATATTTATTAAAAAACCTTCTTTTGATGCTAAGAGAACAAATCTATCTGTTACTAATGGTCTTAAATTAGTTGAGAATGGTAATTCCCAATTAACTAAACCATTTATACTATTGATTGAAAATGTTGATACTGAACTACTAAAAAAAATTTTTTCATTTTTAGCAACCATTGGTGAAGAATAAAATAATTCTGTTCCACCAGAAGTATTTTTTGAAAATATATTTGATAACCAATTAATATTGTTTGACAAATAGTTTATAGAGTAAAGTTCCCCATTAGATGTAATAAAAAAAACATTATTTTTATCATCAAGACTTATATTGGTTTTATACTTAGATTTTAAAAAAGATGGGAATGTTTCCAGGTCTAAAATCTGATTTCCATCACTTTCGTTTATCAAGTAAAATTTATTATCTTGGTTTAAAGAAAAAATTTTATTATCTTTGATTTTTAAATTTGAATTAAATGCTATACCGTAATTTTTAGCCCAATTAATTCCAGATGTCTCAATATTTATAGAATATAAATATCCAAGATTATCAGAAACTATTAAATTATTTTTTAATAAACTTAATTGTATTTTTATAGGAAAGTTTTTATACCTTTTTTTGTAAAAATTAAATTTCCAATTAATCTGTTTACTATCTAAAGAATAGTTGTAAATATTACCTGAAAAGTCTGAAAAAAAAATTCTATTTTTTTGTACTAACGGTTCAAAAAAATTTTCTAACGATTTAAATTTATTTTTACCAATCTTTTTGCTTTTAAAAAATATATTTTTATCATTTTTATAGTACAAATTAGGAACTTCATTATTATAGTTTAAACCATTTTGAGACCATTTTTTAATCATTAAAGGTTTATTTAAATTTTTTGAAACAACCCCAGAAATTTCTTTATCAAATTTTTTTTGAGGAGCAAAAACGACTTTTGAATTTTTCCTTTGGATTTCTTTTTCAAATTCTTCAATTTTACTTTCAAAAAAGCCTCCAGGATTTTGAAAAGAGCAACCAAGTATGAAGATTAAAACAAAAAATAACGAACTTAGCTTGGATATTTTAACCATTATTTATAATTTTAATTTTTCTGTTTACATCCTTAATATCATTATTGGTGTTATCTAACATTAGAATATCAGAATAATATTGCTTAGCCTTATTATACTCTTTTTTATCAAAGTAATAATCACCAATAAATTTCAAAGACTGGTATTTCCAAACGGAATTAGAATTTAAAATTGGGTTCAATAGATTTAATAAATCATTTTCCTCTGCATCTTCTGAAAGATAGATTGCTTTTTTAAGTTTTAAAAGGTTTCTATCTTCTTTTTCTAAACTTTTTATAGAAAGAACTTGGTCAAAGTATTTTATAACATCTTTTTTATTTGGCTCTAAGTCTCTATCAATTATTAGAAATAATGATAATGGCGAGTAAACTTTATCATTTTGTTGAATAATTTTTTTTAAAACCTCAAGAGATTTTGCTTTGTTATCCTGGCTCAATAAAACCTTTGCTCCGATAAAATCTTCTGAGTTTTTATATTTTTCTCTAATATTTGAATTTTCTGACCACCAAAAAAAAACTCCTATTAAGATTATTATTAAACAAAAAATAATTAATACCTTCTTATTTGATAAGAAAAAACTTTTTAAAGACTTTTTTTCAATTTCATCCATATTTATTTCTAAGTATAACTGTTTTTTTTGGCTGGAAACTTTTGTTTTAAAACATCAACTTTGAATTTAACAAATGTTTTTTCAAGTATTTTTTTAAGATTAATATATTTTTTTACAAATTTTGGTTTGAATCCACTTAAACCAATAAGATCATCTGTGACTAAAATTTGACCATCACAAAATTTGGACGAGCCTATTCCAATAGTTGGCACATTTGTAACATTAGTAATCTTCCTTGATGTTTTTTCAGCTATGCATTCTAAAACTATTGAAAACGCACCTGCTTTTTGAATTTCTAAAGATTCTTTGATCAATTTTTTTTCTTCATCTTTTTTTAATCCTTGAGGCTTAAATTTTTTTTTATTTTGCGGAGTATATCCAATATGACCCATAATCGGAAAACCTAATTTTACAAGTTTTCTAATAATGTTAAAATTTTTACCATTACTCTCTAGTTTAACCGCATCACATTTAGTTTGTTTGAAAACTTCGATTATATTCTTTTTTGCAATTTTAAAATTTTTGTAAGTATTAATTGGCATATCAACAATTAACGTACTTTTATTAATGCCTTTTTTTACAGCAATTGAATGATTGATTATTGTTTTCAAATCAATAGTCTTAGTATTTTCCATTCCATAAAATGCTGTTGCCATAGAGTCTCCTACTAAAATCATATCGCAATAATTATCAAGTATTTTTGCTATAGGTTTGGAGTATGCTGTTAAACAAACTAGTTTTCTTTTTGATTTAAGACTAATTATTCTTTTAATTTTATTGGGCATTTTAGCACTTATTACCTGGGCTCTAAGTTACCAAGTTTTTTTATAAGTTCAGACTCTTTTTTACAAAAGGTAGAGCAAACTTGTTTAAAATCTTTAATCAGTTTTTCTGACCTATCATAATCAGACTTTTTTATATTTAAAAGTGCAAGTAAATACAATGCTTCTTCATTTTTTGGGTTAAGTAAAATAACTGTGTTAAGATTTTGCTCTTCCATAAAATCATCTTTTTGATGATTAAAAATTTTTGCTAGATATAAGTATGACATTTCATTCTTTGGATTAAATACAATATCTTTTTCAAATTTAAATTTTGATTCTGAATATTTTTTTTCTTTAAATAACTTTTCTGCTTCTAGAAAAAAACTGTTTTTTGCAAAAATATTTGTGCATAAAAATAATATTATCAAAAGTGTTTTAAGTGAAATTCTAATTGGGTTCATGTTTAATATTATGTATTTAATCTATTACAATGTATATATGTTTCTCTAGAGTTATCTCGACTTGAATTTGGCTTGAAAAAATCAATTTTTTTAAAGGTTTTTTTTGCATAAACTTTAATTTCTTCGAAATCGTCTCCCATAAATAATTTGCTTATAACAACACCGTTTTTATCTAACATTTCATTGGAAAACTCAAGGATCGATAAGCACAATTCATTTGTTTTAATAGCATCTAAGCTTTTGTTGCCCGTGGTATTTGGGGCCATATCAGATAAAATTACATTAATTTTATTATTAAAAAATTTTATTATATTTTTTTTCGAATTTTCTTCTAAAAAATCTCCTTTGATAAGATTAACACCTTTAATTTTAGTAATTTTTTTTTTGTCAATTCCTAAAATTTTTCCGTTTTTTACAATTTTTACTACTACCTGGCACCATCCTCCTGGGAATGAACCAACGTCTAATAACTTTATGCCATTTTTAAGAAATTTGAATTTTTGATTTAGTTCAATTAATTTAAAAGCAGATCTTGATCTATAACCTTGTGATTTTGCTTTTCTAAAATAATGATCCTGATAACTTTTGTTATCCATTGATTCAGATTATAAAATATCTCTTTGATCTTCTTCAAATTCTACGCTCTGTGAATTTTTTAGTTTAGATCTGTAATTTAAAATACTCACTGGTATTAATGTGAGGTAAATTAAACAACACAAGGCTAAAGTTTCATAAGTAAATTGTGTGATTAATACAAAAAATAACGCAAAACCCAGCAACAAAAATAATGTTGTTTGTCTTTGAACGACTATTTTTTTAAATGAAAATGTTGGTACTTTACTTATCAAAAGAATAGAAGCTATGACTACTAAGTATGGACTTAGATTTGAAATTTTTAAAAAATTACTAAATATAGATAAATCGTACATTATTGGAAATAAAATTAAACACCCTCCAGCCGGAGAAGGTATGCCCTGGAAAAAATTCATTTTCCATTCTTCGTTATCATCAAATTTAGTTAGATTAAATCTGGCTAGTCTTAAAACACAACATACTGAAAATAATAATACAAGAAGCCAACCAATTTTTCCAAATTGATTTAACTCCCAAAAATAAATAATAAAAACTGGTGCAATTCCAAAACTTACAAAATCAGTAAGCGAATCAAGCTCCTTTCCAAAATCAGATGTACCTTTGATCATTCTGGCTACCCTGCCATCTAAACCATCTAAAATTGCTGCAACAGTAACGAATAGAACTGCAAATCCAAAATTACCATCCATCGCAAATTTAATTGATGTAATACCTAAGCAAACACCAATAAGGGTTAAGACGCTTGGTAAGATGTGTCTGGACTTATTAACTGATACTACTTTAAATTTATTTTTTTTTTGCATTATATTTGTGCTATTAAGCTTTCGCCCGCAATAACGTTTTGACCAACTTTTACCATAATTTTTCTTTTATTAAAGTATAAATCAACTCTACTTCCAAATCTTATCATTCCAATTCTTTCTCCTTGTGCTATTTCTTGATTTTTTTCTGTTTGAGTAACAATTCGTCTCGCTATTAACCCTGCAATTTGAACTACTACTATCTCTTCCTGCGTTTTCTTATCTTTAATTTTAAAATAGTTTCTTTCATTTTCATCACTCGCTTTATCCAAAGATGCATTTAAAAATTTTCCTGGCTTATAAAAAATATCTTCTATTTTTCCACTCACTGGTGATCTATTTACATGACAATCAAAAACATTCATAAAAATACTCACTCGTTTGAAAGTTTGATTTTCTAAACCCAATTCCACTGGACCACTAATTTCTTTAATTCCGGATATAATTCCATCTGCGGGACTAACTAAAAAATTATCATCTAGTATTATTGTTCTATCAGGGTCTCTAAAAAAATAATAAACCCATATTGTGATTATGAAGAAAATAAACCCGAAAAAATTTGACATTAACCACAAAACTAAGGTTATTACCCCCGATATAGCTAAAAACTTATATCCCTCTGTGTGTATCTTTGGAAATATTTTTTCAAACATAATAATTATAATTTGATAATATTAGGGTAATATGTATAAAAATCTTAATTTATCAAATTAAATTTAAATAATGCCTAAAATTAAAGTAAAAAATCCAGTTGTTGAGCTTGATGGCGATGAAATGACCCGAATTATTTGGTCTTTTATAAAAGATAAATTGATTAAACCTTACTTAGATATTGATCTGAAATACTACGACCTTGGAATGGAAAATAGAGATAAAACCAATGATCAAGTAACAATTGATTGTGCTAAGGCAATTCAAAAATATGGTGCCGGCGTAAAGTGTGCGACGATTACACCTGATGAAGCTCGTGTTAAGGAATTTAATCTAAAAAAAATGTGGAGATCTCCTAATGGTACAATAAGAAATATTGTAGGTGGAACAATTTTTAGAGAACCAATAATTTGTAAAAATGTTCCAAGATTAGTTCCTCATTGGACAGAAAGTGTCATAGTAGGAAGACATGCTTTTGGAGATCAATATAGAGCTACAGATTTTAAAGTTCCTGGAAAAGGTAAAATGACAATCAAGTGGGAGTCTGAAGATGGAAAAGATAAAATAGAACATGAAGTTTTTAAATTTAATGATTCAGGAATAGCTCTATCAATGTATAATTTGGATAGTTCAATTAAAGATTTTGCAAGAGCTTGTTTAAATTATGGTTTGGTTAGGAAGTGGCCAGTTTATTTTTCATCTAAAAATACTATTTTAAAAGTTTATGATGGAAGGTTTAAAGATATTTTTGAAGACATATATGAAAAAGAATTTAAGAAAAAATTTAATGAGACAGGTATTACCTACGAACATAGGTTAATTGATGACATGGTTGCATGCGCAATGAAATGGAGTGGTAAGTATATTTGGGCTTGTAAGAATTATGATGGAGATGTTCAATCTGATACAGTTGCTCAAGGTTACGGCTCTCTAGGTTTGATGACAAGTGTGCTAAGAACTCCAGACGGTAAAGTAGCAGAGGCAGAGGCAGCGCATGGCACTGTTACTAGACATTATAGACAGCACCAGCAAGGTAAGGAAACGTCTACAAATCCAATTGCATCAATTTTTGCATGGACAAGAGGTTTGGCTCATAGAGGTCAATTGGA
>CACHKQ010000002.1 GCA_902580445.1 uncultured Pelagibacteraceae bacterium | reverse complement strand
CCGTAGGAAATGTTTATGACAGGCTTACATATTTCGCTGTTCCTGATTTTATAGATTTTCATGTAGGAAACATGCATTGGTTTACCTTTAATTTTGCAGACATTTTTATTTCTCTTGGTATTTTTGCTATGGTTATAAAAGAATTTGTATTAAAAAAAAACACATGAAATATTTAAAAATAATTTTTATTATTATAATTTTTATAGGATTAAATGGATGTACCAATTTTAGGGATGCAGTAACTGGTCAAAAAAAAAAGACAACTGACGAATTTTTAATAAAGAAGAAGGATCCACTTATATTACCACCAGACTATGATAATTTACCAATTCCAAAATCTAAAAAAACAAAAGATGTTAACTCATCTTTAGAAGCTGCAATAAGTAGTGCGAACAATTCAAATTCAAGTTCAGAGGCATCGTCAAATTTAGAAAATATGATTTTAAGAGAATTAAGAAAAAAACCTTAAAATGATTAAAACAGATAATTTTAAGGATAAGATTTTGAACAAAAATCCGAGCTTGTTGAGATCTTTAAGTGCCAAAAAAAGTAATAATTTTAATTTTAATAAGATCAAAAAGTTTAAAAAATTCAAAACAGTTGTAATAATAGGAATGGGTGGTTCCATTCTTGGATCAAAAGCTTTGTACTCCTTTCTTAAGCACAAAATAAAAAAAAATTTTATATTTATAGACAACCTTGATTTTAAATTATTAAAAAGTATAGATATAAAAAAAAATCCATCAAAATTTTTATTTATAATTATTTCGAAATCTGGAAATACTACCGAAACTATACTTAATACTGGATATTATAAAAATTATTTAAAAAAAAATAATGTGATTATAATATCAGAAAAAAAAAATAATACTTTATTTAATCTGGCCAAAAAAAAAGATTATTTTTTTATAAAACATAACCATAATATTGGTGGACGTTACTCAATTTTTTCTGAAGTAGGTATGGTTCCAGCTTATCTAATGGGTCTTAACCCATATAAAATTAAAAAAAAACTTTTACAGTTTTACAAAAATAAAAAAAATTTTATTATTTCTAAAAAAAATACAAAAAAATTATATCAAAAAAAAATTAAAGCATTAGTATTTTTTAATTATGTTCCTCAATTGGACGACTTTTTATTTTGGTCCCAACAACTTTTAGCAGAAAGTTTGGGAAAAAACAAAAAGGGATTTATCCCAATTATTTCTAATGCACCAAAAGATCATCACAGTTTGATGCAATTATATTTAGATGGGCCAAAAGATAAATTTTTTTATGTTTTTAGTTCTAAACAAAAAAATTATTTTAAATTTAATTCCAAAATCTTCGGGGAAAAAGTTAAGTTTTTAAATAAAAAAAGCTATGATCACATTAAAAATTCACAAAAAAAAGCATTCATAGAAGTTTTAAAAACATGCAAAATTCCGTATAGAGAATTTAAAATAAATGCATTCGATGAAAAAACCATAGCAGACCTATTTCTTTTGTTTATATTTGAAACTATATATATGGCAAAATTAATGAAAGTAAATGCGTTTGACCAACCTGCGGTCGAAAAAGTTAAAATTTTAACAAAAAAGTTTTTGATCTAAAAAATTCTTCCAAAAAAAATTTGAGATCGACCATAAATTCTGTTTTCAATAATATTTAAATATCCTTCTAAATTATCATTAGACTTTACCTCCCTATGTATTATTAAAATATGTTTTTTATCTAAAAGATCTTTTTCTTTTATTACTTTCAAATAATTTATAAAACTCTTATCTGTGTAAGGTGGATCAAAGAAAATTATGTTGAATTTTTTATTATCTTTCAAATTTATGTCGTTAAAGAATAAATTAATATCCTTTGATATAATTTTAGAATTTTTTGATAAATTAATATTATTAATATTTTTTTTTAAATTAATTAGTGCATTTAGGTCTTTCTCAACAAAAATTACATTTGATGCACCTCTTGATAGACACTCTATTCCAAAAGATCCTGATCCAGCATAAAGATCAAGCACATTTATACTTTCAAAATTTATATCAATAATATTAGAGTGCAAAAGTATATTAAAAATATTCTCTCTTACATTGTCTTTTAGTGGTCTTGTTTTAATATTTTTAGGGAAATTAATCTTTTTATTCTTTAATTTACCACCAATGATCCTCATTTTTTTTTGATAGCTTTCCAACCAATATCTTTTCTAAAAAAACCACTATCCCAGTCGATTTTTTTTAGGTTTGATAAAGAACTATTTCTAGCCTCTCTAAGGTCATCACTTGAGGAAGTTACATTTAAAACTCTGCCACCTTTCGAAAATATTTTACCGTCTATCTCGTAAGTTCCAGCATGAAATATTTGATTATTTTTATCTAAATGAATTTTTGATAAATTTTTAATCTCTTTATCTTTTACATATTCTCCAGGATATCCTCTTGCGCATAAAACAATTGTAATACATTTTTTATTATCCCACTCAATTTTTAATTTACTCAAATTATTATTTGTAGTTGCTTCAATTATACTCAATAAGTCTGTTTTTAATTTCATCATTAGCACTTGGCATTCAGGATCTCCCATTCTAATATTGTACTCTATCAAATAGGGTTCACCGTTCTTAATCATCAAACCTGCATATAGAAAACCGGTATAAGGATATCCGAGAGTTTTCATCGCCTTAAGTGTTGGTTCTATTATTTTATTTTTTATTTTAGAATCCAAATCTTCTGTCAAATTTTTTGCTGGAGAGTAGGCACCCATACCTCCAGTATTTAACCCAGTATCTCCCTCACCAACTTTTTTATGATCCTGTGCGGATCCAAAAAAACTATAAGAATTTTTGTCAACCAAAACAAAATAGCTTAATTCTTCACCTTCTAAAAATTCCTCTAGTACTACTTTTTTTGATGATTTAAATTTTCCATTAAGAATTTTTTTAGTTTCAATTATTGCTTCTTCTTTTGAATTACAAATTAAAACACCTTTTCCTGCGGCAAGACCGTCAGCCTTAACAACAATAGGAATTTTAGATTTTTGAATAAAGTCTAAAGCCACGTCAAATTCATCAAAAACACCAAAATCAGCAGTTGGAATATTATTTTTTTTACATAAATTTTTCATAAAAGCTTTGGAACCTTCTAATTGAGCTGCAAATTTGCTTGGACCTAAAACCTTTACTGATTTTTCATTTAAGAAATCAGTTATACCATTCACCAGAGGTTCCTCTGGACCAATAATAACGATATCAACTTTATTTTGCTTTATGATTTTATAAATTTCCTCAAAATTTGAAATATCTTGATTTATATTTCTTGCAATTTTTTTTGTACCTGCATTTCCAGGTAAGCAAAATAATTCATTTACTCTGTTAGATTGTCTCAATTTATAGCAAATTGCATGTTCTCTTCCACCACTTCCTATAACTAATAAATTCATATAATGTAAATCTTATTTCAAATTAACATGAACGGAAATAAAGCAAAACTTAAATTTCATCCTAACAATTTTGAAATTGTTGAAAAAGGTGATTACGTTATTTGTGCAATTTCTGGAAAAAAAATTCCGCTTAATGAACTAACTTATTGGAATGTTGAACTTCAAGAGGCATACTATTCTCCCAGAGAAGTTAAAAAAAAAATTGATCAAATACAAAAAAAATAATCTTACTTCCATCTAGAATGGGTCCAAATCCATTGAGTAGGATTTTTTAAAATCATTTGTTCGATAATTCTGTTAATTTCAATGGTGATATTTTTTTTGTCCTCATCAGAATTTAGGGTTTTTTCATAATTTATTGGTTGCTGTATTTCCATTTTAAAAAAATTTTCTTCCTTTCTTTCTAAAAAAATAGGAATTATCTCTAAATCATATTTTAAAGCTAATTGTGCTGGTATAGTTGTTGTATGAGCGGGTATACCAAAAAACGGATATCTTTCTGACTCCCCAACTCTTTGATCAACCATTAATGCAATACTATTATTATTTTTAATATAATTTATAGTTTCTCTTGTTCCCATTAAACCTTTTTTAACTTGTTTTTTGCAAAGATATTTTTTTCTTAGATAGACCATGAAAGGATTTAAAAAAAAATTGTTAAGAGGTCTATAAATGGCTGCGAGATTTATATTTTTTTTTTCCAATTCCATTGCCATTATCTCAAAGTTTGCTAAATGTGCAGAAATAAAAATTACTGGTTTACCTGCTTTTTTAACTTTAACTAAAATTTCTTCACCAGAAATTTCAATATGACTTTTAGGGAGTTTATCAAATCTAAATTTATCTAGGAATACATACTCTGCAAAAGTTAAACCGTAGTTAAACCACATTTTTTTTATTAATTCATCAATTTCTATATCCGAATATTGTTTAAAGACTTTTAAAATATTATTTTTAATAGTTTCTTTTTTTCTAAAAAGAAAACCAAATCTAACCAGTAAAAAAGATGAAAACTTTCTGCTTAAATTTATACCTAAAATTCTAAATAAAAAAAATAATACATATATAAAGATAGCTTCTATTAAATATTTTAAAATTTTCATTTAAAGATTTTATTAACCTCAGCCATTAAATTATTTTCATCTACTATATTTACATTGATCGTTACAAATCCAAAACGCCTTCTTTTCAGAGGGTCCATCCGCAAAAAATCTTTTTCTGTAGTAATCAGTTTAGCTTTATTTTGAGACTCTATTTTCAACAAATTTTCCAAATCATTATCAGAATAGTCATAATGATCTGGAAATGTAATTTCCTTTATAACATTTAATCGATTATCCTTAAGTGTATTAAAAAAATTAATAGAATTACCTATTCCCGCAAAAGCAATTAACTTTCTATTTTTAAATTCTTCAAATTTCTTTAAATTATAATTAAAGTAAAAAAACTTTAATTCATTGTTATATTTTTTTAATTTTAATTCAAATTCAATATTTTTTTCTCCATTCACCATAATTATATTTGCAGTTTTCAGAGAGGATAATGTTTCACGCAGAGGCCCTGCAGGTAAAACTTGGCCGTTACCAATTTGTTGGTTATTATTGAAACACAAAATATTTAAATCTTTTATTATACTATTGTCTTGGAAGCCATCATCTAAAATAATTGTATCAAATTTTTTTTCAATTGCAGTCTCAATCCCTTTGGCTCTTTTTTCACAAACTAATAATTTTGAATATTTTTTCAAAAGTTCAATTTCATCTTTTTGATTTTTATATTCTTTCTTTATAATTATTGGCAATCTTTTTTCATCTAACAAATTTTTTAATTTAATACATATTGGCGTTTTCCCAGTTCCCCCAATATAAATATTGCCAACACATATGACGGGAACAGAGTATTTTTTTTTCTTTTGAAAAAATTTGTAAATATTTACTATAACAATATAAATAAAAGAAAATGGAAGCAATGTTAATGAGAATAACCCCAAATTTTTTTTATCCCAAAATTTTGGTTTAATTAATTTCATGTAATAATATTTTCATATTCTTTTATTACTTTGTGAAATATTTCATTACTATAATTATTTAGTTTTTCTATTTTTTTCTTATCTTTCGTTAAATTAGAATTAAAATTTTTAATTAATTTTTCTGCCAAAATATTTTTATTATCTATATAGTTTGAAATATTTTCATTATCTAAGTATTCATAAATATCTCTAAAATTTGACACATAAGGTCCATGGTAAATCAGGCATCCCATCCTAGCTGCATCAATTGGGTTTTGGCCTCCATCATTTTTAAATTTTTTCAATATAGATTTTCCAATAAATATTTGCTTAAAATTTTCATAATATTTAAAAATAGAACCATAATAATTTATGAGTATAATTTCAGAATTTTCATCGATACTATCGTTTTCATTTTTAATTTGAGTTTTAAGTCCCATATTATTCATAACAAAGTATATATCTTTGATACGATTAATATGCCTTGGAACAATAATTGTTTTTACTTTTTTATAGGTTTTTTTTAAAATTTCATGCACCTCTGCACAGAAGATTTCCTCATCTGGATGAGTACTAATTGCACACCAAATTTTGTTATTTTCTTCAATATTAACTTTAAAATTTTTCCCTGAATTTATATTTTGTAAATTTGAGCAAAATTTAATATTTCCAAAATATTTAACATTTTTTAAATTAAAATAAGCTAAATGATCTACAGTTTCTTTATTCGAGCAAATAGAAACTTTAATAGAACTAAATATTTCAGAGGCAAAAGTTTTGAAAATTTTCCATCTTTTAAAAGTTTTTTTAGTTAATCTTGCGTTCAGCAATATCAAAGGTAAATTATTTTTTTTTATTTTTAAAAAAAAGTTTGGCCAAATCTCAGAATCCACAAATGTAATAACATTTGGCTTCCAATCTCTGAAAAAATTATTAATTAAAATATTAGAGTCGTATGGCAGGAATTGATGAAAAACATTATTATTTTTTCCATATTTTTTTTTAAATAGATTATAGGAGCTTAATGTTACAGTAGTAATCAAAAAGTTTAATTTTTTATCTTTGTTTAAGAAAAAATCAATTATTGGGAAAATGCTATTTAATTCGCCTATACTTGCAGCATGAAACCAAAACAAATAACCCTCTGGTCTAACTATTTTTTTAGGCAAAATTTTTTCTTTGAATTTAGTTGTATGTTCTTTATTAATAATTTTTCTATAAAATATAAAAACTGAATAGGGTAAATAAAAAAGAATTATTAAAAAACTGTAAAGAACTTTTAACATTTTATTTTAAATTACTTGCTTGCTATAAAGATTTTCATAATCTTTCGATTTCAATAAAAGCTCATCATGTTTTCCGGTTCCTACAATATTTCCATCTTTCATTACAATAATACTATCCGCTTTCTTAATTGTAGATAGTCTATGAGCAATAACTAGCGTGGTCTTATTTTTTGTTAAGTTAAATATTGCATTTTGAACTTTTTCTTCAGAGTCAGTGTCTAAAGATGATGTAGCTTCATCCAATAAAATTATTGGAGAATTTTTTAATATTGCTCTTGCAATGGACAACCTTTGTTTTTGCCCCCCAGAAAGTCTTACTCCATTTTCTCCAATAATAGTTTTATATTTTTCAGGCAATTCCATTATAAAATCGTCAGCTGCCGCTAATTTACATGCATTTCTTATTTCATTTTCGTTTGCATCAAATTTTGCATACTTTATGTTATTCTCGACTGTATCATCAAATAAAATAATATCCTGACTCACTAAAGAAATTTTATTTCTTAACGATTTTAATGAAACTTTCCTTATATCCTGATCATCAATAAAAATTTCACCCATTTGTTGTTGATAAAATCTTGGTATTAAGTTCATCACTGTACTTTTTCCTGCACCACTATGACCAACCAAAGCTGTAATTTTTTCGCCCTCAACATCCAAATTAATATTTTTAACAGCACTATCTTTTCCAGTTTTGTATTGGAAACTTACATCTTTAAATTTTATGTTAGCCTTTTTAATTTCAATTTCTGGGAGTTTTTCATTATTTTTAATTTGGATTGTTTCATCAATTATTTTAAAAATCCTTTTGGCTGCAGCACTGCCCTGGTATACACTCATATTTAAGGTAGCGAGAGATCTAATTGGTTGATAGGACAACATCATAGCTGCTAAAAAAGAAAAAAAATTGTTTATGCCTATTTCCCCTGTTGATATTAAAATACCTGCAAAAAATATAAATCCTGCAATCATTATGCCAGTAAGTGTTTCCATTATTGGCGTAGCTCTAATTAAAACAGTGCCAATCTTTATTTGTTTTTCTGTTAAGTCTCTAATTGCATCTTTAGACTTTTTTTCTTCAATATCTTCTCTTTGATATATTTTTATTATTTTTGAGCCCTTTAAAATTTCAGTAAGAATCATAGTGAAATTACCTACAGATATTGCACTTTGTGTGGTTGCCTTACCCATTCTTTTACCTAGGGATTTTGCAAAGAACGCAGCTAATGGCATCATAATAATTGAGAAAAGCGCCAATTTCCAATTTTGATAAAACATTACACATAGCAAAGTTATTAGCGTCAAAGAATCTTTCATAAGATTGAGAACCCCGGTGCTTATCAATCCTTGAATTTGACCCACATCATATAAAAAACTTGATATGTATTTACCAGAATGTTTTGTCTCTAAACTTTGCGTATCAGATAATAAAATATGACCAGCCATTTGGCCTTGAAGTTTTTCTATTACTCGATACCCTAGGACTATAATTAAAAGTCTTGCAAAATATAAAGACAAACCTTTAGCAGTAAAAACTATAATTATTGAAATAGGAATTAAGATTGCAAATGTTCTATCATTTTCAATAAAGATCTTCTTAACTGCAGGATCAAGAAGCCAAGCTATAGCTGACGTTGTTCCAGCGACTACCAGAGAAAGTATAGCAGCCGAAAATACCCTCCACATATGTTCTTTCACATAGTTTCGGTATAGTCTTTTGAGGTAAAATATTATTTCCTTTAATTCCATAAATTTTTTATTGAGATTATAAAAAAAGATATAAAAAGTAAAAATCCAGAAAAGTTATTAAATTTAAAAGCCTTCAGACATCTATCAGGTTTTTTAGGGCTATATATTTTAATTTGATAAAACAGACTAAGCATAAATAAAAATAAAAATATTATAAAAAAACTTTTCTCTATATTTAAAAACACGTAAGTAATCAGAACTGAACTAATTAAATAACAACTTATTATAAAAAGGTTAAGATTTTTTTTAAATTTAATTGCAGTAGATTTAACCCCTATTATTTCATCTTCTGATGCATCCTGTAATCCATAAATGGTGTCATATCCTAATGTCCAAAATATGGCTCCAAAATAAAGTATAAAAGGCAAGTAACTAATGCTATTATTCATAGATGTCCAGGCCATTATGATCCCCCAATTAAAAGTAAAACCCAAAAATAATTGTGGCCAGTATGTTATGCGCTTCATAAAAGGATAGGTAAAAGCAAATATCATTGAAAAAATTCCTAATAAAATGGTTAAGAAATTAAATTGAATTAATACAAAAAATGCTAAAGAACACAAAACTAAAACATAAAACCATGCTAGTTTTTTGTTCAAAGACCCAGATGCAATTGGTCTTAAACTTGTTCTTGAAATCTTTTTATCTATTTTTTCATCGATAATATCATTTACAATGCACCCAGCACTTCGCATAAGAACTGAACCACTGAAAAATAAAAAAAGATAATAAAAAAAGGTAATTAAATCTTGTGCAAAATAATTTGCTAAAGATAAGCCGCATGCACATGGCCAAAATAATAATAAGTAGCCAATTGGTTTGTTTAATCTTGTAACATTTATGAAGTTTTTAATATGAAAAGACATTATTCTTCTTGTAAATACCAAACAGTAAATACATAATCAATTCGATTCGAAATGAATATAGACTACACTGTAACAGCATTAATGTTTCCTGCCATACCACTTATTATGGCAGTTTATAGCAATAGGTTTCACACACTTAGTGCCCTTATTAGGAAACTTCATGATGAATATGTTTTTGAAAAGCACATACCACCCGAGTGGGAAAAACAGCTTAAAAATCTTAATCAAAGAATTAATTATTTAAAATTTTCTATTGGAGCAGCTAGTTTGGGGTTCTTATTTAATATGTCCACTGTTCTTGGTTTGTATTTAGACGCAATTTTTATAGCAAGATTGATATTTGCCTCATGTTGTATTTCGATGATTGTTTCAATTCTTTTGTTTCTTTTTGAAATTTTTCTTTCAACGAATGCTCTTAAATTACATCTATCAGATATGAAAATTGACAAGGATTAACAAATGAAAATCAATGCCATTAGAGCTTTTATAATTGCTGCAATAATAATAATTCTTCTTTATGCTCTCGGTCTATTTTTGCCGATAATAATGACATCAAAATCTTCCTCGATTAAAAGTTTTGAAAATAACTTAGTTTTAGAATACTATAATAAAAATAATGTTTTCTAAACCGGTAATACTTATAATTGTATTAATTCTATTAATTGTTTTTTATTTTGTAATCAGAATTGGCGCAGGTAAAAGCAAAGAAATAGAGGACTCAAAAAATTTAAAAAGATATTTGTTTGGGGTGAGAATATTAATATTAATTTTAGCTTTTGTAGGGATAGTTTTATGGTTCTTTCTTTAGTTCTTTAGTGTAAACCATTTTTCCAAACTCAATTTTTTCATTATAAGACTTATTAAAAGTTTTTAGCTGAGTTTCACTCATTCTTTTTCTTAGAATAATCAAGTTTTCTTTTTTCCAAGAATTCGTTGTTTCTGGATTTTTCCAAACTTTTTTTTCTTCATCTGTTCTTGCACATCCGTAACAAAAACCAGTTTTAGGATCACTTTTACATATACTTATACAAGGACTTATGAATTTCATAATTTAATTTGGTATTAATACAGCTGGACCTAAAATTTTTCTTCCCTCAAGATCTTCATGGGCTTTTTTTGCTTCAGAAAGTTTGTATTCTTTAAAAATATTAATTTTAATTTTTCCGAATTTAATTTGTTCAAAAAGAGCACTAGCACCTTCCTCAAGAGCCGCTCTTCCTGCTCCATAATGGGCTAATCCTGGTCTTGTAAAAAATAAACTTTTATGAGCTATATATTTTTTTACATCTATAGGATCAAGAGCACCAGATGCGTTTCCAAAAGAAATCATCATACCCATTGGCTTTAAACAATTAATAGATTTTTCAAAAGTTTTTTTTCCAACACCATCATAAACTACTCCGACACCCTTATTACCGGTTATCTCAAGAACTTTTTTATCAAAATCTTCTTTATTGTAATTTATAACAAATTCACATCCATTTTCTTTTGCAATATCAATTTTACTGTCTGATCCTACAGTTCCAATAACTCTACAACCTATGCTTTTTGCCCATTGACAAAAAACCTGACCAACTCCACCTGCAGCAGCATGAAATAAAATTAACTCTCCAGCTTTTGCTTTATAAGTTTTAAATAAAAGATAATGTGAAGTTAAACCTTTTGTCATTATACTCGCAGCAACTTTATCGCTTACCCCTTCTGGTATTTTAACTGCAATTTTTTCAGGGATAATCCTTTCGTTAGAGTAAGATCCTAATGGCAACTGAGAGTAAGTTACTCTATCACCCTTGTTTAAATTTTTAACTGAGGAACCAATTTCTTGAACAATACCAGCTCCCTCCATTCCAATACCTGATGGTAACTTTAATTTATATAGTCCAGATCTGTGATAAGTATCAATAAAATTTAAACCAATAGCTAAATTTTTGATTTTAATTTCTTCAGGACCAGGCGAACCAACATTTATATCCTTTAATTCTAAAACTTCTGGACCACCATGCTTAGTAATTATAATTGATTTTGCCATCCTAACTTATATAAATTCTTCATGGCATCAAAAGCAAGACTTTTTTATTCAAACAAATTAAAAACAGGTACTATTTCAAGACTTTCTGAAAAACAATCTCATTATACAAAGAATGTAATGAGATTAAAAGCTGGAGATAAAATTTCACTTTTTAATTCACAAGACGGTGAGTGGGATGTAAAAATTCTAGATCAAGGAAAAATTTTTACAGAATTTAAAGTTGAAAAACTATCAAGAACCTTGTCTAATGAAAAAAATATTTGGTTAGCTTTTTCACCAATTAAAAAAGTTCCTCAAGACTTGATGATACAAAAAACTACAGAATTGGGAGTTCAAAAATTCATTCCGTTATTATGTGAAAGAAGTGTTGTTAGAGAAATTAATATTAAAAGGACAGAAAAGATTATAACCGAAGCTTGTGAGCAGTCTAATCGTATAACGGTGCCTAAAATTCAAGAATTACAGATGCTAGATAAATTTATTAAAAATTTTCCTGACGATGGCAAAATTGTTTTTTGTGATATTAATTCTCAGTCAAAAGATTTATATAATAAATTATCCAAAAAAAATCCAATTTGTATTTTAATTGGGCCAGAAGGTGATTTCTCAGAAGAAGAGAGGCAGTTTATAACCAATTATAAAAATGTAATATCTATCACTTTAGGTAAGAATATTTTACGTGCAGAGACAGCGGCAATTGCATCAACAACAATTTTAAATTTCAACTTGGAAAACAACTAAATATCCTCTAAATTTGGTGAGATTTAAACCTTGCAAAAGTGTCGCAAAACCTTATTAAACATGCATATAGACTATATATATAGTATTAATTAATTAAATTATGAGCACAGCTTATGCACTATTACTTGGATTGGTAGTATTTTTAGTACTATTTATTTATTTCGTTTTCTTTTCAGTTTCTCTTAGACTAGAAAAAAATGAAAACGAAGCTGAGATAGCAGTAAAAAGAAAATCAGTTCCTTTTAAATGGAAAGATTTGATTGACCCAAAAAATAAAAAGCTTGGACTAATAGATTTGGGTAATCATGTTTTAATTGCAGGGATTGTTCTCATAGGAATTTTTATTATTTCAAACGCATAAAATGATAGTTGCTTTAAGTATATTCTTAATAACAATTGGCTCTGTAGCTTTCCACTTTTGGTCACCATGGTGGTGGACAGAAGTAGCTTCCAATTGGGGCAACATGGATGATACTATACTTTTGACATTTTGGATTACCGGAGCAGTATTTATAGCTATATGCTTTTTTGTTGCTTACTGCGTTTGGAAGTACAGTTATAAAAAAGATAGAAGAGCTGAGTACAAACCTGAAGATAAAAAATTAGAGAGTAGATTAACTTGGGCAACCGCAATTGGTGTTGCAGCATTATTAGCTCCTGGACTAGTTGTTTGGAATCAATATGTTACAGTTCCAAAGGACGCGTATAAAGTAGAGGTGTTTGCTTATCAGTGGGGCTGGAAATATAGACTCCCAGGTGAAGATAATATACTTGGAAAAACTGATATCAAATATATTAATGACGAAAACCCTTTTGGATTAATTTTAGAAGATCCGAACGGTAAAGATGATCTATTAGTTGATGCTCAAGAACTCCACGTATTGAAAGACCGGCCAGTAAAATTTGAATTAAGAACCATAGATGTTTTACATAATTTTTATGTACCTCAATTTAGAGGTAAAATGGACATGGTACCTGGTATTGTAACTTACTATTGGCTGACCCCAACCAGAGTAGGGGATTTCGAAGTCTTATGTGCCGAATATTGTGGAACGGGACATTATGCCATGAGAGGTAGAGTTATTGTTGATGAAGAAAAAGAATATAAAAAATGGGAGGCAAAACAAATAACTTTTGAGAAAATGTTAGCAAAAAATCGAAAAAATGACAATTTGCAGCTAGTAAAAAAGGATAAATAAACTATAAAACGATTGATTATGTCAGATGAATACGAACATAAATTAGAAGCTAAATCAGATTATGCAGGCGATGCATCATCTGTGTCAACACCAGATATAGATGCAGTTCCAGATGCTGAATTACCTGATCAGGAACTTTATCATTCACATAGTTGGTGGACTACATACGTTTTTTCACAAGACGCAAAATATATTGGAATTCAATACGCTTTAACGGCAATAGGAACAGGACTTTTAGGATTAGTTTTATCATGGTTAATGAGAATTCAGTTGGCTTGGCCAGGACTTGGTTGGCTTGAACCTTCTTCTTATTATCAATTTGTGACGATGCACGGAATGATAATGGTAGTATATCTATTAACTGCACTATTTCTGGGAGGATTTGGAAATTTATTAATACCGCTGATGTGTGGAGCAAGAGACATGGCATTTCCATACGTGAACATGCTTAGCTACTGGGCATTTGTTGTTGCAGTTGTAGTTTTATTAGCAAGCTTTTTTGTTCCTGGAGGGCCCACCGGAGCAGGCTGGACACTTTATCCTCCACAAGCAATCACAGCTGGAACACCTGGTTATAATGGTGGAATAATACTGATGTTAATTTCACTCATATTATTTGTGGCTGGTTTCACAATGGGTGGATTAAATTACATCATAACTGTTTTACAATTGAGAGCTAGAGGCATGACTTTAATGAGATTGCCTTTAACAATTTGGGGAATTTTTACTGCAACTGTTCTTGCGATGTTTGCATTTCCAGCTTTATTAGTTGGATGTTTAATGATGACACTAGACAGTTTGCTAGGAACAAGCTTCTTCATGCCAGCTATGGTTTCTTTGGGAGAAACATTAACTCATGAAGGCGGAAGTCCAATTCTATTCCAGCACTTATTCTGGTTCTTTGGCCATCCAGAAGTTTATATAGTTGCACTACCAGCTTTTGGTATTGTTTCAGATTTGTTATCAGTCCACTCAAGAAAAACTATTTTTGGTTATAGAATGATGGTTTGGGCTATAGTAGGGATTGGTGCTTTAAGCTTTTTTGTTTGGGCTCATCACATGTACGTAAGTGGAATGAACCCTTGGTTTGGATTCTTTTTTGCAACAACAACATTAATTATTGCAGTTCCAACAGCTATTAAAGTTTATAATTGGATTTTAACTTTATGGAGAGGAAATATAGTTTTATCTCTTCCTATGTTATTTTCTCTTGGTTTTATTGTAACTTTTTTAAATGGGGGATTAACTGGTTTATTTTTAGGAAATGTAACGGTAGACGTTCCTTTATCTGATACTTATTTTGTTGTAGCTCATTTCCATATGGTTATGGGTATTGCCCCTATACTTGTTGTCTTTGGAGCTATTTACCACTGGTATCCGTTAGTTACTGGTAGAATGATGAATGAAACTTTAGGAAAAATTCATTTTTGGATTACCTTTATAGGTTCATACGCTATTTATTTTCCAATGCATTATCAAGGTTTCGTCGGTGTACCGAGAAGATACTATGAAATCTATGATAGTCCGTATATCGATGTATCAACATTGCTTTTAAATAAATTCATTACTATTGCAGTTTTAATAGTTGGGGCTGCACAATTATTGTTCTTATACAATTTATTTGCAAGTGCTAGACTCGGGAAGAAAGCAGAAAAAAATCCGTGGAAAGCTAACTCTCTAGAGTGGCAAACTCCACAAATGCCTCCTGAACATGGTAATTGGGGCAAAGAACCTCCAAAAGTTTACAGATGGCCTTACGACTTTAGTGTGCCAGGTGCAAAAGAAGATTATATACCGCAAAACCAACCTCCAAGTGAAATTATAGGAGCGAAAGTTGAGAAGACGTGAGCAAGAAAAAATCTATATTTCAATTACTAACCGAAAAGCCTTGGGAACAAGATCAAATAGAAGCTGATAACGAGCATCAAGGCCAAACTGTTAACTTAACGAAACAAAAACTAGGTCTAAGAACTTTAATGGCCGCAAGTACAGTTCTTTTTTCATTATTTATAGTTGCATACTCTGACCGAATGCTCGTACACGACTGGAGAAATATGCCAGAGCCTTGGCTTCTTTGGTTTAATACAGGAATTTTAGTAATAAGCAGTTTGGTTTTTCATCAAACAACAAAATATGCAAAAAACGAATTTTTTGATAAGACTAAAAATGGTTTGTATTTTGTAGGCTTCCTAGCATATTCTTTTTTGATTGGTCAGCTTATAGTGTGGTATCAACTAATGAACACCGGGTATTATGCTACTAGCAATGTTGCTAATGCATTTTTTTATTTATTCACAACAATTCATGCTCTTCACATTATTGGCGGGATATATTTTTGGGGAAAAACTACTTCAAAATTCATAAAAAAAAGTCTAAAGAAAGAAGAAATTAATAATTTAATTGATATTTGTGCAGTTTACTGGCATTTTTTATTAGCTGTTTGGTTAGTGCTTTTTGGATTAATGTTATCAAGTTAAGGAAAACTGATTATGTCAGACTCATCATTAGATAATCTACCTAAAGGTTGGAAAAGTGTTCCTAATGACTTAGGTTCAGACCAAACTGCTTTTAAAGGTGTACAATGGGGTAAAGCAATGATGTGGATATTCCTATTGAGCGATACTTTTATATTTAGCTGCTTTTTAATTTCTTACATGAAGGGAAGAGCCTCAACTGTTGTTGATTGGCCCAATACTAGTCACGTGTTTTCACTTGATTTTATGGGAGTGCCGGTACCACTGCTTCTAATAGCTATAATGACTTTTGTACTTATCACTAGCAGCGGAACTATGGCTTTAGCAGTAAAATATGGTTATGAAAAAAATAGAAAAATGTGTGGTCGTCTTATTCTCGCCACAGCCATCGGTGGATTAATTTTTGTTGGAATGCAAGCTTTTGAGTGGTCTAAACTAATACATGAGGGTGTGAGACCATGGTCAAATCCTTTTGGTGCTGGTCAATTTGGATCTTACTTTTTCATGATAACTGGTTTTCACGGTACCCATGTCTCGATAGGTGTAATATTTCTTTTTATTTTTGCTAGAAAAGTTTACAGAGGAGACTTTGATACAGGTAAACGTGGATTTTTTACAACAATGAAATCAGACTATGTTTCTATTGAAATATTAGGTCTTTACTGGCACTTTGTGGATTTAGTTTGGGTTTTTATTTTCGCATTCTTCTATCTTTGGTAAGGTTTTACAATGAATGAAAATACAGAAGTAAACAAAAATAAAGAGAAACCAGCAACAACCCATAAGATTGGAATATACCTATGGATATGGGGCCTACTATTTGTTCTTAGTTTTTTTTCCTACATGGTTGACTGGTACCAATTTCAAGGTCTTTTAAGATGGTCTCTAATTTTATTCTTTATGTTTTTAAAAGCAGGTTTGATCATGGCTTTTTTTATGCACCTGTTTTGGGAACGTTACGCGCTTGTAAATGTTTTGTTATGGCCAATGACCGCAATAGCATGTTTTGTAGGTTTGATGGTTGCAGAAGGTAAGTACACTGTCTTTACAAGGCTTATTTATTTTGTCTTAGGTGAATAATTAATAATAGGATTTCAATTGTTTAATACAGATACAAAAGCCAGAGAATTTAAATTCGATAGTATTCACTACATTAAAGCTTTATTCGAATTAATGAAGCCAAGAGTTATGTCTCTAGCTATTTTTACATGTGTTGTTGGTTTCCTAATTGCTCCATACAAAAGTGTAGATTACTTATACGCGATCTTATCAATTACAGCTGTTGCACTTGGATCTGGTGCAGCCGGTTCCCTAAATTGTTGGTATGAAGCTGATGTCGATAAAGTTATGTCTAGAACTTGCTTAAGACCAATTCCAACCGGAAAGCTAACTAAAAATGAGGCGCTTATTTTTGGTATTGTATCTTCTTTTTTATCAGTCGGAGCTTTATATTTTTTTTCAAACGTTATGGCAGCCGCATTACTTGCTCTAACAATTTTGTTTTATGTTTTCGTTTATACTATTTGGCTCAAAAGGAAGACACCACAAAATATTGTTATTGGTGGAGCAGCAGGAGCTTTGCCTCCTGTTATTGGATGGGCGATAGCTACAGGCGGTATTTCTATTGAACCAATTATTCTTTTTTTAATAATTTTTGTTTGGACCCCATCACATTTTTGGGCCTTAAGCCTTTTTAAGTCAGAAGATTACAAAAAAGCAAATATACCAATGTTACCAGTTACATCAGGAGTAGAAACTACAAAGAAAAATATATTTGTGTATTCAATTTTATTATTTCCAGTGGCTGTTGCTCCATACTATTTAGAATTTTTAGGTATAATATATTTGTTTTTTTCTTTTCCTTTAAGCGCATACTATATATTTATTTGTTATAAACTATTGAAAACGAAAGATAAAAAATCTGAAAAGAGTATTTCAAAACAAATTTTTGCTTTCTCAATTCTTTATTTATTTGCAATTTTCATTTCAATCCTAGTTGATAAATTTGCCTAAAAACAAAAAGTTCATTTCTGTTTTAATAAGCTTATTAGTTATACTTATAATTACTTCTTATGTTTTTCTTAGAGGAGAAATTAGCAATAGTCAGTTAATCCCAACAAAATTAATTACAAGTGTTCATAGTGATTTACCCTTTAAATTTGAGACAGAAAAGAAAAATATAATTTTAAAACCTGGTGAAGTGCAAACAATTAATTATTCAGTAGAAAATTTAAGTAAAAAAAGTATATCTGCAATGGCTACTTTTCAGGTTTACCCTCCTGAACTGAAAGACTACATGACTAAAATGAACTGTTTTTGTTACGAGAAACAAACTTTAAAAGGAGGGGAAAAAGAAAAATACGCGTTGGTTTTATTAGTTGACCCAAATGTGACAAAGAATATAAAAGAAGCTATAATTCAATTTGTTTATTTTAAAAAATGATTATTAATAGTTTAAATTCTGAAGTCTTAACTATGTGTGCTGTTTGTATATCTGAAACTTCAGGTGGTCAAAATGCCTTATTAATCATAGTGCTTTCATTTATCTTATTAGGATTATTAAATTCGTCCTGGAAAAAATATTTTAAAGAAGGACAGAAATCGTCTAATTAGTGGAATACATTAGTACAAGAAATAAAAATCAAAGTTATAGTTTTAAAGATATATTTCTAAGGGGTTTAGCACCTGATGGAGGTCTATTTGTTCCCAAAAATATTAAAATTTATAATGAAGATGAAATAAAAAAACTTAGCAAGTTATCTTATATAGAATTAGCAACTGAAATAATTTTTAATTTTTGTTCATCTGATATAACAAAAACAAATTTAAAAAATCTTATTCAAAAATCCTATAAAAGTTTTTCTAGTGAAGAAGTAATTAAAATAAATAAAATTGGGGATATTAATTTAGTGGAACTTTATCACGGACCAACATTAGCTTTTAAGGATATTGCCATGCAGGTTCTTGGCAACTTGTATGATGAACTAAAAGTTTCGGCTAATAAAACTGTTAATATAATAGTCGCAACTTCTGGAGATACTGGATCAGCTGCAATCGCAGCATTAAATAATAGAAAAAATATTAATGTTTTTGTTTTACATCCTGATAACAAAATATCTAAAATTCAAAGAAAAATTATGACAACGATAGGTTCAGATAATATTTATAACGTAGCAATAAAAGGATCATTCGATGATTGTCAAAAAATTGTTAAAGAAATGTTTTCAGAAAATAGTTTTAGAGAAAAAATTAATATGTCAGGTGTAAATTCTATTAATTGGGCAAGAATAGTTTGTCAAATTGTTTACTATTTTTACTCAGCATTTAAATTTAAAAACAAAAAAATCAACTTTTCAGTTCCAACTGGAAATTTCGGAGATGTTTTTGCTGGTTATATGGCAAAAAAAATGGGACTTCCAATTGAAAAATTAATCGTAGCTACAAATGAAAATAATATTTTGGAAAGAGCAATTAATTTAGGAGAGTATAAACCCAGCAAGGTAAGACAGTCGTTGTCACCAAGTATGGATGTTCAAATTGCTAGTAATTTTGAGCGACTTCTCTTTGATATTGTAAAAAATGATGATAAAAAAGTTTCTAGTTTAATGTCTGAGCTTTCCTCAAATGGATCTTTCAGTTTAGATGAAGAACAAAAAAAAACTATAAAAAAAGATTTCTGTGCTTATAAAGTGAGTGATAAAGAAACTTTAGAAATCATAAAAAATATATCAGATAAACTTGATTTTATAATTGATCCGCATACTGCAACCGCTGTGGGTGCATCAAAAAAATTTAACTTAGATCCTGAAACCTTGATACTAGGCACAGCGCATCCTTATAAATTTTTGGAAACGATTAAAATAGCGACAAGTAGAGAAGTTAAGATGCCAAATAAATTAAGTAATATATTAAATAAAAAAGAAAAATATGATATTTTAGAAAATAATATTTCTGATGTAAAAAGTTATATTTTAGAAAAGATTAAATGAAAATTAAGGTTGGAGATAAACTACCAGTTTCTGAATTTTTTTATTTAAACCAAAAAAATGAAGTAAAAAAAATTGGTACAAGCGATATTTTTAAAAATCAAAAAATTGTACTTCTGGGTGTGCCAGGAGCATTCACAAAAACTTGTTCTGCAATTCATTTGCCAGGATATGTAAAAAATTATGACACCGCTAAGAAAAAGGGAGTATCCAAAATAGTATGTGTTGCTGTGAATGATCCAAACGTAATGAAAGCATGGGGCGAAAATCAAGGTGTAGGTGAAAAAATTTTTATGATAGGGGACCCCTTTCTCAACTTTACTAAAGCCATTGGTGCTGAAGTAGATAAATCAGAGAAAGGTCTAGGTATAAGATCAAACAGATACACAATGCTGGTTGAAAACGAAATTGTTAAAAAATTTGAAGAAGAAAAAGAAACCGCAATGTGTGAATTATCTGCAGCAGAAAATTTTTTAAGTAAAATTTAATTATTTAGTCGGAAGCTGGTTATTTTTCCAGCCAATTTTTTCTTCGCCGTCTCCTCTAAACCCATCAGAAACATTCGAGCATTTAAAACCTTTTTCAGTTAATAATTCTGCTGCTCTCTGAGATCTATTACCTGACCCACACATTACAAGAACTTCACAATTTTTATCAATATTTAAGTTTTCGAATTCTTTTGTAAAATTTTCATTAATAATTCTTCCTTTAAATTGCGAAGATAAAAAATATGTTTTAATCCCAATTTTATCGCCATCTGGTTTTCCAATTTGATCCCATTCTTCTTTTGTTCTTACGTCTAACAAAACACTTTTTGGGTTTTCTTTTACAAAGTCTTGAATTTTGTTACTTGGTATTTGTTTAATCATTTATCTTCTTATAGCTCCTTGTGCTAGTTCATCAACAATATTATTATATTTATTGTGAGCATGCCCTTTAACCCAAATCCACTTGATAGAATGTTTTGATGATAAATCTTTTAATTTTTTCCATAGGTCTTTATTTTTTACAGGTTTTTTAGATGCAGTTTTCCAACCATTTTTTTCCCATTTTTTAATCCACGTTGTTATCCCATCTCGCACATATGTCGAGTCTGTATAAATTGAAATTTCTGATTTCTTTTTTAATTTTTGAATTGCTTTAATTGGCGCTAAAAGCTCCATTTTATTATTTGTTGTACTATTTTCTCTTCCTGAGATTTCATTTTTAATTTTATCATCCACTAATATTATGGCTGCCCAACCGCCAGGACCTGGGTTTCCCGAACATGCACCATCTGTATAAATTTTATATCTCATTTTAAACTACGTAGTCTTCAAAATTTTTTGAATTTTTATGAAACTCTAAACGTTTTAAATATTCAATTGGATCTTTAATTTTTACAATAGCACCATCAACCATATTAATAGAATCAAATACTCTTGTTAGAAGAAATCTTAATGCAGCTCCTTGAGATAGTACTTTGATATATTTTTTTTCATCATTAGATATTTTTCTTATTTCGTTGTAACCATCAAAAAACTTTTTTGCTTTTGTCACATTAAAGCTTAAATTTTCGTTAATACCATCAAAACATAAGGCATTAAAACATATTGCAATTTCTAATGCATAAAAATCATTACATGAAAAATAAAAATCTATGAAACCCGAAAAATTATCATTTTTAAAAAAAATATTATCATGAAAAAGATCTGCATGTATTATACCTTTAGGTAAATCTTCTGGCCAACCTTTTTCTACATCTTTTAAATTTGTTTCAATTAATTTTGGAAGATCAGGATGAATACTATTACATTTGTCTTTTACTTGATTAAAAATTTTTCTCCATGAATCAACAGAAAGATCATTATTTCTTTTAAAATTAAAATTTTTTGTAATTTCATGCATTCTTGCAGCTTGTTTTCCAACTGAATTACAATCATTCGGCGATAGATTTGTTTTTGATTTTCCCTCTAAATAACTAACTAACATAAACTTTTTAGCATCAAGATCATTAATATATTTGTTATTTTTATTTAAAATAGGTTTTGGACAAATAAAATTTTTATTGCTAAGCTCTAGCATTAATTTTGAAAAAAATGGTAAATCATCATTATTCACCCTTTTTTCGTAAATTGTTAAAATAAATTTTCCCTTGTCAGTTTCTACTAAGTAATTTGTATTTTCTATGCCTTCTTTAATACCTTCAAATTTTTTCATTTTACCTAAATTATAATTTGAAATAATTGAAACAATTTTTTCTTTACTAAGTTTAGTATAAATAGCCATTTAATTTAATTCTTTGGGTAATTTAAATACAACTTTTTCATTAGCTGTTACTACTTCTTCAATTGATACATCCATGTCATTTTTAATTTCAGAAATAAAATTTTGAACCAACTCCTCAGGTGCAGATGCTCCAGATGATAGACCAATAGTTTTGCAACTTTTAATTTTGTCTAAGGGTGCATTTTTTCCATAAAAAATTAGCTCGGAATTCTTACAACCTGACTTTTTTGCAACCTCAACTAATCTAGCAGAATTTGAAGAGTTTCTGCTACCAATTACAAAAAACATTTCGCAATTAGGAGCAATTTTCTTTACTGCCGCTTGCCTATTAGTTGTTGCATAGCAAATATCCTCTTTAACTGGACCCTTAATTTCAGGAAACTTAATTTTTAAAGCATCTATTATTTCTTTAGTATCATCTACAGACAAAGTAGTTTGAGTTACATATGCCAAAGGTTTTGAAAAATTTAAATTTTCAACTTCCTCTTTTTTTTCAATTAATTTAATAGATCCTTTTGGAAGTTGTCCCATTGTTCCAATAACCTCTGGATGATTTTTATGACCTATTAAAACGATATCAAAACCTTTTTTATGCAATTGTTCTGTTTCTCTATGTACTTTTGAAACAAGAGGACATGTAGCATCAATATAGAAAATTTTTTCAAGTTTCGCCTCCTCAGGAACTTTCTTAGCAACTCCATGAGCTGAAAATATAACTGGTCTAGATTTATCTTTAATTTCGGAAATTTCCTCAACAAATATAGCACCTAAATTTTTTAGATTTTCTACAACATTTTTGTTATGCACAATTTCGTGTCTCACATAAACTGGGCTACCGTACTTATTGAGGGTCTTTTTAACTATTTCTATTGCTCTATCTACACCAGCGCAAAATCCCCTTGGTGCTGCTAAAAAAATTTTAATTTTTTTTTTCATTTATTTCTAATAAATATTCAAGCAATATATGCGGAAATGTTAGTGACGCCAAACCAATAAATATTACTTTTATTATCACATCGTTAAGGCCATAAAAGTTTGAGAGAAAAACTGTAGCTAATAAATATAATACTGCAGTAATAATAGTTAATGGTAAGGCTTTTTTGGCAAAAGCCTTTAGACCTAAATTAAAGTTATCACCGTTAAGTTCATGAGATATTGATATGATGTGCCTAATTGAATGAAGGAAACAGAAATAAATTGTAAAAGCAATTAATGGATTAAAAACGTAATTTAGAATAAGAATAGATAACATATCCAAAAACAAAACTTCAAAATCTTCATATTTATTTTTGTTAACAAAATAAAGATAACCAAAGATACAAAAACCTAAACACACATTTATAATCCAATGTTCTTTTTTAATATAAATAAGAATATTGTCACTTATTAGTAACGTATCGAAAATTTCAATAGTTTCGTCAATATGAAAAAATAATGGCGCAAATACAATTAACGAACCCTTGATTAAATAAAGTGCTTGATCAACATAATAATTATTTTGATGCAAGAATGAAGTATCCTCTCTACCAAAATGATAAGAGGCGATAATTAAAAATATTAACAAAGTGACAGAGGGATATAAACTCCATAGTAAAATTATCATTAATGAAATTGATATATATATAATAAAAAAAATTGACTTATTCTTCTTTTTATAAATCTCCAACAATTTTTTTGCCTTATAATTATCCATCGCACCATGAGATATACCTATTGATAAAATCAAAAATAAACATATAAATGAAATCATCAATTCATTTGAAGCTTCTATTTTATTACCAAAGAGTAAAGCGGTAACCGATAATGTAATTGCAAAAATACTAAAATAAAATGTATGTTTACCGTAAATTTTTTTTATCATTTTAATTAAAAAGTGATTTCAGAAATATCCACTTTGGCATTTTTAAAATTATTAATATATCCTCAATAATGCTACTTTTATTTGATAAAAACTTTATGGTTGAGTCTGTATATCCATTAAATATTTTATAAAATATATTAGGCATTTTTTCTGGATTTCTCTCTAAAACTTTCAAAAATATTTTATCCAAAAATTTATATTTTATTTTTAACTCAAATTTACGAGCTTTCTCTATATTACTTAAATTCTTTCTTATAAATTTACTATGGTCTTGAATATTTAAAAAAGTGTAACCTGTACTTAAACGGGTCATACCTCCAGCTGTACCAATATTAATTTTATTTTTTTCTCCTGTATTGTCAGGATAAAAAAGAGGAATAGCCCCTTCCTCTTTAAAATTTATTTTATAATTTTTAATGCCTAAACTATTAATATAATTTTTAATTTGAGATTCATAATCTTTAAGAGATAAATCTTGTTTAGATAGCCATGTAGTCTCAATCATTGCCTTATTTTTTGCAAATGGAAGAACATAAAAAAAATGAACACTATTTCTTTGATCACAATTAAAATCCATTAAATCAACAATTCCATCATCAAAAAAATCTTCATTAGTTTCAATTTCAACACCATAAAAATGTTGCCAAAGATTTGAGCTAGTATTTCTTAATGAAGGAACACTGTTAAATATAAAAGAATTTTTAATATTTAAATCACTTATATTTTTGAAAAACTCTATATTTTTATTTTTATTTAATTTATTAATAATTTTATTATAGAAAAGTCCGCTATCAATACTCTGATAAGGAAAATTATCACATCTAATAACTTTTGAACTTGATGGTTTCTTTATTGAAAATTCTTTCCAATTTTTCCTAACACAATCTTCGAAATTGTGAGGACTTACTTTCCAAAAAGACCAAGTTTTATCTCTTAAATATTCTTTCCGTGGCTCGATAATTGCGAGTGTTTTACTACTAAGTTTTTGATGAAGATCCAATTCATATGCCAAGGATAATCCCGCGCATCCTCCTCCAATAATTACGTAATCAAATTCTTTCATTTAAAGAAATATCCTCATTAATTAAATTATATTCATATTCTTGTTCAATTTTTCTTGGTTTTAAAAAAGGAAGTATTATTAAATCTAATAAAGAAAAAATTGTTTGTACGACTTTCCCAAAACTTGAAACATAAATTTTTCCAGCACTTTTATAGGTACTTAAATCTTTTATATTAAATATTTTTTTTCCAATTTGCCTATAAACTCTTCTAGCTACAATTATTGAAAAACGGCAACTTAAAGGAATATCTTTGATACCTATAAAGGAACTATTATAGAATATGTCAGCAGTATAAATAATTTTTTTAATATTTATTAATTTATCTTTTGAGTAATTGATTAAATAAACTCTATTTTTTTTTTCATCTTCAACAACGTCTCTTGCAATATTTGTTAATTGCATAGCGATTCCAAGATATACTGCTCTTTGAAGAGTATCTTTTTTTTTTATATTAAAAATTTTTGCCATCATCAAACCAACAGTTCCAGCAACTCTATATGAATAAACAAATAGTTCTTTCTCATTTTTAATCTTAACTTCTTCCTTTATATCTGACTCTACACCATCAAATAAGTCATCTACTATTTTCTTAGATATGTTAAATTCATCCATTAATTCCCACATATTTTTTATTATTTCATTTTTAAAATCTTTATTTTCAAAATTAGTTCTAAATTTTATTATTTCTTTTTTTTTGTAATCTAAATTAGCTTCCTGATCTGCAATATTATCTACTGTTCTACAAAAATCGTATAATTTAGAACATTTTACATAAATATTTTTTGGTAAAAAAAATCCTGACCAATTAAATGATTTTGCGTAAATAGATAAATAGTTTTTTGTAGCCATCATAAAATTTTATCTAAAACCTTAGCTGAAGAAATTACACCTGGCATTCCTGCACCAGGATGAGTTCCGGCACCAACAAAATATAAATTATTAAAAATCTCAGATTGATTATGAAATCTAAAGTACGCTGATTGTGAAAACTTTGGTTGTATAGAAAATCCTGAGCCATGTAGTGTAGATAAATCTTTTTCAAAATAATCTGGTGTGAGATAAAAATCACTAACAACATTTTTTTTAATACCCGGTAAAACTGACTTATCCATTTTATCTAAAACTAAATTTTTAAATTTCTCACCTTCATTTGACCAATTAATCTTTGATAAATTATTAGGAACTGGAACCAGGACGTAAAAAGCATCCTGACCATTTGGCGCCATATCAGGATCTGTAGCAGAAGGTCGATGTAAATAATAACTTATATCATCTGATAGAATTTTTTTTTCAAATATTTTCTCTAAATGTTTTTTATAAGATTTTCCAAAATAAATTGTATGATGAGCAACATCTTTATATTGCTTTTTTGATCCAAAATAATAAACAAATAGTCCCATCGAATAATCCATTCTTTTTATTTTTTGTTTAAAAATAAAATTATAATTATTTTCAGATTTAATTAAATTTTTATATACATTCGGTGGATCAGAATTACAAACAACATAATCACAATTGATAATTTTAGAGCTATTGATTTTTACAGATTTAACTATTTTGTTAGATGAAATTATTTCTGTAACTTCTGCATCTTTAATTACCTTAATACCTTCTTCATTCATTAATTTTTCAAGTGCTTTTACAACACTTCCCGTACCACCCATTGAATAGTGAATACCCCATTTTTTTTCTAAAAATAAAATAAGGGTATAAATTGAAGTAGTTGTGAACGGGTTTCCTCCCACCAGAAGAGGATGCATACTAAAAACTCTTCTTAACTCTTCATTCGAAATATAATTTGAAACTAATCCATAAACAGATTTGTAACTTTTTAAATTCAACAAAGCAGGTATCTGCTTGATCATAAAAGACAAGTTGTTAAAAGGTTTATCAGATAATTCAGTAAAACCTTTATCAAAAATTTTTTCAGTAAACTTGACTAAATTCTTATATCCCTCTAGGTCCTTTTCAGAAAATTTTCTTATTTCCTTTTCCATTGAATCTTCATTGCCTGAATAATTGAAAGTTCGTCCATCATTAAAAACAAAACGATACCATAAATTGAGTGGTACTATTTTTACGTAATCAGAAATTTTTTTATTAAATAATGAAAATAATTCCTCAAAAAGATATGGGGCAGTTATTACTGTTGGTCCACCGTCGTAAATAAAGCTACCTTTTTTAAAAACTCTAGCTCTTCCACCCAAGTCAGGATGTTTTTCAACTAGAGTTACATCATAACCTTTTGCTCTTAATCTAAGAGCTGAAGCTAAACCACCGAATCCAGATCCTACAACAATAACTTTTTTTGCCATTAGTTAGGATATTACGCTAGATTGATTTGTTTTTTAAAATTTTTTTTGCCTCATCGATGCTTGAAATATAAATTTTATCAAGCTTTTTCTTATCTATAGAATTTTTTATGATTTTCTCAACAGAGTTCACAGCTATATCTACCGATAAATTTTTCATATCTTTGATAGCCTGTAATTTCATTTGTTTAATTTTATCTTCTGCCGTTTTTTTTCTATTTTCAATAATTTCATGAAATTCTTTGTTTGTTTTGATTATATTTTGCTCTGCTTGTTTTTCGGCATCTTCTAACATTTTTTTAATTTCTGTCTTAGATTTACTAATTTTAGTATCATAATTACTTAAAATATTTTTGGCTTCATCTTTTAATTTCTCTGCATGCTCAATTTCACTTTTAATACCTTTTATACTTTCATTTAATGACTGGTCAATTTTTTGTGGAACTTTTAGGTAAAAAAGTAAAACCACAAAAAGCAAGAAAGATATTGCTACCCAAAATGTTGCATCTATCATTTATTTACCCTTTTGATATTCTTTAATTGTTTGTTGAACTGAAGCTTCAACACTACTTTTATTAAGATCTTCTCCAAATATATCCTTTACCAAATTTGATGTGATATCTTCCGAAATTGATTTTATCTTATTGAAAGAATCTTTTTTAAATTTTTTAATCTCGGTTTCAGCGTTTAAAATTTCTGCATCAATTTTTTTTTGAGCCTCATCTTTTTTTATTTGCATATCTTCATTTAGTTTTTGTCTACTTTTTGAAATGATTTTCTTAACATCGATTTTTGCAGTTTCCATCAAACTATTATACTCATTTAATTTTAATTCTGCTTGTTCCTTAAAAGTCTTTGCATCTTCTAAATCTTTTCTAATTTTATCTTCCCTTAAATCAATGCTGCCTTTTATTTTTGGAATAAAAATTTTTGATATTAAGATGTAAATTGTTAAAAAAATAATTATAAGCCAAAATACTTGTGACGGCCAATACTCAGGGTCAAGCTGAGGCATACCTGCCTCAGCCGAATAAAGATTTTTCTCTAAAAATAAGAGAAAAATAATTAAAGCAAATAACTTTTTCATACTTTTTTAATTAAATTAAAAGGCGAAAAGTATGATTAAAGCCACTACTAATCCAAAAAGACCAGTGGCCTCAGCTAATGCAAATCCCAAAAGCAAATTTGGAAATTGTTTTTGAGCTGCAGATGGATTTCTCATTGCACCGGATAGATAATTTCCAAAAATTATTCCAATACCAACCCCAGCACCAGCTAAAGCAATTGCGGCAAGACCTGCGCCGATCATTTTTGCTGCTTCTAGTTCCATGTTTCCTCCTTTTTTATTGTTAGTGATGTAAATTCAATGCATCATTTAAATAAATGCATGTTAAAATTGCAAATACATAAGCTTGTAAAAAAGCAACTAAAATTTCTAAACCTGTTAAAGCAACCGAAAAACTTAAAGGAAGCCAACCTCCAATTAAACCAAGACTAATCACAAACCCCCCAAAAACTTTTAACATTGTGTGTCCAGCCATCATATTAGCAAAAAGTCTAACTGATAGACTTATAGGCCTACTAAGATATGAAATTATTTCTATGATACTAATTATTGGTAATAAAACTATTGGAACACCACTTGGTACGAAAATTTTTAAATATTTAAATCCATGCATTACAAACCCAAGTATCGTAACACCAATAAATATAAACAAAGCAAATGTCAGAGTTACTATTATATGGCTGGTGACAGTGAAAGAGTAGGGTAACATGCCCACCATATTACAAAAGAGTATAAAAACGAACAAACTAAAAATAAATGGAAAAAAGGGTTTAGCTTTTTTACCGGCTGTGTCGCTTATCATTTTTGAAATAAAATTATACAGCATTTCTGAAATCAATTGTATTTTCCCTGGAATTAATTTTTTTTCTCTGGTTCCAAATAGTAGTAAAATTAAAATTAATACAGCACTTATAACCATGAAAAGACTTGAATTTGTGAATGATAAATTTATTCCTGAGATTTCTATTTCAGGACCAATTTTATGAACTTCAAATTGTTCCATCGGATTTGTTGCCATTATTTTATATCCTTTTGCATTTTTCTTGCTGCTTTAATAACGTTTGTAATACCAGCAACAGCCCCAAAAAAGAAAAATACTATAATTAATATTGGTTTAGTACCAAACCAATTATCTAAAATAAACCCAATAATTGTCCCAACAATAACGGCTGCGACTAACTCTGTTCCCAATTTAAATGCATTCCCAAGAAAAATACCCTTTTTATCTGCATTTTGAGTTTTATCTTTTTGCAATTTTGATTTTGCAATTTTAAGGCGAGTTTTTAAATCCTCTAAGTCGCTCATGAGAAAATTTTAAGCAACTAATTCTTCTGCCCGTTGTAAATCGACAGCCACAAGTTTACTTATACCTTTTTCAGGCATTGTTACACCGTAAAGCCTGTTCATTTTTGACATAGTTAAAGCATGGTGAGTTATTATTATAAACTTGGTTTTAGTAATTGAAATAAGCTGATCTAGCAACGAACAAAACCTTGTTACGTTTGCATCGTCTAAAGGTGCATCAACTTCATCTAAAATACATATAGGTGAAGGATTAGTTAAAAAAATTGCAAATATAAGTGAAATAGCTGTTAAAGCCTGTTCTCCACCAGACAAAAGAGTTATTGATTGCAACCTTTTTCCTGGTGGCGAAACTAACATTTCTAATCCAGCTTCTAAAGGATCATCCGAGTCTACTAGTTCGAGCTTAGCATTCCCTCCGTTAAAGAGCTTTGTAAAAACCTCATTAAACTTTCTATTTACTTTATTAAACGCATCTAAGAGTCTTTCTCTGCCCCTCTGATTTAACTCATTAATACTAGATTTTAATTTAACTATTGCAGATACAAGATCAGTTCTATCATCTTCCATTTTTTTTATAGTTGCTCTATATTTTTCAGTTTCTACATCTGCCCTCAAGTTAACAGAACCTAAAGACTCTCTATCTTTTTTGAGTTTATTCAGCTTATCTTCTTGTTCTTTTACAGATGGAGGTTTGGGCAATTCGTTTAAATCAGAAACAGACAATAAATTGTTTATATTTTCTAATTTTAATTCATTCTTAACTAAATATATAAGATCCATTTTTCTTTGATCAATTCCCTCTATCGTAGCTTCTTGTCTGGCTTTATTTTCTCTTAAAACAACGGATTTTTCCTCTATATCCTGCAGCTTGTTATTGGCTTCGATATAATTTGCTTCAACTTTTTCTATTTCTATTTCTAAATCATTATTTTGTTTTTCAGTATTTTCAAGTTTTTGGATATTCTGTCCTTTATTAATTGCAATTTGCTCAGGATTCTTTTGGTTTTCATCTAACTCTAATTCAACTTTTTTAACTCTATTACTCAACTCCAGTATCATTTTTTCAGAATTAACTTTTAGATCTTTCCAATTTTCTAATTCTTGATCAATATTTTTAATTCTTTCCTTTCTTTTTATAGAGTCACTTCTAATTGTTTGGTTTTTACCAAATGAGGATGCATATCTCTCTTGCGACAGTGTTATATTCTCAATAAGTCCTTTTACATTTATACTCAAATCATTCCTATCTATAACTTCAATATTTTTTATCTGATTTTGTAAAATTTCATTAATTTTTTCTAATCCTGAGTTCGCCTCATCTAATCTAGAGTCCTCTAAACTCCTTATTACAGATTTATTTATTTCATCAATTTTAATAAAAATTTTAAGCTGTTCTTTTAGGTCAACAGACTCCAGTTTTTTTTCTAAAAAATCATCAAGTTTAATCTGATGATCTTTAAGTTCACTTCTTGTTAAATCTAGATCTATCTCTGATTTTTTTTCAATGTCGAATAATTGTCTTTCGGTTTTTAAAAGTTCATTTTTTTCTTCTAAAATTCTCTTTTCATTTAATGATGCATCTAGCGATATACTTTTTTCCCTCTCCAGGTCTGATTGGATAGTTTTAATATTATTTAATAATTTTATATTTAAATCTTTAACTCTTTTTTCTTCCTCATTTAAATTTGAAATCTCTAAATTAATTTTTTGAATTGAGGAAGAATTTTCAATTTTTTTATCCTTCAATGGCTCAAGTTTTTTACTTTCTTCCTCCACTAATTCTTTATTATGCTCAATATCTTTTTTTACAGAATTAACTTCATTATCAATCGCTGAAAGCTTAACTTTTACTTGAGAAGTTTCATTTTCAATTTCCTGAAGTTTCAAATAAAAAAGTCCTGCTTCGACCATTTTTATTTTTTCAGATATTTCCCTATATCTCGTAGCTTCCTCGGCTTGCTTTTTTAAGTTTTCAAGTTGTTTCTCTTGTTGTTTTTTTAATTCATCAGCTCTTTTAAGATTGTTTTCTGCAGCATTTAATCTTGTCTCAGCCTCATGCCTTCTAATGTGTATCCCAGAAATTCCCGCAGCCTCCTCTAAAACTGATTTTCTCTCTTGTGGTTTTGCTGTAACAATCATTCCAATTTTCCCCTGACTTATTATCGATGGTGAGTGAGCTCCAGTGGATAGGTCAGCAAAAAAAGTCTGAACATCTTTTGCTCTTACTTCTTTTTCATTAATAAAATATTTTGAACCTTTTTCACGTTCAATTTTCCTTTTGATTACTATTTCTTCAATATTCAAATATTTTCCAGGACCCTCTTTTTGTGAATTATCTATTGTAATTATTACTTCTGATATATTTTTTGCTGGTTTATTGGATGTTCCTGAAAATATTATATCTTCCATACCAGATCCTCGCATACTTTTTGCAGATGTTTCCCCCATACACCATCGTAAAGACTCAACAATATTTGATTTACCACACCCATTAGGCCCGACTATCCCCGTCAAACCGTCTTGAATAAAAAAAGTAGTTTTATCAAAGAAAGATTTAAAGCCGATTAATTCCAATTTTTTAAAATTCATAATTTATAATTGTTTTTCTATTTCTTTCTTAAATAAATTATAGTCATGCTTACCATCATATTTTTTTTCATTTATAAAAATTGTGGGAGTAGATTGAATAGAGTATTTTTTGCTTCCATTTATTCTAATTTCTAATATTTCATTTTCTAAATTTTCGTTTATTAAGCAATTTTTTATTCTATCATCATTTAAATCATATTTCTTTGCGATTTTTGACAATTTGGAGTTAATGTTGTTAATATCATTTCCCGAGGCCCATTCTTCTTGTTTTTCATAAATTTCATCTAAAAGAGCTATTCTTTTTTTGTGATCAGTTACACATCTTAAAATTTTTTCTGCATTCAAAGCGGCCAAATCTAAAGGGAAACTATGGTGCTCGAATCGAACATAGTTTGAATCTATGAATTCTTTTTTTAATTTAATAAAAACATTTTTATGAAAATCAGCACAATATGGACAAGTCAAGGAAGAAAATACTTTTACCGTTACTTTAGCATCTTTGCTTCCAGCATAAACTTTTTTATCTATCTTCAAAGCATTAGAATTGACATTAGATAAGGATAATATTGTTAAAAAAAAAATAGTAATATACCCAATATATTTAATTTTCATTTTATTTTTTGTTATTAAATGCATTTATCAAATTGTTGATTTTTTTCTTTAACTCAGGATTTTGTATCTTTTCCAATTTTTTTTGATACTTAGAATTTTTATTGTTTGTAAAATTTATATTTTTTTTAGGATCAATTTTTTCTTTAATTAAAAATATTTTAATATCTTTTACAAATTTATATCCAAAAAAAACATTTATTCTGTCTATGATTTTTGATTTATTATATTCTATTAAAAGCTGATCACCATGAAAAACATTCAAATGAAGAATTCCATCTTTTAATTCTTTTCCAGTTTTAATTGATTTTGGATAACAAATATCAGATATTTGTTTTCCAACTAAATCTGACCAGTTATTGATTATCGAAGCGTAGTTGTATCCACCTTTTTTTAAAATTGTTTTTAGACCATTAGGAAGAGTTTTAGACATAGGCCTTAATCCTTGAATAGAGAAGGCACTTTTATTATTATAATTTTTTTTACTATGCATTTAAAGTTTAATTTATCAAAAAAAATAATTAGTTGGTATGATAATAATAAGCGCGCATTACCTTGGCGTGTACCATTTCATTCACCAAAAAAGCTATACTATAGATTGTTGAGTGAGTTTATGCTGCAACAAACACAAGTTAAAACTGTAATTCCTTATTTTTTAAGATTCACAAACAAAATCTCAACACTTAAAAAACTCTCCAAAACTAATGAGAAACAAATTCTTAAATACTGGGAAGGATTAGGATATTACAGAAGAGCCAGGCACTTATTAGCGACTTCTAAAATTATAATTAAAGAAAAAAATTCAATTTTACCAAAAACTTTATCTGAGCTTAAAAAGCTTCCAGGTATTGGTGATTATACTGGAAATGCATTATTGGGACTCGTTTATAACCAGCCCAGAATTGCCCTAGACGGCAATGTTAAAAGAATCTTCTCCAGACTTATTAACAAAAGAGAAAACAAAATAAATTTTGAAAAATTTGTAACAAAAAACAGAAAAAAATTATTTTATTCAAAAAGAAACTCAGATTTTGTTGAAGCTATAATGGAGTTTGGATCTCTTGTTTGCAAACCAAAAGACCCTCATTGTAATATCTGTATTTTTAAAAAATTTTGTAAATTCAAAAAATCTAATACAAAAAATAAATTAACTTCACCAATTAATTTTAGTAAAAAAAGTTATAGTATTTTTTGTTATATAAATAATAACAAACAAATTGGTTTAACAAATAAAAATGATTTAGGTTTTCTAAAAAACTGCAATCTTCCCATCATTAAAGAAAAAATAAATAAACAAAAAATAAAAAACTGGAATTTTTTATGTAATTATAGAAATTCGATTTCTAACAAAACACTAAATATAGATTTGTATTATAAATTTTCACGCAAGATTCCAAAAGACTTAAGTTGGTATTCGTTATATGATAAAAAAGAATTTATACCCACATTTACTAAAAAAATATTTAGACGATTAGAAAACTTATATTAATGAAAAAAAAAATTGCTATAATAGGGTCTGGCATCGCTGGTCTCACTATTGCGAATCTCTTTAAAGCAAATTCGAACTTTGAAATAATGGTTTACGAAAAAGAAAAAATTCTAAGCTTGGAGGAAGGCTATGGAATTCAACTAGCGCCTAATAGTATATCCATTTTAAATAAAATTGGTTTTTTAAATATAAATAATAATAATTTATTTAATCCATTGGTGTTAAATTTTTATTCTGGGGATGATAAAAAAATTTGTAATTTAGATTTGTCTAATTTTAATTCTGAAAAAATAAAATATACAACTTTAAGAAGATCAACATTAATAGAATTTTTAAAAAGTAATTTATTCGCAAATAATATTCGCTTTGGAAAAGAAATAAAAAAAGTTTCAAAAATTAAAGAAAAACTTTTAATTAATTTTAAAGATAATACCAATGATTTAGTAGATTATATTGTTGTCTCAGATGGTGTTTTTTCAAATACAAAATCAGTTATCGAAAATAAAAATAATAATCCAAGTTATAGTGGTTCAATTGCAATAAGAACACTGCTTCAATCTACACAAGATTTTATTTACGAGGAAAAAAGTATATCTCTTATAATGCTAAAAAATGCTCATATTGTTATTTATCCAGTTAATAAAGATAGGAAATTAAATATAGTTACGATAATTAGGCAAAAATTAAAAACAAATATAGATGCTAGAGCACTAATCCAAAAAGAAATACTTTCACAGAACAAAAATTTAGAAAATTTATTTAAAGGAAATTTAGAGTCTTGGCCTATATATACTAGCAAAAAACCATCGAAATCAATTTATGAAAATTTATTTTATTTAGGTGATGCATTTTATACTTTTCATCCCACTATGGCACAAGGAGCTTCACAATCTATTGAGGCCGCATATGAGTTATTTAATTTACTCTCTAAAGATAGTAAAGCAGTCCAAAATCTTTACTTTAAAAAACGGCTTGAGAAAACTAAACTTATCAATAGCAGGTCAAAATTAAATTATTTTTCTTTTCATTTATCAAATCCGTTAATGGTAAAAGCGAGAAATTTTCTATTAAAAAAAATTACAAAAAAAGAAAAATTTTTAAACAAGTACCTAGGAAGTATTTACAAAACTATTTAAGAAGAAGGTCTTAACTTTTCCCTTAAATTATCAATTGGCTTAAGGTCATTTCCCGAAATATAATGCCAATAAGTCCAACCGTTGCAGCTTTCAGCTCCAATAATTTTTGCAGCCACTTTATGGATTGATCCCTCAGCTTTTTGACACTTTAAACTTCCATCAACCATTATTTTAGCATTATACCTCTTTTTTACGTCAAAAAGAGTAGTTCCAGGTTTTATTAATCCCATTTCAATTAACGATCCAAACGGAACTCTTGGTTTAGACTTATTATTTGGAAGAATGTCAAGATAATCATCCTTAATTTCCAACGTTTTATTAATTCTTTGTTTTGCTGCTTGAAAATATTTTTTATCTTTTTCTACACCAAAATACTTTCGACCTAATTTTTTTGCAACAACAGCTGTAGTTCCAGTACCTAGGAAGGGGTCAAATATGGAATCGCCTTTATTTGTTGTAGCCAATATTATTCTATGTAATAACGCTTCAGGTTTTTGTGTTGAGTGAATCTTCTTACCATCTTTTTTTAATCTTTCTTTACCGTTACAAATTGGAAGTATCCAATCCGACCTCATTTGTAAATCATCATTCAAACATTTTAAAGATTGGTAATTAAATGTATATCTTGATTTTTTATTTTTTGATGCCCAAATTAAAGTTTCATGTGCATTTGTAAATCGAGTGCCTTTAAAGTTAGGCATCGGATTATTTTTTCTCCAAATGACATCATTTAATATCCAGTAATTCAAATTTTGAATATGGTAACCTAGTCTAAAAATATTATGATAAGTTCCTATCACCCACATAGAACCATTATCTTTAAGAACCCTTTTACATTCCTTCAGCCAAGATTTAGAAAATTTATCATAATGTTCAAAGCTTGAAAATTGATCCCATTTATCATTAACTCCATCTACCTTGCTGTCATCAGGTCTTGTAAGCTTTTCACCAATTTGCATATTGTAGGGAGGGTCTGCAAAAACCAAATCGAAACTTTTATCTGGAATTCTCTTTAAAATTTCAATGGAGTCTCCATTTTCTATCTTGTTAATAATTTTCGTCATTTATTCAATTCAACCCGAAATTGAATCCACCGTCAATTTTTTTTTTAACTTTTGGAGTCTATTGTGTGTTAGAGAAATCTATCTAGACAATATGTTGTGTACAGGCTTATAACTTTTTCTATGAAAATTTGTAATACCAAATTTTTTCAGTGCACCCAAATGTTGATCAGTACCGTAACCAAAATTTTTATGCCATTTATATTGAGGAAATTTATTTCCTAATTTTATCATATAAAGATCTCTGTAAACCTTTGCCACAATAGAGGCTGCTGAAATACACTTAATTTTTTGGTCACCCTTAATTACTGTTTTTGAATTCTTTAATTTTTTAGGCGCATGTGTTCCATCGATGAGAAAAATATGCGGTTTTCTTTTAAGTTTTTTTGCAGCTCTTTCCATCGAAAGTAACGAAGCATTAAAAATATTATACTTATCTATTTCTTTAACAGAAGCAGAACCAATAGCGTACCAAGAGTTTTTTTTTATATGTTCAGCAATTTTTAATCTATCTTTAAAAGAAATAGTTTTTGAATCCTTCAGAATTTTTTTGTCTATATTTTTTTTTAAAATGACAGCACAAGAAATAACTGGACCAGCCAAACAACCTCTTCCAACTTCGTCGACACCTGCAAAAATTTTACTAGCCATTTAATTTAATCTTTAAATCAGATATTTTTTTTCTTACCATTTTTAAATCTTCCCAAGCATATTTTTTTTGCTCTGGCTGTCTCATTAAAAATGCGGGATGGAATGATGCAATAACCTCGGTGTTTATTTTGCCTATTTTCTTTTTTATCCATTTTCCTCTAGCTTTAGAAATTACGATTTCATTTCCAACCAATGCATTTAAAGCTGTACTACCTAATAGCAAAAGAATTTTAGGACTTATTATTTCTATATGATTGGTTAGAAAAGGTAGGTATCTGTTTATTTCTGCATCGGTTGGCCTTCTATTCAAAGGAGGTCTAAAATTTACGACATTAGAGATATAAACATTATTTCTGCTAAGTTTTATAGCTTGAAGCATTTTATCCAAAAGTTTTCCAGCTCTTCCTACAAAAGGCTTACCTTCCTTGTCTTCATTTGCACCTGGACCTTCTCCGATTATCATTACTTTTGCATCTGGATTACCATCTGAAAATACAATTTGTTGCGCACTATTCTTAAGTTCACAATTTTTAATAGAATTAATTTTATTTTTTAATAAATCTAGATTTTTAAATTTATCTTTTGAATGCATCGATGTGATATTTTGTTTATATCTTTTTAATGGTTTTTTGTCGTAAACCACTTCATTATTTAACAGTTTGTGATAAAACTTACTTTTAGTATTTTTAATAATTAATTTATTTTTCATGCTCTTAAAATTATGAACAAATTTAAACTTTTTTGGAAGACTTTACTATACACTTTTATTTTTATAGGTATATTCAATTCTGCCTTAGCAAAAATATTAGAATTCAATCAAGACGATAAATATATCTCAAATTATTTTTCTGGGATAATTTCTTTTGACAATTTTGATTATGAAAAATCACAAGTTTTTTTTCAAAAAATGGACAAAGGAAAAACTACAAACGAAAAATATTCATCAATGCGTATTCAATCATTGGTAAATCTTGAAAAATATCAAGAGGCATATAAATATTCTAAAAAATTAGAAAAAATCGACCAATCAAATTTTAACTCTGATCTTTTTTTAGGAATATATCATTTTAAATCTAATAACTTCGTAAAGTCCAAAAATTATTTTGACAAACTTAAACTTTCAAATAATCGTAATTTAGTACCTGAAATTTTACAAAATTCATTATCTGCATGGTCAAAAATTTCAAATACTCAAAATGAAGATGATCTGAGCCTTCTTAATTTCTCAAATCCTGCATTCGAAAATTTAACTATTATACAAAAAAGTTTTGGTAATTGTTTCCTTAAATTAGACAATACAGCAAATGAGTTTATGAAAGTTATAAATAATGATAAGTTGAATTTCTCAAGATACCATTTTTTTGTATCAAATTACTTTTATAATAATAATCAAGAAAAAGATGCAATAAATCTAATTAGATCAGCATCAGAAAAATTTCCCTCTAATTTATTAATTAATCAGTTTAAAAAAATTTTAATTAGTGGAGAAGTAAATAAAAATATTTTTAATTGTAATAATAGTACTCATATAATAGCTGAACTTTTTTATATACTGGCCAATGTTCTTTCTTCCCAAGAAGATTATAAACTTTCAAATTTTTATATAAATATTGCAAAATTTTTAAATCCTAAATTCAAATCATACAATGCTTTATTGGCAGAAAATTTTAATAATTTAGATAAACACAATCAGGCTAAAAAGATTTACAAACAAATGTACGAAAATGGATCCGTATATAAGTGGTACTCTGCTAAACAAATAGCATTAATTATGAATAAAAAAAATGAACCTAATTCAAGCAAATTTTTAAATCAGATCTACAAAACTTTAGACGCAAGTATTTCAGAAACATTTGATTTGGCAAACTTTTTAAAAAGCAATGAAAATTATGGTGAAGCAATAAATCTGTATTCAAATATTTTGTTGAAAATTGATCAAACAAATAATTTGTATCCTGAAGTTTTAGAGAGAAGGGGAATGGCTTATGAACGAAGTGACAAGTGGAAGCTTGGTGAAAAAGATTTAATTGAGTCGTTGAGGGTTAAACCCAAAGAACCCTATGTAATGAATTATCTAGCTTATAGTTGGATTGAAAAAAATCAAAACATTGAAAAGGCATTAAAAATGCTAAGAGAGGCTAATGACCTTAAAAAAAATAATGGGTACATCACTGACTCGCTTGGCTGGGCTCTTTTTAAAACCAAGAATTTTTCAGAAGCAAAAAAATATCTTCAAATTGCAATAATGCTAATGCCAAGAGACCCGGTGATTAATGATCATTTCGCAGATTGTCTATGGATGAATGATAATAAAATTCAAGCAAGGTATTATTGGAATAATGCTTTAGAGTTTGAAGCAGAAGATAAACTAAAGAAAAAGATCAAAAGAAAAATTTTATTTGGTTTAGAAAATATTTAATAATTATAGCATTATGGTTAAAGCATTTTTAAAATCACCAGCTAAAATTAATTTATCGCTAAAAATAGGCAAAAAAATCAACCATGAATATCATGATATTCAGTCTATAATTTTTTTGACCAATCTCCATGATCAGATAGTAATAAAAAAAATAAACGGACAAAAAGATAAATTCAAATTTACAGGAAAATTTAAAAAAAATATTAAACTTGAAAATAATTCTGCATTGAAAAGTTTATATTTTTTGAGAAAAAAAAACATTATAAATAATAGGTCAAATTACGAAATAAAAATAAAAAAAAATATACCAGTCTTCTCTGGACTTGGCGGAGGTTCAAGTAATGCTGCAACAATAATTAAATATTTTTATAAAAAGCGTAAAATAATAGATAACGATATTAATTATTTTGCAAGATATCTTGGTTCAGATTTCAAAATATTTTTCAAAAGCAATAAAATTATTCAAGAAAATTTCCTTAAAATTGAAAATTTAAAGTTTAAACACAATTTTTATTTATTAATAGTTTATCCATTTAAAAAAAGTTCAACTAAAGATATTTATAGCAAATTTAGGAAATACGATAAAATTAAAAAATTAAATATTTTTAATAGGATTTCGAAATTGAAAATGGTCGATAAATTAAAGTCTGAAACTAACTCACTCGAAAGTGTAATTATTTCCAGATTTCCCATAATTAAAAAGGTTTTAAAAGAATTATCTTTATTAAAAAAATGTGAGTTTTCGAGAATTACGGGTTCAGGATCGGCTTGTTTTGGCTTATTTTTAAATAAAAAAGATGCATTACTTGGCTTAAAATTAATAAAAAAGAGATTTCCAAAATTTTGGTGTGTGCTCTCTAGAACTATTTAAATGTGTTTTTTTATGATATATCAAAAAAAACTTTGGGGCGTAGCCAAGCGGTAAGGCAGTGGTTTTTGGTACCACCATCCTAGGTTCGAATCCTAGCGCCCCAGCCAATAATATGCCATTTGTTGATAATATAAAAAATTTTTTATTTCCCTTTTATAAAGATAAAAAGATTAAAGAGATATTTCTACGTCTTAATAGCAAAAATGAAAATAATGTGATGCTGGTTGGGGGTTGTGTTAGAAATTATTTAAACAATGAACAAATTGGAGATATAGATTTAGCAACTACACTAACTCCAGGCGAAGTAATAAAAAAACTTGCAAATACAAGTTTTAAAGTTTTAAAAACCGGTATCGATCACGGCACCCTAACTTTACAACAAGATAAAGAAATTTTTGAAATAACTACTTTAAGAGAGGACGTTTCTTCAGATGGTAGGCATGCAAAAGTCTCATTCACAAATAGTTGGGAAAAAGATTCAAATAGAAGAGATTTTACAATTAATGCAATTTATTTGGATCAAAATGGAAAATTATTTGATCCACATAATGGCAGGAAGGATCTAAAAGATAAAAAAATCAAATTTATTGGAAATCCTCAAGAACGTATAGAAGAGGATTATTTAAGAATTATAAGATTTTTGAGATTTTCAATTCAATATAAAAATTTCGAAAAGGACAAAGATACTATTAAAATAATAAAGAAAAATATTCCAGGAATACTCAAACTTTCAAAAGAGAGAATTTTTTCTGAAATTATAAAAATTACAAAGCTCGATAATTTAAGTGAACTGGTATCAAATGATGAATTGAAAGAAATTTTTGATGTAATTTTTCCTGAATTTAAATATTTGAACAGATTAAATACTTTAGAAAACAGAGAAATTAAAAAATATATAATGTTAGAACATAATTTAGTTTTGGCTCTATTATTAATAGACCAAAGTGAAAATCATAATTATTTTGTACATAAATATAAAACTTCAAATTTTTTAAAAGAGTATCTAAATTTTTTGCATAAGTATTTTTATGAAGCCAAAAAAAATAGAAATTTTTTTTTAAAAGATCTAAAAAAAAATGTTTTTTTTCACAATAAAGAAAAAATGATATCTTTAACAAAATTTTATTACGCTGTGATAAAGCCAAATAACCTAAAAAAAGTTGATGATCTTATTAAAGAAATCACAAACCTAAGAGTACCGGAATTTCCATTAAACGGAGAATATTTAATTAATAAAGGTTTTAAAAGTGGAAGAAAAATTGGAGAAATACTTAAAAAAGTTGAAAAAGTTTGGATAGAAAACGATTTTAATTTAAAAGAGGAAGATTTAAATAATCTTATTAAAAAATATAATTAACTAAATATATTTAACTTCTAATATTTCGTAATTTTTTTCACCTGACGGGGTATTCACGATTAAAGATTCCTTAACCTTTTTTCCTATTAAAGATTTTCCCACGGGCGATCTAAAATAAACTAAATTTTTTTTAACATCCGCTTCATCTCGCCCAACAATTTTAAAAGAAATTTTTTTATTATTTTCTAAATCTTTAACACTTACCGTAGATCCAAAAATAACTTTTCCATCATTTTCAACTTTTGTAACATCGATGACATTGGCTCTGGCAATTAAATCATTTATCTGCAAAATTCTTGTTTCAACATGACCCTGCTGTTCTTTAGCTGCATGATATTCTGCATTTTCTTTTAAATCTCCATGACCTCGTGCTTCTGCAATAGCCGCAACTATTTTAGGTCTTTTATTATTTTTTAAATCCTCCAATTCATTTTTAAGTTTTTTTAATCCTTCAATTGTAATTGGTTCTTTTTCCATTATTTCCATCTCGCATTAGGTGGTAATGACATAAATATTGCATCAATATTACCACCAGTATTTAATCCAAATTTAGTTCCTCTGTCATAAAGTAAATTAAATTCCACATACTTACCTCTTTTAATTAGTTGATCACCTTTTTGTTTTTTAGTCCATCTTAAGAATTTTTTCTTTTCCACAATTGTTTTAGTTATCTCGACAAAACAAATTCCTACATCTCTTATAAATTTAAAATTTTTTACCCAATCTTTGTAAAGGTAATCAAAAAAAATTCCCCCAATTCCCCTAGTTTCCCCCAGATGTTTTATGTAAAAATAATCATCACACCATTTTTTGTAATTTTTATAATTTTTTTTATTGTTATCACACACGAATTTAAGATTTTTGTGAACAAATTTCTTCTCATTAAAATCTTTATTGCTTGGCGTAACATCCATACCTCCGCCGAACCATCTTTTAGATGTAATAACAAATCTTGTGTTAAAATGAATTGCTGGGATATTGGGATTTTTCATATGTGCTACAACCGATATACCTGACGCCCAATAGGATTGATTTTTTTTAGTTCCAGGAATATTAGATTTATAATTCTTCTGAAATTTACCCTGGACCGTAGAATGATTAATTCCAACTTGATCAAAAATTTGACCATTTTTTAAAATATAATATTGTCCTCCGCCATCTTGGGGGTTATCTTTTCTCCAAATATTTTTTCTAAAATATTTTACTTTTAATCTTTTTTTTTTAGAAAATTCTAGTTCAAGATTTTGAAATTCTTCTAATATTTTACGTTGTAAAAAGGCAAACCATTGACTTACTAGTTTTTTTTCTATTTCCTGACTTATTTCCATAAAAAATTATTTTCGGTGTTTATAACTAGTCAATTTTGACAACTTAATTCAATTTGTGTGTCATTCTGGCCTCTGGCAACCCTTTAAAATAACCCTATTTTATAATAAAAAGCAATATTATTTTAACTTTATGAGCGACTCAGAAAAAAAAAATAACAGGAGAGATTTTCTTTTTACCGCTAGTTACACGGTCGGTGCAGTTGGTTTGGGTGCAACTATTTGGCCTTTTATCGATCAGATGAATCCAGATAGTTCAGTTAAAGCATTGGCGACAACAGAGGTAGATATAAGCCAAATTGAACCAGGAAAATCAATTACGGTTTTGTGGAGAGGGAAGCCAGTCTTTATAAAGAGGAGAACAGACTCAGAAATTTCCGAAGCACAATCAGTAAGTTTAGATGATCTAAAACATCCTGAAAAAGATGAAGATAGAGTTAAAAAAGCAGAGTGGTTAGTTATGATGGGAATTTGTTCTCATCTTGGGTGCGTACCTCTTTCTGATAAAGGGGAATACAATGGATGGTTTTGTCCTTGTCATGGATCTCATTACGATACATCAGGCAGGATTAGAAAAGGTCCGGCCCCAACAAATATGGAAATTCCAAAGTATGCTTTTGTTGATGAAAATACAATTAGGATTGGATAATTTTAAATGAGTGATCACACATATACTCCTAAATCAAAATTCGGAAAGTGGTTTAACGATAGACTGCCACTTTTGTCTTTAGCTTCTCATCTAACAGATTACCCAACGCCAAAGAACTTGAACTATTGGTGGACATTTGGCGGTATATTAACTTTTTGTTTATTGTCACAAATTATAACCGGACTCGTATTAGCAATGCATTATGTGGCCCACGCAGATTTAGCATTTAATAGTGTGGAGCATATCATGAGAGACGTAAACTACGGATGGTTAATCCGTTACATACACAGTAATGGCGCTTCAATGTTTTTTTTAGCAGTTTATATCCATATATTCAGATCATTGTTTTACGGGTCATACAAATCACCAAGAGAAGTTATTTGGATACTTGGAATGATAATATATCTACTTATGATGGCTACAGCTTTCATGGGCTACGTATTACCATGGGGCCAAATGAGTTTTTGGGGAGCAACAGTAATTACAAATTTGTTTAGTGCTATACCTTTAGTTGGAGAAAGTATTACTACGTGGTTGTGGGGGGGTTACTCAGTTGATAACCCAACTTTAACAAGATTTTTTAGTTTACATTATTTATTCCCTTTTTTAATTCTAGGTTTAGTTATTTTGCATATCTGGGCTTTACATGTGCCCGGGAATAATAACCCGATAGGAATTGATGTTAAAAAACCATCAAAAGACACTGTTCCTTTTCATCCATATATAACAATTAAAGATTTATTTGCTTTATTAATTTTTCTAATAATTTTTTCAGGTTTCATATTTTTTGCACCCAATGTTCTTGGTCATAGCGATAACTACATCCAGGCCAATCCATTAGTCACACCTAAACATATCGTACCCGAATGGTACCTATTACCTTTTTATGCTATTTTGCGTTCAGTACCAGATAAGCTTGGTGGAGTTATTTTAATGTTTGGATCAATTTTTATTTTGATGGTATTACCGTGGCTTGATAGTAGCAAAGTAAGATCGTCTGTTTTTAGGCCTCTAAACAAAATATTTTTCTGGGTTCTTGTAGTTGATGTTTTAGCGCTTGGTTATGTAGGCGCTATGCCAGCTGAGGGCTTATATCTTTTCGTGGCTAGAGTTGGCACTATTTATTATTTTGCTCATTTTTTAGTAGTATTGCCATTACTTAGTAGAATTGAAAAAACTCAACCACTCCCTCTAAGTATAACAGAGCCAGTTTTAACAGGAATGCCTAAAGCAGAGTTTATCAAAAGTGACAAAAGAGATGTGTAAATTTAAAAGATCTTCTCTAAGCTTTCTATTATTCTTTTTTATTATTACAAATTTTTCATACGCCGAAGAGATGAAAATTCCAAAATATGATTGGAGCTTTAAAGGAATAACGGGAACATTTGATAGAAGCGCTTTACAAAGAGGATATCAAGTTTATACCGAGGTTTGCGCATCATGTCATTCTATGAACCTTTTAAGTTATAGAAACCTTGGTGAAAAAGGCGGACCAGAATTTTCTGTTGAGCAAGTAAAAGCAATAGCAGCTAATTTTGAAGTAACCGATGGTCCAAATAGTGATGGAGAAATGTTCACAAGACCAGGAAGACCTTCTGACAAATTTGTATCGCCCTATCCAAATATTGAGGCTGCGACCGCAGCTAATGGCGGAGCTTATCCACCAGATATGTCGGTTTTAGTAAAAGCACGTAAGGGCGGCGCTGACTATATTTATGCAGTTTTAATGGGCTATACAGAACCACCTGCTGATTTTCAATTAGAGGACGGGGTCTACTACAACAAATACATGGACGGTAACAAGATTAAAATGTCAAATCCACTTGCAGACGATCTAGTTTCTTATGCCGATGGAACAAAAGCAACTCAGTCTCAAATGGCAAAAGATGTTACAACTTTCCTTACCTGGTCAGCCGAACCTCATTTGGAAACACGACATAAATTAGGATTTAAAGTTGTGATTTTTCTAATAATTTTATCTACCTTGGTATATTTTAGTATGCGTAGACTATGGTCAAGGATTGACCCTGAAAATTAAAACATCACCATCATTAACAAAATAATTTTTACCTTCTACTCTTAATTTTCCATTTTCTTTTGCTTTTTCAAAGCTTCCATATTTCTTAAAGTCATCATAAGATACTACTTCTGCCCTTATAAAATTTTTTTCAAAGTCACTATGTATTACTCCTGCTGCTTTTTGAGCTGCAGTATTTTTTTTAATAGTCCAAGCTCTTGTTTCTTTAGGACCAGAGGTAAAAAAAGTATTTAAATTGAGCAAATCGTATCCAGATGTAATCAGTTTATCTAAACCAGTTTTTTCCAAACCTATATTTTTCATGTAATTTTCTCTTTCATCAGGCTTAAGGTCTATTATTTGGCTCTCTATATCAGCACAAATAGAAACAAATTTTTGATTTGAATACTTTTCTTTTAAAAGCTTTGTATAATTATTTCCATCCCTCACACTCTGCTCATCGACATTACATACGATAATATATGGTTTGTTTGATATAAGCCCGATTTCTGTAAGAAATTTTTTACTTTCCGAATCATAACTTATATCAAAAGATTTAGCTTCATTGAGTCGAGCTAAAATTTCATTTAGCAATTTAATTTGTTTTTCAGTTAATTTTTTTTTTGCATTTTTTTCGAGTTTCTTCTCTATTTGCTTAATATCAGCAAGCAATATTTCAGTTTTTATCGTCTCCAAATCATTTATAGGATCAATCCTTTTATTTACATGCTGTATATTTTCCGAGTCAAAGCATCTTACTAGGTGAACTATTGCATCTACCTCCCTAATATGTGAAAGAAATTTATTTCCTAAACCTTCACCTTTTGATGCGCCTTTAACAAGTCCAGCGATATCAACAAATGTTATATTTGCATTAATTTTTTTACTAGATTTTGAAATTACTGATAGATTGTTTAAACGAGTATCTGGAACATCTACTATACCTATGTTTGGATCGATAGTACAAAATGGAAAGTTTTCTGCTTGTGCGTTTTTTGATGAAGTTAAAGCATTAAACAATGTAGATTTACCAACATTAGGCAATCCAACGATACCACACTTAAATCCCATTCAAATTCTGGTTTACCTTACTTGAAAATAAATCCATTTCTTTGTTAATTAAAGCCGGAATTAATTTAACAATATTTTTAGTAATATCTTTAATTCTATCTTCTTCATTTTCATTAAAATCTTCTAAGACATGATTGTTAACTTTACTTTTTTGTTCAGGTCGACCAATTCCAATTCTTACTCTTGAATAATCTTTACCAATAAATTTATCAATAGATTCAATACCATTATGACCCGCACTAGTTCCACCAAATTTAGCTTTTACTTTTCCTAGGTCTATATCTAAATCGTCATGAAAAACTATTACATTTTTTGCATCAATTTTAAAATAATCAATAAGTTCTTTGATACAAACTCCAGAATTGTTCATAAAAGTTAATGGTTTAATCGCATAAACTTTTTTATCTTGAATATTTCCAGTTGTTAAAAGCCCTTTAAATTTAGGTTTTTGTTTTGACAGACTAAATTCAGAGTTTATTGCATCTATAATTTTAAAACCAATATTATGTCTATTGTTTGTATTATTCGGACCGGGGTTTCCTAAACCTACAAGCAAAAGCATAAATATTTATTTTTTATCAGGAGTTTTTTTCTCACCAGACTGTTTTTTATCTGGTGCAGGGTCTTTGCCTTTATCGTCTTTCTTAGAAGCTTCACCTTCTTTACCTGCCGTTGTTGTATCTGCACCCTCAGCAGAAGTCTCTTGACCACCTTCCCCTTCAGCAGCAGTTTCTTCAGCTGGTTTTTCAGGTTCTTTTACAATTGTCGGTGCAGCTATTGTGGCCACCACAAAATCTCTATCTGTAATTGTTAATTCTGCATTTTGAGGAAGTGTAACAGAAGATATTCTTATACTTGTACCAATATCTAAACCAGCTAAATCTACATCAATATTTTCAGGTATACTTTCTGCCTGACATTTTAGTTCAATTTTTCTTCTTACAATATTTAAAACGCCGCCTTTTTTAAGACCGCTACACTGATCATTGTTTTTAAATCTAACTGGGATTTCTAAAATGATATTTGAACCTTGAACAATTCGCATAAAATCAATGTGAGTAGGTTTATCCGACGTAACATGATAACTAACGTCTCGAGGAATTACTTTTTCTTTCTTTCCATCAATATCAAGATCTATCACTGTAGACAAAAAATTTTCCGTTCTTAAAACTTCATCAACAAATTTTTCACTTATACTTAATTTTAAATTCGGACTTTTACCGCCATATAAAATAGCTGGTATAAAACCTTTTGATCTTAAAATATTTATTTGGCCTTTAGTTTTTGTTTCTCTCTTAGTGGCCTTTAAATTATTTGTCATTTGAATGAGCCAATTTACCCCAACTTTAGAATAAAACAAGGGTTTAATTAAAGAGATCTGACACAGATGTAGAGTTTGAAATCCTTTTTATTGCTTCTGCCATAAGAGGTGCAATTGATAATACTTGTATTTTACCAACATTTTTTATTCTTCTACTATTATCTATAGTATCAGTAATAATTAATTTTTTTATTTTAGACTTTTTAATTTTATTTACTGCATCTCCGCTAAGAACAGCATGCGTTACGAAAACATGGACATCCTTAGCTCCTTTTTTAATTAAGGCTTCAACAGCATTTACTATTGTCCCCCCACTATCAATAATATCATCCACAATTATACAATTTTTATTTTTTATTTCACCAATAACATTCATAACTTGAGACTTTCCAGCTTGCGGTCTCCTTTTATCTATAATCGCCAAGTCAGCATTTATTTTTTTCGCCAAACCTCTTGTTCTTTCAATTCCACCTGCATCAGGAGACACACATATTAAATTTTTGCTTTTAATATTTTTTTTTATATATCTTGCAAATAAAGGAGTTGTAAATAAATTATCTACTGGCATGTCAAAAAAACCTTGAATCTGACCAGCATGTAAATCTACTGTCACAATTCTATTAGCACCTGCTTTTGTAATTAAGTTTGATACTACCTTTGCAGAAATTGAAGTTCTAGGTACAACTTTTCTATCTTGCCTTGCGTAACCAAAATATGGAATTACTGCTGTAACGCTTTTGGCCGACGATCTTTTTAAGGCATCTATACATAAGAGTAATTCCATCAAATTATCATTTGCTGGGGTAGATGTAGATTGAACTACAAATACACTATTTCCCCTTATATTTTCATTAATCTCAACATATATTTCTCCATCTGAAAAATTTTTGATATTTGTGTTAATTAATTTAAGCTTAAGCTGTTTACTGATACTTTTGCTTAATGAAGGGTTGCTTGTTCCTGATAAAATTTTCATTAGGAAAACTATCTATACATCCAATGAGTCAAATTTTCAATTAATTTTATAAAGTAATTTTTCTAATTGCTGATATACATCTTCCGTAGTCATCTTGACCTAACTTTTTGGCCCTTCTATGGCTAAAATATTCGTTCTCAGAGGCAAAACTATCCACTGCAATATTATCAATCGTTTGAACACCTAAATCTTGAAATTTTTTATTTATATATGCTCGTAAATTGAATCTAAATTTCTCATTTCCCATTTCTTCAAAGAATTTTTCGTTTTGTTTAGACTGAGACATAAAATTTGAATAAAAACCTTTTTTAACTTCATAATTATTTTGAGATATACAAGGCCCTACAGTTACAGCTAATTTATTTTTATCTCCACCTATTTCTGACAATTTTAATATCGTATTTTCAATAATACCAAAAAATGCTCCCTTCCAACCAGCATGTATGCATCCCACTATTTTTTTTTTGGTTTCGTAAATTAATATTGGCGCACAATCTGCAGTTAATACGCAAAGAGCAATGTCGTCATTACTTGTCAATAAGGCGTCACAATCAAATCTTTTTAAATTATTTAAATCCTTAATAAATATAACTTTATTACTATGAGTCTGATTCATTAGTGCCAATTTACTACTTTGGATATTGAAATTTTTAGAAACTATCTCCAAATTTTTTTTAACATTATTAATGTCATCTTTACTTCCAATACCACAATTTAAACTTTCATATATTCCTTTGGAGACGCCATTTTTTCTTGAGAAGAAGCAATGTTTTACATTAACTTCACTCATTAAATTTTTTGAATAAAACATTAGTTTAGGTCTATAGTGAAACTACATTTTTTATTTTTTGCAAAAATAACTTTGAAATTTTCTCCCATCATTTTAGGATGAATAAGCCTTCTTATTCTGCCATATAAATTTGATTTTTCATTATTATCTAACTTATTACATAATATTTTATACCTTTCCATAATCCCCAGTTTTTGAAGAAATTCACTTTGAGAAATGATTTTATCTACACATAAATTTTTCATATTAAAATATTCCTTGTATAAATTAAAATTTACTAAAGAAGTAATATCAGCCTCACTAACGTTTTGCAGAATATCGTTAAATTTGTGTTTTTTAACTGATTGAAGCGTATCAAAATTGTGCTCTTTTATATATCCATAATCAATAAAAAGAGCACCACCATTTAATTGTCTGATCTTTTTGCATACCTCATTTAATTCCTTAAATCCATGTTCTGGATATTCTATTATAATATTGTTTTTTATAGCTTCAAAATTTTTTAGTTTTGCTATTGGTTTTTTGATAGATTTCCTAAAAAAAAAATTTACATTATTTTTTTTATTAATTTCCACGTATTTTTCAAATAATTTTCCGTTTACTTTCTTAAACTGTTTTATAGGTAGAGCATCTAAAAATTCATTTCCAAAAAATATAACAGGCCCATCTTTAATTAGCTTTAAATTTTTAATCCATTTTACTTTTTGTGTGTTAATTCTTTTTTTCTGTATTTTTTTTAATGTTTCACTTCTTTCATAAAGAATTATATTTACAGATTTATAAACTTGAGGAAAATTTTTTAATGTTTGTAAAATCGATAAACAAAGATCTCCGTTACCTGGACCCATTTCAATGAAATTAATTTTTTTTGGTTTTCTCAATTTTTCCCAAAAACTCACTAACCAAATAGTTATCATTTCTCCAAAAAGATTAGAAATATTTGGAGCAGTTATAAAATCTCCTTTTTCTCCAAAAGGATTTTTCTTTTGATAATAACCAAAATCTCTGTCGTAAAGAACTTTATCCAAAAAAGAATCCAATGGCATTGATTTTTTTTTTAAAAATAATTTATTAATTTTTTTCATTTGAGTTAATTTTTGAAACAAATATAAAAGCAAAAATTATCATAGCAATACTTAGTAAAGAACCAAGACTCATAAAATTAAAAATATATCCAATATGTTTGTCAGGCTCTCTAAATTGTTCAACTAAAATTCTAAAAAAACTGTATGAAATTAAAAATATGAAAGATATTATCCCGTAATTTAATTTCTTTTTTAAGAATAAAAAATTTATTAATATGAATAAAATAATTCCCTCTAAAAATGCCTCATAGAGTTGTGAGGGGTGTCTAGTTAAATTATCAATTTTCGGAAAAATAACTCCCCAAGGTTTTTCTGTGGGTGTCCCATAAAGTTCACTGTTTATAAAATTTGCAACTCTCCCCAAAAAAATTCCAATAGGCGCCACACAGCAAATTAGATCAAAATATATTTTGTAATTAAGTTTTTTGAGTTTTGAAAAAATATAGGTGCTTACAATAACACCTATTAATCCTCCGTGAAAAGACATTCCACCTTCCCATAATTTAAAAATTTCAATAGGGTTTTTAATAAAATATAAAGGATTATAAAATATTACATATCCCAATCTTCCACCAATAATTACGCCAATAATTATGTAAGAAATTAAATCATCAAAATTTTTTATATAATTTTCTTGATCGATAAATCTAACTTTTTTTTTAATTAAAAATCTCCCATACCACCAGCCAATTAATATGCCAAATATATATGCCAGAGAATACCAATGAATTTTGATAACTCCTAAATCGATCAGAACCGGATTCAAATTATTAACCATTTGTTAAATTTATCACAATTGAAATTAAATTACTTATAATTTAAAGTAAAATTATGAATAATTCTCAAAAAATTCTCAAAATGATATCAGGTTTTATTGAAGCAGGTCTTATTACTTCTAAAGATTTAAGAAAAGAGATTGCAACATCTTTAAAATTTAAAAAAGAAGACTTTGTGAGTAAACTAGATTTGGTTACAAAAAATGAATTTATAATCTTAAAAAAAATTATTGAAAAACAACAAAAAGAAATTAATGAATTAAAAAAAAAACAAAAAAAACTAAAACGGTAAAGAGACCTTAACTGCTAAACCCTTAAACTTACTTTCAGATAACGAAATGTTACCTCCATGTGACTTTACTATATCCTGGGATATAGAAAGTCCCAGACCAACACCAGATCTATTTAAACTTCTACTTTTATCTACTCTGTAAAAAGGTTTAAAAACATTTTCGTATTCTTTTTTTGGGAGACCTGGACCATTATCCTGAATTGTCACAATTGCGTTTCCAACAGATTTTTTTATCTCGACATAAATTTTATCCCCGTAGGAAAGACCATTTTCCACTATGTTTGATAAACTCCTTCTTAATAAATTTTTTCTTCCATATATTTTAACTTTTTCAATAATTTTACATTCATATTTAGAACTGTCGAAATTTCTTAATATATCTAAAACTAATTCATTTATATGTATTTCAACATAATCTTCCTCAGATTGTGACTTTGCATATTGAAGATAATCATTAAGCATTTTTTCCATTTCATCGATGTCAGAAGCCATTTTCTTTGAATTGTCTTTTTTATCAGTCATAGCTAATTGTAATTTTAGTCTAGTTAAAGGAGTTCTTAAGTCATGGCTTATACCTGACAGCATCTCAGATCGTTGATTTAAATGTTTGTTAATCCTTTTCATCATTTTATCAAATTCTATTGTGGCTTTTCTAATTTCAGATGCACCTGATGGTCTCAGATCATCAACCTTTTCACCTCTTCCAAATCTCTCTGCAGCTTTTGACAACTTTACTATCGGTCGAGTTTGATTTCTCAAAAAGAGAATTGCAATAAGAATTAAAATTAATGAAGGCAGAGTTATCCATAACACAAAGACCCTTACAGATGATGGAGCAATTTTGCTTTTTGGAAAAAAGATTTGAATTATTTGATCATTAGTTCCAATTCTAAGATCAACAAGATCTATAAAAGTTACAGTATCAAACCAATAATTATTTCCAAATATGGGTTTTAACTCTCTTCTAAGTGATCTATCCATTGGACTGAAACGTCTGTCTGATTTTGTAGTTGGCAAGCTTTCTGATTTTTTTATATTAATTACAAAATCAAAATTTTTTTTATATAAATTTGTTAAAAATATAACTGTATCAGTATCTGCCGAATTTAAAGAGTCAAATAATGTTTTGACTTCACCCACAAGAGATTTGGTCATACCCTTATTTGCTTTAATCCAAATACTATCAAAAAAAACTATCGAAATTGTTAATTGTAAAATTATAATTGGAGCAGCAACAATAATTAATGCTCTATAAAATAATCTTTTAGGTAAAATTTTTTTTAATAAGTTATTTAATCCAAAGGACATACCCAGAACCTCTTATTGTTTGTAAAAATTTAGGATTTTTTGGATCAAGTTCAATTTTTTTTCTTAATCTAGTTATCATAACGTCTATAGATCTTTCCTGTGATATCTTTGATATCTTCCCAATTTCTGTCCTAGAAAATATTTTACCAGGCGAAGATAGCATTTTCAGTAATATATTTTTTTCAGCTAAATTAATTTTTTTAACTTTTTGATTTAACCTAATTGTCATTTTATTTAAATTCAATTCAGCTTCACCAATTTTATTCTCGTCTAATAAATTTTCCATTGAATTGGATTTAATAATATTTTTAATTCTCAAAAGAAGTTCTTTTGGTTCAAATGGTTTTCCTAAATAATCATCTGCTCCAATTTCCAAACCGTGTATTCTATTTTCAGCCTCTCCTTTTGCAGTTAAAAGTATTATAGGTATATTTTTTGAAGACTTTAATTCTTTAGTCAATTCATAACCACTCTGTCCTGGCATCATTACGTCAAGAACTATTAAATTAAAATTAAAAAACTCAATCTTTTCCTTTGCCTCAGTTGCATTAGAAGCTGTTGAAACAATTAAACCTTTTTCAACTAAAAACTGTTTAATTAATTCTTTAATTTTGTCATCGTCATCAACGACTAATATATGATATTTATTTTTTTCCATTAATTATTTTTTCCAAAACTTGTTTAAATTTTATAACAGAATCTGAATCTGAATTTTTAAGCGCATTAAAAATACGTTTTTTTTGTGATTGAAATATCTCGTTATAAAATTTTTTACCACCTTGATCCAAGTATAAAAGTTTTCTTCTTGAGTCAGTATTATCCTTAACTTGTTTAATAATCTTCATTCTTTTTAAATCTTGAAGCACTCTATTAAGACTCTGTTTTGTAATTTTTAGTTTAATTAATAGTTCATTAACGCTTATACCTTCGTTTCTCTCGATTAAATGAAGTGTTCTGTGATGAGCTGCCCCCAAAGAGTTTTTTTTTAAAATATCTTTTGGATCCGAGAATGTTTCTCTATACGCATACAGAAGTAATTGAATGCAATCTTTGATTTGATCATCCTTTAAATAAAGAAGTTCTTTCATTTTTTGGTCAGATATATTGACTTATTTTAACAACAAATATACTTTTTTGTTAGTAAAAAATTATTTAATTTAAATTAATGGAAAATATTCCCTACGATAAAAGAACTGGAAAAATTTGGTATAATTCTAATATGGTCGATTGGAAGGATGCAAAAGTTCATTTACTTAATCATGGCTTACACTATGCAAGTTGTGTATTTGAGGGTGAGCGAGTTTATAATGGCGAAATCTTTAAACTTGAGGAACACACAAAAAGACTTTTCTATTCAGCAAATAGAATGGGAATCAAAATACCTTACAGTGAAAAAGAAATTAATGATGCTTGCAAAGAAACTATTTTATTTCAAAAAGTAAACGATGGATATGTAAGACCAGTTGTTTGGAGGGGAAGTGAAATGATGGCAATCTCTGCACAAAAAAATAAAATTCACGTTGCTGTCGCCGCATGGGAGTGGGGTTCGTATTTTGATCCAAAATTAAAACTTAATGGTATAAAATTAAATATATCTTCTTGGAGAAGACCTCATCCTAACTCTGTTCCTTGGGACACTAAAGCAGCAGGATTGTATATGATATGCACACTTTCAAAACATGAGGCAGAAAGTAAAGGCTACACAGACTCGCTAATGTTAGATCATGAAGGAAACATAGCTGAGGCTACTGGGGCAAATATTTTTTTTAAAGATAACTCCGGTGTATTACACACCCCTATCCCAGACTCTTTTTTGGATGGAATTACTAGAAGATGTGTTATTAAAATAGCCCAATCAAAAGGGATTAAAATCATAGAAAGAAAAATAAAGCCAGAGGAAATGTCAGGTTTTGTGGGTTGCTTTTTAACCGGAACCGCAGCTGAGATAACACCTGTTTCAGTAATAGATAAGTTTAATTTTAAAGTTTGCGAAACCATTAAAGACTTATCAGAAAATTATCAGAAACTTGTAAGAAAAAAATTTGCAGCTTGATCTATTTATTTTTTTTTATTGAGCAATACTTTTTCTACAAAACAATAAATTAGTGTAAATAAGTATTTTGCCCTCAGTTCTTTAATATTAAATTTTGCTGTTCCCAATTTTCTATTATACCAATTTATGGAAGTAATTTCATATGAATGTTTTCTTGAAATTATTTTTAGTGGGATTTCTAAAAATATATTAAAACTCTCAGAAACAAATGGGAGCATATTTTTTAAAACCTTTGCATTATAAATTTTAAATGCGTTTGTGTAATCATTGTACTTGTTCAAAAATAAAATTTGTACAACTATATTAAAAATTCTATTAAGTATTAGTTTCTTAAAAGGATAATCAATTACCTTAGACTTTCTAGTAAATCTTGATCCAAAAACAGCATCTAAATTATTATCCTTAATTTTAAAATAATAATTTTTCAAATCATTAAAATCATCAGATAAATCCGCCATCATAATACAAATATAATCTCCAACTGTTTTTTCAATTCCTAAATTTATAGCACCTCCCAACCCCCTTTTTTTATTATCAAATACTTTAAAGTTTTTACTTCCTTTTACTATTTCGTTTGCTTTTTGAAATGTTTCATCGGAACTGAAGTCATTTACTAATATTACCTCAAAGTTAATATTTTTAAGATTTTTATTAAAATTATCTTTTATAATTTTTAAATTATCTATTTCGTCACGAAGTGGTATTATAATGCTCAACATATATTGGTTAATTGAGAATATAGATTAAATTATTATTGATGAAAAGTGCTTCTTGGCTTAAAAAAGTTAATGGCTAATTTAAAATTTAATAACAAAAACCATAATATAATTTTAAATATATTATTTAGCCTAATTCCCTTAAGTTATATTGTCGGTAATTTTGCCATAAATTTAAACATTTTTCTTTTGATTATTTTTTCATTGATTGTTTACAACAGGAAGGTTTTTAAAACTAAATTATTATTTATAGACAAAATAATTTTATTTTTTTTTGTTTTTTCACTTTTCTCAGCTATTGTTAATACAATCGAGTTATTATCAGGCGATCATGATAAGTCAATTTTAATAAAATCAATATTATTTTTCAGGTATCTATTATTATATTTTATTTTAAGATGTTTAGTTGGAAATGATTTAATTAACTTTAAATGGTTTTTTATCTCCAGTTTAATTTGTACTTTATTCGTAAGTTTAGATATTTTTTATCAGTTTACTTTTTCTGTAGACATGTTTGGTTTGAAACCGCTTCATCCCTCGAAACTTTCTGGTCCTTTTGGAGACGAGTTGATTGCCGGAGGGTACATACACAAATTTTCTTTATTCAGTATTTTTGTTTTACCTTTTTTTAAATTTAAAAAAACTTATTTGAGTTTGATTCTATCTCTTCTTTTTTTAATTTACATGACAGCAATTATTCTAAGTGGAAATAGAATGCCATTAGTATTATTCTTGTTATCGATATTTTTAATACTACTTTTTGAAAATAAGACTCGTAAATATATTCCTATTTCATTAATTGTAGTTACTAGTATTTTTTTTACAATTTATAAAAATAATTCAGTAGTAAAAGATAGTTTTGACAGTTTTTTAGTTAATAGTACTGGAATGATTAATGTTTTCATTGTGGAAAATATAACTAAATCGTCAAAGATTCCAGAAAAAAAAATACCCCCGTATTATCAGGAAATGAAAACTTTTTATGGGACATGGATGATGAATAAATATATTGGGGGTGGAATTAAATCGTTTAGGCATAATTGCCCTAAAAGAAAAATTCTTAGTCACAATGAAAGAACAACTTGTAATTCGCATCCACATAATTATTATTTGGAAATATTAACTGATATAGGCTTAATTGGTTTGATAATATCTTGTTTAATTTTTATTTTAACAATTTATAATTCACTAATAAAAAATTATTTTTTAAAATCTAAAAAATCGGCAAATATAATTTTAGTTCCATTTATTTTCATTTTTATTTCTGAGATTTTTCCAATCAGAACATCTGGAAGTTTTTTTACGACATCCACAGCAACCTTTATTTTTATGTTGATAGCTGTTATAATAACTTTATCAAAAAAAAAAACTTATAATTAATCACTTATAACTTTATTAATTCCCTTTTTTAAATAATGATATCCAGTATAGATTGTTAAAAAAGCAGACACCCAAAGAAGCACGATTCCAATCGTTTGTGCATTATAGTCCTGAAAATTAATAATTTTATTTCCTGTATCGCCTGTAAGCAGAAGTGCGATACTAAACATTTGTATAAAAGTTTTAAATTTAGAAAGACCTGAAACTGGAAGCGAAGTATCATTTTCTTTAGCTAAAAATTCTCTTAGTCCAGATATGATAATTTCTCTTGTTAAAATAACAATAGCAGCTATCACCTCATAATTTTTAATTATGCCATTCATAATTAATAGCACCAAAGCTGCTGCAACCAAAATTTTGTCAGCGATTGGGTCCAAAAGCTCTCCCAACTTAGACTCTTCTTTATATAACCTTGCTAAGAGACCGTCTAAATAATCGGTAAAACTTGCTAAAACAAAAAGAAAAAAAGGTACCAGGTCACCAACTACACCAGGTATAAAAAATGATAAAACAAATATTGGAACAATAATTATCCTTCCAATAGTTAAAATGTTTGGTATTTTCATAATCAATTAGTCTTCATGAAAAAAATCATGAATTTTTTTTGCAACTTTTTCTTCAATGCCCTCTACCGATTTTAAATCTTCAAAACTTGCAGACTCCACTGATTTTGCAGAACCAAAATGATGAAGTAAAGCCCTTTTTCTACTTCTACCTATTCCGGAGATTTGATCAAGTAATGATTTACTGAGATTTTTTCTTCTTTTCGCTCTGTGAGTACTTATAGCAAATCTGTGGGCTTCATCTCTGAGCCTTTGTAAAAAGAATAGAGTAGGGTCATTTTTTTTAAATTTAATAACTTTATTTTGATGAAAAAAAGTTTCTTCCCCCGCATTTCTGTTTTTGCCTTTTGCAATTGCAATAATAGGTAATTCGTGAAGACCAAGGTCATTAAGGGTTTCTCTACTTACGGAATACTGACCTTTACCTCCGTCTATTAGTATTTCTTATTTTCCTATAAGACTCAGCATGTTGTTCTAATATTGTATGATCTATTCTTAAATCCTCCGCATAGTCTGAAGAAGCAACCCAAAGCCTAAGTATATCAGCACCATATTTTTTCAAAATATCGTCAGGTGAAATAATATTGCCTGCGGATTTTGACATTTTCATCCCTTTGCCATCCACTACAAAGCCATGTGAAAGTATACTATCAAAAGGAGCTCTACCCCTAGTTCCGCAAGACTCTAAAAGAGAGGAGTGAAACCAACCTCTGTGTTGGTCAGAGCCTTCTAAATACATTGATGCTGGCCATTTTAAATCTTTTCTTTTTTCCAAGACAAATGAATGTGTTGATCCACTATCAAACCAAACCTCAACTATGTCATTTGATTTTATATAATTTTCTTTATTATATTTTTTTCCAAGAAACCTTTGTGGATCATCATGAAACCAACAGTCTGATCCCTCTTTCTCATAAATCTTTGCAATATTTTCTATTACCTCAGGATCTCTTAAAGGTTCATTAGTTTTTTTATCAATAAAAATTGGTAAAGGAACTCCCCAAGAACGTTGCCTTGAAATACACCAGTCAGGCCTTGTTTCGATCATTGATCTGATTCTGGCTTTACCTTTTTCAGGGAAAAATATTGTTTTATCAATTGATTCAATTGCTTTTTTTCTTAGTTTATGACTTTCCATTGATATAAACCACTGTGGAGTAGCTCTATGAACTAATGGTGCTTTTGACCTCCATGAATGAGGATAGCTATGTAACAAACTGCCGTTCCCCAAAAGATTATTTTGCTCTTTTAAATTTTTAATAATAATTTCATCTGCTTTAAATACATGGGTTCCCTCGAAGATTGGTATATTTTTTGTATAAAGACCATCATTATTGACTGTTTCGATTGCTTTCATTCCATGTTTTAAACACAAATTAAAATCATCAGGTCCATGGCTAGGGGCACAATGAACTATTCCTGTACCCTGGTCTAAAGTAACAAAATTAGCGTCTAACATTGGTACATCATGCTCATAACCTAAATTTTTAAATGGATGAGAACATAAAGTATTTTTGAACTCGCTTCCTTTAAAAGTTTTCAAAACTTTATGTTTTCCTAAATCACAACTTTCGATAACTGAATTAATCAATTTTTCAGCAACAACAATTTTATTTTTACCAATATCTAAAACTACATAATCAATATCTTTATTATAAGCTAATGCTTTATTTGCTGGTATTGTCCATGGCGTTGTAGTCCAAATAATAATAGATGTATTCTTTAAATAATCTTTATCAGATTTTTTTACATTAAAACTTGCGTAAATAGTATTTGATTTATGATCTCTATATTCTACTTCTGCATCTGCTAAAGCTGTCTTTTCAACTGTTGACCATAATACTGGCTTAAAGCCTCTATAAAGACTTCCTTCTTTAAGAAATTTCCCTAGTTCTCTTACAATTTGTGCCTCTGCATCATAACTCATTGTGGAATAATAATTTTCCCAATCACCTATTACACCTAATCTTTTAAATTCTTTTTTATGTATTACAATCCACTTCTCTGCAAATTCTCTACACTCTTTCCTAAAATCTTTTATAGGTATTTCATCTTTATTCTTTTTTCTTTTTTTATATTGTTCCTCAATTTTCCATTCTATCGGTAAGCCATGACAATCCCATCCTGGAACATATATTGAATCCTTATCATCCATTTGATGAAATTTTATAATAATGTCTTTCAAAATTTTATTAAGTGCTGTTCCCATATGTATGTGCCCGTTAGCATAAGGGGGGCCATCGTGAAGAACGAACTTGGTTTTACCTTCTGACTTTTTTCTTAATCTCTCGTAAAGTTTAATTTTGTCCCAAGTTTCTAATATTTTTGGTTCCTTGGAAGGCAGATTTGCCTTCATAGAGAATGATGTTTTGGGAAGATTTAAATTATTTTCAGCCATGTTATTTACTTTGCATTTTTTATATCTTTTTTGATCTGTTTTTTTAATTCTAATATACTTTTAAATCTTTTTTCACCTCGTATAAATTTAATTAGCATTATTTTAATTCTTTTATCATATAAATTTTTATTAAAGCTAAAAATATGAGCCTCAAGAATTAATTTCTTCTTTCCAAATGTTGGTCTATATCCAACATTTACAATACCTTTTTTTTTGGTTTTATTACCTATAAGAATTTTTGCTGAATATACTCCAAGTTTAGGAACTATATAATTCTTTATATCAATATTACACGTTGGAAAACCAATAGTTCTTCCTCTTCTGTCGCCTCTTTGAACCTTGCCTTCTATTGTCCAAGATCTTCCTAGAAGCTTGTTGGCATATTCTATTTTACCGTTTTTAATTTTATTCCGAATTAATGTCGATGAAACTGTTAAGTTTTTTTTATTTAAGGGTGTTATTGTTTGTGTTTTATATTTAAAAAAAATCTCTCTTTTTTTCAATAATTTAATGTCACCAGCTCTATTTTTTCCAAACCTAAAATTTTTACTTATAAAAATTAATTTTACCTTGAGTTTTTTATAAACAATTTCTCTAATAAAATTTTCAGACGAAATATTTGAAAATTTTTTGTTGAACTTTTTAATAATTAAAAAATCTAATCCATATTTTTTTGATGATAAAATCTTTTGATTTAATGAGTCGATTCTATAATTTTTTAATTTTTTATTAAAAAACATTATTGGTAAAGGGTGAAACACTAAAAGGCCAAAGTTTAAATTATATTTTTTTGCAATAAGTTTACCTTGATTGATTACCTTCTGGTGACCCAAATGAAAACCATCAAAATTTCCGATAGCAATTGCAGAATTTTGAAATTTTTTTTCTATTTTAAAATTTTTATAGATTTTCATTTACCAAGTTAACTCTTTTTGGAAAAAATTAGATTCTACTTCATTTTGTTTTAATAAATCATTAATAAATTTTTCATTTACAGCTTTATCTTTATGAACGCCGCCGGTAATAAATATAGAGTCTAATTTCATATTGTTTGCACCTTTAATATCTGTTTTAAGGTTGTCACCAATTACTAATGTTTTTTGACTCATATCCAAACAAGAAAGGTAAACTTCTTTATGCGGTTTTCCAAAATATATTACACTGCCCCCTATACTTTCAAAAACTTGTGCAATTTTTCCTGCACAATATTCCTCTTCCGATCCTCTATGTACAGTTAGATCAGGATTAGTACAGATAAATTTTTTATTTTTAAAATTTTTAAGCAAATTTTCATAAAATCTTAAATTTTCCTCCTCTTCATCAAGTAAACCTGTACATAAAATAAAATCACAATTTTCAAGAGTAGTTTTATTTTCTTTAAACTCAAAAAATAAAGATTGATCTCTTGGTGGTCCTAAATGAAAAAACTTTTTACCAAATTTTTCTTCTTTTAAAGAATTTCTAGCTGCTTCTCCCGATGTAAATATATTTTTTAAGAATTTCTCTTCCATATTTAATTTCTTCAGAAATTCTCTAACTTTATTGTTGGGTCTGGGCGCATTTGAGAGAAAAATAATTTTTTTTTTATTCTCATCTAATTTTTGAATGACCTCTAAAGCTGAAGAGTAAAGTTTAATTCCATTATGCATTACACCCCATAAATCGATTAAAAATGCATCATATTCATTATATATTCTTGACAAATGATCTAATTTTTTAATTTTCATAGGAAATTCAACGTTTTTTCGACCGTTTTTTTTTTATCATAGACTTGAAATATTTTAAATACATACCATATTCCTCATTATTATAAATTAAAGGAGTTTTCATGAAATTTAGACCACTGCATGACAGAGTATTAATAAAAGTGCTTGATAGTGAGGAAAAAACCAAGGGTGGTATTATAATCCCAGATACTGCAAAAGAAAAACCCCAAGAAGGTGAAGTTGTTGCTGTCGGACCTGGTGCAAAAACAGAAGATGGAAAAACGGTTAAAATGGATGTTAAAGTTGGAGATAAAGTTATTTTTGGAAAGTGGTCTGGAACAGAAATCAAGATTGATAACATCGAATATAGCATAATGAAAGAATCAGACATTATGGGAATTTCAAAAAGTAAATAAATAATAAAAAGGAGATTTTAATGCCAAAGATTATAAAATTTAATAACGAAGCTAGAGCTAAGATGTTGAAAGGTGTTGACACTCTTGCAAACACTGTGAAAACAACTCTTGGTCCGAAAGGAAGAAATGTTGTTATTGACAAGTCTTATGGAGCCCCAAGAACTACAAAGGATGGTGTAACAGTAGCTAAAGAAATTGAACTCGAAGATAAATTTGAAAATATGGGCGCTCAAATGGTTAAAGAAGTTGCAAGCAAAACTAATGATAATGCTGGTGATGGAACAACGACTGCAAGTATATTGGCCCAAGCCATTGTTGGTGAAGGTATTAAGTATGTTACCGCAGGAATGAATCCAATGGACATTAAAAGAGGAATAGACAAAGCCGTAGAAAATGTAATTGAAAATTTAAAAAAAACATCAAAAAAAGTGAAAGCTAATGAGGAAGTTGCTCAAGTAGGGACTATATCTGCTAACGGAGAAAAGGAGATAGGAGATATGATTTCTAAAGCTATGCAAAAAGTAGGTAATGAGGGAGTCATTACAGTAGAAGAGGCTAAAGGAATTGAAACTGAACTCGATGTTGTTGAGGGAATGCAATTCGACCGAGGATATTTGTCACCATACTTTGTTACAAATACAGATAAAATGACAACAGAATTAGAAAATCCACTTGTTTTACTTCACGAGAAAAAATTAACAAACCTTCAACCGATGGTTCCTCTTTTAGAGTCTGTGGTTCAAGCAAACAGGCCTTTGATGATAATTTCTGAAGACGTAGAAGGTGAAGCGCTAGCGACACTTGTAGTTAATAAGTTAAGAGGTGGCTTAAAAGTTGTTGCGGTAAAAGCTCCAGGTTTTGGGGATAGAAGAAAAGAAATGCTTGAAGATATTGCGATCCTCACGGGTGGTTCAGTAATATCTGAGGATCTAGGTACAAAACTTGAAAATGTTAAGATAAATAATTTAGGTTCATGTAAGAAAGTAAAAATTGATAAAGAAAACAGTACACTTGTTGCAGGGACTGGTAAGAAAGCTGACATTGAAGCAAGATGTAATCAAATAAGAAAACAAATTGAAGAAACTACTTCAGATTATGATAAAGAAAAACTTCAAGAAAGATTAGCTAAATTAGCTGGTGGTGTTGCTGTGATCAAGGTTGGTGGTGCAACAGAAGTTGAAGTTAAAGAAAGAAAAGACAGAGTAGAAGATGCATTAAATGCTACAAGAGCAGCAGTAGAAGAAGGAGTTGTTGTTGGTGGTGGTTGTGCTCTTCTTTATGCTTCACAAGAATTAGATAAAGTAAAAGTTAAAGGTGATGACCAAAAAGCAGGTGTTGATATTATTAAAAAAGCACTTCAAGCACCTATTAGACAAATTACAGCTAATGCTGGGGTTGATGGTTCTGTAGTAGTCGGAAAACTGTTGGAAGGAAAAAAAGTAACACAGGGATTTGACGCTCAAGATGAACAATATGTAGATATGTTTTCTAAAGGTATTATAGATCCAATGAAAGTTGTCAGATCTGCTTTGCAAGACGCTGCTTCAATCGCTGGTCTTTTAATTACAACTGAAGCTATGATAGCTGATAAGCCAGAAGAAAAAGATTCTGGTCCTGCTATGCCTCCTGGTGGAATGGGTGGTATGGGAGGAATGGGTGGTATGGGAATGTAATCCCAATTACTTCAAAGAATTTAAAAAAGGCTGCAATTTTGCAGCCTTTTTTTTTGAGTAAAGAACACAAGCCTGGGACTTTAAAATCAAACCATCTTTTAAAATTCTTAGATTATTATCTTTTAAAGTTTTTCCGGTCGAGGTGATATCAGTAATAATTTCTGAAGAACCAATAAAAGGGTAAGTTTCTGTTGCTCCAAGGCTAGGAACTAATTTGTATTGGGTCACACCTTTTGAGACTAGAAAACTATTGGTTAAATTTGGGTATTTTGTTGCAACTCTCAATCTAGTATTTTTTTTATCTCTAAAATCAAAAGATACTTCCTCTAAATCAGCAACAGTTTGAACATCAATCCAATCATCAGGAATAGCAACAACAACATTGGCTGAACCAAAATCTAATTTTTTCTTAACTTCGATCTTTTGTCTTAAGTTTGAGGCAGACTCATTTAAAAGATCTAGACCTGAAATTCCCATATCAAGCGTACCATCGCCTATTCTTTGAATGATTTCTTTTGCGTGCAAATAAATAATTTTTATATTGGGGAAATTTTTAACCACAGCAAAATAGTTTCTCTCTCCCCCATTTGTGGTTAGTTTTAAATTATTTCTATCGAAATAATTTACTGAGCCTTCTTTCAATCTGCCCTTACTTGGCAATCCTATAGTTATTAAATTTTTCATATTTTTAAATTATTTAAATTAATTGCAGCACCTACTGCTGAAATATTTTTCTTAGATCCAAGACTCTTTAGCAAACCATCGTATCTACCACCTCTTGCTATCTCTTTTTTTGAGGAATTATATATTTCAAATACTACTCCAGAATAGTACTCGATATCTCTACCAAAATTCGTAGAAAAAATCATTTTAGAATTTAATTTTGATAAGTTTTTTAAACTTGAAAGATCTTTAAAAACATTTTTGTTTAATTGATTTTTATTAATAAAATTACTTAATGTTTTTTCCAATTTATTTAGTGGGCAATTAATTTTTAAAAAATTTTTAATAATTTTTACTGTTTTTTTATTTTCTTTAAATAACCTTGGATCTTTTATCTTCCTATCAAATCTTGATATAATTTCTGAAACTTTTCGGTTTGCAACTTCTTTATTCTGGTCAATATTCTTCATTTCGAAGAACTTTTGCTTATCTAATTTGACTGTGGAAGGATCGACGTCAGAATTAGTTTCAAGCCTATTGAGTAAATCTTCAAAATATTGTGGTCGCCAAAAGTGTCTTTTTAATCTGATTTTCCATCTTTCTGGTATTTTTAAAGATTCGATTAAGTGCTTGAATAAACTTACATCACCAACTTTAATCGATATATTCCTAATTTTTATTTTATTAATCGAATTAGTTATTGTTTTTAAAACTTTTAAATCGTCGATTGATTTATTTTTTGAACCAAAGATCTCTAAACCCAATTGATAATTAATAACTTTGTTTAAACTTTGCGACCTTCTATATGCTTGACCTGAGTAATATACTTTTGAATTTGCTTTAGAATTATCTTTTAAATATTTAATACACGAAGCAACAGTTAAATCAGGTCTTAAACACATACTTTTTCCAGAATCATCCTCGAAAGTAAGCATTATCTTCCTAAAATTCTCTCCAGACCTTTCAATAATATAATCGGAGTCTAAGAGAACATCTGGTTCTGATAAAACAAAACCATCTTTCTTAAATACTTTTATTATATTTTCAGAGTAATTTTTTGATTTCATTTTCTAGTTCCCCGATTTTGATTGAACTCTCATTTCCACTTTCTAAATTTTTTAAAGTTACTGTTCCTGATTTTATTTCATTATCACCATACAAAATAACAGCAGGAGATCCTAACTTGTTTGCATATTCCATTTGTTTTTTTAGCTTATTCTCCCCTGGATAAATCTCTGAACTAATATTTGAAGCTCTAAGTTTTTTTAGTATGCCCACGTATTCCTTAATTCTATCTTTGTCAAAAACGCATATTATGACTGGTCGTGGTGACTTTATTTCAAAATCTTTTTTCTGCATCAAAGCAAATACAAGTCTATCTAGACCAATTGATATTCCTGTTGCGGGACAATCTAAATTTCCAAAATTACTTACGAGATTATCATATCGCCCTCCTCCACCTATTGATCCAAATTGAATAGTCTGTCCTTTAGAATTTTTAACTTGAAAATTTAAATTAACTTCAAAAATGGGTCCAGTGTAATATTCCAGCCCCCTTATAACTGATGGATCAAATTTGTAATTCTTAAAATTGTAAGCTTCGAATATTTTTAGAATTTCTAAAATATCTTCGCTATCAGGAATTTTGCCCTGCAAAGTAGATTCGATTGTTTTGATCTGGTCGTTATTAAGTTTTGCTCCCTTTGTATAATCTCCTGACTTATCTTTTCGACCCTCTCCAAGAAGTTTTTTTGCCTCTTCCCAACCAAGTCTATCAATTTTATCTAGAGCCCTCAGTGTAGTAGAAACTTGATCTCTGGATGTAATTTTTAACTTTTCAAATAATTTATCTGTTAATTTTCTAGAAGAAATTTTTACTGTATAATCTTTTTTGTTTAAACCACACTTTTCTAGTATCTCAGAAATTAATATACAAAGCTCTGCGTCTGCTTGTAGATTTTTTGTTCCAACATAATCCGCATCAAATTGTAAAAATTCTCTAAATCTTCCAGGTCCAGGTTTTTCATTTCTCCAAACTGAACCTAATTGATAACGTTTAAATGGTTTTGGTATTTCAAGGTAATTTTTTGCAACATATCTTGCTAAAGGAGCGGTAAGATCATAACGAAGTGACATCCATTTATTTTCGTCTTTAAAAGAAAAAACTCCAGCATCTGGTCTTTCTTTGTCAGGTAAAAATTTGCCAATACTATCTGTATACTCAAAACTAGGTGTTTCGAGATATTGAAAACCGTATTTAATCATAACTTCTTTAATATTAGAAATTACATAATCACGGATTAATAATTCTTTTTCTTTTCTATCAACAAAACCTAATGGTAATTCCTTAGAAGGTTTTGTTTTTTTGTCTTTTGCCATTTTTTGGTACAGCAGGGTGGATTCGAACCACCGACCCCTAGTTCCACAAACTAGTGCTCTAACCAACTGAGCTACTGCTGCATAACTCCTTTTTATATTAATTGTTTATAAATTTGTATTTTAAATATGTAGTGATTTAGCTAAGCAATAGCCTAGCGTGCACTCTGTGAGAGTGTTTGTGTGAAATAGCAATGTATTTTCTTTTCAACATTTGTGTTCTTTTAACAAATTAAAAATTAATTTCAACCCTTGATTATTGGGACAACAACCTAAATCTAGGTAACCATTGCCCCAATTTTCGAATTTGCTGGTAATAAGATTTAAGATGTTTTCTGTAGATTTACCGCGGCAGGTCCTTTTTCTCCGTTCTCTACATCAAAAGTAAGCTCATCACCTTCGTTTAAATATTTTAAACCAGCTGCTCTTACTGCTGAAGAATGAACGAAAACGTCCTTTTCCTTATCTTCTCTTTCAATAAAACCATAACCTTTAGTTCCATTGAACCACTTTACTTTGCCTTTTAGACTCATTTTTCTTTCCTTATACTTAGTTAACTTAACATTAGTAAAATTTACTAATATTGCCCTTAAACAGATTAATAGATTAAATGTCAAGCAAATGATTGGGTTTTAATAAAAAAAACCCTTGTATTACCAATTTGCTACAGCAAATTACTTAGTATTACTAATAAGGTAAGGATAATTGCTGATCCTAGTACCAAGCTTTTTCTTTTTTGTAATAATCTAATTATTTTTGACGTTGTAGGTTCAACAAATGCCAAATTGTTATCAATCGTATCTTTAGCTTTTTTAAATCCCTGATCTCTACCTACTTTAAGAAATTTTGTCTTTCTATGATTTAAAATTTGATCTCCGGATAAACTTTCAAAATTTTCAAGATATTTTAAAATTATATTTTTAATTTTTTCAGCTGTTTCTTTATGATCTCTATGGGCGCCACCAAGTGGTTCTTCTACAACCTCGTCAACTATACCTAATTTTAAAAGTTGTTGTGCAGTTAATTTCATAGCTTCTGCAGCTTCCAGAGATTTGCTTGGGTCTCTCCACAATATAGATGCACAGCCTTCAGGTGATATAACCGAATAGATTGAGTGCTCTAACATTATTACTTTATTCGATGAAGCTAGTGCAATTGCGCCTCCAGACCCGCCCTCACCTATTATTATAGAAATGTTTGGTACCTTAAGGGACATACAACACTCAATAGAGTTTGCAATAGCTATTGCTTGCCCCCTTTGCTCAGCACCTATTCCTGGGTATGCACCAGGTGTATCAATTAAAGAAATAACTGGAATTCTGAATCGATCAGCAAGTTTCATAAGTCTGATACATTTTCTATAGCCCTCGGGTCTCATCATACCAAAATTGCTTTCCATTCTACTATTAAGATCCAAACCTTTTTCCTGTCCTAAAACCAAAACAGATTTATTGTTTATGAGTCCAAAACCAGCAATTATTGATTTATCATCTGAAAATAACCTATCTCCTGAGATTAAAGTAAAATCTGAAAATATTTCATTGATATAAAATTTAGCTCTAGGTCTATCTTCGTGCCTTGCAACTAAGGTCTTTTGCCAACTGTTGAGTTTTGAGTAAGTTGTTTTTAATTTTGAATTAATTTCTTCCTGAATTTTCTCAATTTTAGCAGTATCAACCTGGGATATGCCGTCTTTATCAAAAGGATTCTTAGATTTTTCTAAATTTTCCTCAAGAGATTTTATTTCTTTCTCAAATTCAAGATAATTTCTCATAAAGTTTAATTGATCAAATAATATTATTAATCCTATTAAATTTCAAATGTGTCAATAAATTCTTGATAAAATGGCCAATTTCTAGTGTATTGTAAATATAATGAAAAAAGTAACCATAAATGATTTGAAGATTGATGAAAATCTTATCAAATTTATCAATGATGAAGCCATTCCTGGAACCGGCTTGGATTCAGATCATTTCTGGAAAGAATTTAGTAATGTAGTTCATGAATTAACACCTCAAAATAAAAATTTAATCAAAAAAAGAGAAGAAATACAAAAAAAAATTGACGACTGGCATTTGTCTAACAAGGGAAGCGCATTAGATAAAAATAAATATACCGAATTCTTAAAATCTATTAATTACATTGTAGAAGAAAAAGATAATTTCAAGATCAATACGTCAAACGTTGATGAAGAGATTTCTTCTATAGCGGGACCTCAATTAGTTGTTCCAGTTGATAATGCTAGATATGCTTTGAACGCAGCGAATGCAAGATGGGGAAGTTTGTACGATGCAATTTATGGGACAGATGTTATATCTGAGAATAAAGCTGAAACTTGGGATAAACAAAGAGCAATTGAAGTCATAAATTATGTTAGAGAATTCTTTGATAAAATAATTTCAATCGAAAACACTAGTTGGAAAAATATATCTAAAATAAAAATTGAAAATAATAATTTGGTTTTTCTAGCAGATGACAAAAGGCATAATCTAAAAAATAAAAATCAATTTGTTGGCTTTAGTGGTGAGAAAAGTAATCCAAAATCTATTTTATTTAAAAATAATAACTTACATATTGATGTTATAATTGATGAAAATAGCAAGATTGGAAAAACGGATAAAGCAGGAATTTCAGATATAATTGTGGAGTCGGCTATATCAACTATTGTTGATAATGAGGATTCTGTAGCTGCTGTAGACTCTATTGATAAAGTAAAATGTTATAGGAATTGGCTTGGTTTGATGAAAGGAGATTTAAGAACTGAGGTTAATAAAAATGGGAAAACATTTGTAAGAAAATTAAATTCTAACAGAAGTTACATGAGTACAGATGGGTCAAAAATTACCTTACATGGTAGAGCTTTATTGCTTAATAGAAATGTAGGTCATTTAATGACGAATCCTGCAATAATATTAAAAGATGGGTCTGAAATACCTGAGGGTATTATGGATGCTTTCATATCTACTTTATGTGCTATGCATGACTTTAAATTAAAGAATAACTCTAGAAAAGAATCGGTTTACATTGTTAAACCGAAAATGCATGGCCCTGAAGAAGTTGAATTTACTAACAATTTATTTTCAAAAGTAGAAGATGCTTTAAAAATAAAAAAATATTCAATTAAAGTCGGAATAATGGATGAAGAAAGAAGGACAACTGTTAATTTAAAAGAATGTATAAGAAAAGTTAAGGAAAGAGTTGTTTTTATAAATACTGGATTTTTAGATAGAACTGGGGACGAAATGCATACATCCTTTGAAGCTGGTCCAATGATTTTTAAAGGGGATATGAAAAAATCTAAGTGGTTAAATACTTATGAAGATTGGAATGTAGATATTGGTTTAGCATGTGGTTTTTCTGGTAAGGCCCAAATAGGAAAAGGTATGTGGGCTATGCCAGATAAAATGTCAGATATGATGAAGCAAAAAATTAATCATCCAAAATCTGGCGCGAACTGTGCTTGGGTACCGTCTCCAACAGCAGCTACCCTTCATGCAACACATTATCATTACTTTGATGTTTTTAAAAAACAGGATGAATTAAAAAATAATAAGAGAGCAAAGTTAGAAAACTTACTCGAAATACCAAAAGCTGATAGACCTAATTGGTCTTTGGATGACATAAATAAAGAGCTTGAAAACAATGTACAAGGAATTTTGGGCTATGTGGTAAGATGGATTGACCAGGGCGTAGGTTGTTCAAAAGTACCTGATATAAATAATATTGGTTTGATGGAGGATAGAGCTACTCTTAGAATTTCATCCCAACATATAGCAAATTGGTTACATCATAATATATGTTCTAAAGACCAGGTCATGAAAGTATTAAAAAAAATGGCTAAAATAGTAGATGAACAAAACAGTTCAGATAAAAAATATGAGCCAATGTCTATAAATTTTGAAAAATCTAAAGCTTTTATTACAGCTTGTGATTTAATTTTTAAGGGAAGAATTCAACCATCAGGATACACAGAGCCATTACTCCACAAAAGAAGATTAGAAAAAAAATCTATTCACTAGATACTGGTACTCTGTTTTTAAATGCAGAAACCAATGTGCCATCATCTAATTGTTCTATTTCCCCACCAACAGGTAATCCTTGACCTAATTTAGAAATTTTAATTTCACTATTTTTAATTTCATCCTCAATATAATGTGCTGTTGTTTGACCTTCGACAGTTGCACTGGTTGCAATTATTACCTCTTTTAATTTATTTTTTTCTATTCTTTTAAGTAAAGAGTCTATTAAAAGATTTTTTTGACCATTATTGTCGTTATTATTTAATGTTCCGCCCAATATATGGAAATATCCTTTGAAAATATTTGATGACTCTATTGCCCACATATCAGCTAAATTTTCTACAACACAAATTTTATCATAACCATTAATATTTTTTTCACATGTGCACTGTGTATCTTTCATTTTTAAATTTCCACATTCGTTACAACGGACTACATTTTTATAAACGCTAGCTAAAGATTTTGCTAATGGTTTGATCATGTTTTCTTTATTAGTTATTAGTTTTAGAATTATTCGCTTAGCTGACTTCGGCCCCAAACCAGGAAGTTTTGAGAACTGTTTAATTAATTGGTCTATTTCTTGATTATTATTTTCCATTTAAAAAGGCATTTTAAAATCTGGAGGTAGATTTGGTATTCCAGTCACTTTACTTATTTCTGATGAGGTTTTTTTTTTGAGTTTATCTTTTGCATCATTATAAGCCGCAACAATTAAATCATAAATAATTTCTTTTTTTTCATTTTTGGCATTTTCGTGGACAAAAATAGACTTCATTTCATAGTCCCCTTTTAGAACTACCTTCACTAGTTCGCCACCGGACACTCCCTCTACCTCTATTTTTTTTAAATTTTCTTGTACCTCTTTCATTTTTTCTTGAATATTTTTTGCCTGAGATAACATATCTGAAAAACTATTCATTTGTTTCACTCACATCAATTAATTCGGAATCTGGGAAAAATTTTAAAACTTCTTTATAAACTTCACTATTCTTTTCTTCCTCTAATTTATTTTGTTTTTTTTCAATTTTTTGTTCATGAAAAGTCTTAAGATTATTATCTTTGCTCAAAGTTATAATCCATCTTTGTCCAGTCCATTCATTTAAGCAATAGGATAGTTTTTTGATAAAATTTTTATTTAAATTTTCATTAAAACTTATTTCAATTTTGCCTTGTTCAAATTTAGACAATTTAACATTTCTTTCTAAATCAAATTTAAGTTCCATTTCTTTATTCTTTTCAGCAAGATCTATTAAGCTTGAGAAAGATCTTATCTCTATATTTTGATCTTTTAATTCATTTTTATCTTGCTTTTTTATTTGATCTGTACTTTTCATTTGCTCTTTAACAAAATTCACTGGTTTAGCTTCTTCAGTTTTTTCTTCGTTTACTTTGCCTTTCAAATTTGAAAGTTCATTTTGTTTATCTACAGGAATTTGTTCATCGGCATATTCCTCAAAATTTTTGATATGAATAAGTTGCATCACAAACATTTTAAGAGCTATGTCTTCATTTGAAACAAGTTTTAAATCTTCAATAGTTTTTAAAGACAGTTGCCAAAAAAGACCTAGATCTTGCATATTTAAATCTTTGGAGATTTTATCAATTAATTTTATTTCCCCCTCTGAAAGAAATAAATCTTTTTCAATAGGTCCAAGATTTGCTCTTCTGCCAAACAAATAAAGTAATTCTAGAAAATCATTTAAAAAGTTTTTTGCATCTAATCCTCCATCGCTCAATTCTTTAAGTTGTTCTAGTGCTCCTCTTTCATTTCCTTCAAAAATACAGCTAATCAAATTTATGATTTTGGATTTATCAGCTATTCCAAGCATTTTTCTTACATCAGTTTCTTGAATGGTATTATTCTGATCGAGAGTTTGAAAAATCAGTGCCCTATCTAATAGTGATACGGCATCCCTAACTGAACCTTCTGAGGCTCGAGCCAATAATTTTAAAGCATCCTCAGATATTTTTCCTTTTTCAATATCTGATATTTTTTTTAAATGCTGAAAAATTTGCTCTAAATTTACTCTTCTAAGATCAAACCTTTGACATCTTGATAAAATTGTTACGGGTATTTTTCGAGCTTCTGTAGTTGCTAGGATAAATTTTAATTTTTCCGGCGGTTCCTCTAAAGTCTTTAAAAGACCATTAAAGGCTTGTTTAGACAACATATGAACCTCGTCTATAATAAATATTTTAAATTTTGCACTCGTAGGATTATATTTAGCATTTTCAATTAGCTCTCTTACATCATCTATTCCAGTTTTAGATGCTGCATCCATCTCAAGAACATCAATATGATTTGAATTTTCAATTTCTCGACAGTGGCAAGTTTCTTTTTCACCACACATTTCCCCTGTTTCAAAGTTTTTAGTACAATTCAATGCTTTTGCAATTAATCTGGCAGTTGTTGTTTTCCCAACACCTCTAATACCAGTTAAAAGATAAGCATTAGGTGTTTTGTTAATTTTTATTGCGTTAGAAATTGTCTGTGCAATTATTTCTTGGCCAATTAAATCTTTAAAAATTCTTGGCCTATATTTTAACGCTAAAATTTTTGAATTATTTTTTTCCATATAAGGAGACCAAACAACCCGCTTTCAAAAGTTCGTGCTGCTGTTGTTACACCCTGACACGTTAAACGTATCAAAACCGCCTGAATGGCCCCCAAATTATTATACCAATATAGAATTGAATTCTACAAGTGTGGAATCTCTAATTTGTGGACTATTTTTTTTGTCTAAATTTAGAGGCTTCATAAACTCCAAGAATATCCAAGCTTTCAGTGTGAAAACCTAGTTCCTCAAGAGCTTTTTGTACTTTTGTATCTTCGATATGACCTTCTAAATCTAAGTAAAAATTTGTTTGGTCGAATGTGTTTTTAACTGAGAAGCTTTCAAGTTTTGTCATATTTACTTGATTAGTAGCGAATCCACCAAGACATTTGTAAAGTGCTGCTGGAATACTTTTTAACCTAAAAATACAGCTAGTAATGTATTTTTTATTTTTTTCAAAAGATGGTTGCTGAATGCTTTTCCCCATTATAATAAATCTTGTAACATTATTAGTTTCATCCTCAATATTTTTTAGAAGTACTTTAAGATTATAAATTTTTGCTGAAAGCACTGAAGCAATTGCAGCAATTGAATTATCTTTTCCACTAGATAATTCTTTTGCTGATCCAGCAGTATCTGCTGAAATAATAGTCTTAAACTTATGCTTTTGAATTATTTTTTGACACTGATCTATAGCTTGTGCATGACTTCTGACATATTTTATATCTTTAATCTCAGTATTTTCTTTTACTAAGAGATTGTGTTCGACCTTCTGATAATGTTCTGCATAAATTTGTAATTTATATTTGGGTAATAAATAATGAATATCAGCTACTCTACCTGCTAGAGAATTTTCTATAGGGATAACTATTCTATAACTATCATCTTGATGAGCAGTTTTAAATGTTTCTTCAAAAGTTGGACAAGTTTTTATATCAGCTCCTGGGAAAAGCACCTCACATGCTATGTGTGAGTAAGCACCCAGTTCTCCCTGAAAAGCTACTTTAAGTTTAGACATTTTATTTCTCCATTAAATTTTTAATCTCCTCTAAGTCAGCTTCTGTGTCAACACTTAGCGGGTCTGAATCTGTATAAAGTACGTCAATCTTCATATTGTTTTCAAGTGCTCTCATTTGCTCAAGATTTCTACTTAATTCTAAATTACTTCTTTTTAAATTAATATATTTGTTTAATGCATTTTTGGTAAACCCATAAATACCAATATGATGATAAACAAATAATTTTTTATCTGATACGGGATCTCTTACAAAATCAATTGCCTTAGACAGTTCAGAATTTTTAATATCATCTTTTGTAATTACTTTTACGATATTTTTATTTTCGTTCTCGCTGTCATCTTTAATACCAGAGGCTAAGGTCGCCATATCACAAGAGCCTTTTGCTAGATGTTCATTTAATTTGGAAATTGTGGAAGGTTTTAAGCTTGGCATATCTCCTTGTAAATTTATAATTATGCTGGGTTTTTCAGAGAAAAAATTTTTATATGCTTCGAAAACTCTATCAGTTCCTGTCTCATGATTTTGTAACGACAAATAAGCATCATAATTATTTTTTTTTATTAGCTGAAAAATATCTTTGTCAGGAGTAGCCACTAATACTTTTCCAACACCTGAGTTCTTGGCTAAATCACATACATGAAGAATCATTTCTTTTTTGTTAATCAATTTTAAGGGTTTATTAGGAAGTCTTTTTGCTTTTAAACGTGAAGGTATTATTACAACTGTATTACTCATAAATATTTATGCGGCTCAAAGACGCAATATCAACTAAATTACTTTAAGTTTTTTTTGTTAACTCGTGATATATCTACCATATTAATTATCAAATTTATGAACGGTTTTGAAATAAATAAAATTATTGCAGCACTTATTTTCACTGTATTAGTTGTTTTTGGAATAGGAAAAATTTCTGACATAATATTTAACGTTGAAAAACCATCTCAAGCCGCTTATGTGGTTGAAGCCCCAACAATCCAAACTACAACTTCTGCTTCTTCTGAGTCTGGAAGTGTTGACATAAAAGCTTTGTTAGCAATGGGAACACTAGAACATGGCAAAAAAGTATTTAAAAAATGTACTGCATGTCACGTTGTTGCAAAAGGTGGAAAGAATAAAATTGGACCAGTTCTTTACGGAGTTCTGGGCAGACAATCAGCGGCGATATCAGATTACAAATATTCAAAAGCACTCGTAGCTCATGGAAAAAAATGGTCATACGGTGAAATGAATGCTTATCTATTAAAACCTCAGGCTCATATAAAAGGAACTAAGATGGCTTTCGCTGGTTTAAAAAGTGAAAAAGATAGAGCCTCAGTAATACTTTATATGAATAGTTTTAGCGACAACCCGCTTCCAAAACCTTAATCTATTTTATACACCACTCTATAATACTCTTCTGAGCATGAATTCTATTAAATGCTTGCAACCAAACAACAGATTGTTTTCCATCCATTACTTCACTTGTTACTTCTTCTTCTCTACTAGCAGGAAGACAGTGCATAAAAATAGCATCTGATTTTGCTGCTTTCATCAATTTTTTATTTACTTGATATTTTTTTAAAATTTTCTTTTTTTTCTTTTTATCGCCCTTATCTCCCATTGAAATCCATTTATCCGTCATTACACAATCTGCGTTAGATGCTGCTTCTAAAATATCTTCTGTAATTAAAAGTTTAGTTTTATTTTTTTTTGCTAGTTTAATCGCATTGCTACTTGGTTGATATTTTTTTGGGCAAGCAATATTTAAATTAAAGTCAAATTTAGAGGCTGCCTCCATAAAAGAAACAGAGACGTTATTTCCATCACCAATCCAAGCTATAGTTTTATTTTTAATATCACCTTTTAATTCCTCAAATGTAAGTATATCTGACATAACTTGGCAAGGATGGCCCTCGTTAGTTAGTCCATTTATAATTGGAATATCCAAATATTTTTTAAACTCGTTCACATTTTTGTGTGAGTCTGTTCTGATCATTAAAATATCTGCATACTGAGATAGAACTTTTGCTGTGTCTTTTATTGTTTCATCACCTTTTCCATAATGTATCTCATCTTGATTAAGAATTATTGAAGAGCCTCCTAATTGTTTTACGGCAAGATCGAAAGATATTCTTGTTCTAGTAGAGGTTTTTTCAAAAATCATGATCATGTTCTTTCCCTGAAGTGGTTGATCATTGTCAGGTTGAGATGCAGATTTTTTTCCTCTTTCAGACTTTTTTTTCTTCGCGTTGTCTATAATCGATCTTAATTCATCTTTATTAAGGTCTGAAATATTTATAAAATGATTCATATACTATCCATTTCATTACAAACTTTTCTTATAATTTTAATTGCAATGTCTATCTCGTTTTTCTTAACATTCAAAGGCGGCAGGATTCTGACTACGTTTTCACCCGCTCTCATTGTAAGTAATTTATTATCTTCTAATTTTTTTATAAATTTATTTTGATCTTCATGAAGCTGTAAACCAATTAGCAAGCCTATACCTCTAACTTCTTTTATGATGTTTGGATATTCATTTTTAATATCATTTAATTCTTTCATAAAATATTTTGATGATTTTTGTACATTTGTTAAAAAACCTTTTTTAAAAATTTGATCTAGAACTGCATTGCCAACGCTCATTGCTAAGGGATTGCCCCCAAAAGTACTTCCGTGTGATCCAGGTGTCATACCTTTTGCAACTTTTTTATTCATCAAAACAGCTCCGATTGGAAAACCACCGCCAATGCCCTTTGCGATTGGCACTATATCTGGTTTAATTTTTGCATATTCAAAGGCAAAAAATTTCCCAGATCTACCGATACCACATTGAACTTCGTCTAAAATTAATAAAATTTTCTTTTTATTACAAAGCTTTCTAAGTTCTCTTAAACACCAGTCTGGAATAACTTTTATTCCTGACTCCCCCATTGCCGTTTCTACCATTATTGCTGCAGTCTTCTTTGTAATAGATTTTTTAAGAGCTTTGTGGTCACCAAAATTGAAATGGTCAAAACCAGGAACCTTTGGCTCAAATCCCTCTGTCATTTTTTTTGATCCACTTGCAAATATAGTTGCTAGCGTTCTGCCGTGGAAAGAATTTTTAATACAAAGTATTCTATTTTTTTGAGGTTTGCCGATTTTATAAAAATATCTTCTAGCTGCCTTTATTGCTAATTCGGTTGCTTCAGCACCACTATTTTGAAAAATAACATAATCAGCAAAGGTTTTTTGTCTTAATCTTTTAGCTAATTTTTCGCCTTCTGGAATTATGAAAGCATTCGAAACATGCCAAACTTTTTTTGATTGTTTATTTATAGCTTTTGTTAAGTAGCTGTTTGCATGACCAAGAGAATTTACAGCTATTCCTTGAACAAAATCTAAATATTTTTGACCTTTGCTCGAGTATAAAAAGCTTCCTTTTCCTCTACTGAAAGCAATTTTTCTTCTATTATAATTTTTTGCTAGTGCGCTCATTTTAAGATCTTATTTTATACCCCTTTTTATAAAGCAAATAAGACACATACCAAAGAACAATTGCTAAGATCGTTAAATATAATGATCCAACAAATATTGATCCGTCTGATTTCTCAAGGAAGCCATATCTAAATCCATCAATCATGTAAAAAAATGGATTACATTTACTTATTGTTTGAAGAAAAACTGGCAGGTTATCAATGGTATAAAAAGTTCCTGATAAAAATGACAATGGTATGATTAAGAAATTTGTTACTGTCGCCATATGATCAAATTTTTCTGCCCAAAGTCCTGCTATGACACCTACCGACCCGAGTATAAAAGATGAAATGAAAGTGTAGAAAATCACCGCAGAAAAACTTTTAATTTCTATATCAACTAAAAAATAGAATACAATTAGAGACACTAGTCCTATCATGAAACTTCTCGTTGTAGCCGCAAGAGCTACCGCAATAGTTACTTCAGATGGTGAGAGAGGTGCATATAAAATATCCACAATATTTCCTTGAATTTTTCCAATCATGAAGCTTGAAGAAGAATGCGAGAAAGCTTGTTGTATTATTTGCATTGCAATCAATCCAGGCGCGAGGAAAGTTATAAATGGATAACCAAGCATATCTGATCTGCCATCTCCGATTGCAACTGCTAAAACTCCAAGGAATAACAAAGAAGATATTATTGGGGATAAAAGTGTTTGAATCCAAACTATAAGAAATCTTAAAACTTCTTTTTTATAAAGTGTCCAAAAACCTATCCAATTTATTAGGCCAAATCTTCTAGCGCCAAATTTATATTTTGTTCTCATTTCAACCATACGTAGTCTTATAACTCCAAAAAAAAATTTCTGTGAAAAACTTTTTTTATAAACAGATTTTGAGACTTATTTGTTTCAACACTACTAGATTTTGTAATAGCTTAAAACTATAAAACAAGATGTAGTTTTCTAAATATGAGTTATTGGGACGAAACACGCGAAGCAAAATTAAAAGAGTTATGGGAAAAAGGCCATACAGCTAGTCAGATAGCTGAGGCTTTAGGCGGAACCACTAGAAACGCAGTTATTGGTAAAGCCCATAGGTTAAAGCTTGCTGGCCGTGTTCAATCTACAAAAACGCAAAAGCAAAATAAACCTGCTACGAGTGTTCAAAGTAAAGAGGAGAGAAATATAAGTAGAAGAAGTAGGTTCAAATCCTTACTTCTTGATAAAAACTTTGAGCCGGAAAATCCAAAAAAATTGGAAGAATTAGATGATAAAAATTGTAGATGGCCCATAGGTCACCCGGATGAAGAAAATTTCTATTTTTGTGGAAGATCACCAATTGAGGGTTTTTCATATTGCAAACTCCATGTTTTATACGCATTTCAGACCAGAGATCAAAAGGACGAATTGATAGATAAAGAGGATGATATTCCTGACTTCATAGAGAAGAAAGTTAAAGCTTCTAAGTAATCCTTTAATAAAACCTTAACAATACTTTAATATTATAATCAGTAGAAAAATATGAATAAAATAACTATTAAATATCTTAAATGGACAAGTACGTTTTTAACCTTGTTTGGAATATTAGCATTCTATTTAGATTACTATCCTTACAGCATGATACCTCACGGACTTGGTATTATTGGATGGACAGTTGTAGGCACGGTAACAAAGGATAAACCGTTACTTACAAACTTTGCATTGCAAATACCTATAATGTTTGCGGGTATAATAAAGTATTCGATATAGATTTATGAGGAATATTTTGTTTGTGTGCACAGGCAATTCAGCAAGAAGTATTCTTGCAGAAGCTTTGATCAATAAAAATTATAGTTTAAAATTTAAAGCTTTTAGTGCAGGTAGCAATCCAACAGGGAAAATAAACCCTAATATAAAAAAATATTTAGAAAAAAAAAATTTCGATATATCAAATTATTCTTCAAAGAATTTTGACCAGTTTTTAAACAATAAAATAAAAATTCATCAAGTTATAACAGTTTGTAACAATGCCCATAATGAGGTCTGTCCGGTCTGGCCTGAAAAAAAAGATATAATTCATTGGGATATTGAAGACCCAGTTGAAAAAATTAAATCTGCTACTTCTGATACAGAGGTTGAAAAAGTAATTGATGAAACTTATGAAATATTATCTAATAAGATTAAAGAATGGGTCTCAAATGAAGAATAAAATATTTGTTGGTGAATTTATAGGAAGTTGTTTTTTAGTCATGATAATTGTTGGCTCAGGTTTAATGGCTGAAAACTTAAGTAATGACGTTGCTGTGATGTTAATTGCAAACACAATAGCAACAGGAGCAGGTTTATTTGTGCTTATTACAGTATTTGCTGATGTATCAGGAGCTCACTTTAATCCATTTGTAAGTATTGCCATGACAATAACGGGAAAATTAAAAAAGAAACTGCTACCCTACTATATCATTGCTCAATTGATTGGTTGCTTGATTGGTGTTGGTTTAGCCAATTTCTTTTTTGAACATGACATTTATGAATTATCTACTAAATCAAGAGATGGAATTTACATATTCACATCTGAAGTAATAGCAACATTAGGGCTTATAATAATAATTTTTGGCTCTATGAAGTCAGGAAAAATTGCTGTTGCTGCTAGTGTTGGTCTTTATATTACAGCTGGTTACTGGTTTACTTCGTCTACTTCTTTTGCAAATCCAGCTGTTGCGATTGCTAGAACTTTTACAGAATCGTTTACTGGTATTAGTTATTTAAACACTCCTTATTATATCTTAGCTGAACTTGTAGGAATGTTAATTGCTGTATTTATTGTTAAAAAGTTATTTTTAGTGAAAAATTGAAAAATACAAAACTTGCCAATCGGATAAGTTTAATTAAAAAATATTAAAAATTTGTAAACTACAGGTTGTATAAAATTAACTTTTAGATTTATGAATTCTGTGATTAAATTTATCATCTAATAATCTGGAGGTAAAAATGGGAAAAAAACTAAAAAAAAATGAGAAGAAAAAAACAAAAATTTTAAAAGCAATTGATAGACTGAAAAATAAAATTAAGGCCAAAGAAAAAAAATTGTCAAAAGTTAATATTAAAATTGCTGGTTTAGAAAAAAAGGTTGCAGAAAAAAAAGCAAAAAAGCTTGCTAAGAAAAATGCAGAGAAGTCTCCTGCATCTATAAATAATTAATATCAAAAAATTGTCTTTCTCCCTTCTCTTAAATAAGAGGGAGAAAGTAGTGAATTAACAAGATTTAACGGGGATAATGATGATTTTAAACATCAAATTTTGTTAAGACTTCTTTTAAAGAAACTAAGTAACAAAATTTTTTAATTATTATTAAAGTTTTATGAATTTAAACATTATATCTTATAAAGAGATATATATTTTATTTATAATGAAATACGCTCGATAAATTTTACCGAGCGTATTTTGAGGGAAACGTAATAAATTAATTAAAATAAATATTAAGGAAGTCTCATAATTAATTAATAATATAGAAATGCTAAAAAAATATTAAAATTAAGTTAAAGATTTATTAATTTTCAAGAATAAATGATATTAGAGTCGACATTCATCTCTTTTGCTAAATTTTTAAGTCTTTTAGTTACTTGTTTTGAGACTATATCGCTATGATTGTTAGGTATTTTCAAAAAAATAGTCTTATTTCTTTTATAAATTTTAAATTCATCTAACAACAAAGAAGACATGCTTGTAAGTGACTCTGCTAATCTTAAAGCAGATCCCACTTGCTTTGAGGATAAAATCTCGTTGTTATTTAATAAGGATAGAAACTGATAATCCGGGTTATATTTTAAGCCACAATGTCTCCAAAAACTTGCTGATGCAACTTTTACCCTATCTTTATGTTTTAGTTTTAGTAATGGAGTATTTAACACTTCCATAAAAACTAACTCTGCTTTTTGAAAAGCTCCTAGGCCCCAATCCATTTTACTTAAGATACAAGCCAAGGTTAGTAATCTTCGATTAAAATATTCGTTGTCTTCAAATAATGGTGAAATAAAATTAAAATATTTCTCAAAACTCTTTCCATAGTCCCCTTTTTTAAAAGATATACCATCAGTTTTTAATTTGAAAATTTCATCCTCGCTCATTCCTTGGTTTATAATTGTATTCATATGTCCCTCTCTCAGTCCACTGATTGAGCAAATAACTTTTGAGGGGCTTGCTGCTTCAATTATTTCGTTTAGTATTATAGAGCTAAAAGGTAAATAGGGAGTTCTAGATTTAGTAATATATTCCATTGATTTCAAAGATGATTTATTAAATTTTGAAATTCTATTTAAGTATTTTACTGCTACATCTTTTGAGAGCTTATATTGATGCAAAATATGTAATGGGTGTTTTTCTTTAAAGAGATGATATTTAAATAATGATCTCCAAGTCCCTCCTACCAAATAAATATTTTTAAATTTTTTTTTAGAAAGCCATTTTTCATCTCTTAAAAGTTTTCTAACATATTTTCCCAAATTTCTTTTTTTTATAATAGGATTATTTTCAAGTCTTAATACTCCAAGAGGTAAAGAGGTTGTTTCGAAAATTTGATTTTTAGAAACTCTGGCAAGTTCTAAACTTCCCCCTCCTAAATCTGCAACTAGTCCATCTACTTCATCAAATCCTACCATTACACCGTTTGCTGATGTTCTTGCTTCTTCCTCGCCAGATAATACTAGTGGTTTTTTATTAAATATTTTTTCAATTTCTCTTAAAAATTCTTTTGCATCAGTAGCCTCCCTAAAAGCTGCTGTAGCAATAATTTCTAAATCTTGAACGTCTGAAATATCTAAAATTTCTTTAAATCTATTTAAAACTTTTAAAGAACTTTTAATTCCATCAGGATTTAATTTTTTAGATTTATCTAAATTTTTTCCAAGTTTGCAGACTGCTTTTTCATTAAAAACTGGAATTGGAGAAATTTTAAAATTGTCATATATGAGCATTCTTACTGAGTTTGATCCAAGATCTATTATGGCTTGTTTAGACTTTTTATTAGACTGAAATTTAAAAAGATTTTTAAATTCTGGTTTCATTTCACCAATCTTAAATTTTGAGGTTTAACTTTTAAAAGTGACTTACCACGACCTGATAAACTTGAGTTTTCCATAAAATAGGTATGTGCTGAAAAGCCTTTTTCTTGTTCTTTATGATAGTTTCCTAAGCTATCTAAATACCATGTTTCTGATTTATCTTTAAAGTTGGCTAACATAATTTGATCTAAAATTTGCTCATGCACAGTATTGTTTTCTATTGGAATTATAATTTCAATTCTTCTATCTAAATTTCTAGGCATTAAATCTGCAGATGAAATATATACCTGATTCTCTCTAGAGGGCATAGAACTACCATTTGCAAAACAATAAATTCTTGAGTGTTCTAAAAATCTGCCAATAAGGCTTTTTACTTTTATATTTTCAGATTGAGCTTTAATTCCAGGTCTTAAGCAACATACGCCTCTTACTGATAAATTTATTTTAACGCCTGCGTTTGAAGCTTCGTAAAATTTCTTAATAATTCCAGGGTCTACAAGAGAATTCATTTTTGCCCATATTTCTGCAGGTCTTCCTTTATTTGCATTTGCAATTTCATTTTCAATTTTTTTTTCAAAGAAATTCCTACTATTTATTGGTGACATAAAGATTTTATTTAATTTTTTTGGTTTTGCATAACCAGTTACATAATTGAAAAATTTTTCAACATCTTTGGCCAGGTCTTGATTAGAGCTAAACAGTGATAAGTCAGTATAAATTTTTGCATTAATTGGATGATAGTTTCCTGTACCCAAGTGAACATAGCTTCGCGTTTTAGTTCCCTCTTTTCTTAAAACTAAACTTGCCTTTGCATGCGTTTTGTATTTTGCGAATCCATAAACAATTTGAACGCCAGCTTTCTCTAGTTTCCTAGATAATTCAATATTAGCTTCCTCATCAAATCGAGCTTTTATTTCTACTACAGCTGTTACAACTTTTCCGTTTTCTGCTGCTCTACTAAGTGCTTTTACAATAGGAGAGTCAGGAGTGGTTCGATACAAAGTTTGTTTGATACCGATAACTTTGGGATCTTTTGCTGCAGCTTCTAAAAATTGAATTACTACATCAAATGTTTCAAAAGGGTGGTGTACAACAAAATCTTTGCTTCTTATAGCTGAAAAAAATTTATTATCAAATTCTTTCAATCTTTCAACTTCTCTAGGATTAAATTTTTTAAATCTCAGCTTTGGATCTTTCTTTTTACAAATTTCATCTATATCTTGTATTCCAACCAATCCTTCAACCTCATAAATATGATCTTCATCCATTTTAAATTTTTTTGAAATAAAATTTAAAAGTTTTTTGTTTGAATTAGTGAGTACTTCGAGTTTAACTACGTTTCCCCTTCTTCTTTTCTTAATTGCTTTTTCAAAATATCTCACAAGATCAGCAGCTTCATCATCTATTTCAATTTCGCTGTCTCTAATTATTTTAAACTGCAAACTTGCCTCGATATTATGGTCTGGAAATATTTCATTAGCAAATTTACAAATTACGTCATCAATTGTGACAAATTCATTTATTGTTTCAGAATTGTTTAGAGATACAAATTTTGGAAGTGCTCTTGGTATAACTATAATTGCATTTAGTTCTCTTTTTTTTTTTATTCTAGTCATTCTTAGTAAAATTGCTTGGCCTTTATTTGGTATAAAAGGAAAGGGATGTGATGGGTCAATGGCAGTAGGTGTTATTATAGGATAAATTGTTTCCCGAAAATATTCTCTTAGATACATAAGATCCTTCTTATTTAGTTCTGATATTTTTCGAATGAAAATTTTTTCTTTCGATAGCTCTTTTTTCAACTCTAGGAATGCTTCGTTTTGCTTCTTTAATAGATCTTTAGTTTTTAATACGACCCTATTCAATTGATCCTCTGCAGTTAATCCATCTGCGCTTAATTCGTCAAAACCATCTTTAATTTGATTAAAAAGTCCAGCGACTCTTACCATAAAAAATTCATCTAAATTTGTACCTGCGATTGATAAAAATTTTACTCTTTCGAATAGAGGATTTGCTTCATCTTTTGACTCTTCTAAAACACGATCATTAAACTGAAGCCAAGATAATTCTCTGTTTATGAGTTGATTGCTAATATTAGATTTTTCTGAAAATAATGCTTTCGACATATATAAATGTTAAATTAAAAATATGTTTAAATTATATGCGATGAGACACGCTAAATCTAGTTGGGATTTTCCAGATTTAGAAGATCATGACAGGCCATTGAATAAAAGGGGGGTAAATTCAGCAAAATTAATTTGTGAATTTTTTATTAAAAATAAGTTAAAATTTGATTTAGTTTATTGCTCATCCTCTAAAAGGACAATGCAAACATTAAATATATTGTCAGAAAAAATAAGTTTTAAAAAAATTATTAAAAAAAAAGCACTTTATCATGCTAGTGAGGATGAAATTATTCATATCTTAAAACAAACAGGTGATAATTATAAAACTTTACTTTTAATTAATCATGAACCTTCAATGAGTGAACTAATAAATCGAATTTGTCTTAAAGAAAATTCTGATCAATTTGAAAATTTAAAAAGAAAATTTCCTACTGCAGCCGTTGCTGAAGTAAACTTTAATTTCAATGATTGGGAGAAGTTATCAAAAGTTAAAGGAAAATTAATATCATTTACAAAACCAAAAGATCTTCAACCATCTAAGGAATAACCGGCAGATCTTACTGTTCTGATAAGATCTTTCTTGCCATCAATATTTATTGCTTTTCTTAGTCTTCTTATATGAACATCTATAGTTCTGGACTCCACATAAATATCATCTCCCCATACGGAATTTAAAAGTTGCTCACGCGAATATACTCTTTTTGGATTTTTAATTAAAAAATCAATTATTTTAAATTCTGTAGGACCAACTATAACTTGCTTATCTGCTCTATAAACTCTTCGTTGAACTCTATCTACTTTTAGATCCTCAAATACTACAACATCAGCAGCAACACTTGGTTTAGATCTCTTTAATAAAGCGTTAACTCTTGCAATAAGTTCTTTTTGGCTGAATGGCTTAGTTACGTAGTCATCAGCTCCTGTTTCAAATCCTTTTAGTTTGTCTTCTTCTTCACCTTTGGCTGTTAACATAATGATTGGGATATTTTTGTGAAGATTGCTTCTTTTCAAATTTTTACAGACTTCAACACCTGAAATATCCGGCAACATCCAATCTAATAAAATTAAATCAGGATTTTTCTCCTTTATATTTCTAATAGCTTCTTCTCCATTGACTGCATAATCAACTTTGTGACCCTCTTTTTCTAAATTGTATTTAAGCAAAGTTACGATGGGCATTTCATCTTCGACAATGAATAAATTTGCCCTCATTATCCTTTTGGTCGGTCTCCCTCTAAATAATCTCCTGTAATCAGAAAATAAACTTGCTCTGCAATATTAGTTGCATGATCTCCAATCCTCTCAATATTTTTAAGCATGAAAAGTAGTTGGGTTACTTTTTGTATATCTTTTTTATTTTTTTCTAAATGCTTTACTGCAGCTTCCATATTACTATTAGTCATTTGATCTATTTCTTCATCAGAATTCCAAACATTTTCTGCTGTATCTTTAGCTCTATGTAAATACGAGTTTAAAACTGCATTGACTTGTTTTGATGCTTTTAAACCAGCTATTTCGAAATTTTTAGTAATATCATTAGGTAAATCAGTTCCAATTTTAGTTAATCGTTTTGAGATGTTTTTTGCTAAATCACCAATTCTCTCTAAGTCTGAAGAAACTTTTAAGGCAACAACTGTTTCTCTTAAATCTATTGCCATAGGTTGCCTTAAGGCAATCAAATTTACAACTTGTTCTTCTATATTTATTTCATACTTATCAGTCAATTCGTCATCTTTGATAGATTTTTCTGCTAAACTAATGTCTTTTTTAACTAAAGATTGAATAGTGTTTTCAAGCTGTTTCTCAACTCCAGTTCCCATTTTCACTATTGTATCTTTTAATAACTGAAGTTGCTCTTCGTAAGATTTTACAATGTGCGGTTTTTCACTCATTAACCAAACCTTCCTGTAATATAATCCTGAGTTTGCTGATTATCAGGATTTTTAAATATTTTATCTGTTGGTCCAAATTCTATAAGTTTTCCCAAATGAAAGAAACCTGTTTTTTGAGATACCCTAGCTGCTTGTGACATTGAGTGGGTAACTATCACAATTGTGACCTCTTTTTTAAGATCATCTATAAGTTCTTCAATTTGAGCTGTTGCTATTGGGTCAAGCGCTGAACATGGTTCGTCCATAAGAATCACTTCTGGACTTACAGATATAGCTCTAGCAATACATAGTCGTTGCTGTTGACCTCCTGATAAACCAGTTCCGATTTCATCAAGTCTATCTTTAACTTCGTTCCACAAGGCAGCTTTTTTCAAACTTGTTTCAACTATTTGATCCATTTCTTCTTTGCTCTGTGCAATACCGTGAATAGTAGGACCATAAGCTACATTTTCATAAATTGTTTTAGGGAATGGATTGGGTTTTTGAAAAACCATACCAACGTTCTCCCTAAGTCTCACAACATCTAACTTTCTTGAATTCAGTTCTAGGTTGTCCATTTTAATACTGCCTTCAACTCTACAAATTTCTATGACGTCGTTCATCCTGTTCAAGCATCTTAAGAAAGTAGACTTTCCACACCCAGATGGTCCAATTAAAGCTGTAACTTCTTTTTCTGCTATATCTATAGAGACGTCAAATAATGCCTGTTTGGATCCGTAATAAACATTTACATTTTCCGCTTTTATTTTACTCATTTAGCTCCATTTCTTTTCAAATTTGTGTCTAACGATTTGAGCTGCCAAGTTCATTAAAATTAAAAAAGCTAGAAGCACCATAATACATGCAGATACTTTTTCAACGAAACCCCTCTCAGCACTTTCTGACCATATATATATCTGAACTGGTAAACTTGCAGCAGGATCAACTGGCGTACCAGGTATTGTATTCACAAAAGCAACCATTCCTATTAAAATTAAAGGGGCTGTTTCCCCTAAAGCTTGAGCCAAGCCAATTATCGTTCCAGATAAAGTTCCAGGCATTGATAGTGGCACAGTATGATGCATGGTTGTTTGCATATTACTTGCACCCATCGCTAAAGCAGCTTCTCTTATACTTGGGGGAACAGCTTTTAAAGAAGCTCTTGCAGCAATAATTATTGTTGGTAATGTCATAAGAGACAAAGTAATTCCTCCAACAAGTGGTGTCGATCTTGGTAAATTAAAAACTGCTAATAAAACACCAAGACCTAGCAAACCAAATACTATCGATGGAACAGCTGCTAAATTATTAATGTTTACTTCTATAAAATCTGTAAATTTATTTTTTGGTGCGAATTCCTCGAGATAAATTGCTGCTAGCACTGCGATAGGAAATGAAAACGCTAAACATACTAATATACTAAAAACTGTTCCCATAAACGAGCTAGCTATACCTGCTAGTTCAGCCTCTCTTGAGTCAGGACTTGTAAAAAAACTAATGTTAAACTCTGATAAAATATCTCCTCTTTCATTAAGCATATCGTAAATCTGCAACTGATAATCATTTACTCTTCTATTCTTTTCGGGGATATCTCTTGGATAATTTCCCTTATGAACTTGATCAACATCATCAGAAGCTGTTAATTTTATGGGCACTATTTTACCCAGAAAGTCTGGATTTTTTAAAAGTAGATCTTTAACCTCTGTCTCATATTTATACGAAACCATTTGTATCAATTGACGATCCTCTTCTTCAGGAAGTCCGGGATCTAATGAGGTCATAGCTTTGTAAGCAACATCATAATAGTCTGCATTTTCTAGATCATCTTTTGATGGGCTTTCTGCATCGATTAAAAGTAATTCTTTATCATAATGAACTTCTGTTACTATCCAAGTTTTTTGGAAAGCTGAGTAACCTTTTGAAAATATCTGAAACATAAAAACTGCTAAAAAGGTTAAAGCTAATCCTATAGCTATTTTGCCATACCATTGAAATCTTCTTTCAGCGTTATATCTTTTTTTTAATAAATTTTTCTTAAAACTATTCATATTTTTCCCTATATTTTTTAACAACTGAAAGAGCGATTACATTTAAGAATAAAGTTACTATAAATAAAGATATTCCTAAGGCAAAAGCTGATTGAGTTTTTGGATCTCCAAATTGTTGGTCTCCAATTAAAATTACTACAATTTGTGCTGTAATGGTTGAAGTTGACTCAAGGGGATTCATTGTAAGATTAGCCGCTAGTCCTGAGGCCATTACAACAATCATTGTTTCTCCCACCGCTCTTGATACTGCTAAAAGTATCGAACCTACGATACCAGGTAAGGCTGCTGGAAAAATTACTTTTTTTACAGTTTCAGATTTTGTTGCACCCATTGCGTAACTTCCATCTCTTAAATTTTGCGGTACTGCTGTTATAACGTCATCGCTTAGACTTGAAATAAAAGGAATTATCATTACTCCCATAACTGCTCCTGCAGCTAAAGCGCTCTCCGCTGAAACTTCTAGACCCATAGCATTACCTATTTCTTTGACAAAAGGACCGACGGTTAAAGCTGCAAAAAAACCATACACCACTGTTGGAATACCAGCTAAAATCTCAATAATAGGTTTCGCATATTTTCTTACGCCTCTTCCAGCATACTCAGATAGATATATCCCGCTCAGCAAACCTATGGGGATGGCAACACACATTGCAATAAAAGCAATAAAAAAAGTTCCAGCAAATAAAGGCACAGCTCCGAAAGCATCCTTCATTAATTCAGGATCTGGTTGGCCATCTCTTACAAAAGTTTTAGCAGGATACCAATGAGTTCCGAATATAAAGTCAAAGATTTTTACTGCTTGAAAAAACCTAATCGCTTCGAATAAAAGTGAAAAAACTATTCCGATTGTAACTAAAACTGCGCCTAATGATGCAACAAATAACACCCATTTAAGAAAAATTTCTACTGGTTCTCTCATGCGATCATTTTTCTGAACAGATCTATATGCAAAACTCAGAGATAAAATTAAAATTGCTAAAATAATTGCTACTTTAGCGCTGTTAGCTATTCCTTTTAATTGAATGTACTTATTAGCAGACTCATCTAGAAAATTAGTAATATTTCCCGTGTAAGTTCCTGCGGCTAATGCTTTAACCTTTGTGTAAATAAGCTGAAGCTCATTTTTAGTTAAGCTCTGATCAGTGTAATCTTGTAAAATAAATGTTTTAACTATTGATGGTTCAAAAACTGACCAAAGAGCAAAAATTATTAATGCTGGTGCAGCACACCAAGCAGCTAAATAATATCCATAAAATTTTGGTAATGCCGTAAGTCTTTGTGATGATTGAATAACTAGAGCTTTTTTTCTACCGAAATAATAACTTGTGAAAGCTAAGAGAATAATAAAAGTTACAAGTATTAAATTCATATAAAGCTTCCAGAGATAAAAAGGGGGTAAAATACCCCCTTTTTGTTTAATTGATACTACTACTTCTTAGCAGGCATGTTAACTAACTTCGTAGCGTTAGTTCTAGATGTTTTGTATAACTTGCCATCTAGAGGTACTAGCCCGATATCAGTTAAATAACCTTTATTACCCATAGCTTTTTTACTTGTGAACTCTTTTACGAATTCATGTAAGCCAGGTACAACGCCAACGTGAGCTTTTTTCACGTAGAAGAATAAAGGTCTTGCAACTGCGTAACTGTAATCTTGAATCGAAGATAGACTTGGTTGACCACCTTCAATGCTTGCAGCTTGCAATTTATCTTTTGCAGCTAAGAAATAACTGAAACCAAAGAAACCGAACATTTCTTTGTCCGCAGCTAATTTTTGGATAATTAGTGAGTCGTTTTCACCAACCTCAATTACCGCACCATCTTCTCTTAACGCTTTATATTTAGCGCCAGCTTTTTTAGAAGCATCATCGATACCTTTTTTCATTACTAATGAATTCCAAGCATCTCTTGTTCCTGATGTTCCTGGAGGTACCATAACTTTGATAGGGTAGTTTGGTAATGATGAGTCGATATCACTCCAATTTTTATATGGATTTGGTACTAACGCACCATCTTTAGCAACTTCTTTTGCTAATGCTGCCCATAAATGTTTTTTTGTAAAGTTTACTGGTTTAGCATCTTTAGAATACGCTAGGGTAATTCCATCGTTACCAACTGTAATCTCTACGATTTCTTCAACACCATTTTTTTGACATAGCGCATACTCTTTAGCCTTCATGGCTCTAGATGCATTTGTTATGTCTGGGTGCTCTGTACCAACTCCGGCACAGAATAATTTAGCTCCACCACCTGTTCCTGTTGACTCGATTACTGGTGTTTTAAATTTACCAGACGAACCAAATCTTTCAGCAACGATTGTTGCATACGGGAATACAGTTGAAGAACCTACGATTTTAATCTGATCTCTAGCTTGAGCAGAAGTTACAACTAACATTGCAACTAATGAAGCCAAAGCGATTGATAGTTTTCTCATTGTTTATCCTTTCATTTATTAATTAATTAACAAACATAAGACTCATAGAATTAAAAGGACTCTTAAATATTACAGATGTGTTACAAATTTATTAAAATGATAACTTTTTAGTTGAACTTTCTAGTTATCTCGATTTGCTCATAATCAGAGGATAAAGACCCTCCGCAACTAAAAGGTCTTACTTTATTTTTAACTGCGTAGGATTGAGTTGGCTTTAATGTAACTTCTAGTTGTACAAAGTTAACTAATTTTTGAGTAAAACCTTTATCATATCTCCAAGCATTCCATTGTGTTGGAGCGGTGAATACTTCACTTAAATAAGATGCAGCTTGTGAGTGAATCATATTGCTCTCGTTTTGTCCTTTTAAAAGATTATTTTTAACTTTTTCAAAAATTTTTCTACATTTAATTGAGTCCACAATGTAAGAGTTAGCATTTAAATGAGTGCTCATCGGTGCTGACACAATTAATTGAATTCCATCGTATCGTCTTGAAAATAAAGCTTCAGTATAAATTGTCGATACATTTTTACTATCTACTTCAAGTACTAAATCGTTTTTAGCTTGCCTAAGATCGTTTTTCAGTCTTAGAAGTCCAAGATCAAAAACTGTAAGAGGTTGAGAACGTAAAGTTTTCTCAATTAAATTTACATCTGCTTTAACAGTTGTAAAAATTAAACTTAATAAAACCAGACTTATATAATTCATTAATCTAGTCATACTAAAACTTTAACTATTTTGCCGTCTATCTCAAGACAAAATTTAATAAAACTGTAATATTTGCTAAAATTTTGAAAAATGGACCTTTATTTCGGTGCCATTTTGAGCCTCGCTTTTTATTTCTAACTCACCTCTATGCTGATTAACAATGTGCTTCACGATCGCCATTCCCAATCCAGTGCCACCAACTTTTTTACTTTTAGCGGCATCAACTCTAAAAAATCTTTCAGTAATTCTCGGAAGTTGTTCAGTTGGAATCCCAATACCATTATCTTTAATGGACACGGTATAAGAGTCTCCTATAACTTTTCCGTTACCTTGCTTACAATTAACCTCAATTTTTTTATTTTTTTCTGAATATTTTATACTGTTATCAATAATATTTGAAAAAACTTCAATTAATTTTTCATGATCGCCTTTAATAAAGAAATCATCTTTTATATTATTTTTAAATTCAAAAGATTTTAAATTTTTTTGATGGATATCTTCAACGTTACTTAAAATTTCTTTTAAATTTACTTTATCTTGAGGCTGTACATGTTCCTCTAACTCAATTCTACTTAATGAAAGTAAATCTTTAATTAAGCTTTCCATCCTATCAGCTTGCTCAAGCATTATCGGTATGAATTTTTTTTGAGCTTCTAAATCATCTTTCGCATGTCCGCTTATAGTTTCTAAAAATCCTTTAATAGAAACTAAAGGCGTTTTAAGTTCATGGCTGACATTAGCTACAAAATCAGATTTGAACCTTTGCGCTTTTATAATATCAGTTAAATCTTTTAGAAATAAAACAACTGAATCAGGATCATCGACATATGAGGTCGGTCCAGAGAATAGATGAACTTTAAAGAACTGAAATGAGGGAGAGGATAATTCTAAATCCATAGTAATTGTCTCTTTTTTTAAAAGTACTAAATCAATATTTTGGAGTAAATCAGGAACTCTCAATAAAGTAGCCACGTGCTTATTTAAATTATTTTCTCCAAATTTTTTTTTTGCACTATTATTGAAAAATTTGATATTTTTAAATTTATCTACAATTAAAATTAGATCATCGATTTGATTTATAATCTTTACTTGCTCATTAGTTTTTTCAATATTTTCATTGGTGATGTCTTCTATCCCCTCTTCTTTATCACCTGATTTTAGTTTGTCTTTTTGTCTATTTATTTCTGATTTTGCGGCTATACCTGCTCCGATGCTTTTAAAAGATACGAATATAACAAATATAGCAAGACCTGCGCCTATTAATATAAAGAGTAAATCCATTAATTAATTATAGTTGAAGTAAGGTTAATTTAAAGGGGAGATATGTCTTAGTTTACTGCAGTGTTATTGATAAATATCTCTGCACATCTCTTCCAAGTAAATTGTTTAGCAAATTCTTTACAGTTGTCTCTATCTGCTTTTAAAGCTGTCAAAGCCGCTTTTTTTAAATCTTTATCAAGACAACCAATTGATTTTCCATTAGCTAATTTAAAAATATCCATTGTACCTGGGCAATCAGCGTAACCTGCTACGGGTGTTCCTGCCATCAAAGACTCTATACATACAATTCCAAATGTTTCCGTTTTTGATGGAAAAACAAAAACGTCAGCTGATGCAAAATAAGAAGCTAATTCACCGTTCGTTTTTTGACCAACAAACTTAGCATCAGGATACTCTTTTGTGAGTTTTTTTAAATGGGGGCCTGTACCAACTAATATTTTTTTACCTGGTAAATCAAGGTCTAAAAAATCTTTAATATTTTTTTCCAATGCGATCCTTCCTACATAAACAAAAATTGGTTTGTTGTAATTTAATGTCATTTTCTTTGGTTCTCCTAAATGATCTGCCCCTCTTGTCCAAACAACCATTTTGTCATTAATTACCCCTATATCGCTTAATTCTTTTTTCATCGACTCTGTAGTGACTAATACCCTTTCAGCTTTGTTGTGAAAGTTACTTAAAAATTTTTGGGATATTTTTTCGGGTATTATAGGGAGATATAATTTTAGATATTTATCAAATCTAGTGTGAAAACTTGAAGTAAATTTTATCTTATTTCTACCTAAATATCTTCTAGCTGATAGTCCTAAAGGTCCCTCTGTAGCAATATGTATTCTAAACTGTTCATTATTATTTTGTGCTTCGATCATTTCTTTTTTAATTAATTTACCAACCTTCCATACATTTATGGCTAATTTGATTTCATTATATTTGGGCATTGGAACTGTGAAAAATTGAGTAGGTTTAATGTAGCTGACTTTGTGACCCATTTTTTTTAATTCAATTTCTAATCTTGAATAAGATCTGGTCACACCATTTAAAACATGTTCCGGACAAGCATCCGTAACAATTAATATTCTCATAAATGTTAAACTACCTCTTTAAGCTGAGTTCTGTAATTTACCACTTCTTGTCTAATTTCATCCCACTTAATAATTTCCATTTTTCCATCTAGATGCTCTACAAGAGCAGTGCAGTTCTCTACCCAATCACCACAATTTAAATAGTTCACTCCATCAAAATTTTGATTTGAAGCATAATGAATATGTCCACAAATAATTCCATCGACATTTTTCTTTTTACCGTAGCTAGATACAGTTTTTTCATAATCACCTATATATTTAACTACATTCTTTACTTTATTTTTTAAAAATTTTGCAAGCGACCACTTCTCCTTGCCAAAAATGTTTCTAATAAAATTTACTAAATTATTTAATCTTAATAATAAATTATAAGCGTTGGCACCCACTTTAGATAACCAGGGTGCATATTTCATAACACCATCCCACTGGTCTCCATGAATTACCACATATTTTTTTTTATCAACTGTTTCATGTATACATTTGTTTATTAACTCAACATCACCAAAATTTATTGGAACAAACTTTCTAAAAATCTCATCGTGGTTTCCTGTAATATATTTTACTTTTGTACCGTGTCTTGCCTTTCTAAGAGTTTTTTGAATGACATCATTGTGTTCTTGTGGCCAAAAAAAACTTTTTTTGAGAGCCCAAATATCGAAGATGTCTCCCACCAAATAAAGATTTTCTGATCTTGTGTGTTTATAAAATTCTAAGAGTTTATTTGCTTGGCAACCAACTGTTCCTAGATGAACATCTGAGATGAATATACTTTTAAATGTAAGTATTTTTCCTTCGGCGCTAGATTTTATTTGTTTCATTTTATAAAACGAATCTCTTCTTTTAGTTGAATCATAAATATGTTACAGAAATGTTAAAAAATGAATAAAAAATTAAAATTTTCCATCATTTTTAATGCTAACGCAGCAGGTGGAAGAAAATTAAAGCTTATCAACAAAGTAATAGAGCTTCTTAAAATAGATCATTCGGTAGAGTTATTTAAAACCAGCTCTGAAAAAGATGCTGAAAAAGTTTTTAGTGAATTATCAAAAAATAACACAGATAGAGTCGTAATTGCAGGTGGTGATGGTTCAGTATGTTTTGGAATAAATCAGATCATAAATAAGTATAAAGACATTGATAAGCCTATTATCGGTTACATACCTGCAGGAACAGCAAATATACTTCAGATTGAAACACAAATAGAAAAAAAAGCTAAAGAAATTTACAAAGTACTTGTTTCAGAAAACACCAAAAAAATTAATCTTGCAAAAATTAATGATAAATATTTCTTTCTTATGGCTGGGATTGGTTTTGACTCAGAGATTGTGCATTCAATAGACTCTCAAATTAAAAAATATTTAGGTAAGATAATTTTTGCGCTTAAAGGTCTGCAACATTTTATATTTCTAAAAAATAAAAAGATGAAAGTTAATGTCGATGGAAAAATAATTAAAGCCGATTGGGTACTTGTAACAAATTCAAAATATTATGCAGGACCACACTCTATTACGAAAAAAACAAATATTTTTGATAATAAAGTTATTGCTTATATATTTGAAGATCTTTCAAGAATTAAAATTTTATATTACCTTTGGCTAATATTATCAAAAGGAGATTTAAGTAGAGCAAAAAGTATTATTACTAAAGAGCTTGATAAGTTAGAAATTGATAAACTTGAAAATAAAGTTCTCTCACAAATAGATGGTGAGGACTTTGGTTTTGAAGACAAATTAATAATTAGAAAAAGTGATAAATCTTTTAACTTGTTAGTACCCTAGACTTTTGCGAATTCTCCACCTGATCGGTAACGCCACAGCCATTTTTCCATTTCTTTTTCAATTTCAGATGGCTTAATGTTTAAATCTTCAAGGGTTAAGTGATCGCCTGATACTACATTATCTTTTTCAGAAAGAATTATGCATTGATCTTTTGTTATTACTGGATCAATTGGCAGTAAGCTTAATAAGGATCCCTGTATTTTTGCAAGCGTCATTGGTACATCAGCAACTATTCTTTTTTTTCCAATTACTTTTAAAATTAATTTAATCATATCACCAAAACTGATAACTCTACCGCCACCCAATTCATAAATTTTGCCTTCATTATTTTTCGTCTCTATTGCCTTTAAAATTGCTTTTGCCACATCGTTCACAAAAATTGGTTCAAATTTATAACTGGTGTTAACAACTGGTATAATCGGAGACAAACTTAGTTTAGCAAATAAATTTGTAAAATTGTCTTCATTTCCTATTACAACACTCGGTCTAATTATTACTGTTTTATCAAAATTATTTAATGCTTTTTCTTCTCCTAGAAATTTAGATTGTTGGTATTTAGACTTAGAGTCTTTGTTCGCGCCTATTGCTGAAACATGTATAAATTTTTTTACATCTGATTTTTTACATAACTTTGCAATACTTTCAGGGAGTTCAGCATGAACCGTATTAAATTTTTGTTTTCTGTTTTCAAATAATATGCCGCAAAGATTTATAACTACGTCTGAGTTTTCAATTGCATTTTTAATCTCATCGAAATTATTTTGACCAAATTTGATTATCTCTATGGCCCCGGGAGGCGCTTGAGTCTTTAAATACGTTTTTGTAAAGGGATTACGTGTTGGAATAATGCATCTGAAGTTCTTTCTGGTCAAATTTCTGACAAGATAACGTCCTATAAAACCACCACCGCCTAGAATTGTTGCTATTGGGTAATTATTCATGGTAATTAGAATAAGTATATGAAGATTAATAAATTTTCAAACGATTTGCCTAAAGAAATTGTCTCACAGATAAAAGATAGTATTGCTATAGATACTGAAGCTACCGGATTAAAAATACCTGAAAGAGACAAATTAAGTTTAATACAAATTTGTGATGCAAAAGGAGAGGTTTACGTAATTCAGCCCGATAGAAAAACTTATAAAGCACCAAATTTAGTCTCGATTTTAGAAAACGATAAAATTTTAAAAATTGGTCACTTTTTAAGATTTGATAAAAGCGCGTTAGAATTTTTCCTTAAGTGCAAAATTAAAAATATTTTTGATACTAAAATTGCTAGTAAAGTTGTTCGAACTTACACAGATCAACATGGACTTAAAAACTTAGTTTTCGAATTTTGTAATAAAAATTTAGATAAAAGAGCTAGTAGTAGCGATTGGAATAAAGATATAAACGAATTTAGTACCAAACAATTAGAGTACGCAGCTAATGATGTAATATTTCTTCATAAAATAAAAGCAGAATTAGAAAAAATGCTGATCAGAGAAAAGAGAATGGATTTATATGAGAGCTGTATTAAGTTTTTAGATACGAGAATTAAATTAGACCAATCTGGATTTAAGTTTGATATTTTTGAACATTAATGAGTAAAAAAAATTACATAAAAATTGGAAAAAAATCAGCAGCAGTTCAAATTTCTGAGTTAAAAAAAATCAATAAAGTTTTCAACTCATCATTTGCTAAAGCGGTTGATGTGCTTGCAACTTGTAAAGGTAAAGTAATTTGTGCAGGTGTTGGTAAATCTGGTTTAATAGCAAGAAAAGTATCTGCAACATTATCAAGTATTGGGGTATCAAGTTTTTTTTGCGATCCAGGTACAGCAAGACATGGTGACATGGGTCAGATTGAAAAGAAAGATGTCCTTTTAATTTTTTCTTATTCAGGAAATTCAGAAGAACTAGCTGACATGCTAAACTATGCAAATAGATTCTCAATTAAAGTAATTGGTATTGCGAGTTTGAAGGACAGTATTTTATTAAAAGCAAGTGATATAAAATTATTATTACCAAAAGTAAAAGAGGCAGATATTTCATCAATTGTTCCAACGTCAAGTACAACTATGACTTTAGTATTAGGCGATTCATTGTGTGCTGCAATTCAATACAAGAAAAAATTTTCTAAAGAGATTTTTAAAAGGTACCATAAAGGAGGCAGTCTTGGAAAAAACCTTCTTTTAGTAAAAGATATTATGACAAGTGGCAAAAAAATTCCAACTATAAACAAAAACAAAACTATCGGTGATGCGGTAAAAGTAATTAGCGCTAAAAAACTAGGATTAGTTTTGGTTATGAATAAAAATAAATTAATTTCAATTGCTACTGATGGGGATTGTAGACGAGGTTTAGCGAAATTTTCAAAGAATGATAAAATTGAAAAAATTGCAAATAGAAATCCATTTAAAATAAATGAGGATACAACTGCATATAAAGCGCTATCTATAATGAACCAAAAAAAAATTACATCACTAGTTGTTTCATCTAGTTCAGGCAAAATAAAAGGTATTTGTCATATTCACCATCTACTCACCCATGGCATTAAGTAAAAATAAAATTAAAAGAAAAACATTAATACAAATTTCATTAGTATCTTTTGGGTTATTTATAATTTTTTTTACGTATTTTTATAGTGGAGATAAAGATGCTTCATTAGATAAAGTTGTTAAAAAAGAAATTGAAAAAGATGCAATTGAAAATGAGGGTTTAAATACTTTTGAAGATATTACTTACGAGGGTAAAGATTCGAACGATAATGACTTCGTATTGAATGCTGAGTACGCAGAATTTACTTCAAATGAGTCAAATATTATTTATATGAAGAAAATAGTTTGTAGATTTTTTTTTAAAGACGGCACTACTTTAAAAATTTTAAGTGACAAAGGTATTTATGATAATATATCAAATAATATGGAATTTGAGGAAAATGTTGAGATGTACTATCTAGAAAATAAATTATTCTCAGATAAAGCCAACTTTGTAAATTCTGAAAACTATTTAATTGTTCAGGGAAACGTATTTGGAGAGGGTCCTTTAGGTAATGTGGCGGCTGATAAGCTTAACGTTGATTTAATTCAAAAAAAAATGAAGATTAGTATGTACAATGAAAGTAAAGTTAATATAAAAGTTAATTATTAAATGAAAAAAAGTTTTAGAATAATCAAGTTTAAGAAAAATAAACCAGTTTTACAGGTTAAAAATTTAAGCAAATCTTTTGATGGTAGACCAATTTTAAAAAAAATAAATTTAGATTTATTTCCCGGTGAAATAGTGGGTTTAATTGGTCCGAATGGTTCTGGAAAATCTACACTTTATGGTTCGATAATTGGGCAATATAAAGTTGAAAGTGGTTCAATCTTTTTAGGTCAAAAAGATATTACCTCAAAACCAATTCATGAAAGAGCAAAATTAGGTATTGCTTATTTAAGCCAATATAGAAGTGTATTCAATATGTCAGTGCTCGAGAATCTTTTAGGAATTTGCCAAATATCTATAAAAGGAACTGATAAGCAAAAGTTGATGGTAGAAAAATTACTTACAGAGTTTAATTTACAACATCTTAGAAATATAAATGCAAATTCTCTTTCCGGTGGAGAAGTGAGAAGGCTTCAAATTGCTAGAACATTAATTAATGAGCCAAAAGTGATATTGTTAGACGAACCAATGGCAGCTTTAGATCCAATTGTTGTTCAAGATATTCAAAAATTTATATTGAAATTACAATCTTATGGTTGTGGAGTAATTGTGACTGATCACCAAGTACAGAATCTTTTTGAAATAGTTGATAGGGCCATGGTAATTGGTGAACAAACTATAATTGCTTCTGGAAAACCAAAAGAAATATTAAAATCTGAAAAAGCTAGAGAATTATATTTTGGTTCTTATGAAAATTAAAAAGTATGGCAGTTAAAAGCTACTCCGTAATATTAAACAATAAAATTAACGAATTTAATAAAGTTATTGAAGCAGACCCTGATAAATCAATTTCTATTAGATCTTTTTTAATTGGATCAATAAGCCAAGGTATTTCTAGAATATCAAACGTTCTTTTAAGTGAAGACGTTTTCTCAACAATAGACTGTCTAAAAAAATTGAATTGCAAAATAATCAAGGAAGGAAAAAATAAATATAAAATCTTTGGTAAAGGGCTCGGATCATATTATGCAAAAAAAAATACCCTTTTAGATTTAGGTAATAGTGGGACAGCTCTACGGCTTATAAGTTCAATAATTTCTACAACGCCGAATATTCAAGTAAATCTTACCGGAGATAGTTCGTTAAAAAAAAGAAATATGTCCAAACTCATCTCCCTTTTAAGTGAATTTGGGGCAGAGGTTTTTCCTAAAAATACAGTTCGTCTTCCATTCAAATTGAGATCCTCAAATTTCCCGGTTGGAATAAAGTATATTGCTGGAAGTTCCGCGCAGCTTAAAAGTGCTGCGATATTAGCAGCTTTAAATTCCTATGGAACTACGACAGTTTTAGAAAAATATAAAACACGAGACCATACAGAAAATTTACTTACTAAAAATTCAACAAGTATATTATTCAAAAATAAAAAAGATATAATAAAAATTTCTGGTAAAAAAACATTAGATCCGTTAAATATTAAAATACCTTCTGACCCATCATCTGCAGCTTTTTATGCCGCAATATGTTTGTTGAATAAAAATTCACGACTTAAAATTAAAAACGTTTGTGTAAATCCAAAAAGACTAGGTTTCTATAATATTTTAAAAAAAAACGGAGCTCAAATACATATTGTTAATAGAAAAAAAATTAATAGCGAATATGTGGGAGACATTTTAATTAAAAGTAGTAAAATTAATTTTTTAAAAACTAATTTCTCACACTACCTGACTGCAACTGATGAATATCCTATAATGTTTATAATAGCTGCTTTTCTAAAGGGAACATCAAAGTTTTCTGGCATTCGTGAGCTTGCTAATAAAGAATCAAACAGAATTATTGAGATGAAAAAAATTTTAGTGAAACTTGGAATTAAGTGCAAGTCATCAAGTGACTCGATCACAATTAAAGGTGGAAAAACTTTTATAAAAAGAAATAATTTTTTAAAAATTAATTCATTAAATGATCACAGAATAGCAATGTCTTGTGTGGTATTAGCAATATGTGCTGACTTAAAAATTATTATAAATGGATTTGAGACCGTGAATACATCATCTCCATCTTTTTTAAAAATAGTGAAAAAATTAGGCGGAAAATATGAAATTAAAAAAAAATAATAAATTTATTGTAGCTGCAGATGGAAGTGCAGCAAGTGGCAAAACAACAGGTTCTAAAATTATATCTAGGAAATATGGATTAAAATTTTTATCGTCTGGTCTACTTTATAGGTACGCAGGCCAACAACTTCTAAAATATAAACCAAAAAATAAAATTAAATTTTTAAAATTAAAGTTTAAAAAATTGAACTATAATAAAATAAATAAAGTTAATCTTCATTCATCGAAGATTTCTGAATATACCTCCATTATTGCAAAACAAAAAAAAATTAGAAATATACTAAAAAAGTTCCAACAAAATTTTGCATCGAAACATAAAAAAGTTTGTATTGAGGGACGAGATATAGGAACAGTAATTTTGCCCAAAGCAGACTTAAAGTTTTTTTTTATTTGTAACTTAAAAATTGCTGCAAAAAGAAGATTTAAAGAATTAAAGAAAAAAAATAAATTTTTAAAATTTAAAAATGTTAAAAAAGAGCTTCAAAATCGTAATTTAAGAGATGTTTTAAGAAAAAACAGCCCTTTACTAAAAAGCCCTGATGCGGTAATTGTGGACACCGGAAAAGACAGAAATATAACTATGATGATTAATAAAATGAGTAAACACATGGATAGAAAGATTTTAGATAAGTATGGAAATTAAAACTGAGGCATCTAAAAGCCCTGGTGCAAAAGAATTTGAAGCACTATTAAAAGAAGATCTAAAAAAAAGAGATTTAAAAGAAGGCAATATCATCAAAGCTACTATTAGCGAAATTGGAAAAAAATATGTATTTG
>CACHKQ010000001.1 GCA_902580445.1 uncultured Pelagibacteraceae bacterium | reverse complement strand
TTTTCAAACAATAGGAATTACAAAAAAGTTTTTAAAAAACACCATAATCAACAAAGGTACAAAGTTTGTAAATTCTGATGGTAAAGTTTTACTTGATTGGCCGCGTCCTAAGTCAATTACTAAAAATGGATGGTATCCAAGTTACAGATTTCACCAGCCAGATTTAGAGAGGAATCTTCGAAATCGACTTAAAAAATTTAAAGAAGTAAAATTGATGCAAAACACAGAAGTAATAGAAATTAAAAACAATAGAGATTCGGTTAATTTATTATTTAAGAGTAAAAATAAACTGCAAAAAGTTCAATCTAAATATGTAGTTGGCTGTGATGGTGCACGATCTACAACTAGAGAACAGATGGGTTCAGTTTTGGATAACTTGGGCTTTACTCAAAAGTGGGCTGTGGTTGACTTAATATTAAGAAAAAATAAAAATAAATTGCCAGATAGAACAATCCAATACTCAAACTCAGAAAGACCAGCTACTTATTGTAGAAATGTTGGTAAAAGGAGACGATGGGAATTTGCTATTCAAGATAATGAAGATGAAAAAGAGATATTATCGGATGAATATATTTGGAATTTTCTCAAGCCTTGGCTAAAACCAAAAGATGCATATTTAGAAAGAAAAGCAATTTATATTTTTCAATCAGCTATTGCAAGAAAGTGGAGAGAGGGTAGGATTTTTATTGCCGGGGATGCGGCTCATCTCATGCCACCATTTATGGGTCAAGGAATGTGTGCTGGTATAAGAGATGCGTCTAACCTGGCCTGGAAAATTAGTTGGTGCATTAAAAAAAATCATAATGAGAAATTTTTAGATACTTATCAAACTGAAAGATTCTCAAACGCAAAAGAGTATATCGAGACAACAATGCGAATGGGAGAATTTGTTAATGCGGTAGGATCAGAAAATATTACTGATAATATTTCATCTGGTCCAGACGGTACTAAGAGTATGCAATCTATTAAGCCAAAGCTAGGAGTTGGACTTGGTAGTAATAAAGATAAAAATAGGGGTAAAATTTTCCCACAACTTAAAATGAAAAACGGCAAAACTTTAGATGAGAAGTTTTCAAAGTCGCCCTTGTTACTTACTTCATCTGAATTGGGTAAAAAGATTTCATCAAATAAGATTCGGTCTATTACAGACAAAGACATTAGAGGTCTAAGCAACATATTAAAATCTTATAATGCAAAAGCAATTATTGTTCGACCAGACAGATATATTCTAAAAACATTTAAAAAAGTTAAAGATTTTAACCAAATAGAAACTTTACCGCTTTAACTTTAGTTTCGTTATTTGGAGCTATACTTCCATCTGGCATTAAAAGAGAATTTTCAAAACCAACCCTGATTTTACCACCAAGTTTAATTGCAGTTTTGAGACAAGGTATTTCTTCTTTTGAAAAAGCGCATACTGCCCAATCTGCAATTAAATTGTGGTGTTTAAGTTTTTGTATAAATAATGGAATTTTTTCAGGGTTACTAACTTTACCTGAATAATGTCCTATAGTGAACATACACCAAACTCTTGTTTCTAAAAGTTTTGCTTTTTTTAAAACGTCTGTTAGCAGATCTAAATCCTCCGGTTCATAACATATATGTTGAACTTTTGTACCTTCTTCATATAGTTTTTGATAAACTTTGATATCTTCTAATTCAGGTTTCCTTGATGGTATCATTTCCCTTACGGCAATTGAAATACCTGGTGGTAATACCTCATAAGCCAACTTTCGCATTTGAGGTGGGGAATATTTTCCAATAGCTTCTGTTGTTATTTGCAAATGCATTTTAGGAACTTTTTTATGAAGTTCGCTTAATGCTTCTTTGCATAAACCAGAATCTAAGATATGTTGTCCGTTTTCATTTCTAATGTGAAAGTGAATAGCTTCTGCGCCAGAATGATAACAAGCTTCACCTGTTTTTACAATTTCTGGAATTGTCATTGGAACTTCGGGATGATCTTTTTTCATTGGCCTTGCCCCGTTTGGAGCCACCATTAGGTTAGGTAAATGTATTGGTTTAGAGAAACCCAATTTAAAATATTCCTTTATTAGAAACCCTCAAACTAAAGTCTTTTAAAATACTAAGTTTATTAATATCTTTTAATATAACTTTTTTTATAGGCTCTGTAATTTTATTAAATTTAAAAAAGTTATTTAAAAAATTTATTCCTAAACCGAAGAGAAGGTTTTCCGGTTTCCTTTGTTTTAAATATTCGTCTACAAATAATGAATCTTTGATTTGAATGCCATTTTTTACGTATTCTTTAATTGTGCTATTTAAATACAAAACATCTCTAAGAATTAAGTTAAATCCCTGTCCAGCAACTGGGTGAACATTATACGATCCTTCTCCGAGTACTAAAATATTTTTCTTATTTAAATTTGATCTAAATTTAAATGATATTGGAAAACAGTCTATTTTAGAGATTGTGAAATCACTTTTTAATTTAAGAGTTTCCTTAAGTTTTTTAATTACAAGAGGAGTTGGATTTTGGTTTTTAAATTTGCTACTCACACTCCAAACAAAGGAGAATTTGTTTTTGTTTAAAGGGAGTATGGCCATTGGTCCCTCTTTTAAAAAAAATTGCTTAGCATTATCTATATTTGAATTATGATTTACAATCGACGTAAATGCTATTTCGTTTGTTTTGCTCTCAATAAATCTATCGCCAAATATACTTTTAACAATTTCTGATTTGCTGCCTGTACAAACAAATATAGCATCATAACCGATTTTCTTATTTGCAAAAAAAACCTTGTTCTTTTCAACATCTATTTTGCTTACTTTTTTGTAGTATATTTTTAAATTTTTATATGTATTTATTTTTCTTTGAATTAATTTTTTTAAAATTTCATTTTGGAATAAAAACATTAAATTTTCGTTTTTGTTTGACAGGTTCATAAAATGTTTTATTTCTCCAGAATATTCTTTGTAAAGATCTATTTCTTTAGATTGAAAAAAGATTTTCGAATATTTTTTACCAATTAAATCAATTAGGCTTTTATAATTACTATCAGAAATAGCTGTAGTTCTTATATCTTTTCTTTTTTCTCTATCAGGTGCTGCGATTAAGTGAACTTCTAAGTTAAGCTTGCCTAGAATTAATGCAGCTGTAAGACCTGTCAATCCATTTCCAATTATACAAATTTTTTGTTTAATCATTTTTTTTTCTTATGAACTTAACAATAAAATCTATGGTCTCAGGTTTTGTTTCTGGAAGGACACCATGTCCTAAATTAAAAATATACGGATAATTTGAAAAAGTTGAGATGTATTTCGTAATGTTCTTTTGTAGATCCTCAATAGACCCAAGTAGAATTTTAGGGTCTAAACCGCCCTGTATTGGTATTCCTCCAGCCTTTTTTAAAATCCACGATGGTTCGATGTCGTAATCTATGCTTATACAATCTGGTTTAACTGTTTTGCAAAATTCTTCATATTTTTTACTTATGCCTCTTGGAAAGCAAATAATTGGCTTGTTTAGTTTCTTTAGTCTTTCGACAATTCTTTTGGTTGGATCAAAACAAAAGTTTTTTATTTTACTTTCTGGGAGCAATCCTGCCCATGAATCGAATATTTGAACAATATCTGCTCCTGATTCTATTTGTTTTTTAAGGTGTAGGAATATTAAATCTTCAATTTTGTGCATTAATTTTTCTATTTTTTCTTCTTCTTTAAAAAAATTTTTAATATTAAAATTTTTCTTTGGTGACTCTTTGTTAATCATATAGACCAAGAGAGTCCATGGAGCCCCTGCAAAACCAATCAGATTTGTATTTTTTAGCTTTTCTTTTGTTTTTTTTATTCCTTTGTAAACTGGGGATACACGATCAATGAAATTATCTTCTTTAAAATTTATTATTTCATCAAAATCTATATCCCCTAGAATAGGTCCGTGTCCTTTTTTAAATTCTACTTTCTGGTTTAAACCATAAGGTATTATTAAAATATCAGAAAAAATTATAGCTGCATCTAATTTAAATCTATTTATGGGTTGTAGTGTAATTTCCCTTACTAGATCAGGATTTAGGCATAGTTTTATAAAATCTTTATTTTCACTTCTAATTTTTCTAAATTCAGGAAGATATCTACCAGCTTGTCTCATAAACCAAATAGGTTTAATAGAAACATCTTTATTAATTATACAGTCTGTTATTTTATTCATATTATATATTATAGTTTTAAATTATAATTGATGTAATAGGGTATGTTGGTTAGTATATTTTGAATAATTATTCATTTATCTACATTTTTATACATTTTGAATGATAATATTTACTCAGATTTGAGTAATTATACACAATGTTTAATAAAAGTTATAAAACTATTAACATAGGATAAAATGTTCGCAATTTGTTAATCTTGCGTGAATAAAAAAAATATTTCTATTAATCTATATGTATAACTATTAATTATTATAATTTAATTAACAATATTAATGACAGGAAAATACCAAATAGTTCTGATTTCGGATTCAACCGGGGAAACCCTAGGAAGAATCTTCCTTGCTATACAATCTCAGTTTGCAAGTTTTGAATATGATAAAAAAGAGTATGTTTTTATTAGAACTGAACAACAAATAGACAAAATATTAAACGAACATAAAGAAAAGAAAAATACAATTATTTTATACACTATAGTAGATACAAAATTAGCTAAATATCTTGCTAGTCAAAGTATTAAAAAAACCATTCCTTGCTTTGGAGTTCTTGGAAATTTAATACTTAGTTTTTCCAAATTACTAAATCAAAAGGCCATACATAAGCCTAGCGCCCAACATGTTTTGGACGAAGATTATTACAAAAGGATAGAGGCAATACAATTTACAATGTCACATGACGATGGAAAGAAAACAGAAGATCTTAGCCAAGCAGATATAATTTTGCTTGGCGTAAGCAGAACTAGCAAAACACCCACTTCAATTTATTTAGCAAATCGGGGTTACAAAACCTTGAATATACCCTTAGTTCTTGATCAAACAATTCCAGAAACACTTAAAGAAAACTTTTCTAATTTTTGCGTTATTGGTTTAGTAGCAGATCCAGAGAGATTATCTGAAATTAGGAAGACACGAGCAAGTGTAAACCAGGCAATAGATCTAAAAACTTATACCGATGCAGAGGCGATAAAGGTTGAAGTAGAAAATTCAAAGAAAATGATGAAACAGTATAGTTGGCCAACAATTGATGTGACGCGAAGGTCGGTAGAGGAAACCGCAGCTTCGATAATTAAAATATTTGAAATTAAGAAAAATAAATGAAAATAATTTTAGCTTCTAAAAGCGGTGTAAGAAAAAAAATTTTAGATCAAAATAATATCGAAAACCAGGTCGTTGAATCAAATGTAAATGAAGACGAAGTAAAGGTTTCTTTGCTAGCGGAGGGCGCCAGTCCAATGTTGATATCTAAAAATCTAGCAGAACTTAAAGCAAACAAAGTAAGTTACAAAGCACCCGACCAAATTGTTCTTGGAGCAGACAGCGTTATTGATTTAGGTGGAGAGCTAATATCAAAACCAAAATCAAGAGATGAAGGATTTGAAATTCTACAAAAATTAAATGGAAAAAAACATCAATTGATAAGTTCGGTATGTATATCTAAAAATGGATCAATGATTTGGAATTATACAGACGCCTCCACTTTAACAATGAAAAAACTTAATTTAGACGAAATCAAAGTTTATTTAAAAAAAGTAGATGACAAAAATTTATATGCTTATGGAGTCTATCAGATCGAAGCTGGTGGAAAGGATTTGTTCTCAAAAATTGAAGGAGACGAAGATTCAATCATGGGACTGCCCGTGAAAAAAATAAAGGAGTATTTAAGTAGTTTGAAATGCTAATTTTAATTTGGTTTGTAGTTTGTATTATTTTTTATTTAGTCCAAAAAGTTCTTGGTAATTCTGGACATGCATTAGAACTATTTGCTTTATTTACAGCATTAGCATTATTTTTTATTGATAGATTTAGCAGAAAAACAAAAAAATGAAAAAACTTTTAGTGATTGGTAATCCAATAAATCATTCTTTGTCGCCCAAATTGCATAATTATTGGTTTAAGCAAAATAACATTGATGCTGTTTACGAAAAAAGACAAATCGAAGAAGAGGATATAAAGCATATAGTGTCAGAAATTAGAAATGGAATTTTGGAAGGTATGAATGTTACGGTTCCATTTAAAAAATCAGTTATAAAGTTTTTGGACGATCTAAGTCCTTTTGCAAGTGAAACACAGTCTGTAAATACCATTTATAAAGAAAAAGATAAAATAGTAGGCGGAAATACTGACATAGGTGGTTTTAGTGCTTCATTAAAATATATTAATTACAATTTGAAAGGAAAAACAGTTTTTATTTTAGGGGCAGGCGGTGTTGTGCCATCACTTATTGTCGCCCTCAATCATTTGAGTGTATCTAAAATTATTCTAAGTAATAGATCAAATGATAAAGCAATATATTTAAAAAAAAAATTTCCTTTTATAAATTTAGTAAATTGGGGTCAATTACAGGATTTTGATATGATTATTAATGCTACAAGCATCGGCCTTAATAAAAATGATAAAATCCCAATAAATTTTAATAATGCAAAACCAGGTAGACTTTTTTACGATATTATTTACAACCCAAAAGAAACAAATTTTTTAATTGAGGCGAAAAAGAAAGGGAACCTCATTGAAAACGGAAAAATGATGTTTCTATATCAAGCACAATTGGCATTTGAATTGTGGTTTAAAATCAAACCTGAGATCAACGAGGAAGTCATCAAGTTAGTAGAATGATTAAAATTGGAATCACAGGATCTTTAGCATCTGGCAAAACAACTGTTGCAAAAATAATTTCATCAAAAAAAAATCCGCTTTTTGACGCCGATAAATCTGTTAAAAGAATTTATCAATCCAATACCTTTAAATCTAAAGTTTTAAAAAAATTTAAATTAAAAAATAGAAGCAATATTAAAAACGACCTCAAAAAAATAATACTTAAAAATAGTAAGTCTTTATTTGAATTAGAAAAAATTATTCATCCTCTAGTTAGGAAAGAAATAAGAAGTTTTTCAAAAAAAAATAAAAAAAAACGTTTTTTATTTTTTGAAATACCATTACTCATCGAAAGTAAATTAATGAAAAATTATGATAAGATTATATTTGTTAATTCAAAGAAATATCTAAGATTAAAAAGATTTCTAAAAAGAGGCAAAAGCAAGAAAATTTTCAATATATTAGATAGAAGACAACTCCTGCCTGCAAAAAAAATTAAGTTTTGTGATTATGTTATCAACAACAACGGAACGTTAAATAAATTGAAAAGAAAAATTAAATCTGTAAAAAATAAATTATGAGTGAAATAATACTCGACACAGAGACCACTGGTCTTTCAGTAAAAGACGGTCACAGAATATTAGAAATTGCTTGTATTGAAACTGAAAATTTGATCCCAACAAAAAGGGTCTTTTACAAACTTATTAATCCTGAAAGAGAGGTTTCAGCTGATGCATCAAGAATTCATGGTTATACATATGAGATTTTAAAAAATAAAGATAAATTCTCAGATATAGCAAAAGAGTTTAAAGATTTTATTGCTGATAAAAAACTCATTATTCATAATGCACCTTTTGATATTTCATTTATTAATTCTGAATTAACGAGATTAAATTTAGAAAAGATAAATATTAAAAAAAATGTAATTGATAGCCTAGAAATTGCGAGATCCAAATTTCCTGGATCTTCTAATTCTTTAGATAATCTTTGTAAAAAATTTAATATTGATCTGTCAAAAAGGACGAAACATAATGCCTTATTGGATTGTGAATTACTAAGACAAGTATATATAAACCTTGTTGGAGAAAAAGAACCATCTTTGCAGTTTAACCAAGATGAAGTGGTAAATGATGATAAAGAAAATCCAATAAAGCTATATTTAAAAAAAATAATTTTACCTTCAAAATCAGAAATTAGTTCACATTCAGAGTATTTGAAAAAAGAAATTAAAAAAAATTATTTTTGAACCTGTCTATTATCGTAAAGTTTCTGAAAATCAATTTTTTCAGGTATATTTATTTTGTTGAACCCAGAACTTTTAAATAAAAATGTTATTATTTCTCTCATACTTGGATATATCTCTTCCGGCACTTTAATTAGTATAATTTTTTCCATTTCATCTTTATTATCAATTTTGTCGAACTGAATTATTGATGTCAGCTCAACTTTTACATCTAAGTTTCTATTTGATGTTTTATTTACAGGAATTAAACGTAAATTTATATCGCACTGAACAATTTTCTCTTTAAGCTTTTTGCTCTTTATATCACACACAAAGCTATAATTTTTAATATCCTTTTCTAGAAGAAAATAAGATTTTGCATCATTTATTTTAAAACTTAAATCTTTTATATATTTTGTTACAATTTCATAAGTCATCTTTTTTATCTCTATCTAAAATTTCTCCTTCAATATAATCTTTTTTATCTGTTACTGGTCCCTCTTTTTTAAGAAATAAGTTAATTATTTTTTTTCTTGTAAATGGGATAAGCAAAAGAAAACCCAAAAAGTCAGTAATAAAACCAGGTATTATTAACAACAAAGCTGCAAATGCTATAGATGCCCCAGACATCATTTCATAAATTGGTATTTTATTTTTGTACAGGTTATTAATTCCTGATCTCAAAGTATTAAGACCTTCAAGCTTTGCAAAATATATACCTATTACGGCAGTTAAAAATATTAGACCTATTGTACTCAAAGCACCAATATTTTGCCCAATTTTAATCATTAAAAATATTTCTACCGCTGGTATTGCGATTATTAGTAATAGCACTGTGTTCATTTGACGGTTTCCAAATTATATTATTAATGTATATTTATCAAATAATGAGTAATAATTTTGGATACTTAGACATAATATTATTAGCCATGATTGCTGGTTTTATAATATTAAGATTAAGAAACATTCTAGGCAGAAAAACCGGACACCAAGAAAAAGCCTTTTCTGATTTTACAGATAAAAAATTCGAGCAGTTTAAAAAAGCTGCTACCGCGGGAGACGTTAAAACAAAAAATGAATTCGATGCCAAAGATAAGAAACAATTTCTAAAAGGAGCAGAAATAGCATACGAAACAATTCTCACGTCTTTTTCGAAAGGCGATAAAGAAAATTTAAAAACTCTCCTGACAGAAAAAATGCAAAATAATTTTTGGTCAGCCATTGAAGATAGAAAAGCAAAAAAAATTAAGTCAGAGCTAACTTTTGTTGGAATCAAATCTTCTGCAATTGAAAACTTTGAAAAGACAGCAGAAGCTTTATATTTCACCGTGAAATTTGTCAGTGAGATAATTTCAGTTAAAAAAGACAAAGACAACAAAGTAGTAGAAGGGGATCCAAATAAAATTACAACAGTAATAGATCACTGGAAATTCACGAAAAAAATATCTAGCTCTAGCCCAAATTGGTATCTTGCTGAAATCAAAAATTCTTGATTAAAAATTCAGAAAAAAAAAAATCAGACCTAAAAGACTGGGAGAAATTTTTAGAGGACCCAGGCATAATACACAACAAGGACAATGATGAAGTAGCAGATTTAAATTTAAATAAAAAATTTAGATTTGATCTTCATGGTTATTCAATCGAAAAAGCAAACTCAGCCATAGATCAAATAATTTCGAAGTGTTATAAAAATGGTATACACCAAATTTTGGTAATAACAGGAAAAGGAATTCATTCTAAAAACGAAGGTAACGTATTTATATCTAGTGAATATAATAAGCTTAAAAACACAATACCGTTATTCATTAAAAACAAACCAGAGTTAGCTTCAAAAATTAAAAAAATTACTACTGCGCCATCCGAGCAAGGTGGTGAAGGGGCTTTGATAATCAAGCTTAAAAAACTTACAAAATAAATTTTGATAGATCGGTATCTTTAACTAGATTGCCTAAATTTTTCTTAACGTAATCCTTGTCAATTATAATTTTCTGTCCCGATTTGTCAGAGGCTGTAAAGCTAATTTCATCCAAAACTTTTTCAATAATTGTATGTAATCTTCTTGCACCAATGTTTTCCACTGTAGAATTTATTTCGGTAGATAATTTGGCAAGCATATCTATACCATCATCAGAAAACTCAAGGTCAACATTTTCTGTTTTTAGTAAAGCCTTGTATTGTTTTATTAAACTATTGTCTGGTTCTTTTAAAATTCTTTTAAAATCTTCCTCCGTAAGTGCTTTTAATTCTACTCTTATAGGAAGACGACCTTGTAATTCTGGTAAAAGATCCGAAGGTTTTGCAAGTTGGAAAGCCCCTGAGGCAATAAATAAAACATGATCTGTTTTTACTGGCCCATACTTTGTATTAACAGTTGTTCCTTCTATTAAAGGCAGCAAGTCTCTTTGAACTCCTTCTCTAGACACATCCCCGCCTGCTCTATCTGTTCTTGCAGATACCTTGTCAATTTCATCTAAAAATACTATCCCGTTATTTTCTGTAGACTCAACAGCCTCCTTAATTATTTTGTCTTGTTCAATCATTTTATCAGATTCCTGAGCTATTAAAATTTCGTGAGACTCTTTTACACTCATTTTTTTCTTTTTTCCTTTTTGGCCTATAGATTTACCAAGCATTTCCCCTAAGTTCACCATTCCTATATTTGCTCCTGGCATACCCGGTATTTCAAAGCTTGGCATACCTGATTTAATTTCATTAACCTCTATCTCAATCTCATTTTTATCCAAATCACCAGAACGAAGTCTTTTCCTAAAGCTTTCTCTTGTAGCCAAGCTTGCTTTTTTTCCAACAAGAGCGTCTAAAACTTTTTCTTCTGCTAACTGTTGTGCTTTTGCGTAAACTTCTTTTCTCTTCTTTACTTTTTCCATCGCAATTGCTATTTCAAGCAGATCCCTTATAATTTGCTCAACATCCCTACCTACATACCCAACTTCTGTAAATCTAGTTGCTTCAACCTTAATAAATGGAGCTTGAGCCAATTTCGAAAGTCTTCTAGAAATTTCTGTTTTTCCAACGCCTGTTGGGCCAATCATTAAAATATTTTTTGGCAGTACTTCTTGTTTCATATCATCTGAAAGGGCTTGTCTTCTCCACCTGTTCCTTAATGCTACTGCAACAGCCCTCTTAGCTTCTGTTTGTCCAATTACGTATCTGTCTAATTCAGAAACTATTTCTCTAGGTGAAAGAGCACTTGTTTTTGATGATTTTTTATTATCATTATCTTTAACAACTTTTAAATTTGTTACTTTTTGACTCATAATTAAATTTTTTCTGTAGTTATATTGTTGTTTGTAAACACACAAATTTCTGATGCAACTTTCAATGATTTTTTAGCAATCTCTTCAGCAGTCATTTTTGTTTCGATTAAAACTTTGGCAGCTGCTAAGGCGTAATTTCCTCCGGAGCCAATTCCAATTAATCCATCTTCCGGTTCAAGGACATCACCTGTTCCAGAAATTATGAAGCTTTTTTCTTTATCAGCTACAGCCATTAAAGCTTCAAGTCTTCTCAAATATTTATCTGTTCTCCAATCTTTAGCAAGTTCAACAGCTGCCCGAGTTAAATTTCCCGCATGCTTTTCTAATTTTGCCTCTAGTCTTTCAAAGAGAGTCAAAGCATCAGCAGTTGATCCTGCAAATCCTGCAATCACATTTCTTTTCTCAATCTTTCTTACTTTTTTTGCTTTACTTTTTAATACTGTATTCCCCAAACTAACTTGCCCATCACCAGCAACAATAGTTTGCCCATCTTTTCTAATTAAAACTATAGTAGTTCCGTGCCAATTTTTGTTTGTATCCATGACTAATATGTGGAGATTTAATTTGAATCTTCAAGAGGTGAACTGGATTTATTGCTAAAATCATAATTTAGCTATATATCTTAGTTTTAATCTTGGTAGATATGAGCAGAAAAGCTAAAATTTTAAGAAAAACTAAAGAAACAAACATTGCAGCCGAAGTTAATTTAGATGGTAAAGGAAAATACCAAATAAAGACAAAAATAGGCTTTTTAGATCATATGCTAGAACAGTTATCAAAACATTCTCTCATTGACATTAAATTAATAGCAAAAGGGGATACTCATATTGATTTACATCATACCACAGAGGACTCGGGTATTGTGCTTGGTGAAGCAATAAAAAAAGCCGCAGGAAACCGAAAAGGCATACGTAGATATGCAAGTGCTGTTATTCCAATGGATGAAACTTTGACCAGGGTTTCGATTGATATTTCCAATAGACCTTACTTAATATGGAAAGTTGATCTTAAGGTAGAGAAATTAGGTGAAATGGATACTGAACTTTTTAAAGAATGGTTTCAAGCTTTTTCACAGTCAGCGGGCATAACATTACATGTTGAAAATATTTACGGTGAAAACAGCCATCATAAAATTGAATCTTGTTTTAAAGCACTAGCGCGATCTTTAAGAGAGGCTTTAGAGCTTGATAAACGGGTCAAAAATATTCTTCCTTCGACAAAAGGAAAACTTTAAAATAAAGATGAAAATATTTCCTGCTATAGATATTAGAGGGGGGAAGTGTGTTCGGCTTTTAAAAGGGGATTTTGAAAAAGCCACTGAATATAAAAAATCTCCTACAGATCAAGCAAAAGAGTTCTTAAACTTAGGTTTTAAAGATTTGCATATCGTTGATTTAGATGGCGCTTTAAAGGGCAAGACAGTTAACTTAGACATAATTTGTGAAATAATAAGCAATTATAATTTAAAAATTGAAGTAGGTGGAGGCATAAGATCTCTTGATAGTATCAAGCAGTATATTGATACAGGCGTAGAGAAGGTTATTTTAGGGAGTGGGGCAGTTAAAAATAAAGAATTCTTAAAAGATGCCTGCATAAAGTTTAAAAATAAAATTGCCTTAGGATTAGACTCTAAAGATGGTTACTTATCTATTTCAGGCTGGAAAGAAAATTCCAATATAAAAACTATTGATTATCTAAAAGAGGTAAATAATTTTGGTATTAGCAGAATTATTTATACAGATATTAATAAAGATGGAATGAAAATTGGGCCTAACTTTGGGGAAACAATAAAAATCGCTGAAGTTTCTAATTGTCCAGTAGTAATTTCAGGCGGGGTTTCTACAATAAACGATATTATAAAGTGTAAAAAATTAAATAATAAAAAAATTGAAGGTATAATAGTTGGCAAAGCTATTTATGATGGTGACATTGAACTTAACGAGTTGGTAAAAGAAATAGATTAAATTATGGTTGCAAGACTATCTACGATAAGAAGAAAAATCAAAAATGGAGATAAACTTGGTTTCTCTGAAAGAGCTAGAGCCGTGAGTAAGGGGTTACTTCCTAGTAAAGTAAAAAAAAAGAAAAATGCTAAAAAATAGAATTATACCTTGTTTAGATGTTAAAAACGGAAGAGTTGTTAAAGGAATTAATTTTGTTGAATTAAAAGATGCTGGTGATCCAGTTGAGCAAGCTAAGATTTACAGTGAAGGTGGAGCAGATGAGATTTGTTTTTTAGACATAACAGCATCCAACGAAAATAGAGACACTATTTTAGATGTAGTTAAAAAAACATCTCAAGAGTGTTTTGTGCCTTTGACAGTCGGAGGTGGAGTAAGGAATATTGTAGATATTTCTAATTTACTAAAATCGGGAGCAGACAAAGTATCTATTAATACAGCGGCGGTGAATAATAAAAATATTATAAAAGAGTCAGCAGAAAATTTTGGGTCACAATGCATTGTTATCGCAATAGATGCTAAGAAAATAACTGAAAAAAAATGGGAAGTATTTACCCATGGAGGCAGAAACTCTACTGGTTTGGATGTTCTCAATTATGCTAAAGAAATTGAAGAACTTGGAGCAGGAGAAATTTTATTAACCTCAATGGATAAGGATGGAACAAAAAAAGGTTATGATTTAGAGCTAACCGAGATGGTTTCTAGTTCTGTTAATATTCCAGTTATTGCATCTGGCGGTGTTGGAAAACTCGATCACTTATATGATGGTCTCAAAAAAGGTAAAGCAAGCGCTGTATTGGCTGCATCTATATTTCACTTTGGCGAATTTTCTATAAATGATGCAAAAAAATATTTAGACTCGAAGGGAATTCCTGTAAGAATTTAGCAATGCTTAAAACTTTAGAAGAATTAATAAATATCATTCGTCAAAGGAAAAACTCATCCAATGAGAAATCTTATACAAATAAATTATTAAGTGATAAAAAATTAAGCGTTGATAAGGTAAAAGAGGAAATCTCAGAGCTTCTCGAAGCTATTGAGGTAAATTCAAATAAAGTACATGAAACAGCTGATGTCTTATATCATTTAATGGTTCTTTTAGAGGCAAACAATATTAAAATTGAAGATGTTATGGATGAATTAAAAAAAAGGAAAAAAAAATAAAATGAAATACGATAAAAATAATATATTTGCTAAAATTTTAAGAGGAGAAATACCTTGTAAAAAAATTTTTGAAAATGAATTCGTACTTTCTTTTTACGATATAAACCCTCAAAAAAAAATTCATGCTTTAGTAATTCCCAAAGGGTCATACATTGATTTAGATGATTTTATTGAAAATGCTAAAGAAAAAGAAATTTTAGAATTTTTTAAGGCAATATCGTATATCGCTAAATTATTGAAAATATCAAATGTTGAAGGCGGGTATAGAACTCTATCTAATATAAGTAAAAATGGGGGACAAGAAGTGCCTCACCTTCATTTCCATTTATTTGGAGGAGAACACGTTGGTAAAATGGTGTCTAACTAGCATTTGGTATTTGAAATAACTTATTATCAATTTCTAGATTTTTAAAAATATTTTTCAATATAAAAGTTATTTTGCTTCCGTCTAAATTTACGATTTTCCATCCTTCTAAATCAAAATTAATCAAATCAAAAAAAAGTACTATTTCACCTTTATTTTTATCTGAATATATAATTTCAAAATGATTGTTATTTTGAGTTATTGACCCGGATAAAATTAAATTTTCAAATTTTTTTTTATCTAAAATATCCAAAAAATAAGATTTTTTTGTTGGATAAAAATAGCTCTTGTCATATCTAGCATGATAAATAATTAAGATATTTTTATTTACTATTAATTCTTTCTGATTTTTATCCTCGTAAATGCATTTTAAAAAATGAGGTCTTTTTAAAAAACATTTACCAGATTCTTTTTTATCAAAAGAAATCTGGTCAAACTCGAATTTTAAAGTGTCAATACTATTTAAATTTTCTGTTATTTTTTCTTTCTCATTAGCACTAAGAGTTTTATTAAATATAAATAGTAAAATAATTATTAAAATTAAGGTAGATTTTCTAATCAAAAACTACAGAACCTCTCTTTTACCAGTATGATTGGCTTTGCTAACGATCCCACTTTCTTCCATTTGATCAATCATTCTAGCTGCCCTATTGTATCCAATTTGTAGTTTCCTTTGTAAAAAGCTTGTAGATGCTTTTTTCTCATTTTTTACGATTTGAATTGCTGTTTGGTATAAGTCATCATCTGAGTCATTTATATCTCCATCATTAGTCCCACTCTTCTTTTGTTGTGTAATTTCCTCAATATAATCTGGACTTCCTTGTGCTCTTAGAAAACTAGTAATTTTTTCTATCTCATTCTCTGACATGTATGGACCATGTATTCTAAATATCTTATTTGCAGATGACATAAATAGCATGTCACCTTTACCAAGAAGCTGCTCTGCACCCTGTTCCCCTAAAATAGTTTTACTGTCTATCTTCGAACTTACTTGAAATGAAATCCTTGTAGGGAAATTTGCTTTAATAGTTCCAGTTATGACATCAACGCTTGGTCTTTGGGTAGCCATTATTATATGAATTCCCGCAGCTCTTGCCATAGCAGATAGTTTTTGAACACAACTTTCAATTTCTTTTCCAGAAATAAGCATTAAATCCGACATCTCATCTACCACTACAACTATATAAGGCATTTTAATTTTATGTTTTTGATTGTAGCCATCAATATTTCTAACCCCAACCGAACTCATTAGTTTATATCTATTTTCCATTTCTCTTACGGTCCAACTCAAAGCTGCAGTCGCTTTTTTTGCATCAGTTATAACTGGAGTTAAAAGATGGGGTATTCCCTCATAAGAAGACAATTCTAACATTTTTGGATCAATCAAGATAAATTTACATATATCTGGATTATGCTTAAACAGCAAAGACGATATAATGGTGTTAATACAAACTGATTTTCCAGATCCAGTTGTTCCAGCAATAAGCAAATGAGGCATAGATGTTAAATCAGCAATTATTGGGGATCCCGATATACTTTTTCCAAGAGCTATAGGAAGCTTTATATCATTTTTATTAAAATTATCAGATTGTAAAATTTCCGATAACACTACTCCGTCTCTTTTTTCATTAGGTATTTCTATACCAACAGTATTTTTTCCAGGTATTATTGCTACTCTGGCTGATAAAGAGCTTGTATTTCTTGCAATATCCTCTGACAAATTTATTATTTTAGACACTTTAATACCAGCTGCAGGTTCAAATTCATATAAACTTACAACAGGACCATTACTTACTTTTTTAATTTTTCCTTTAATTCCAAAGTCCAAAAGAATTTTTTCAATAAATTCAGTACTTGGATTTTTAGAATTTAAATTTTTTGATGGTTGTTTTTTTTCTAATAATTTAATAGATGGTGTTTCAAAAATATTTTTTTTACCATTTTCTGTTTCTGTACTATTTTTAAATAAAAAAGACTGTTGTTTTGATTCAATATTATTAGACTCTTTTTCTAAATCAGATTCAGTAAGAATATTTTTTTCTTCGACAGCTCTCTTTTTCTTTAAGGCTTTAACTAAAATATATTTAATATTTATATTTGAAGCTAAAATAAAGAAAGTTAAAGTTAGAAAAAGAAGAAAAATTTTTGATAAATTACTATCAATTATATGTTCAAATCCATCAAGTAATAAGTAACTTCTCTCACCAACAAAACCTGAATTTCCATTATCAATCAACCAAAATGAGTTGTTATTTGTAATATACACAAATAGGCATCCAAAAATTATATAGCTCACGGTATAAAATAATTTACTTAAAAAGTTATCAATTTTCTTATTAAATATTAAACTGATCCCCCATGAAAAAATACTTAATGCAATTAAAAACGACATAAGACCAAAGGATTGAAGAAAAAAATCAGCTGATATGTTTGAGTAAATTTCGAACAAACCTCCTGTGATTTCTTCGTCAATTTTATAAATAAGCGTCTCATTATTTGGCGAGTAATTAACCAAAGAATATGAAAAAACTCCAAAAACACTGACTAATATGAGACCACATACCTCAATGATCCTTTTTTTAAAAAAGTCTAAAGTATTGTAATAAATGTCTTTATTTACTTTAAGTTTTCGAATCATTTTCTTTACTTTGTATCATTATTAAAAAATTGATAAAGTTTTTAAAAAAGATGAAAAAATCATGGAAAAAAACCATCCAAAAGTAAATTTCGGAAAAACCGGTATTTTATTAATAAATTTAGGCACCCCTGACTCAACAAGTTGGTTTGATATCCGAAAATATTTGAAAGAATTCTTATCTGATAGAAGAGTAATAGAAGTAAATCCATTAATTTGGAAAATAATTTTAAATGCATTCATTCTAACTTTTAGACCTTCTAAAACAGCAAAAGCATACAAGAAAATTTGGATGCAAAAAGAAAATATGTCACCACTGAGACATTACACAATCATGCAGACAAAAAAACTCCAAAATAAAATTGGCAATAAGAATATTATAATAGATTATGCAATGCGCTATGGAAATCCTAGCATCAAAGATAAAATTATAAATTTGCAAAAAAATGGATGCGAAAATCTAATAATTTTACCTTTATACCCACAATATGCTGCAGCTACCACAGCAACAGTCTGTGATGAGGTTTATAGATGTTTGATAAAAATGCGATGGCAACCAAGTTTGCAGATCATACCACATTATGAATCTGAACCACTGTATATAAAAGCGTTGGTAAAAAGTCTTGATGAAAAAATTTCAAAATTAAGTTGGAAACCAGATTTAGTTATAGCTTCTTATCATGGTATACCAAAAAAATATTTTGAAAAGGGAGATCCGTATCATTGTTATTGTCAAAAAACTTCTCGCCTAATCAAGGAGAGTTTTAGCAGCAACATACCAATTATTACAACTTTTCAATCCAGGTTTGGACCACAAGAATGGTTGACACCTTACACTGATAAAACATTTGAAAAGTTGCCTGGAGAAGGAAAGAAAAATATATTAGTTATTTGTCCAGGTTTTTCCTCAGACTGTGTGGAAACATTGGAAGAAATTTCTATACAAGGCAAGGAGACTTTTCTGGAAAAAGGTGGAAAAAATTTTGAAACTGTATCTTGTTTAAATGACAAAGAAGACCATATAAATCTGCTACAACACTTAATAAATAAATTTCTTATTGAAAAAAAATGAATACCTATCTTTTATTTAAGTCATTACATCTTATTGCAGTCATATCTTGGATGGCTGGACTTTTATATTTACCAAGAATTTTTGTCTATCATGCCGAAACAGTAAATAATAAAGATAAATACGACACATTTCTAGTAATGGAAAGAAGGTTACTTATTTACATAATGAACCCTTCGATGATTCTTTCATGGATATTTGGTTTACTGCTTATACATTCCATTGGTATTAAGAGCATTGGGGAGTTATGGATGATTATTAAAATAATTTTAGTATTGGCTTTAACTTTTTACCATTTTTACCTATTTAGTTGTCATAAAAGGTTTTCTGAAAATACCAACTCTCATTCATCTAAATTTTACAGATTTATTAATGAGGTACCAACTATATTGTTAATATTTATAATATTTATTGTGGTTTTTAAGCCTATTTAGGCTTGAATAATAATTTTTAATCATTATATTTAAACTACTTACCTAATCAAAAACAAATCATTATGAATTTACAAGAACTTAAGCAAAAATCTCCATCAGAGTTAATTTCTCAAGCAGAAAAACTAGGAATCGAAAACCCTAGCACTTTAAGAAAACAAGAAATTCTGTTTTCCATATTAAAGAAATTGGCAGATAAAAAAGAGCAAATAACCGGAGGTGGAGTTTTAGAAGTTTTACAAGATGGTTTTGGCTTTTTAAGAGCAATAGAATCTAACTATCTTCCTGGACCGGATGATATTTATGTTAGTCCAAGTCAGATAAGAAAATTTGGATTGAGAACTGGAGACTCTGTAGAGGGTGAGATAAGAGCGCCTAAAGATGCAGAAAGATATTTTGCTCTTTTAAAAGTAAGCCAAATTAATTTTGAAGACTCTGACAAGGGAAGAAATAAAATTGCATTTGATAATTTGACCCCACTTTATCCTGATCAACAACTAAAAATGGAAGTTGAAAAAAATACTACTGAAAAAAAACCTGACCAAACAGCAAGATTGATTGATTTAGTTAGTCCAATTGGAAAGGGTCAAAGATCATTAATTATTTCCCCGCCAAAAGCAGGAAAGACCATAATTTTACAAAATATTGCGAATTCCTTAGAATTAAATCATCCAGAGTGTTATCTGATGGTTTTATTGATTGATGAAAGACCAGAGGAAGTAACTGATATGCAGAGGACAGTTAAAGGAGAAGTTATAAGTTCTACATTTGATGAACCTGCATCTAGACACGTTGCTGTGGCAGAGATGGTAATAGAAAAAGCTAAAAGGCTTGTTGAACACAAAAAAGATGTGGTCATTCTATTAGATTCAATAACACGACTTGGCAGAGCTTATAATGCTGTAGTACCGAGCTCTGGTAAAGTTTTAACTGGAGGTGTAGATGCCAATGCTCTACAGCGTCCAAAAAGATTTTTTGGAGCAGCTAGAAATGTGGAGCAAGGGGGATCCCTAACAATTATATCGACCGCCCTTGTTGATACAGGTAGTAGAATGGATGAAGTAATATTTGAGGAGTTTAAAGGCACAGGTAACTCAGAGTTAATACTTGATAGAAAGATTGCAGATAAAAGAATTTACCCAGCAATTGATATTACAAGGTCAGGAACAAGAAGAGAGGAACTGTTATTTAAAAAAGAAGATTTGACTAAAGTGAATGTGCTAAGAAGAATTATTAGTCCAATGGGAACTATGGATGGAATAGAATTTTTAATGTCGAAATTAAAAAATACAAAAAATAACGCAGATTTTTTTGTTTCAATGAACAAACCGGGATAGCTGTTACCAATTCATTAAAATTATGATTTTAAGTATTATAATTCCCGTTTATAATGAAGAAAAAACGTTACTTAAATCACTACAATCAGTCAAAGATTTAAATAAAAATTTGTTTCAACATGAAGTAATCGTTGTAAACGATGGCTCACAAGATAGCACAAGTAAAATTTTAAATGAGAATAAAAATTTGTATGACAAACTTTTAACAAATGAAACAAATAAAGGTAAAGGTTTTTCAATTAAAAAAGGAATAATCGAGGCAAAAGGCACATATATAATCTGTCATGATGCAGATTTAGAATATAATCCAAAAGATATTTTAAAATTTGAAAAAATTTTTGCAGATTTTGATGCCGATGGAGTTTTAGGTTCTAGATTTAATTATTCTGATTATACAAGATCCCATAATATACTAAATAAATTTGCGAACCATTTAATTACCTTAACTTTTAATCTTTTGTACAATACAACTTTCACTGATATTTATTCATGCTATTTTGCATTTAAGAAAGAACTCATTGACCCCAATTTTCTCCAAACATCTGGATTTGAACAACACGCAGAAATACTTTGCAAAGTTGTAAAAAGTGGAAAAAAATTTTATGAAGTTCCAATAAATTACAGTGGAAGATCATATTCCGAAGGAAAGAAAATCAGACCTCGCCATTTTTTTTCTGTCATATACCAAATTTTTTTAAGACGTTTTATTTAAAATATCTAAATTATATAGTGAAAAGAAGCCCAGAAGAAGAGTGAGAGACTCCACAACTCTATTGGCACTTGTTTCTAGATGATAATTTATATCATACGGTGTTGAGAAATAAATTATCAGTAATAAGGATAAATATGAGCTAAATAATAAAATTACAAAATAAAATAATTTCTTATCAAAATTTAAATAAAATGAAAAAACAAAGAATAGTAAAGCAATAATTACTTTTTCATTTGATATTATTAGATATTGAAAGAAGAGTAAAAAATTCTCTAGAACTAATACTCTCTCAAATAAATTTTCATTTAATAAACTAAAAGTAAAGTCTGTATTTGAAATACCATTTCTGTAACAAAATATTTTCCAAACTACGAAAGGCATGAAAGAAAAACAAAGTATTAATAGTCTACTTAAATTAAAAAGTAATTTTTTTTCAAGAAGGCTTACAAATATAGCAGTAAGGAAAATTAATACTAATAGTGCAAATCCCTCGTTTTTTAATAATGAAAGACTAATGCAAAACAAAAATGTTGAAAAAATAAAAATTGGATTATTTTTTTCATTCTTTTTAGAAAAAAATATTTCATATATACAATATCCTGTAGTAATAAAATAAATAGCTACTAACCCATCAATTCCACCATCATACAAATGGGTGCCTAAAAAAAATATTATTAAAGATAATAAAATTAAGTATTTTTTTTTATCAATATGGCTAGATAAAAAAATTAGCGGGGGGAGATAAAAAAATGTATAGGCACTTTTGGGGAATACTTCGTGCCAATAGCCACTTAAAAAAGCAAAGGAAGCTGAAAAAGCATGTGGTAATAATGGATAATCGTTATGGCTAAAAACTGCATAATTATCTGCCACAGAATAAAGTGACTCATCGAAAAAAATTCTTTTTGCATGAAATAAGTACAAACTTCTAAGATCCCAACCCTCTGCAGCAGTGCCCAAACAAATTATTACTATTAGTAAAAAATAAATTTTAAGTGATAAATTGTTTTTAAAATTTTTTGCGTAAAAATATATAATTGACACAAAAAATAAAATTGTATTAGTTTTTAAAATCAAATTAAAAAAACCCAAACTCATAAAAAAATAATTACTAAGAATTAGCAACAAAAGTATTATTGAGATTTTATTATTAAAACTTTTTAATTCTATGGGCATTTTTGTAGTTCTATGTATTGTCCTTTAAATATACTTTCACAATTTTGATTTTCTTCTAAAGACACTAAGATATATTTTGATTTAGGATCAAATCTGATTGGATAATTTAATTCAATAACTCTTTGAAAAAAATACATTTCATTTCTTAATTTTGTACTTAAGTTAAATTTATTTATATTGTTTGAAATTAGTATTTTTCTAGTTTCAATTATTCTCTCAGGCAAAATATAGGACAAATAAGAATTTTTTTTAAAGGGATTACTTAGTATCTGAAGCTTAAAATTGCTTCTTTCACTCCAATAATAAAGAATTTGGAGAATTCCTAGTATAAAAAAAAAAATTATTAATTTGTTTTTTTTTAAATAAGTCATCTAAAAACTTATATATTATATGATATCAATAATATAAAACCTAGTTAATATGAATATTTTTGCATTATCCTCTGGAAAAGGCCCAAGCGGTATAGCTATAGTTAGAATATCTGGTCCGCAGACACTCAATATTTGCAAAGCTCTAACAAATGAAAAAAATATTAAATCAAATGAGATAAATTTATGTAAATTTATAGATCCAAAAAATAAAAAAATCATTGATCCTGAAGCACTACTTTTATGGTTTCCAAAGCCGCACAGTTTCACAGGAGATGATTTAGCTGAACTACACATACATGGAGGTAATGCAGTAATAACTTATCTTTTAAAGGTCTTATCTGATCAAAAAAATTGTAGATTAGCTGAGCCTGGTGAATTCACTAAAATTGCCTTTCAAAATAATAAGATTGATTTAGTTAAGGCAGAAAGTATTGGGGATTTAATACATTCCGAAACAGAATTACAGAGGGAACAAGCAGCAAATTTAGTTCAAGGACATGCATCCAAATATTATGAAAACTTAAGAGAAAAATTAGTTAAATCATTATCGTATATAGAGGCTAAAATAGACTTTGCAGAAGATGATCTTCCTGGGAGTGTTTTAAAGGAAGTTCAGAAATCAATTAAACAAGTTCACACTGATATTAAAAAGATTCTAGAGGACCAAAAAGTTGGGGAAAAAATAAGAGATGGTTTTAGAATATCTATCATAGGAGACGTTAACGCTGGCAAGTCATCTTTATTAAATCTTCTTTCAAAAAGAGATGCTGCAATCGTCTCGGAGGAGGAAGGTACCACAAGAGATGTGGTTGAAACCTATTTAAATATAGATGGATATCCTGTTATTTTGGCTGATACTGCGGGTATAAGAAAAGCTAAAAACAAGGTTGAAAAAGAGGGTATTAAAAGAGCTATTAAAAAAGCAAAAGAAGCTGATTTAACTTTAGTCATGATCGATGTATCAAAAAAAACAATCAATAGTGACGTTAAAAAATTAATTAATAAAGACTGTATATTAGTTTTTAATAAATCCGATTTAAGTAAAAAAACTCCAAAAAATGAATTTAAGAATAATGATCAAATTTTAATATCCGTTAAAAATAGTAAAAACATCGATAAGCTCATAAAGACAATAAAAGAGAAGCTAAGTAAAAAATTTATGAAAGCGAACAATATTTTAGTTACAAGAGAGAGGCATCGAGCAAAACTTAATGCAGCGTTAAAGGAAATAGAAAAATTTTTAAAGAAAGATCAAAAAAAAGAGATAGAGACAGCTGCAGAAGACCTTAGACTTGCCACAAGACATCTTGGAAGCATAGTAGGCAAGGTTGATGTGGAAGAAATACTGGGATCTATATTCCAGGACTTTTGTATCGGTAAATAACTCATCTTTGAGCTTGTAAAATCATATTTCATCGATACATTCTCTAAATGAACAATAAAATGACCTTTGATGTGGCTGTAATAGGTGGTGGACACGCTGGATGCGAAGCAGCAGCAGCATCGGCCAGAATGGGCGTAAATACTGGTCTTTTTACACATAAAATAGAGACTATAGGTGAAATGTCGTGCAATCCGGCCATCGGCGGACTAGGCAAGGGTCACTTGGTTCGAGAAATTGATGCCTTGGATGGTGTCATGGGCGATGTAGCTGACAAATCGGGTATTCAGTTTAGATTGTTGAATAGAAGTAGAGGTCCTGCAGTTCGAGGACCACGAACTCAATCAGACAGAAAGCTTTACAAGAAATATATGCAGGAGCTATTGCTCAATTACGAAAATTTAGAGGTGATAGCTGATCCCGTTGTGAAGTTCATCTTCGAGAAAGACAAAATTAAAGGCTTCATTTGTCAAAGCGGAAAAGAGGTAGAGTGTAGTCAGCTAATTCTTACCACAGGAACTTTTTTAAATGGCTTAATACACATAGGGGAAAAGCAGATACCAGCTGGCAGATATGATGAAAAACCCTCTACAGGATTAAGTGAACAATTGGAAAAATTTAACATCAAAATTGGAAGACTTAAAACTGGCACACCTCCACGGTTAGACGGTAGAACTATTAATTATAAAAATCTTGAAATGCAGCCAGCCGATGAGGAACCATATTTTTTTTCATTTCTAACTACCAGAGCTATCAATAAACAAATTAGTTGTGGTATGACTTATACTAACGACGCCGTACATAAAATTATAAGTGATAACATTTCAAGAAGCGCTATGTACTCTGGCAACATCAAAGGGGTAGGCCCGAGATACTGCCCGTCCATTGAAGACAAAATTGTTAAATTTAAGGAAAAACAAAAACATCAAATTTTTTTAGAACCCGAAGGATTAGATGATCATACAGTTTATCCTAATGGGATCTCGACCTCTCTACCAGAGGACGTTCAGCTCAAAATATTGGCCAAAATTAAGGGTCTAGAAGACGTTAAAATGGTGAGATCTGGATACGCTATAGAGTACGATTATGTCGATCCAAGGGAGCTAAAAGCGAGTCTAGAAGCCAAAAAAATAGACTCTCTTTTTCTTGCGGGTCAAATTAATGGCACAACAGGTTATGAGGAAGCAGCAGCTCAAGGATTGATAGCAGGAGTTAATGCTGCTCTAAAAATTAAAAAAGGTGAAGAGTTTATCTTAGACAGATCTAGTTCATATATTGGAGTTATGATAGATGATCTTATCACGAAGGGTGTAACCGAACCTTATAGGATGTTTACCTCAAGGGCTGAATACCGACTTTCATTGAGGGCAGATAATGCAGATCAAAGGCTCACATCCTTAGGTATAAAAATAAATCTGGTCAAAGATAAACGAAAAAAATTATTTAATGAGAAAAGAAAAAAAATTAATACTCTTGAAATGTCTTTATCTAAAAAATTTATAACACCAAATGCTGCCGCAAAGCATTCTATTAAAATTGCAATGGATGGCGTCAAACGATCAGGACTAGATATCTTAGCAATAAAAAACGTCACTTTAGATAAGTTAAGAGAAATTTGGGCAGAAATACCCCATTATGGACATAACATTGAAAAGCAGGTTGAAATAAACGCGCATTACTCTGGTTATCTACCTAGACAAGAGAGTGATATTAGAACCTTTAAAAAAGATGAGAGCTTGTTAATACCAAACGAGATTGATTATGACTCCTTTAGTGGACTGTCTAATGAGGTGAAGTCCAAATTGAAACTAATTAGACCAAAGACTTTGGGACAAGCTCTAAGGATCGATGGAATCACTCCTGCAGCTGCAATAATATTGTTGGGAGCAATAAAAAAGGCAAAAAGCAGAATATCAGCCTAGAATCCTTATGTATTCTAGTGAATTTAATTCTAAATCAAAGTTATATTTGTCTAAAAGTCTCAATTTCAGCGACGAAAAAATTAAACTTATTGAAATTTACGTTAAAGAAGTTCTAAATTATAATAAAAAGTACAATTTAATCTCAAAAAGTTCAGAAAAAGATATTTGGAACAGGCACGTCCTGGATTCTGCTCAGCTTGTGAATTATATAGACCATAAAAATTTTAATAGTTTATCTGACCTAGGTACTGGAGGGGGGTTTCCTGGAATTATATTATCTATCTTTTTTAATGATATTCTAAAGTTTCACGTGAAACTTTATGATAAATCAAAGGTTAAAGTAAAATTTATTAAATATATTATAGACAAAATAAACTTGAGAAATGTTGATATATATGATAATGATTATCAATCTCATATAATAGATACAGAATATATTGTTTGTCGCGCCTTTAAAAAATTGCCTGAAATACTGAGAATTTCACGTGAAACTCATAAAAAACCTCACAAACTTATCGTGATGCTTGGAAAGAGTGCACAGGACGAGATAAATAAAGCTTCAAAGGGTTTAATTTATAAGTATAAGCTAGTTAATAGCATTACCAGTAGTGATTCTAAAATTTTACTGGTGGATGTACAAAAATAAATTGTGGCTAGATCTGTAATATCAGTGATAAATCAAAAAGGCGGGGTCGGAAAGACAACGACTGTAATAAATCTTGCTAGTGCTCTAGCTCAAAAAGGCAAGAGGATTTTAGTGGTAGACCTAGACCCGCAAGGGAACGCTACTACTGGTTTAGGCAAATCTAACAATGATGAGTCTAAAAGTATTTACAACGTGCTAATCGGTAAAACTTCGGTTCAAAATGCAATCCAGGAAAGTAACATAAAAAATTTAGACTTAATCGCATCCAACGTGAATCTATCCGGCCTAGAAGTTGAAACAGCTAATGATGCAAATAGAGCTTTTCTTTTAAAGAAGATTTTATTAGAGGAAAATCAATCATTATTAAGAAGTTACGAGAACATCTTTATTGACTGCCCACCCTCACTGAGCCTCTTAACAGTTATGTCATTAGTCTTAGCTGATGATTTATTGATACCGCTGCAAACAGAATTTTTTGCTTTAGAAGGAATTTCTCAATTAGTTAAAACTATCGACAGAATTAAGATCAACCTCAATAGCGAACTTGGAATCAGAGGTGTGCTACTTACTATGTATGACAAGCGAAATAAGCTGTCATCCCAAGTTGATTTGGAGGCAAGAAAGCATTTTGGGGACAAAGTTTATAAGACAGTAGTTCCAAGAAATGTCAGATTATCAGAAGCGCCTTCACATGGAATGCCATGTATTGTTTACGACAAAAATTGTTCTGGAAGCAAATCTTATATTAAACTGGCTGAAGAATTCCTTGAACAAAATAGTCAAGAAATAGGAAGTGCCGCATGAGTGTTCAAAAAAAAGGACTTGGAAAAGGATTATCAGCATTATTTGGCGATATAGAAAATCAAATCGATAATGATAAAAATCAAAAAAATACCCTCGCAATTTCGGATCTTAGAAGAAATAAATATCAACCCAGAATAATTTTTGATCAAGACAAATTAGAAGAGTTGAGCATGTCTATAAAAGAAAGTGGAGTCATCCAACCGATAGCGGTGAGACCAAACAAATATGAAACTGGTAAATATGAGATAATCGCAGGTGAACGGAGATGGCTTGCTGCTCAGAAAGCAGGATTGAATGAGGTGCCAGTTGTCATTTTAGATGTAGATGACCAGAAGAGCTTGGAAATTGCTATAGTTGAGAATGTTCAAAGACAAGATCTAAATATTGTTGAAGAAGCCAAGGGTTATCAAAGACTTCACATGGAGTTTGGATATGATCACGATAAAATTTCAAAGCTCATGTCCAAAAGCCGAAGCCATATAAGCAATACAATTAGATTATTAAGTTTACCAAATGATGTAATTGGTCTTTTGCAGGAAGGAAAGTTAACAGCTGGACAAGCACGGCCTTTGATTGGAATGCCAAATGCCTCAGAAGTCGCAGAAAATATAGTAAAAAAGAAGGTAGCTGCAAGACAGGTCGAAGCTCTAGCAAAGCAAAAAAAGAACAAAATTTCTGAAAAAATTGAAGATCCAAATATTTCTTTTGTCCAAAACGAAATAGAGAGTAAACTCGGATTGAATGTTGAAATATTAAATAAAAAAAATAATTCAGGAAAAATAGTTATTAAATATAAAACCTTGGAACAGTTCGAGCTGATCTCCAAATTGCTCAGGAAGTAGAATTAGCAATATTAAAAATTCTCACCAACAAATTCTTAAGTATAATTGGGTTGTGAGTATTCATTTTAGTTTTCATATTTATCTCTGTATCTAAAATGATATCTTTTACTTTTTCTAATTTAAGATAATCCCATCTTTTTATTTGTCTTAGCATCACTGGTTTATCTTTCCAGAATACTTTTGGCTTCAAATTGTCTAAAGCGTAAGCAATATTTTTGTCTTTTTCATTTTGTTTGATCAGCATCGATAGTTTTTGAACTCTTTGATTAAGACTATTTAGGTATAAATAAATATTCTCACTATTTATTGAAATAGAACCTAAATTTTTATTTAACTTTTCAGCATTTCCTTCCAAACAAGAGTCTCTAAGGTCCTCAAAATTTAAGTTATTCTCCTCATTCAAAAGGTTTAGTATCTTTTCTTCATTAATTTTTTTATCTTGAAATAGTGATTTAATTTTTTCAATTTCACTAAATAGAACTTTTCTGTCTAAACCTGAATTACTTATCAATAAATTTATTATGTTTTGACTTATTCCGGAATAATCTTTCAGTTTGTCTCTCACATATTCCGAAAGGGTTCTCTGATTGTCCTGGTAACATGGAACTATCCCTCCTTTTTTGTCTTTCTCTAAGTAGGATCTAATTTTTGATTTTTTTTCAAGGTTTTGCGCAAAAAGAATTAATAAAATATGATTCGGAAGTTTTTCAAGTAAAACCTCTATTTTTGGAAATAATTTATCGGATACTTCATTTATAATTATAAGTTTACTATCATTAAACATTGATACGTTATTAATTTGTTCGTAAAGTAACTTTTCATTTTTAATTATCTCGTCCTGAACAAACGTTATTTGTTCGAAACTACTGTGCTTTTTTTTAAGCTTAGATTTGATCTCATCTTTTAAACCAATATTTTCACCATAAAACAGTAATAAATTATAATTGTCTGCAAGAGATAAATCTTTTTCGATTAAAAAACTTTTTATAATCATTTTTAATTAAAAATAACACTTAGCCTTTTTGATATCTGTTCAGCTATATTTTTTATGCTATTATCCACAATTTTATTCTCCCGCCTTAGAGTGTCTAAATGCACTTTTGAAGTTTTAAAAGAGTTAATGCTGGTGAAATTTTGTGTAAAAACCATTTCATTATTTGTTTCAGTTATCACTTTCACTTTAAAGTTGATAGTCACGGTATATTCAGAAGTGGCGCCTATAGAGGTTCTGTTTGAAACCAATTTCTTTTTCTCCGCCACGATCTCAAGAATTAAATTATTATCAGTATTTTCTATTTCCGTAAAATAATTTCCCAAAGATCGACCTAATTTTTTGTCCCCATATATGTTTACATTAACTATGCTAAACTTCTGATTTTTACTTGATAACAAAGGTTGATAACCGCAACTTTGCAAAAAACTTAAAAATAAAATAACAGAAAATATTCTTTTAAAAATTTTCATTTTCATCAATTAATTATTAAATTTATTATTTTATTTTTAACGAAAATATTTTTTATAATCTTTTTGCCTTTAAGATTTTTTTTAATATTTTCTATTTTTTTTGCTTCAGCTAACACATCTTTCTCAGAAAGGTCCTTTTTTGTAACAATTAAGCCCCTTTTTTTACCATTTATTTGTACAACTAATGTAACTTCTTGTTTCCCTAACAATGATTTGTCGGCTTTGGGCCACTGAATTTCTTCATAGAAATTTTTTCCTTCAAGTTTAGACAAACATTCACAGGATAAATGTGGAGCAAAAGGTAGCAATATTTTCATAAATTTATTTTGCAAAATAAATAGATTTTCATTTTTTATTTTTTTTTCTAAATTAGTTTCCATAAGCGATGCTATTTCATAAATTTTGGCTACAGCTACATTAAGTTGAAAATTTTCAATTAAATCTGTAATTTTAAAAATGTACTCATTAAATTTTAATTGAAGTTTTTTTTCGTCAGCGGAGCTTATCTCTCCTTGTTTTCTATTCAAAACCTTTTGATTAAGGCTCCATATTCTTTGAATAAATTTATGAGATGCAGAAACCCCGGCAGTCGACCATTGTACATCCCTTTCTGGAGGGCTATCCGAAAGAATAAACCATCTAACTGCATCAGCCCCAAAAATTTTGATCATACTTTCAGGATCAACTATATTTTTTTTTGATTTTGACATTGCTTCTGAAGGACCTACTTTTATTTTAGATCCATCAATTTTTGATCTCATACCAAGTTTTGTATTTTCAACTTGATCTGGACTTAACCACTTACCTTTCTCGCTCTTGTATGTTTCGTGACAAACCATACCTTGTGTAAATAACCCCTTGAATGGTTCTTTAATTTTAATGTCTTTTTTGCAAAACTTTATTGCTCTCATAAAAAATCTTGAATAAAGCAAATGCAAAATAGCATGCTCTATACCACCTATATATTGATCTACAGGCATCCAGTATTTAAATGCTTCTTCATCAAAAGGCTTAGATTTCAGTTTTGGAGAACAAAACCTCAAAAAATACCATGAAGAGTCTACGAATGTGTCCAATGTGTCCGTTTCTCTTGTGGCTTCCTCACCTGTTTTTTTGCATCTGGTTTTTTTCCATTTTGGATGATTATCAAGAGGATTACCTTTAGAATTTATATCAATATCATCTGGCAATCTTATCGGAAGTTCACTTTTATCAACTGGAATAACATTACCATTTTTTAAATATATCATTGGGATCGGACAACCCCAATATCTTTGCCTTGATACACCCCAATCTTTAAGTCTATATGTGATCTTTTTTTTTCCGATTTTCTTTTTTTCAATTTCTTTTACAATTTTTTCTTTCGCTTCAGAAATTGTTAAATTATTTAAAAAATCAGAATTAATTATTGATCCGTCACCTGTGTAAGCTCCATTATGTATTTTTTCATTATTTTTATCTTCAGGTTTGACTACTTGTATTACTTCAATTTTGTATTTAGTTGCAAAATCAAAATCTCTTTGGTCATGAGCAGGACACCCAAATATTGCGCCAGTTCCATAGTCCATAAGTATAAAATTAGAAACATAAATTGGAATTTTTTTCCCTTTAATAAATGGATGCTCAGCCTTTAAATCTGTTTTAAAACCAATCTTTTCAGCATTAGCAATCGCCTCTTCAGTAGTTCCGACCTGAGAGCATTTTTTTTTGAAATCTAAGAAATCCGAGCGTTTTAAGTAATCTTTACATAAAGGATGGTCAACAGATATAGCTAAAAAAGTTGCGCCAAATATTGTATCAGGACGAGTAGTAAAAACTTTAACTGATTTTTCATTTTTATATATTTTAAAATCTATTTCACACCCCACAGATTTACCTATCCAATTTTTTTGCATTAATTTTACTCTTTCTGGCCATTCTTTTAAGGCACTTAAATCCTCAAGTAATTCATTTGAAAATTTAGAAATATTAAAAAACCATTGAAATAATTTTTTTCTTTCAACTGCAGCATTTGAACGCCAACCTTTACCGTCAATAACTTGTTCATTGGCAAGAACGGTTTTTTCTACTGGATCCCAGTTCACATATGTTTCTTTTCTAACAACTAAGCCCTTATTATAAAAATCAATAAATAATTCTTGTTGATGCTTGTAATAATCCTCATCACAAGTGGATATTTCTAAATCCCAGTCTATAGAAAGACCTAATAACTGAAGTTGATGTTTCATTGTGGATATATTTTTTTTTGTCCAGTCTTTTGGATTTAAATTATTTTCTTTTGCAGCATTCTCGGCTGGAAGACCAAAAGCGTCCCATCCCATTGGATGTAGAACATTAAATCCATTTATCATTTTGTATCTTGCCAGCACATCACCAATTGCGTAATTTCTGACATGTCCCATATGGATTTTTCCGGAAGGATAAGGAAACATCTCAAGGCAATAAAATTTTTTTTCTTTATTCGTATGCTTAAATTTATTTTTTTTCTGAGCCCAAAAAGATTGCCATTTTTTATCTATGTCAGAGGTATTGATTTTATCCATAGAAATAAAATTTTCTAAAATTTTGTTTTAAATTAACCCTTCTTCTTTTTTGAGACTGCATCCAATATAGCTGCTTTTTTAATGATATCTGACCTGATAGTATCCTCTAGTCTATTTGAATTTATTTTTGTAATTATACAACTTGATTGTGTTTTACAGGTTTTTTTATGAATAATTATTTTCAAACTGTCGGCTCTTATATCATTAGAAAGAAACCTTATGGTAAATTTAAGTGAGTCATTTGTAGTATTGGAATCTGTGTACCAATCAGTGATTATCATACCGCCAGAGTAATCTACAGTTACTAAAGGCATAAAATCTATTACATCAAACGTTGCTCTCCAAAGTGGATTTGAAGAACTAAATTCATAATTTGTAGACTTATTACCTCCAAAAAGATCGCCTGCACTTACTCCTCGGCCTTCCTCAATATTCTTTCTAGCTCTCTCCCTACCGTCTGATGGAATATTTCTAGCATCACCTGGTTTTGGAAGTTTAAATCCACCTCCGCAAGAGATTAAAAATATCGGAATAAAAAAAATTAGTAAAATTCTGTTTAAAGTCTTCATAGTTTGATAATTTTTTATAATCTCAAAGGTTGTAGAATAACACCAAAAAACACATATTTTTGTGTGCTATTTATACAACACTAATATAAAAAAAATCAATAAATATCAATTAATTATGAATAATTCAGCAATTTTAGGTAATTTTCACACAGTTTATTTAAATAAACAAACAACATGGAGATAAACATGAAAAACATAACAAAAGTAGGTCTATCTGCATTAGCTGGAGCTCTTGCATTTACATCTGTTAACGCAGGTGAAATGTCAATTTCTGGTTCAATGGAAGGTAGCTTTACTAAAAAAGGTGGAATGAATACTTCTTCACAGCCACTTGGTATGGACAAAGAACTTTCAATTACTGGTTCAGGAGAACTTGATAATGGAGTTGGTGTTGCATACAAACAAACTACAACAGACGCTTTAGCATTTAGCGACTCGGAACTTGTGTTCACGGGCGTTCCATTCTTAGGCGATGCTTCAATTGCGTTGACATCAACTGGTTCACCAATCAGTGCGATCGATGACGTAACTCCAACAGCTTTCGAAGAAGCGAACGCTACAGTTGGATCAATTGACGATGTTAATGGTTCAGATGGTACTTACGGTATCAGATACACATTAGCTGACGCTTTTGGTTCTGGAGTAAAAGTTGACGCTATGTACTTCTACCAACACGGTGCTGGAGACGCTAATGCCGACAACGCTACAGCTTCTGCTGACAACGGGAAGGAAGAAGGTTACGAAATTACCCTACAAGGTTCAGTTCCTATGGTTGATGGACTAAGTCTTGGAGCTGGTTATGCAATGCTTGCTAATAGTGCGCAAGCTACAGCAAACTCTGATGATGAGGACGACCACGAAGGTACTTTATATGCTAAATATAGCATTGGTGCTCTAAGTCTAGGTGCTCAAAGAGGTGTAGTTTCACAACCAGGTGCAAACGATCTTTCTTTTGACAACGTATATCTAGGTATTTCATATGCTGTCAGTGATAATCTTTCAGTTTCTTACAACGAAATTGAATCAAGAAAATCACAAGAAGGTACGAATGTTGAACAAGACATGGATTCAATAAGCATTTCATACACAATGGGTGGAATGACTATTGGTTTCGTAGATGCTGAAGCGGACAATGCTTCTTACACAGTTGGTAAGACACAATCTGCAAGATCAGTTTCTTTATCAGTTGCGTTCTAAAGACTAATAAGTTTTTTTAAAAAAAGCCGGTATGTATTTACCGGCTTTTTTTTTATCTGAAGACATAGCGAAACCGATAATATTTAAATTTTTAATTTGATTAAAATTTTTGATATTTATACCTCCAAGAGCTATAAAATTTGTTCTAAACCTTCGAGTTATTAAGTTAAACTTAGTCACGCCCAAAAATCCTTTTTTAAATTTGTATTTCGTTTCAAAAATTCTGGACAGGAAAATTTGAGAACAACCTTGGTCGATTTTTTCCTTAATTTCCTTAACATTATGGGCACTACCGACTATCTCAATGTTGCTATTAAATTTTCTTAGATTTTTGTAATATTTTTTGTTCCAAGCAGATATATAAAATTTATTGGTTTTAAGCAAAGATAGAAGTGTTAAGCTGTTGGCCACAAATAAATCGATCCTTTTACTTTTACAATTTGAAGCAAATTTTTTCAAATTTTTATGACTAATATTTTTTGATCTCCTAAAGATTAAAATAGCACCTGTCTTTTTTACTTGATCTAGGTTAATCTCATTAATTTTGTCAATAAAGAAATATATTTTTTTTGATACCATGAGCGATAAAACTATAAATAAATTAATTTTAATACAAGAAAATATAAAAAAACTAAATATTAAAAATGAGACTCTTCCACAAATAATTTGTATTTCAAAAACATTTGGATTGTCCAAAATATCTCCTTTAATAGATTATGGTCATATACACTTTGGTGAAAATAAAGTGCAAGAGGCAGAACAAAAATGGGCTGAAGTAAAAAAAAAAAATAAAAATATTAAATTACATATGGTTGGAAGGCTCCAGACCAATAAAGTTAAAAAAGCAGTTCAAATATTTGATTTTATACATTCTGTAGATAGTAAAAAATTAGCAGAAACTTTAAAAAAAAGAGAAGACGAAATTAATAAAAAACTTTCTTATTTTATTCAAATAAATCTTGGTAATGAGAGTCAAAAAGGAGGAATCAATAAAAATGAAACTGAAGATTTTCTAATTTTTTGCAAGAAGGACTTAAGAATAAATGTAATAGGCTTGATGGCAATACCGCCCTTTAATCAAAATCCAGAAAAGTATTTTAGTGAAATTTCAGATTTAAATTCAAAATTAGGTCTTAAACATCTAAGCTTAGGCATGTCAAATGATTATGCCACTGCTCTTAAATACCAATCTACTTTTGTTAGAATTGGTTCCGCTATATTTGGAGACAGAAAATTTAATTAATTATTAAATTTGTTTTTTTTGTAATTTTTTTTAAAATCTTTAAAAAGTCCCTCTTTCTAACAGCAATACATCCTTTGGTAGCTTTAAAATTCCTATCTGAAATATGCAAAAAAATTGCACTTCCCAATCCCTTTTTTATTGGTTTTCTATTAAAGTCTAAAACTAAAATTAAATCATAAATATTTTTTTTTAAATATAACTTTTCTGCACTAAAGTTAAAAGGAAACTTTATTAACTTATTATAATTATTTGATTTTGGATCATCACACCATCCCATATTTTTTTTTATAATTTTTTTTTTTATTTTCGAATGAAAATAATTAACCCTGTCTTTTCGATAAAGCAATAATATAAATTTAAATTTACCCCTGGGTGTTCTCTGGTCACCCTCTCTTTTCATGTAGGTCAAACCGTTTTTTCCTATTGAGCATTTTATTTTATAGTTATAAAAGTAAAGATAATTTTTGTTTAAGATTATATGCATAATAATTATTCAGTTAATATTGCCTGTTTGTGTGATAAAAACTTTAACAAGTATTTAGAAGAAGTAAAATCTTTTTTTACATTTCAAATGTCAACAATAGATCTGAACTTCAAAAACCACCAAAGCTCAAATTTCGATGCAATAATAATAGATCATGAAATGTCAAATAAAATTCCAAACAGTCTAATGAGTCTACCAAAGATTTTAATAAATAGTAAAAAAAATTTTAAGAATATAAATAGCCAAGCTAAAATAATATTTAAACTACCATTAAATATTATTAAGTTTAATAGGGAGATTATTGAATTATGTAAAAAAAATGAGTTTCAAAAGAATTCCTTAATTAAAATAAAAGACTATATCCTTGATAAAAATGAAAGAATTTTAAAAAAAGGAGATAAAACTCTTAAAATTACTGAAAAAGAAATTGATTTTCTATGCACTTTAAATAATTCAAAATCTCCTTTAAGTAAAAAATATATCTTAGAAAAAATTTGGTTTTACTCACCTGGAACGGAAACTCATACGATTGAGACTCATATATATAGATTAAGACATAAAGTTAACAAAATATTTGAAGATCAAAATTTTATTAAAAATACTAAATTTGGCTATTCGCTTTGAAAAAAAGAAATATCATTGCCAAAGATTTATTTTCAGTAAAGTATAAAAAAAGAGTTGTTAAACCAAAAAAAGGAAAAGGAAGTTATAATCGAAAAAAATTTAAGAAAGTCTAGCTCCAATTTTTTGAATAATTTTTGAAGACATCTCCGTGCCTTTTTGCAAACTTTCTTTAATTGATAGATTATTAATATGTCCATGAAGAAAACCAGCTGCAAATAAATCTCCTGCACCTGTTAAGTCTACAATTTTTAAATTCTTTTGAATTCCAAATTGAACAATCTCGTCATCTTTAATTGCTATGCTACCTTTTTCACCTCGTGTAATAATAATTAATTTTTTTAGACTTTTTCCAAACGAAATAACTTCATCAAAAGTTTTTGCATTAATTAATGATAAAACTTCTTGCTCGTTTGCAAATATTACATCCAAAGAATTTTTCACCAAATCTAAAAAATTTTGTTTGTGTCTATCAACACAAAATTTATCAGAAAGTGACATTGCAGTTTTTTTTGAGTTTTTTATCGCTTTTTCAAAAGCTTTTTTCGGATGTCCCTCATCCCAAAGATAACCTTCAAAAAAAGTAATTTCACTTTTTCTTACTGCTTCAATGTTAATATCAGTCTCACTTATCTTTCCTGCAATCCCTAAAAAAGTGCACATTGTCCTCTCAGAATCTGGAGTTATTAAAATTAAACACGTACCAGTCGGTGTTTCCTCATTTTTTTTCGTATAAAAAAAATTTACTTTCTCTTTTTTTAATCCTTCTTCATATTTGTTACCAAATTTGTCGTTATTTATTTTCCCAATAAAACCAACCTCATTATTTAATTGTGAAAGTCCAACAATTGAATTTGCAACTGACCCACCTGAAACTGTATCTTCAATTTTTAAATTTGATATAATAGCTTTAAATTCATTTTCGTCGACTAATTTCATTGTACTTTTTGTTAGTTTGTTTTTAATTAAAAAATTATCCTCTACTTTGCAGATAACATCCACTATTGCATTTCCTATTCCTAGAACTTTCATATTATGCCTTTTTGGTTTTTATGGGTTTCTTTCTAGCAGGATAACAAGTAGTACAAATTTTACAAGTGACACCATAGCATTCTCTTGCTTTACAATACTCTCTACCGTAGTAAATGATTTGAAGATGTAACTTAGTCCATGTCTTTTTAGGGAAAAGCCTTTTAAGATCTTTTTCAGTTTGAATAACATTTTTTCCATTTGTTAAGCCCCATCTCTGTGCTAATCGATGAATATGCGTATCAACCGGAAATGCAGGTACCCCAAATTTTTGTGACATAAGCACACTAGCAGTCTTATGACCTACACCGTGCAAATTTTCTAAATCCTTAAAGTTTTTTGGAACTTTGCCATCATGTTTTTCAATTAATTGTTTTGAAAGCAAGTAAACACTTTTAGCTTTATTTCTAAAGAGTCCAATTCTTTTAATTAGTGCTTCAATTCTTTTTCTACCCAGTTTTACAAAATGAATTGGCTTGTAATATTTTTTATAAATATCCTTTGTAACATTATTAACATTAAGATCTGTTGTTTGAGCAGATAATGCTACTGAAACTAATAGAGTAAAAGTATTTTTGTGCTTAAGAGGTATTGGTGTTTTAGGATAAATTTTATTTAAAATTTTTAAAATTATTTTTGCTCTTTTTATTTGATCCATTGTTTTAAATTTATTTAAAATTTAAAACATTTTTCATAGAGTATAAACCTGGTTTTTTATTAATTAACCATTTTGCAGCAGCCAAAGCACCTTCAGAGTATAATGCCCGATCAAATGACTCATGGTTTAAAGTGACTATTTCTTTTCCGCTGGAGAATTTTACCTCATGCTCACCAACAACTTTGCCTTTTCTGAGAGAGTTAAAATTAGTTTTTTTGCTAAAAGGAAATGATTTTTTATTTAAATATTTTTTTCCCATAATTCTATTTAGATTTAATTTTTTACCTGTTGCTATACCTTTTCCAAGCATCAAAGCTGTGCCCGATGGATGATCTTTTTTATGTTTATGGTGTACTTCGTAAACTTTACTTAAAAAACTATTACCGAGAGATCTAGACGCTATTTCTGTTAAATAAACTAATAAATTAACCCCAAGGCTCATGTTTCCAGCTTTTAAAATAGGTATTTTCCTTGAATATTTTTTTATTAATTTTTCTTCTTTGTTTGAAAAACCCGTTGTTCCAATAATTACTTTTTTTCTCAATACTGATGCAATTTTCAAAATTTCTAAAGTACATTTAGGTGTTGAAAAATCTATAATAACTTGTGCATTTCTAAATACATTTTTTGAATTAATCTGAAGTTTAAAGCCTGAAATTTTTTTATTAAAAATTTTACTTTCGGTTACAGAAATAATTTTAAATTTTTTATCTTTTTTTGAAGAATTGATAATTTGTTGGCCCATTCTTCCAAGACCCCCAGTTATAGCCAATTTAATTTTTTTCATCTAATTTCTCCAAAATTTTTTTGCTTTTTCAAAAAAATTTTTAATTAGTGGATTAGATTTAGTATCTTCTAAAGTTTTAAATTCAACAAGTAATTCTTTCTGTTTCTTGGTTAAAGATGTTGGTACTTCTGTAACAATTCTTATATAAAGGTCCCCTATTATATTTCTTCTTAATATTGGCATTCCTTTACCTTTTAGTCTGAGTTGTTTGCCACTTTGAGTTCCTGATGGAATTTTAATTTTTGTTTTGCCACCGTCAATTGAAGGCACTTCAACAGTTGTTCCTAAAGCTGCATCAGCTATAGAAATTGGCAATTCATAATAAAGATTTTCTTCTGATCTTTTAAAAATATTATGAGGTTCTACTGAAATAAATAAATATAAGTCACCATTCGAACCACCTTTGATGCCAGCCTCACCCTTTCCAGCAAGTCTTATTCTGGTACCATCATCAACCCCTTTTGGAATTTTAACAGAAACTGACTCATTTGATTGAGTTTTGCCAATACCTGTGCAACTCGAACATGGGTTTGAAATTTTTTCACCTTCACCACTACACTCAGGACAAGTTTGTTGAATTGTAAAAAAACCTTGGCTAGATCTTACCTTGCCTTGTCCATTACAATAGCTGCAAGAAGTTGGTTTAGAACCTGGTTTGGCACCGCTGCCAGAACACGTTTTACATTTTTTGTAAGTCGTATAACTAATATTTTTTTCTGTACCTGAGAAAGCATCATGAAGTCCAATAGAAATATCGTATCTTAGATCACTACCTCTGTTGATGGTTCTACCTCTTCCAGATCTCGCGCCACCGAAACCAAAATCTCCGAAGTCACCAAATACATCTTCAAAAATGTCGGAAAATGATGAAGAAAAATCAAAATTACCAAATCCTCCTTGCCCACCACTTTGAAAAGCTGCGTGACCGAATTGATCATAATTTGCCTTCCTTTTTTCGTCTGACAAGACATGGTAGGCCTCACTTGCTTCTTTAAATTTTTCTTCAGCTGCTTTATCCCCTTTATTTTTATCGGGGTGAAATTTAAGAGCTAATTTTCTATATGCTTTTTTGATTTCTTCTTTTTTCGCGGATTTATTTACACCTAAGACTTCGTAATAATCTCTTTTTGACATAAGAAACTTTGCCCCTATTATTTAGTCTTAAGCTCTTTTTTCTTTATCTTCTTTTGAATCTACAACTTCAGCATCAACAACGTTATCTTTTTCCTTTTCATCACTACCCTTATTGACTTTATTGTTCTGATCTTTACCTGATTTTTCATTAGCTTTTTGCTGATCTTTATAAACTGCTTCGCCCAGTTTCATTGACGCCTGGATCAAAGATTGGGTTTTTTTCTTCACATCTTCAGTATCAGTGCCTTTTAATGAGTTTCTTAAATCTGAAACTGCTGTTTCTATAGCTTTCTTTTCGGCTTCACTTATTTTAGAACCATGTTCTTTAAGGTTTTTTTCTGTAGAGTGTATCATTGTATCTGCTTGATTTCTTGCATCAACAGACTCTCTCTTTTTTTTGTCAGTTTCTTTATTTGCCTCAGCATCTTTTACCATATTTTTTATTTCATCTTCTGATAGGCCGCCGGAAGCTTGAATTTGTATTTTTTGTTCCTTTCCTGTGCCTTTATCTTTTGCAGAAACATTAACAATACCGTTAGCATCTATATCAAAAGTTACCTCAATCTGCGGAACACCTCTTGGTGCAGGTGCAATACCCACAAGTTCAAAATTACCTAAAACTTTATTGTCTGCAGCCATTTCTCTTTCACCTTGGAGAACTCTTATAGAGACAGCTGGCTGATTATCTTCAGCAGTAGAAAAAGTTTGGCTTTTTTTTGTAGGAATAGTTGTATTTTTATCTATTAATTTTGTAGAAACACCCCCTAAAGTTTCAATACCAAGAGACAATGGAGTTACATCTAATAACAAGACATCTTTCACATCACCCTGCAAAACTCCAGCTTGAATAGCCGCCCCCATTGCAACTACTTCATCTGGGTTGACACTTTTGTTTGGATCTTTACCAAAGAAATTTTTTACAGTTTCAACTATTTTTGGCATTCTTGTCATTCCACCAACAAGAACAACTTCGTTTATCTCTGCTGCTGAAAAACCAGAGTCCTTAAGAGCTGTTTTACAAGGTTCTAAAGTTCTTTCGACTAAGCTTTCAACTAAAGCTTCGAGTTTAGCTCTTGTAAATTTTAAATTTATATGTTTTGGACCTGTTTTATCAGCCGTAATAAAGGGCAAATTAATTTCAGTTTGAGTTGCAGACGATAACTCAATTTTAGCCTTTTCCGCTGCTTCCTTCAATCTTTGCAAAGCAAGCTTATCTGTTTTTAAATCAATACCGCTATCTTTTTTAAATTCTGAAACCAAGTAGTCTACAATTGTATCGTCAAAATCTTCTCCGCCTAAAAAAGTGTCCCCATTAGTCGACTTTACTTCAAATACACCATCGCCTATTTCTAAAACAGAAACATCAAAAGTGCCGCCACCTAAATCATAAACAGCAATTTTCTGTCCACCCTTTTTATCTAGACCATAAGCCAAAGAGGCTGCAGTTGGTTCATTAATAATTCTTAAAACTTCAAGACCAGCAATTTTACCTGCGTCTTTCGTAGCCTGTCTTTGAGCATCATTGAAATATGCAGGAACAGTAATTACAGCCTGTGTAACTGGCTGACCTAAATATTTTTCTGCCGTTTCTTTCATCTTCTGAAGAATAAAAGCTGATATTTGTGATGGAGAATATTTTTTACCTTTAGCCTCTATCCACGCATCATTTTTATCTGACTTGACTATCTTAAAAGGAACTTTTTCAATGTCTTTCTTTACTGATTGATCATCGAAAGTTCTGCCTATAAGTCTTTTAGCAGCAAAAATTGTATCATTTGGATTAGTTACCGCTTGTCTCTTCGCAGGCTGTCCAACTAATTTCTCATCTTTTTCAAGAAAGGCAACTACCGAAGGAGTTGTTCTTTGACCCTCAGCATTTTCAATAACTTTAGCTTGCTTGCCGTCCATTATAGCAACGCACGAATTTGTTGTTCCTAAATCTATTCCTATTACTCTACTCATAATAAATGGTATATGGTGCTTGATTTGCTTTATACAAGGGATTACTAAGATTTTTTTTCATCATTTTCCTTATTTTTTTCATCTTTTTGCACAATTTTTTTTGAAACAGCAACTAAAGAAGGTCTAAGCAGTCTGTCACCATACATATATCCAGCTTGTATCTCTTGAATTATCTTACCAGGCTCAACTTTGTCATTTTCAATTTCAGTCATTGCTTGGTGAAAATTGGGGTCAAATTTTTTGTTACTCGTGTCAATTTTTTCTATTTTATTTTTTTTGAAAATTGAGAGAATATCCTTTTCAATAATTTCTATGTTTTCTAAAAACTTGTCTATATCTTTATTATTTTTAAACGCCTGATCATTCTTTATAGAACTATGTGCCCTTCTAAGATTGTCTAGTATTGCCAAACTTTCTCGTGCAAAATTAAAACTTCCAAAATCAATAGCCTCTTTAATTTCCTTCTCAAATCTATTTCGTTGGTTTTCAATCTCCGCCAATGATCTTAATAATTTATCTTCTGAATTCTTTAATTTTTCTTCGACAGATAATTTATCATCTTTTTTTTCTTCACTTTCTTCTAGTTTTCTTTCATCATTTAAATCATTCATACTTGCTATATAGTTACAATTTATTTAATTTCCAGATGCATGTATAAAATAGATAAAATTTTAATTGGCACCCATAATAAGGGTAAATTTAAGGAGATTTCTGACTTATTACCTGCGAAAATATATAAAATTTCACCAAATAGTTTAAATATTGAAAGTCCAGATGAGACCGGAAAAACTTTTGCTGCCAATTCTTTACTTAAAGCTAAATATTTTAATGAAAAGTCAAAATTAATTACATTATCAGATGACTCTGGGTTAGAAGTTGAATGCTTAAATAATCAACCAGGTATTTACTCGGCAAGATGGGCAAAAGATTTTGGTAGTTTTGATAAAGCTATGACAGAAATTTTGAAAAAAGTTAAAAAAGCAAACAAAGGCACTAAAGCAAGATTCATTAGCAGCCTAACAATTTACTGGGGGAATAAGAAATTTATAACCGAGGTTGGAAAGATTGAAGGCAATATATCTGAAAAAAAGGGTTTAAACGGTTTTGGTTATGATCCAATATTTGTTCCTAATGGATACTCAAAAACTTTTGCTGAAATGGATTATAAAAAAAAACTTCTTATTGACCACAGATATATAGCTTATAAAAAATTAGAAGGAAAAATTAAAAATTATATTTAGTAAAATTACCATCTTTAATATTATAAACATTTAATTTTTGAATTACTTTATTATCTGAAATATTAAATTCTCCAACTTTTCCCTTGATATCCTTTTTAAAATTAAAATCATTTACAGATTTTATTTCACCAGACTTTCTCCAGGCATAATAAACCAATCCAACAGCATCATAACCTAATATAGATATTTCAGTTGGATTATATTTATAAATTTTAAAGAAATTTTCTTTAAAATTTTTAAAATTTTTAAAATCTATTGATGGGAAGTAAAGATTTTTAATTGACGTTTCCGCTATAAGACTTTGGTCAAACCATTGATTACTAGTTACAATTAATATTTCTTCACCTGACACATCTGTATAGGCTAATGAAGTAAGAACACTTTTAAGACTATCACCGAAATCCAGAATTATAATTGAGTCAAAGTTTATTTTCCCAAGAGTATATTTTTGTTTTAACCTATTTAATTCTTTCAATTCTTTTGGTTGATCTGATCCCTCCAGTTTTTTAATTCTTGTTTCTAAATTTATTTTTCTTTGCTTGTAATTTGTTAGTTTCTCAATTTGTTTGGTTAATTTTTCTGGATCTTGGTCGTATTTAAATATTTTTGAATTAGTAAAATTAACATCTGAAATATTTTTTTCTATATGTTTTGTATAGTTATTCTTAGGAAATAGTATTAATGTTTTATTTCTCTTTTTCTTTTCTATAAAATTTTTTATTGATAATAACTGAGATTCAAGATTAATGCCTAACATTATAATATTTTTATTTACATCTGAGCTCATGTTAGACAAAGACAGGAAGATTATATTTTCGCACCCACTAAGCTTATTTATTTGTTTTGATTGTACAGGACCAATTACGATTTTTATCTCATTATTTTGAAACTTACTACATGCATCAAGTATTTTTTCATTTTGAGATCCTGAATCGCGAGGAAATATTTTAATATTTGGATTTCCTAAGTCGTGTAAAGCAATGTTAATTGAATAGAGTATTTCTTCTCCTAAATCTTTTAGCTCACCAGAAAAAGGTGCCAAAACCCCAATTTTTAATAAATTTCTATTTTTATCCTCAGCTGAAAAAACATAAGTATTAAAACTTATTAGTAGATAAGTTAAAATTAATAAATTTTTTTTTTTCATAAATATGAATAATTTATTACCAGGTTTATATATTGTTTCAACACCAATAGGTAACCTTGAAGATATTACATTAAGAGCTTTAAATGTACTTAAAAATTCTGATAAAATTTTGTGTGAGGATACACGAAGATCAATAAAATTATTAAATCATTATAAAATTAAAAACAAACTTGTCTCTTATCACAAATTTAATGAAAAAAAATTATTACCATATGTAATTAACTCAATTATGGGTGGTGAAAAAATTGCTTTAATCTCAGATGCTGGTACACCCATTTTATCTGACCCTGGCTCACTTCTCTTAAAGGAATGTATTAAAAAAAATTTCAAAATATTTCCAGTACCCGGTGTTTCAGCAATTACAACAGCGACCAGCATGTCCGGTTTTGATGACAAATATTTTTTTTATGGTTTTTTACCCAAAAAGGAAAAAGAAATTGAAAAAGTATTTATTAATTTAAAAAATTATAATTTTTGTATTGTTTTTTTTATACCATCAATAAAAATCAATTATTATATAAAATTTTTTAAAAAATATTTTGGCGAAAGGGATATATTTATTGCAAAAGAAATGACAAAGATACATGAGAATTTTTACAGGACAAATTTAAAAAATCTTAACAGCTTCAAGACTAAATTAAAGGGTGAATTAACAGTTATAATATCAAATATAGGAAAAAAAAGTGTTTTAAAAGACAACAATGTTGATAAAAAAAACCTAAAACTTGAAATTAGCAAATATTTAAAAAGATATTCTGTACGTGATGTAGTAAATTTAGTCTCAGAAAAAAATAAATTGCCGAAAAAAGAAATTTATAACTTATGTTTGCAAATAAAAAAATAATTTCGATTTTATTTAAATTAATTTTAATCAATTTGTTATTAAATTCCTGTGTAGGGAGTTCATCAGTTGGTGTATTCGGTTCAGGTGTAAGTGTGGCTTTTGATCCAAGGACGGTTGGAATGCAAATTGATGACTCAATTATGCAAAAAAATTTAATTGGAAGACTTGCGTTGACTAAAAAAAAATATCTTGTTTCGATAGGGGTTAAGGTTTTAGATGGAAATATTTTTTTATCAGGCAAAGTAGATGAACCTGAGGATAAACTTAAAATTACTAAATTAGCATGGGAAACAAAAGGTGTTAGATCTGTGAAAAGTGCAATTAATATAAAAGGAGAGACTAATTTTAAAAGTACTGCCAAAGATATTTTAATAACCTCACAGTTAAGAACTGCAATGATTTTTAATAAATCGATTAAAGCCTCAAACTATAATATTGATACAATTAATGGGAAAACCTATATATTTGGAATTTCAATTACAAAAGATGAAAAAAAGGCAGTCATCAATGAAACTAAAAATATTTATGGTTTGAAAGAAGTAATACCAAGTATTATTTTAGTTGAAGATTTAAGCAGAAATAAAAACTAATTCTTTTTTTTATTATTATAATCTATAACTTCAGAGGAGAAGGCAGCAATTGATGCCAAGTTCAAAATATCATTTGAAGACGACCTCAAAGGAGCTATTTCAATTGGTAAACCAAGTCCAATTAAAAGCGGACCAATTGTTTTAGCGCCGCCAATAGTCTTCATAAGTTTAGTTGATATTGCAGCACTGTGAAGAGCAGGCATAATTAGGATGTTTGCATTACCTACAATTTTAGAAAAAGGATATGTTTCCTTATATTTGGGATTTAAGGCCACATCTGGCTGCATCTCTCCATCAAAATCAAAATCGACATCCTTTTTCTTTAGAATTTCAATAGCCTCTCTAACATGCTTTGTATTTCTAGATGATGGTTTTCCAAATGTGGAATGAGATAAAAAAGCTACTTTGGGATCAAAACCAAATAATCTTGCTACTCTAACACTAGACATTGCAATCTTTATTAAACTGTCTGCAGATGGAAAATCATTTACTTGAGTGTCTGCAATAAATACAGTTTTTTTTGGTGTTATAAGTAAATTGAGACCAAATAAAATCTCACCAGGTCTAGCATCAACAACTTTTTTTAAACTTTCAATAGAGGCAGCATAATGTCTAATATTTCCTGTCACCATTGCGTCTGCATCTCCACATTCTACCATTGAAGATCCCCAAATAATTCTATCGTTCCTTATAAGCCGATCGACATCTCTTTCAAGAAGTCCTTGTCTCTGTAACTTTGCATATAATTTTTTTGTATACATTTCTCTTTTTTCTTTATCAGTCGAATTCACAATTTTAATTTTGTAATTTTCATCTAATCCTATTTCCTTTAACTGCTCTTGAACTCTCTTTTCATTTCCAATTACAATTGGTGTTCCCAATCGACTATTTTTATAAGCGACCGCTGCTTTAAGCATATTCTGGTCCTCTCCCTCAGCAAAAACAACGGTTTTTGGTCTTTTTTTTACCTGAGCATTAATACCTTGCATGATACTCATGGACGGATCAAGTCTGTTTGTTAATTGATCTTTGTATGTCTCAATATCTGCAATTTTTTTTCTTGCAACTCCACTATCCATTGCAGCTTGCGCGACTGCCGCAGGTATTCGACTAATTAATCTTGGGTCAAAAGTAGATGGAATAATATATTCTTTTCCATAATGAGGTCTCTCTCCACCATAAGCATTAACTACTTCATCTGGAACTTCCTCACGAGCAAGTGTAGCTATTGCCTTAGCCGCTGCTATTTTCATTTCTTCATTTATTTCTTTTGCTCTTACGTCTAGTGCACCACGAAATATATACGGAAATCCAATCAAATTATTAACTTGATTAGGGTAATCAGATCTACCAGTTGCTACTATCGCATCTGATCTCACTTCATCAACCAATTCAGGTTTAATCTCTGGATCTGGATTTGCGCATGCAAATATAATCGGATTCTTAGCCATAGACTTTACCATATCTTTATTTAAAACATTTTTTGCTGATAAACCTAAAAATACATCAGCACCTTTTATTGCATCCTTAAGTGTTCTTAATTTTGTTTCAACTGCATATGCAGATTTGAACTGGTCGACATTGTCTCTGCCTTTATAAATTACTCCCTTTCTGTCGAGCATAATTATATTCTTAGTTTTTATACCAATACTTTTAAATAGATTTGCACAAGCCAATGCTGAAGCACCTGCTCCATTTATAACAATTTTAACATCACCTGGTTTTTTATTTGATAAATCTAATGCATTTATAAGAGCAGCGGAAGTTATAATCGCTGTACCATGCTGGTCATCATGGAAAATTGGAATATCCAAGCTTTCTCTCAATTTTTTCTCAATAACAAAACAATCTGGCGCAGCTATATCCTCTAAATTTATTCCACCAAAACTATTTCCAATATTTTTTATACATTTAATTATCTCATCGGAATCCTTATTATCTATTTCAATATCAATTGCATCAATATCGGCAAATCTTTTAAATAATACAGCCTTTCCTTCCATTACAGGTTTTGATGCCAATGCACCCAGATTTCCTAATCCAAGAATAGCTGAACCATTACTTATCACAGCCACCAAGTTTCCTTTACTTGTATACTCATATGCAGCGTCAGGGTTTTTTGAAATTTCCAAAACAGGAACTGCTACACCCGGAGAGTAAGCGAGAGAAAGATCTCTTTTAGTAGTTAAAGATTTAGAAGATATTATCTCAATTTTGCCAGACTTTCCTCTATTATGAAAATCAAGTGCTTCTTTATCGGTATAATGGTCAATTTTTGATTTTTTTGTCATTAAAATTTAATTATGTAATATAAATGATATTAAATCACTATATTAATTTGTCTTAAATATGAATTTATTGTCTTCTACATCACTTTTTGGGTTTTACACTTTAGTAAGTAGGGTTTTAGGGTACTTAAGAGATATTTTAATAGCAATTTTTTTAGGAACAAGTATTTACGCTGATGCCTTTTTTGTTGCATTTAGGCTACCAAACACTTTCAGAAGATTGTTCGCTGAAGGTACTTTTAATGCAGCATTTATACCAAGTTATACGCAACAAAAAATTAGAGGAAAAAAGCAAGGAAAAGAATTTGCGGATGAAGTCTTTAGCTTGATCTCAATTTTTATTATATTTTTAATTGTAATAATTGAAATTTTTACTCCGTTTATTGTTTATATTATAGCTCCGGGGTTTTACGATAACCTTGAAAAATTTAATTTAGCAGTAGAATTTACTAGGATCACATTTCCGTTTTTACTTTTTGTTAGTTTATCCTCTTTATTATCAGGAATTTTAAATACTAATAATAAGTTTGCTGCTGCAGCAGCAGCACCAATAATTTTAAATATAGTTTTAATTGCATCACTTTTTATCTCTTTTTTTTATGAACTTAATATTGCAAAAAATCTGTCAATCGGAGTTACACTTGCAGGAGTATTTCAATTTATTATTCTAATTTTTTTTACTCGTAAATTTTATTTACCTTCAATAAAGTTTGTTAAAAAATTTAACAATAATATAAAGCTTTTTTTTAGAAAATTATTACCCAGCATTTTTTCATCTGGAATAACTCAGATTAATATTTTAATTGGAACTATAATAGCTTCGTTTCAATCTGGCGCTGTTTCATATTTATATTATGCAGACAGGATATACCAAATAAATTTGGCAATTGCTGGTATTGCTATTGGAACTGTGGCTTTACCTAACTTAGCAAGGAGCATTAAATTAAAAAAACAAAATTTAGTTGATAAGTTACAGATTAAATCGATCGAACTATGTTTGTTATTATCGATTCCTGCGTCATTGGGATTACTAATAGCATCAGAGCAAATAGTTAACTCACTTTTTGGTTATGGATCTTTTACTAAAGAAGATATTTATTACACCTCATTAGCGCTGATATATTTCTCAATAGGTGTACCAGCTTTTGCATTAATAAAGGTTTTATCAAATTTTTATTTTGCACGAAATAACACTAAATTACCATTTTATATATCTTTTATAACCATGATTGTTAATATTATAATTAGTTTGTCATTATTTAAAAAATACGGTTTCATTATCATACCAATCGCAACTTCCCTATCTACTTGGTTAGCAGTTGTAATTTATTTAGTTTATTTAAAGAAAAATAAAATTTTATTTTTAAATAACGTGTTTAACTCAAATTTTTTAAAAATTTTGTTTTCAACATTTTTAATGTCAGTTTTTCTTTATTATGGTCTTAATAATTTTGAGGATAAGTTTGAATATGCAAATAAATTTAAATTAATTTATTTGTTAATTATGATAGGTTTATCATCAGCTTTATACCTTATGTTTACTAAGATTTTTGGAATTTTAAATCTAAAAAGTTATAAGATAAAATGAATAAAAAATTAAAAAATTTAGTTTTCTCAGGCGTTCAACCTTCTGGAAATCTTCATTTAGGTAACTACCTAGGAGCTATGAGAAATTTTGTTGAACTTCAAAAAAAAATGGATTGTATTTATTCTATAGTAGATCTTCACGCTATAACAGTATTTCAAGACCCAAAAAAACTTGAAAAAAGTATAATGGAGACTGTTTCAAGTTTTATCGCTTGTGGATTAGATTTTAAAAAAAGTATAATTTTCAATCAGTCTTCAGTCAGTGCACATGCTGAGCTTGCTTGGATTTTTAATTGTGTTTCAAGATTAGGTTGGCTTAATAGAATGACACAATTTAAAGAAAAGGCGGGATCAAATAAAGAAAACGCGAGTGTTGGGTTATATGTCTATCCAAACTTGATGGCAGCAGATATACTCTTATATAAAGCAACACATGTCCCAGTTGGCGATGATCAAAAACAGCATTTAGAACTTTGCAGAGATATTGCAAGTAAATTTAATAATGATTTCAATAAATCTGAATTTTTTCCGCTACCAGAACCTTTAATACAAAAAAATTTCTCACGGGTGATGAGTTTAAGAAATGGAAAAAAGAAAATGAGTAAATCAGAAGAGTCGGATTTTTCAAGGATCAATCTTCAAGATACCGAAGATGAAATTGAAAAAAAAATTAAAAAAGCAAAAACCGACTCTTCCCCTATTACATCAAATAAGAAAGATTTAGAAAACCGACCTGAGGCGTTGAATCTTCTTAATATATATTCATCTGTAACTAAAACGTCATTAGAAACAACTTTAAAAGAAATGGATGGCAAGGATTTTTCAAAATTTAAAAAAAAACTCTCTGATGCATTAATTGCAACAATTTGTCCCATTGGAAAAAAGATAAAAGAATTAAATAAAGATAAGCATCAATTATTAGGTATTTTAAAAGATGGTACTGCAAAAGCAAAAGTAATTGCAGATAAAAATTTAAAAGAAATTAAAGAAATTGTAGGATTTATTTAACAATTTAAATATGTTATTAATTTATAATGATACAAACTGAAACAACACCGAATCCAAATGCTTTAAAATTTATTTCAGAAAATAAATTTTCTGAAATCGGAGCAAAGGAATTTCAGAAAAAAGACATTAAACCTAACACTAATAATTTAATTAAAAATCTATTAGAATTTGATGGAGTTGAATTAATCCTAGTATCAGATAACTTCATAAGTGTTAAAAAATTTGAGAATGCCAAATGGGATAGTCTTAAACCTTCAATAATATCAGAGATAAACGACCATTTAGTAAAAAACAAAAAACCAATCCTTCTAAAAAATTCAGAAATCTTAGAAAAACCAAAAAAAGAAAGCAATTTAATAGTAGAGGAAATTAAAAAAGTTCTTGATAGTAAAATTAGACCTGCTGTTGCCAAAGATGGTGGAGATATAAAGTTTATATCTTTTCAGGAGGGAACGGTTAAGGTAGAATTAAAAGGAAGTTGCTCGGGCTGCCCAAGTTCAATTGTTACTCTAAAAAATGGAGTTCAAAACCTTTTACGTCATTATATTAAAGAAGTAAAAAACGTAGAAGCCATTTAATTAAATGAAAAATAAGCAAATACCTTATATAGATCAACTATTAGAATTGGGTAAACTTTATAAAGTTGATGAAATCAAATTATACGCTAAATCAAAAAAAAAATTAACTACATCTCAGATTGAATTAATCTTATTAAAAAATAAGATAAGATTACCTGAACAAAGTTATAATAAAAAAAAGATTGCAGAAATCAAATTTAAAGAGCAAGTAGTTACAAATATTTTAATAACTTTATTTTTAATTACATTTGTAATTAGCTTAATTTCTGTCAGACCATTTATCAAAACAGTTACAAATGAGATTAAATTTACTTATGTAGCAAAAGAATATAAGTCAAATTTTAATAATGATGATTACAAAAAAAAGGATAGTACTGAATTTTCAGCTAATAAAAACCAAGATGAAAATTATATTGGTATAGACACACAAATTACCTTAAATTTATTTGAAAATCTTAAATACGACTTAAAAAGTATCAGACTAGGACAATCAGTAAAGCCAATTTATCTTACAAAGTTGCCTAAAGATCTTAAAAAAATTAAAAGCACCAATAAAAGAAAAGAAACATTTATTAAAATTGTAATGCCACTAATTTTAATCGAAAATGAGAAGATAATAGAGGACAGAAAAAAATTATTTAAAATTTTAGGCAAACAGTCGAATACTATGGGCGAAAAAGTTTGGTTAAAAAGACGGTTTAAAGATTATGACATAAAAGGGGAGGATATATCAGAACTTAAATTAAGATTGGATATAATTCCAACTTCAATTGCTATAGCTCAAGCAGCTAAAGAAAGCGGCTGGGGGACTTCTAGATTTGCGCTAGAGGGTAATGCAATGTATGGACAGTGGACCTGGGGCGGAGACGGTATTGAACCATCACAGAAAGATGAGAAGAAAGAACACAAAATTTTAAAATTTCCCAAGCTTCAATCTTCTGTAAGTGCTTATATGAAAAATTTGAATACGCACAGGGGATATTCAGAGTTCAGGAAAGAGAGATCTAAGATCAGAGAAAAAAATAAAACCGTTAAAGGGATAGATCTTGTTGCATATCTATACAACTATGCACAAACAGGTTCAGAGTATGTAAAAATTCTTAAAAAAATAATAGAACAGAATGATCTAACTGATTTTGATAACTCAATTCTAATGAATTCAAGCAGATCAAAATCTCTTACTTTGTAATTTATAAATCAGCAATTACAAATTGAATACCTAACCATCTCCAGTATCCACTTTGATCTCTTAAAGAACAATTAATTCTCCCTCTTTCAGTAGTAAATTTTCCATCCAAAATTATTTTTAATTGATTTTTCTTAGCAAAAAGTAATTTTGATTTTCTCCACTCATTTTGTTCGTTAGAGTAACAATTAATATTCTCCAAATTTATTTGATTATCAAAAAAATAAATTTCAACATTTGGTGGGTTATTATTTTCAGCTAAGTATTTCTCTTCAGGTAAGATTTTTTTGTAAGGAAATGGAATATTTTTAAGCAGGCTTTTGAATCTTTTTATTTCTCCGTATTTTTCATTTATTGGAAATCTTGGTAACTCAAATTTACTTTTGGTTTTATCTATTACACCAGAATGCTGTCCAAATGCATATTTAAAGCCAAGATCCTTAACGATTTCTATATAAGAACTTTTGTATTCACCGAAAGGATATGCAAAAATTTTTGTTTCATAGTCTAATTTTTTTTTTAGAATTTTTTTAGCAATAGTAAGATCTTTTCTTATCTCATCATCAGATTTATCGACTAGATAATCATGACTATGACTGTGATTTCCAATATAAACAAAATCGTATTTTGAGATAATTTTTATTTGTTCCCAATTCATGTACCCTCTTGCACCAACTGTTTCTGTATTTATAAAAATTATAAATGGTATCTTTTCTTTTTTTAATATAGGCCAAGCATTCTTATAAAAAGATGAAAAGGCATCATCAATTGTCAATAAAACTTTTCTGGAAGAATTATTTTTGCTAAAAGATGTGTCAAATTCTTCAAATGAAATGAATTCAAGATTTGCATTTCTAATTTCATTTATATGAGACACAAAGTCCTTTATTTTAATATTGGTAGAGGGATACTTATTTTCCTCGAAACGGTGATACATAATACTAATTATGCCATAATCCGCGATATTTTTTGGATACGAATAAGAATTGTTAAAAATATTCAAACTAACTATAAATATTAAGATGATTAAAAATTTTTTTATAATAAATTTCACAGGCAAAAATGATTCAATCGGTTTAAAAGCAGATAATAATTTTTTTGTAAAAAAACTTCAAACAAATATTAGAAAAAATGACCTACTTGTTAATAGTATTTTTAAGTTAATAAGTGAAAAAAAAGTTAAAATCGACAGAAATTTTTCAATATTAGTAAATGTTGGACCAGGAAGTTTTTCAGGAATTAGAATTTCAATTGCTGCGGCAAAAGGCATTAAAATAGTAACAGGGGCCAATATTTATGGATATAAAGGTAACGATCTTGGCGATTTTAACCTTAAAAATATTGAATTACTAATTAAAAAAAACTTATTACAAAATAAATTGATTAAACCTATATATTTAAGTTAAATTAACTAAATTAAAAAAATGAGTAAAATAGAAGAAAAATGTAAAGAAAAAGGTGTAAGATTAACCGATCAACGAAAAATTATCGCTAAGGTAATATCTGACTCAAAACAGACCTTTGGATCGAAAGATCATCCAGATGTGGATGAACTTCATAAAAGAGCATCATTAATTGATAAAAAAATTAGTATAGCAACAGTGTATAGAACAATTAAGCTATTCGAAGAGTCTGGCATCTTAATAAGACATGACTTTAAAGAAGGCAAGTCTAGATACGAGCCGACAACCGAAGAACACCATAATCATCTTATAGATATTAATTCTGGTGAGATAGTTGAATTTGTTGATAAAGAGGTTGAAGAACTTCAAAATAAAATTGCACAAAAGCTCGGATACAAACTTGTAGATCATAAATTAGAACTTTACGGATCCAAAATTAAAAAAAATTAATAATTTGTCTAAAAAATTTTTCATTAAAACTTTTGGCTGTCAAATGAACGAATATGATAGTAATCGTATTTCTGATTTGTTTAAAGCCAATGGATATTTAGAAAGTTCTGACTCTCAAGATATAAGTTGTTACATCTTAAACACCTGTCACATAAGAGAAAAAGCAACAGAGAAAGTATATTCAGATATTGGAAGATTAAAAAAAAATTATAGAAACAAAAATAAACCATTTGTTTTTATAACAGGTTGTGTTGCCCAGGCAGAAAATGAAGAAATGATAAGAAGGGAACCATACATAGATGCTGTGATTGGACCACAGTCGTATCAAAATATTCCTAACATATTATCTTCACTAAATAATAAAACAAAAAAATTTAATTTAACTGATTTTGAAGTTATAGATAAATTTGATAAATTAAATAGTTTAAAAAATTCAGACACAAATGTATCAGCTTTTGTAACTATCCAAGAAGGTTGTGATAAATTTTGTAATTTTTGTGTAGTTCCTTATACAAGAGGCAGCGAATATTCTAGGTCACCAGAAGAAATCTTAAAAGAGGTAGATCATTTAGTTTTAAATGGTGCAAAAGAAATAACGTTGTTGGGTCAAAATGTTAATGCGTATTCATATAAAAATAAAACTAATTTTTCAGATTTAATTTTGAAAGTTTGTAAAAATAAAAAGTTAAAAAGAATTAGATATACCACATCACACCCAAAAGACATGACAGATGATTTAATTAATTGTTATAAGTATGAAAAAAAATTAATGCCGATTATCCATCTGCCAGTACAAAGTGGTTCAGATGCTGTGCTTAAAAACATGAATAGGAAACATTCAAGACAAGAATATTTAGATATAATAACTAGACTACAAAGGATTAACCCAGAAATAAGTTTTTCGAGTGATTTTATAGTTGGCTATCCAGGAGAGAGCGAAAAAGATTTTAATGATACAATTTCACTTATTAAAAAAGTAAATTTTATTAACTCATTTTCATTCATCTATAGTCCAAGACCTGGCACCCCAGCCTCTAGAATGAAAATGCTAGATATAAAAATACAAAAAAAAAGACTAACAATCTTACAAAATCTATTAGAAAAAATTCAAGTAAAAAAAAATTATGACAAAATTAAAAAAGTAGAGGAAGTTTTAGTAGAAAATAGATTAAAAAATCAAACCCAATATTTTGGCCGAACCAGGGATTTAACTCCTGTAATATTAAATAATATAGATGATGATGACATTGGAAATATTGTAAAAGTCAGAATTGATAAATGTGATAAAAAATCATTATTTGGGAGAAAGTATTCTAAGGAAAGGGAAGTAGCAGCTTGATGTTAGAAGCAAAAAATTTAAACAAGGAAATTTCTATTAAAAAAATTGATAACGAAACATCGAGCATAAAAATTTTTAATAATAATATTCTGTCTGAAATTGTTGGTGAATTTAACAAAAATTTAATCAAAATTGAAAAATTAACTAAAACAAAAATTTTTTTTAGAGGGAATTCTCTCACCATAAAGGGAGAAAGAGAATCAGTTCTTTCGGTATCGAATGCTTTGATATTTTTAGTAAATAAATTCCTTGTAACTGGTTCTTTAGAGGATAATGATGTAGATTATTCTATTAAAAAAATTGAAAGTCAAAATCTAATGGATAAAAGCAATATAAGATCTATTGATCAAGTAATTAAGACCCCCCGAAGGTCTGTTATACCAAAGTCTAAAAAACAGTCTGAGTATTTAAGAGCTTTGTTAAAGGAAGATATAATTCTTTCACTTGGTCCAGCTGGTACGGGCAAAAGTTATTTAGCTGTATCTGCAGCTGTCAATATGCTGATGGAAAAAAAAGTAGAAAAAGTAATTTTATCAAGACCTGCTGTTGAAGCGGGCGAGAGGTTAGGATTTTTACCTGGAGATTTAAAAGAGAAAGTTGATCCATATCTACAACCGTTATATGACGCATTACATGATTTATTTGGATACGAAAAAGTTCAGAGAAAAATTGATACAGGAGAAATAGAAATTGCACCGTTAGCATTTATGAGAGGAAGAACTTTAAAAAATTCATTCGCAATCTTGGATGAGGCTCAAAATGCATCTTTAACTCAAATCAAAATGTTTTTAACAAGGATAGGTGAAAACTCTAAAATAGTAGTAAATGGTGATCCTTCACAAGTTGATCTTATAAATAAAAATCATTCTGGTTTGCTTAAGTCAAAAAAGATTTTACAAGATGTCAAAGAAGTAAAATGCATTGAATTTGACCATACAGATGTTGTAAGGCACCCATTGGTATCTAAAATTATACAGGCCTATCAACAAAAAACAGATGATAAAAGTTGATGTTTTCATCAAAAACAAAAATTGGAAAAAAAAAATATCCAATCCTAGTAAATATTTGAACAGTAGAGTTAAATATTTAAAAAGTTCAATTAATTTTCTAAAAAATAAAAATATTAATTTTTCATTACAATTGGCAGGAAATAAAGAAATAAAACTTCTTAATAAAAAATTTAGAAAAAAAAATAAAACTACAGATGTACTTTCTTTTCCTTCGATCGATTTTAACAAACTCAAGAAGTTAAAAAAAAAAGATATTTATTTGGGAGATATAATTTTAAATTATTATAAAATTAATAAAAAAAATTTTAAAGAAAATTTCAATAAATTGTGGATACATGGTTTTCTACACCTGATTGGGTATAAACACAAAAAAAATAGTGATTATTTTAAAATGAATGAGCTTGAAAAATTAATATTTAAAAAAATTAAAAAAAATTAATGCTAGACTTTTTTAATAAAAGAATTTTTATAATTTTTATATTTCCATTAATTTTAGGGGGTGTAACTGTTTTAGGTTTTCAACCATTTAACTTATTTTTTGTTAATTTTTTTTCATTACCGCTATTATTTTTTACAATAATGTACGTAAAAAAAAAATCCAAAAGCACCTATAGAAAAAAACCCTTCCTTAAAAATTTATTTATCTTAGGATCATCTTTTGGTTTTGGTTTTTTCTTTTTTGGTATTTTTTGGATTGCGCATTCACTAACTTTTGATCAAACATTTAAAATTCTAATTCCGTTTAGCTTGATCTTAATTCCATTATTTTTATCCTTATTTTTTTCATTACCTATAGTTTTTATTGGTAATTTTTGTGAAAAAGATTTTTCGTCAATTTTACTGATAAGTTTAGTATTTTCTTTTTCAGATTTTATCAGAAGTAAAATTTTGACAGGTTTTCCGTGGAATATTTGGAGTTATAGTCTTTCATGGTCAACTGAAACTCTTCAAATTTTAAAATTTATTGGAATTTTTTCATTTAATTTTTTTGTTATATTTATTTTTTTTCTTCCAAGCCTAATTTTCCTAAAAAATAAATTAAAATATTATTTAATTCCAATATTTATTGTTTTATCATTCTCAAATTACTTTTATGGTTCGTATAAAATAAATTCTACAAAACAATATCCTCAAGAAGAAATTAACTTCAAAATTGTTTCAGCAAAAATTGACATGGCGAATTTTAAGGACGAAGTGGATGTTGTATCTAAACTAATTAAATATAGTGAGCCGAATCAAAATATCAAAACCATCTTCATTTGGCCTGAAGGTGTCTTTATAGATAAGAATTTTTATAAAAATGAGAAAATCGAAGAGTTATTCAAAAAAAATTTTTCTAAGAATCATCTAATTGTGTTTGGTGCTAATACTTCAAAAAAAATTGCCTCACGTGATAAATATTATAATAGTATGATTGTTTCAAACAATAATTTTCAGTTCATTACAAAATACGATAAGAAAAAACTTGTACCGTTTGGTGAATTTTTGCCATTTGAATTTATTTTGAATTCTATAGGTCTTAAAAAAATTACTCCAGGTTATGAATCTTTTTCTAGCGGTGAAGGAAACTCTTTACTAAAATTTAATTTTGACGAAAAAAAAATAACAATTCTTCCTTTAATTTGTTATGAAATAATTTTTCCTTCTATAATTGAAGAGAATAATAAATACAATTTTTTGATAAATATCTCTGAAGATGCTTGGTTTGGGAAGAGTATTGGGCCCCAACAGCATTTTGCAAAAGCTATTTTTAGATCAATTGAATCCAATGTTTTTACCTTAAGAGCTGCTAATATGGGTATTAGTGCTTTTATAAGTCCTCAAGGGAAAATTTTAAAAAACTTACAGCCAAACGAAATAGGCAATATAGAATTAAGTTTGCCAATCTTAAAGAAAGATAAAAAGGGAATTAAAAATGATTTGATATTTTTGTCACTTTTAACTACATTTATAATTACTTTTTTTATTTTAAGAAAATTTAAAATTTAATGAATTCAAAAAATTACCTTTTTACAAGTGAATCAGTTTCTGAAGGTCATCCGGATAAAGTTTGCGATAGAATTTCTGATATGGTAGTTGATAGTTATCTGTCAAAAGATCCTTTTTCAAGAGTCGCTTGTGAAACTCTGACAACTACAAACAAAGTAGTATTAGCCGGGGAAACCAGAGGACCAGAGATTAAAAAAAATGAATTAGAGGAAAAAGTTCGAAGCTGCATTAAAGATATAGGTTACGAGCAAGACGGGTTTCATTGGAAAAATTGCAGTGTAGACATAAATCTACATTCACAATCATCAGATATAGCAATGGGCGTCGATTCAAAAGGTAACAAAGACGAAGGAGCTGGTGACCAGGGCATAATGTTTGGATATGCATGTGATGAAACCGAAGTCTTGATGCCAGCACCAATTTATTATTCTCACAAAATATTAGAGTTAATGGCAATTGATAGAAAAAACGGAAAAGCAGACAAACTAGAACCAGACTCTAAAAGCCAAGTAACATTACAATACGAAAACGGAGTTCCATCAAAAGTTACAGCAGTAGTTGTTTCAACACAACACTCTCCCAAAGTTTCACAGTCACAGGTTAAAGAGATTGTCAGACCATATCTTGAAAAAGCAATTCCAAAAGAATTATTAATGAATTTAAATGAAAAAGATTTTTACGTAAATCCTACTGGACAATTTATAATTGGTGGACCTGATGGTGATACAGGATTGACTGGAAGAAAAATTATAGTTGATACTTACGGAGGTGCAGCACGTCATGGAGGAGGAGCCTTTTCAGGAAAAGATCCAAGTAAAGTAGATAGATCTGCAGCTTACGCTGCAAGATATGTTGCAAAAAATATCGTTGCTTCAAAAATTGCAAAAAAGTGTGAAATCCAATTATCTTATGCAATTGGTGTTTCAAAGCCACTATCTATTTATGTAAATCTTTTTGACGGTGATTTAGAAAAAGAAAAGCATGTTGAAAAATTAATAACAAATAATTTTGACTTGAGCCCAAGGGGCATAAGAGAAATGCTAAATCTAAATAGACCTATTTATGAGTCCACCGCTGCCTATGGACATTTTGGAAGAAAACCAAGAGAAGATGGTTCTTTTTCGTGGGAAAAAACTGATAAAATATCTATTTTTAAAAAGTAGCTCTTGAAAAATCTGGCAATTTAAATTAAGTTATTAATAATTTACCTGGAAGTGAAAATGGGCTTTTGCCCATTTTTTTTTAGGCAAGGCAAAATATGTTAAACAGAGGTTTAGATAAACAAGAACTTTTAAGAATAGTAGACTCCGTGGCAAATGAGAAATCCATAGATAAGGAGCTAATACTTAATTCTATGGAAACAGCCATTCAAAGAGCTGCGTATAGTAAATTTGGTTTTGAAAATGCTATTGAGGCAACTATCAATAGAGAAGACGGAACTATTAAAATTCAAAAAGTCCTTGAAATTGTTGAAAATGTTGAAGATCCAGTAAAGCAGGTTACTTTAGAACAAGCAGGAAGCCTAGACAAAAAAAATAAAAATTTAAAAGTTGGAGATAAAATTTACGAAGAACTGCCACAAATAGATTTTGGGAGAATAGCAGCACAAAGTGCTAAACAGGTTATTTCTCAGAAAGTAAGAGAAGCTGAAAAAAATAGACAATTTGAGGATTTCAAAGATAAACAGGGTCAAATTCTTAGCGGAATAATCAAAAGAACAGAATACGGAAACGTTATTATTGATCTTGGTAGAGCCGAAGGAATTATAAGAAAAGAAGAATTGATACAAAGGGAAGTTTTAAAGAATGGAGACAGGGTTAAAGCTTATTGTTTTGATGTTAAACAAGACACAAAAGGTCATCAAATATTTTTGTCCAGAGCTCATCCACAATTTTTAGCCAGACTATTTTTTCAAGAGGTTCCCGAAATTTATGAAGGGGTAATTGAAATAAAGTCTGTTTCTAGGGATCCAGGGAGTAGAGCTAAAATATGTGTTAACTCAAAAGATGCCTCTCTAGATCCAGTTGGTGCATGCGTAGGAATGAGAGGTAGCCGGGTTCAAACGGTTGTAAATGAACTTCAGGGTGAAAAAATTGATATTATTAAATGGACAGAAGACTTACCAACGTTGGTAGCGGAGTCCTTATCACCTGCTGAAATTCAAAAAGTTTTAATTGATGAAGAAAATAAGAGAATAGAAGTAATTTTATCTGAGGAAAATTTAAGTAAAGCTATTGGAAGAAGAGGACAGAACGTTAGACTTGCATCTAAATTGATCAACTATGAGATAGATATATTAACAGACTCCGAGGACTCTGAAAGAAGACAAAAAGAATTTAAAGAAAGAACAGATCTTCTCGTAAAAGCATTGGAAGTTGACGAAACTCTTGGTCAGCTTTTGGTTTCAGAAAATTTTCAGAATATTGAAGAAATAGCCCAATCCAATGCAGATGATTTATCAAAGATAGAAGGTATAGAAGAGTCTACTGCTAAAGAACTGATAGATAGAGGAAAAGAATATTTAATTAAAGAAAAACAACAAATATCTGAAAAATTAAAAAAACTTGGTGTGGAAGATAGTTTAACAAAACTTGATGGAATGACTCAGGGAATGCTCGTTGTTTTGGGAGAAAAAAACATAAAAAAATTGAAAGATTTCGCCGAACTTTCATCTGACGAACTAGTCGGTGGAATGGATGAAATTAAAGGAAAAAGAATAAAAATAGATGGGTATTTGGAGGAGTTTAATTTATCCAAAGAAGAAGCTGACAATCTTATAATGAATGCAAGAAAGATAGTGTTTGCTGATTAATATATGCAAAAAGATAAAAATAAGAAAAAAACTTTAACAATATCAAGTTCTTTTACCAAAAAATTCAATCCTAGTTCTTATGGTAAGACTTCAAAAAAATCTTATATAGTTGATAGAAAAAAGAATTTTAAAACTCCATTCAAATCAAATAAAAACGTTTCGTCCAATTCTGGCTTCAAAAATAGTCAAAACACAAAAAATTTCAATAGAAAATTTGTTGAGCAACAAGCTACAAAAAGATTTATTAGATCAGATAAAAACAAAAAAGATGAAGCAGACAGAACAAAAGGAAAAGGAAATTTAAGGGACAAAAATTTTAATAACAAAAGAGAATCAAAGCTAACGATTTCAACAGCAATGAATGTTGAAGAATTTGAAATTAAGCAAAGAAGCTTAGCTTCTGTTAAAAGAGCAAGACTTAAAGATAAAAAAGGTTTAAATACTGATGAAAAAAAGGAATTTAAGAAAGTCATAAGAGAAGTCAAAATCCCTACTCAAATTACTATTCAGGAGTTATCAAACAGAATGGCTGAGCAATCTACAAATATTATTAAATTTTTGTTAAATATGGGAGTGAAAGCAACGATTAATCACACCATAGATAAAGATACATCAGAATATATTGTTAAAGAATTTGGTCATAAAGCTATTTTTGAAGAGGTGCCAGAAAAAATATTAAATAAAATAACTAAAAATAATGGAAAAAATTTATCTCCAAGATCGCCAATAGTAACAATCATGGGCCACGTCGATCACGGTAAAACTTCTTTATTAGACTCTTTAAGAAGTACAAATGTAGTTTCCGGTGAACACGGAGGCATAACTCAACACATAGGAGCTTACCAAGTAAGAAATGCAGATGGGAAAGAAATCACATTTATTGATACACCAGGTCATGCTGCTTTTACTGAAATGAGAGCAAGAGGATCAAAAGTCACTGATATTGTTGTTCTAGTGATAGCTGCCGATGATGGAGTTAAACCCCAAACAGTAGAGGCTATTCAACATGCAAAAGCTGCGAAAGTACCAATAATTGTCGCAATTAATAAATGTGATTTACCAAATTCTAATATTAGCAAAATAAAAAATGATTTGATGCGTTATGAATTGGTAGCTGAAGAACTAAGTGGAGATACTTTATTTGTCGAGGTATCAGCAACTAAGAAAACAAATTTAGACAAATTAAAAGAAACTATTTTACTTCAAGCAGAAATTTTAGATTTAAAAGCTTTTAAAGATGGTCAAGCCAAAGGAATAGTTTTAGAGTCCAAAATAGACAAGGGAAAAGGTCCAGTCTCAACTATTTTATTAACTGAGGGCTCTTTAAAAAAAAGTGATCATTTCGTTTGTGGAAAAACTTTAGGCAAAATTCGTGCAATGATCAATTATGAGGGAAAAAATCTTGAAATAGCCTACCCTTCGATGCCAGTTGAAATACTTGGTATGCAAGAATCAGCTAAAGCTGGCGATGAGTTTTTTGTAGTTGAAAATGAGGTGGAGGCTAAAAAAATAATTGATTTTGAAAAATCAGGCGTTAGAGAAAATAAAAATTTAATCTCTCAAGACAATACAAAGCTCTTTGATAAGCAAGCAACAAAAGAGGAGTTAAATATTATTTTAAAATCAGATGTTCAAGGATCTAGCGAAGCTTTAAAAAACTCGATCATTAAAATTAAACACGCCGAAGTTAGTCCTAAAATTATTTTATCAGATATTGGAATGATAAATGAAACTGATATTTCATTGGCAAAAGCATCTAATGCAATAGTTATTGGATTTAATGTAAAACCAAACAAAGAAGCAAAAAAACTTTCTGAGTCTCAAAAAGTAAGAATAGAATTTTTTAATATAATTTATAAAGCTCTAGAATTTGTTGAAAAATCACTTTCAGGACTCCTTGAGCCAGAAAGGAAGGAAAAAATTGAGGGTACAGCTGAAATCCTTAAAATTTTTAAACTTTCAAAATCTGGGAAAGTTGCTGGATCAAAAGTTACTGATGGTGAAATTAAAAATAATTCTAAGGCAAGAATTATAAGAGATGGAAAAATCGTATACGATGGTCAAATAACAAGTATTTTTAGAGAAAAAAATGCTGCGAAAGAAGTTAAAAGTGGACTTGAATGTGGTATTACATTTAAAAATTTTTTAGATTTTAAAGAAAAAGATATGATCGAGTCATACAAAGTTGATATGATAGAGAGACAAATAAATGATTAAAAATTCGATTGAGGGGCAACCAAATCATAGACATCTTAGAGTGGGTGAGCTTGTTAAACAAAACCTGGGTCAAATTTTTTTAAGAAATGAAGCTAAGATACCCGCATTAAATACAAAAATGGTGACTGTTACCGAGGTAAAAATGAGTTCAGATTTAAAATCTGCAAGGGCCTATGTAATTCCACTTGGCGGCAAAGAAACAAAAAAGACAGTTAATATATTGACCGAGTTTTCTTATCTTGTTAGAAAAGCTTTATCAAAGAAACTAGATATTAAATATCTTCCACGTTTGCACTTTGTAGAAGACAAGTCTTTTGATTATGCAGAAAGAATTGAAAAACTTATTAAAGAGAACAAAAACAAATGAAATCAAAAAAAGATATAATTAAATTGTTAGCAATTCATAAAAATGATGTTGGATCAACTGAAGTTCAAATTGGTATACTAAGCGAAAAAATAAAATATCTTTCTGATCATTTTAAAAAATTTAAGAAAGATAAACATTCAACTATGGGACTAACTAAGTCTGTAAACCAAAGAAAGAAACTTTTGCAGTATTTAAGTAAAAGAAATCCTAAAGCATATACAGAGATAATAAAAAAACTTAATTTAAGAAAATAAATGTTTAAAGAATTTAAAGAAGAAATAGATTTTGGTGGAAAAAAAGTAATTTTAGAAACAGGTAAAATTGCTCGTCAAGCTGATGGGGCTATTATTGCTACTTGTGGTGAGACCGTTGTTATTGCAACAGTAGTAGGTGCAAAAAAAGTTAATCCAGAAACTGATTATTTTCCTCTTTCAGTAAATTACCAAGAAAAATATTATGCAGCTGGAAAAATTCCCGGAGGTTATTTTAAAAGGGAAGCAAGACCAACAGAGTCCGAAACTTTAATATCTAGATTAATTGACCGACCAATCAGACCTCTATTTCCAGAAAACTTTAAAAATGAGGTACAGGTTTTACCTACAGTTCTCTCGTATGATCATGAAAATGAAGCTGATATTTTATCAATAATAGCTTGTTCAGCAGCGTTAGCAATTTCTGGACTTCCTTTTAAAGGCCCTATAGCTGCATCAAGAGTTGGCTTTATAGATAATAAAAATGTATTGAATCCAACGAAACAAGAATTAGAAAACTCAAAGCTAGACCTGGTTGTAGCTGGAACAAAAGATGCTGTGTTGATGGTGGAGTCAGAAGCCTCGGGCTTAACAGAAAAACAAATGTTAGATGCTGTTAAATTTGGTCACGAAAGTTTTGCTAATGTTATAAAAGGTATAGAAAAGTTGGCAAAAAAAGCTTCAAAAGAAAAATGGAAAATCGAAGAAAAAGATTTTAGCAAAGTTTCAAAAAAAATAAAAAAAGAGCTTACTAAAGATTTAGAAAAAGCATTCACAGAAAAAGATAAAAAGAAAAGATCCGATTTAATTAGTACAGCAGGAGAAACATGTAAATCATTATTTAAAGATGATGAGACTCTTTTAGAACACGAGGTTATGACTCAGCTTAAAAATTTAGAAAAAGAAATAGTTAGATCAAGAATTTTAAAAAGTAAAAAAAGAATTGATGGCAGAGGTCTTTCAGATGTAAGGCCGATAAAATGTCAAGTGGGTATACTGCCCAGAGTTCATGGTTCGGCCTTATTCACAAGAGGTGAAACACAAGCAATAGTAACAACTACTTTGGGAACCTCAGATGATGAACAAAGAATAGAAAGTTTGGAAGGATTAAAAAGGCAAAGATTCATGTTGCATTATAATTTTCCTCCATTTTCTGTAGGAGAAACTGGTAGGATAGGAACTGGCAGAAGAGAGGTGGGGCATGGTAAATTAGCTTGGAGAGCGCTGAACTCCTCATTGCCTAAAAAGGAAAATTTTCCTTATACTTTGAGAATTGTATCAGAAATTACCGAGTCAAATGGATCATCATCGATGGCGACGGTATGTGGATCTTCTCTTGCATTAATGGACGCAGCAGTACCTATCGCTGAACCAGTCGCAGGAATTGCGATGGGGCTAATTAAAGAGAAAGACGATTTTTCAATTTTATCAGACATATTGGGAGACGAAGATCACTTGGGAGATATGGATTTTAAAGTAGCAGGAACAAAAGATGGCATCACGTCTCTTCAAATGGACATCAAAATTACAGGCATCACTTTTGAAATTATGGAAAAAGCTCTTGCACAAGCAAAAGAAGGACGAGTGCACATCTTAAATGAAATGAATAAAACTATTAAATCTTCAAGAAAAGAAGTAGGAAAGCACACCCCAAAAATGGAGAAAATAAAAGTCGATAAAAAAGATATTGCAACTGTTATTGGAAAAGGTGGCGCTACAATTAGAGAAATCGTTGAAAAGTCTGGCGCAAAAGTTGATGTTAATGATACAGGGGAAGTCACTATTGCAGCCGCGAACGATGAGACAAGAAAGATTGCAGTTCAGATGATAAACGACCTTGTTGCAAAACCTGAGATGGGAAAAACATATAAAGGTAAAGTTGTAAAAATTATGGAATTTGGAGCTTTTGTAAACTTTTTAGGAAAACAAGATGGACTTGTTCATATATCCCAGTTAGCAGCAAAAAGAGTTGAAAAAGTTACAGATGTAGTCAAAGAGGGTGATGAAGTCTCAGTTAAAGTAATTGGATTTGATCGAGGTAAAGTTAAACTTTCTATAAAAGAAGCTGTTTAACTAAAGCGCTGCGCACGAGGTCTTAATAATAGCAAAAAGTACTAAAAAAAATAACGCAGTAAATATCGCAAAGAATTTATCATTTTTGGGGTTTTTTTTATGTTTCATGACTAAATTTGATATTCAAAATTTTGAGTTTTTTCATTTACGCTAAGTTCTTTTGCACCATTTCTCAAGTGAAAATTTCTTGCCATTTCTGTAAGAGGAGACAAAGTAACCAATCTATTAAGATGATTAGATTTCTTTATTTTTTTAAATGCTTCTTTAACAATCAATTTTCCTCCGCCTTTTTTCTTAGACCAAACAGTGTATGCAATCGCTATTTTACCGACATTTTGATTTCGCCATGACGCACTTTGCAATTGTGCGTCTCGTGTCATTAAGTCAAATTCCTCAATTGTTTTTGGAATTTCATTTGTGAAACCAAAGCACATTATTGCACATATTTCTTTTTTATATTTCACACCATAAATTTTTCTTCCATGGCTGGTTCTAAATTTAACATCAAGTTCTGGCCTAATTGGGTCTTCATTTACATCACAAGAATCAAGTTCAACTAATTCAGCTCCCTTTATCCAGTCAAAAAAGTTTTCAAACTTTTCCTTTATTTTTTTATTAAATTTTACCATTTTATTATTTTTTTAAATTTTTTATTAAGTGATGTTTTTTGGATCTGGCATCCCAGCTTTGTTGTAACCCGCATCTACATAGTGTATTTCTCCAGTTACTCCATTGCTTAAATTACTTAATAAATATAATGCTGATTTTCCCACATCATTTATATCAACATTTCTTTTTAAAAAAGAATGATCAGCACTCCATTTGTATAAAAATTTTGCATCACCAATAGCAGAAGCTGCTAATGTTTTAATTGGTCCAGCGCTTATTGCATTAACCCTAATACCTTTAGAACCTAAATCTTTTGCAATATACTTTACACTCGACTCTAATGCAGCCTTACATACTCCCATTACATTATAATTTGGAATTACTTTTGTTGACTCGTAAGTTAGAGTCAACATGCTAGAACCACTTTTCATTATTTTTGAAGCCTCTTTAGCTATTTCAGTAAAAGAAAAACATGAAACCAACATACTTTTTGTAAAATTTTCTCTTGAAGTATCAATATATTGACCTGATAGCTCCGCTCTATCTGAAAATGCAATTGCGTGAACAACAAAATCGATTTCATTCCATTTGCTTTTGACCTCTTGGAAAGTTTTTACAATATCTTCTTTGTTTTCTACATTACAATTTAAAAGAAATTTTGAATTAATAGACTCAGCTAAAGGTGTCACTCTTTTTTTTAAGGCATCACCAAAGTACGTAAATGCTAACTCAGCACCATTTTCGGCAAGTTTTTTTGATATCCCCCATGCTATAGATCTTTCATTAGCAACACCCATGATTAAACCTTTTTTACCCTTAACTAAATCCATTTTTAAACCTTTTCGAAAATTAATGTTGCGTTTGTTCCACCGAAACCGAAGCTATTAGACATAACAGAATTTAATTTTACATCCTTTTCAACTTTCGTAACAATTGGGAACTTTTGTGCTGACTCATCCATTTCATTAACATTACAGGATGCTGCAATAAAATTATTTTTCATCATTATTAAAGAATAAATAGCCTCATGAACTGAAGCAGCACCTAGTGGGTGACCAGATAGAGATTTTGTTGAACTAATTTTTGGTATTTTATCTTTGAATGCATCCTTTATAGCTTTTAATTCTGTTATATCTCCAACCGGAGTTGATGTACCATGGGTGTTAATATAATCAATTTGGTTTCTAGTTGTCTTTAATGCTAAGTTCATACATCTAGTCGCCCCTTCTCCCGAAGGTGCAACCATATCAAAACCATCAGAAGTTGCTCCATAGCCTGTCAATTCTGCATAAATTTTTGCTCCTCTTGCTTTGGCATGCTCAAGTTCCTCTAAAACTAAAACTCCCGCTCCTCCAGCTATCACGAAACCGTCCCTTGTTTTGTCGTATGGTCTAGACGCCTTCTGTGGGTTATCATTATATTTTGAAGAAAGTGCAGTCATTGCATCGAACATAGCTGTCATCGCAAAATGAATTTCATCACTTCCCCCTGCAAAAATAATTTTTTGTTTTCCAAACTGAATAAGTTCCATTGCATTACCAATACAGTGGCCACTAGTAGCACAAGCTGAACTTATCGTATAGTTAACTCCTTTTATTTTAAAAGGAACTGCTAAAGTAGCTGAAGCAGTACTTGCCATAGTTCTTGGCACAATAAATGGTCCCATTTTTTTTGGATTTTTTTCTCTAGTTTTATCCGCAGCTAAAATAACATTCTCAATTGAAGGACCGCCTGAACCCATTACCATACCTGAATCAACATTACTTATATCTTTGTCTTCCAAACCAGAGTCAGTTATTGCCTCTTTCATCGCCACATAGTTATATGCCGATCCATTCCCCATAAATCTTAATGCTTTTCTGTCAACATGATCTTCAAGCTTTATATTCGGTTTTCCGTGTACATTACTTTTTAAATTGTGCTCTTTATATTCTTCTGCGAAAGAAATACCTGATTTACTATTTATGAGCGAGTCATAAACTTCGTTTTGATTATTCCCTAAACAAGAAACAATTCCAATCCCTGTTACGACAACTCTTTTCATTGTTTATAAACTCCTACTTTCAAATTTTCTGCAGTATATATCTGTTTACCATCAGCTTTCAAAATCCCGTCTGCAAAACCAACAGTTCCACCTTCGGTTTTTAAAACTTTTTTCATATCTACTTCATAAGTCGCCATTTTTACTTTTCTTATAACTTCACCGGTAAATCTAACAGAATTTACACCTAAAGCACGTCCTTTACCTGGTTCACCAATCCACCCAAGGTAGAAACCAACTAATTGCCACATCGCATCTAACCCCAGACATCCAGGCATAACAGGATCAGCCTTAAAATGACAATCGAAGAACCACATTTTATCTTTTATATCTAGTTCAGCTTTTACGGTACCCTTTTTAAATTTGCCTTCATCTGATTTTATTTGTGTAATTCTATCAAACATTAACATTGGTGGCGCTGGTAAACGCGCATTCCCCTCACCAAACAAATTGCCGTTTGCACATTCGATTAATTCGTTATAGTTGTAACTGTTTTTTTGTTTCATTTTGAAAGTTAACAATTGCTTGAGTTTTTAGCAATATCATATATAAAATTGAAAAATTATACAGTAAGTTAATGCAAAAAATGAATAATAAAAACAAGATTTTTATTGATAAACTCAGATCCTCAGGTCTTAGACCTACAAATCAAAGAGTAGAAATAAGCAAATTTCTCTTTAATAGAAAAAAAACATTCCATTTCACAGTTGAAGAATTAAAAAACTCTATGAATTTAAAAAGATCAAAAAAAATTTCAACAGCAACTTTTTATAATACGGTGCATGCACTAAAAAGTGCAGGTTATTTAAAGGAATTCTCTCTAGAAAATAACACATCATACTATGATACGAATATTTCTTCTCATCACCACTTCTTTGATAATGGAAAGGTGATTGATATTAAGAGCGACAAAATTACCTTTCGGAAACTTCCAGAGGCTCCAAAAGGCAAGAAAATTAAAAACGTTGAAGTTGTAATAAGATTAGAAAATAATAATTAGTCTCAAAATCAGATCTTGTTGTATTGACACATACTTTAGAATAATTATAAAGTAGTTATAAAACAAAAAACTATAATAGTATGAGTACTGAACTTAAAAAAAATGGAAACGGAAATGGCAAATGCCCAGTAATGCACGGGGGTGTAACCAAATCAGGAGAGTCAAACACCTCACGACAATGGCCAAACAGTATTAATCTTGATATTTTACATCAACACGATACAAAAACTAACCCCTTGCCAAAATTTAATTACAAAAAAGAAGTAAAAAAATTAAATTTTAAAGCACTCAAAAAAGATTTATTAAAATTAATGACAGAAAGCCAAGAATGGTGGCCAGCAGATTTAGGAACTTATAGCGGTCTTATGGTAAGACTGACTTGGCACCAAGTTGGAACTTACAGAGAATTTGATGGCAGACCAAACGTGGGATCTCATAGATTTTCACCTCAGGACTCATGGCCAGATAACACAAACCTAGATAAAGCTAGGCGTCTTCTTTGGCCAATAAAAAAAAAATATGGAAATAAATTAAGCTGGTCAGACCTTATGGTTCTAGCTGGAACTATGGCCTACGAGCACGCTGGATTTAAAACTTTTGGTTTTTCGTTTGGTAGAGAAGATATCTGGGAACCAGAAAAAGATGTCTATTGGGGTAAAGAGACAGAACCATTAGCAGTTAACAGATACGGTGACCCAAAAGATCGTTCTTCTCTAGAAGCACCACTTGCGGCGTCACATTTTCAACTTGTATATGTTAATCCTCAAGGAGTTGAAGGAAAACCTGATCCAGTCAGAACTGCAATGGATGTGCGTGAAACATTTGGACGAATGGGAATGAACGATGTAGAAACCGCTGCTCTTACAGTCGGAGGCCATTCTATTGGAAGGGCTCATGGTAATGGTAATCCAGATAATTTAGGTCCAGAACCCGCTGGAGCTGATATTCACGAACAAGGTTTTGGATGGAACCAAGAAAATGGAACAGGTGCTAACCAAATAACTTCAGGTCTCGAAGGAGCTTGGACAACTAACCCTGATAAATGGGATCATCAATACTTAGATCTTTTACTTAATTATGAGTGGGAAAGTAAAAAAAGCCCTGCAGGTGCTTGGCAATGGGAACCTATCAATCTTGAAGAAGATAAAAAACCAAAAGATTTGGCAGACCCTAACAAAAAAGCCAGATTAATGTTTACTGACGCTGATATGGCTATGGCAATGGATCCAGAGTATAGAAAAATTTCAGAAAGATTTTATAAAGAGCCTAAATTTTTTGAAGACTCATTCGCACGTGCTTGGTTTAAATTAACACACAGAACAATGGGAAATAAAGAAAATTATATTGGCCCTTGGGCACCCAAAGAAGATCTGCTTTGGCAAGGAAACGTCCCATCTCCAAAGAAGAAATATAATGTAAATAAGGTAAAAAAAATGATTTCAGCTACTAGCTTATCTACTAGTGATTTAATTACCATTGCTTGGGATAGTGCTAGAACATATAGAAGAACTGACAAAAGAGGAGGAGCCAACGGTGCAAGAATTCGATTAGCACCCATGAAGGACTGGGAAGCGAATGAGCCAAAAAAACTCTCAAAAGTTTTAAAAGTGCTTGAGAATATAGCTAATAAATCAGGAGCAACTGTTGCAGATACAATTATTCTTGCAGGAAATGTTGGACTTGAAAAAGCAATTAAAAAAGCTGGTTCTAAGGTTAAAGTTCCATTTAGTCCTGGTAGAGGAGACTCATCTCAAGAGAAAACAGAATTAAAAAGCTTTAAGTGGTTAGAACCTCTACATGATGGTTTTAGAAACTTTGTAAAAGCCGATTACTCCGTGATGCCGGAAGAACTTTTATTAGAGCGTGCTTCTCTCATGGGATTGACCGCGCAAGAAATGACTTGTCTAGTTGGAGGTATGAGAGTACTAGGAACTAATCACGAGTCTGCAAAAGAAAAAGGGGTGTTTACAAGTAAAGTTGGCACTTTAACTAACGATTTCTTTATTAACTTACTAGATATGAAATATACTTGGAAACCGACTGGTAAAAACTCTTACGATTTGGTTGATCGCAAAACGAATAAAGTTAAGTACACTGCCTCTAGAGCTGACCTAGTTTTGGGTTCAAATTCAATTTTAAGATCTTATGCAGAAGTTTATGCCCAAGATGACAACAAAGAAAAATTTATAGAAGACTTTGTTAAAATCTGGACAAAAATTATGAATGCAGATAGACAACATAATCGAAAGTTAAATTAATATGACGGAATTAACATCTGGCATATTTAATGCATCCAAAAAAATTTACGATACAAATAGAGGATCAATACTAAGAACAATTGTTTACACAATTGGTCATTTTGCAATTGCAATTACTGTATTAATGTTAGTTGCAGATGTATCTTTTTATATAGCATTAACAGATGCAATAGTTGAACCTTTAGCAAATTCTGTTTGGTATTTTTTATTGGATAAATTTTGGGCTTCAAAAGTAATGAGGAAAAAATGAATTAAAGCCTACCAACCAAATTCTCTTTCTTTATCCAACCTGTAAATTTTCCAGTTTTTATTTTACACCAATCAGCTTTACACTTTTTAATTAAACACAACCTTCCTTCTTGAACTACAGCCAAAGGTTTTGAATACTCCGAGGGTTTCCTAAAAATAATTGATTTATCTTTAATGTTTAATGCAGCTTTTTTTTTAGATAACTGCGAAATATGAATCCATCCTGAATTATTTTCATGATCTTTTATTTTTCTGAAATTATACGATTTATCAAGAATTAATACTGGCAAAAACTTTTTATTGTAAACTAATTTTATGGGATGACTTAAAGATGGGCCCTGTCTTAAATTCACCTTACTACTTCTGAGAGTCAGGTAATACTCTGTCTCAGCAAAAGAATTGTTTACTGTGAACATAAATAAAAATAAAAAAATTATTATCTTAACCATGTAAATTTTTATTTTTACAATCAGGATTTTTTAACAATTTAACAGTTCTAAAATCAGAATTAAGTGAGTTAAAAATTAAAAGATTGCCCTTCCTTTTACTTTTAATATTCAAAATAGATTTTATTACCTCATTAGCCTGAAGTGAACCAGCCATGCCTGCAAGTGTGGTCATGATTCCATCACTCTGACAATTTAATTCATCACTTGGTATTTGAGGCATAAAACATCTAAAACAGGCTGATTTATTTCTGAAATCAAAATTAAATAATTGTCCGTCAAATTTATTTATAGCAGCAGATATGAGTATTTTTTTATTTTTTATACAATAATCATTTATCAAGTATCTTGTTTTAAAGTTATCTGTTCCATCACATATGATAGGATAATTTTTCCCGATTTTATCAATGTTATTTTTATCAATTTTATTTTTATAAATATCGACAGTAATTTTATTATTAATTTTTTTAATTATTTTTTTTGCAACTATAACTTTTTTCCCCCCAATATCTCTCTTTGTAAATAGAATTTGTCTACTCAAATTTGAGATTTCTATTATATCGTGATCTACAATTCCAATATTGCCAACCCCAGAATAAGCTAAATATAAAATTAATGGACAGCCTAATCCTCCAGCACCTATTACTAGAACTTTTGAATTTATAATCTTTCTTTGTCCAATAATTCCAATTTTTTTTAGAATTAATTGTTTATAATATTTTTGATAATCTTCACCTTTAATTGAGATTTTTTTCATTAGAAAGAAATGTATCTACAATTTTTTTGGCCACGATTGAGGCAACAAATTTTTTTGAATTTTTTTTAACTTTTTCAATTTTTCCATTTTTATCAATTATTAATACTTCATTAAAATTGCTATGGAATCCCCTGTCTTTTTTTGAAACATCATTTGCGACTATCATATCACAAAATTTTTCCTGCATTTTAATTTTAGAGTTTTTAATTAAGTTTTCTGTTTCAGCAGAAAAGCCAATTAAAAGTTTAGGTTTAAATCTATTATTCTTTCCAAGAAAACTTAAAATATCTGGATTTTTTTCTATTTTAATTTCTTTGATTTGATTTTTTTTAATTTTATTCTTTTCCGAAGATACTGGTTTAAAGTCAGAAACTGCTGCAGCGCACACTGCAATATGAGTTGGCAGTTTTTTTTTCACTGCCTCTAACATTTCTTTTCCAGTTACTACCTTTTTGACTTTAATTTCATTATCATATTTTAGTTTTGTCGGCCCTGATATTAGAGTGGTTTTAATACCTAAACGACTCAATTCTAAAGCTATTTCGTAACCTTGTTTTCCACTTGATTCATTTGATATGTATCTTACCGGATCAATATACTCTTTGGTTGGTCCGGTTGTGACTAAAGCCCTTATTTTCTTACTTTTAAGCAAATCTCTCTTTTTAAAAAATCTAACTAAAAATGATAAAATTTGACGAGGGCTGGACATTTTTCCTTTACCATACTCTCCACATGCCATTTCTCCATCTTCAGGCCCAATAAATTTATAACCATAATCCATGAGAATATTTAAATTTTTCTGGGTAGCTTTATGTTCCCACATTCTAACATTCATTGCTGGAACTAAAAATGTTTCTTTATTAGACGCTAGAATAATAGTTGAAGCAAGATCTTCAGCGCTTCCTTTGCTTAACCTAAACATGAAGTTTGCCGTAGTAGGTAGAACCATAATCAAATCAGCCCATCTAGACAAAGAAATATGATCAATATTTCCTTTATTTTTTTCATCAAAAATCTCCTCAAAAACTCTATTTTTTGACAAAGAAGACAATGACAGTGAAGTTACAAATTTTTTTCCACTTTTTGTCAAAACAACTTTCACTGAACAATTTTTTTTTTGAAGAAGCCTAATCATATCAAGAGATTTATAAGCAGAAATCCCCCCACCTATTACAAGTAAAATTTTTTTATTTTCTAAACTCATTACTTATTAAAATACTATAAATAGTCCTATTACAACACCTAAAATAGCTATAACTATATTGTTTCTTAAATTTTTTAATCTCAACTCTTCAAACTCAAAATTTTTTCCCGAAATTGAGTTTAAGTTTAGCTTTCCTTCTGCAATCATTTGCAAAGTTGTATTAGCATTATCCATTACCTTAGGTAAATCAGGAATTTTTTGTAAAATGTCTTTCGATATTTCAATAGTCCTGTTTATAGTTGATTTAGGTCCTTTTACACCTTTCATCCAATTCTCTAAAACTGGCCGAGATACTTCCCAAATATTTGTTTCAGGATTCATTTTTCTTGCTACTCCTTCAACCACAACCATAGTCTTTTGAAGAAGAAGTAATTGTGTTTGTGTATGCATATTAAATTTTTCAGTTATTTCAAACAGCTGCCCTAATAAGTTTGCTCCCGAAATATCCTTAATTGACTGACCAAAAATAGGTTCTCCGATAGATCTCAACGCTTGCGTTAATTCATCTTTCGAAGTTTCAGCTGGAACTAACCCAGCTAAGAAATGCATTTCAGCGACCTTATCATAATCTCTATTTATAAATCCAAAAAGAATTTCAGCTAAATACTTTCTATTATTTTTATCTAATCTACCCATAATACCAAAATCGACAGGAACAATATTTCCATTTTTATCAACAAAAAGATTACCTTGATGCATATCGGCATGAAAAAATCCATCCCTTACAGCTTGTTTTAAAAATATTTGTATTAAGTTTGTTGAAAGTTTTTTTAAGTCAATATTTAAACTTTGTATTTTTAAAGTATCTCTTATAGAAACACCCTCAATTCGATCAAGAGTTAAGATCTTCTTGGATGTAAAATTCCAATATATTTTCGGAACTTTAATACCTCTGTCATTTAAAGTGTTCTCTCTAAGTTCACTAGCTGCTGCAGCTTCGAAACGAAGATCCATCTCCATGTTAGTAATTTGTTTTAGAAGAAAAATTACTTCTACCAACCTCAACCTTTTAGTTTTCCTAAAAATATTCTCAACTAAATAAGCGAGGAAGTTTAATGCATCTAATTCTTCATTAAATATTTTTTGAATATCTGGTCTAAGAATTTTGATCGCTAAATCCTTATCAGAACCATCAATATCTATTTTAGCAAAATGTACCTGTGCAATAGAGGCTGCTGCAATTGGTTCACTTATAGTCTTAATTTTTGAATAAAATTTTTCACCAATCTCATTTTTAATGATTCTCTTTGATTCAGTTGTATTAAATGCTGGTAATTTATCTTGTAATTTCTCTAAACTTTTTGCTATTTCTTCTCCGATAATATCTGGTCTTGTTGCAAGAAACTGCCCCAGCTTTATAAACGTAGGACCCATACTCTCAAGTGAGTCACATAATTTTTCACCAGAGGATTTACTTTTATTATATATTTTTTTTGCTGACCCAATTGAAAAAAGGTAAATAATAAATTTCAAAAAACCTGGTACAGGTTTTATATTATCGATTGTATCTATGGCACCAGAAACTGATAGTTTTCTTAAAATTTTTAATAAATTAAATACTTTTTTAAACATAGCTAAATTTTCCAAGCAGAATGTATTGCAACTACGCCGCCAGATAAGTTTCTATATTCCACGTTATTAAAACCATTGTTCAAAATTATCTTTTTAAATGACTCTTGATCATAAAACTCATCAATAGTTTTAATTAAATAATCATAAGGCTCTGAGTCACCAACAATATACTTTCCCAGAAACGGTATGGTTTTAGAATACGTTTTGTATATCTTATTAAGTATTTCATTCTCTACTTTAGAAAACTCTAAACAAATGAACCTGCCGCCACTTTTTAAAACTCTATGTGCTTCTCTCAAAGCTTTTTGTGTATCTGAAAAGTTTCTTACTCCAAAACTTACAGAATAAATATCAAATACATTATCCTTGAAAGGTAAATTTTCAGCACTAGATATGTACCATTGAATATTTTTTAAATACTTCAATTTTTTTTTGCCTTGCTCAACCATTAGTTTATTTGGGTCAACACAAGAAACATGCCCCTGATTTTTTATTCGTCTTAAAAAAGCATTTGCTATATCTCCTGTTCCTGCAGCCATATCAATTAAGCTGTCTCCTTTTTTTGGATTCATCCATTCAATGAATCTTTGCTTCCACAAACGATGAATTCCTAACGACATCAAGTCATTCATAATGTCATACTTATTAAAAACACTATTAAAAACTTTTGTTGCTTTTTTAAATTTTGCCTGATTAATATTTGTCATTTTATAAATAGTTATATGCCAGAATTACCAGAAGTTGAAGTTGTTAGAAGATGTTTAAATGAATTAATCGCAGGCTTAAAAATCAACAAAGTCACTATTTATAATAGAAATCTAAGGTACAAAATCAGTAAAAAATTTGAAAAAGCTATTCAGGGTCAAAAAATAATATCAATATTTAGAAGAGGAAAATTTTTACTAATTTCTTTAAAAAATAAAAGTTTAATTTTAATCCATTTAGGGATGACCGGAAAAATTCTTATTAAAAAAAAATCAGACAAATCAACTATTTTCACTGACTATTATTTCAATAAAAAAATAATAAAAAAACATAACCATTTAAAAATTAAATTTAATAATTCAGTTGATCTAATATATAATGATATAAGAAAATTTGGTTTTTTAAAAATTTTAAGTAATAATAATTTAGAACTTGATAGTCACATTTCAAAATTAGGACCCGAACCTTTAAGCTTGGATTTCAATTTAAATTATCTTAAAAATAAATGTAGAAAAAAATTTATTTCCATTAAAAATTTTATTATGGATCAAAAAAATATAAGCGGACTTGGAAATATTTATGCAAATGAAATACTATTTCTTAGTTCAATACATCCAAAAAAAAAGACATATAAATTATCAGACGATCAAATTCTAAAAATTATTTCAAACACTAAAAGGATATTAACGAAGGCAATACAACTTGGAGGTTCATCAATCAAAGATTTCAATAGTATTTCAGGTAAAAAGGGAGATTTTCAGAATAAATTTAAGGTTTATAACAGGGCAAACAAATCATGTTTAAAGCCTAAATGTGATGGTTCAATAAAAAAAATATATATCGGCAATAGATCAACTTTCTACTGTCAAAAATGCCAGAAAATTAAATATTGACCCGAATATTTTGAAGATATAGGTTCCGATGAATGCCAAATATAAAATCTGCAATTCGTAAGGTAAAAAGAATTAAAAAACAATCTGAAGTAAACAAATTTAGAAAAAATAGATATAAGCAAGCAGTAAAAAAAATACAAAAGTTAATAGAAAAAAAAGATATTAAAGAAATTAATAAATATTTTCCAACTTTCCAGTCTGAGTTGATGAAAGTTGCAAAATCCGGGGTTATAAAGAAAAAAAACCTTTCAAGAAAAATCTCTAAAATTTCAAAAAAAATAAAAAAAATCACTAAATAGTTGAATTAAACCTGACCGTTAATTCTAAAACAATTTACAGTTGATAAAAAAAAAAATTATTTTTTTTTATTACCATATTTAGTGAAATTGTATTTGTGGTTGAAAAAAATTTCGTTTTCTCTCCCTACGTTCATTCTACAACCAAGACCAGTTTAATTTTTGTAATCTTAAAATAAAAATTGAATTTAAAAAAAATAAGTTATAAAAAATATTTTAATTTTTTTTAATTCATGGACAATACTTCTTTACAGCAAAAACCTTTAACACTAAAGGAAGAAAAATTATTGGACTGGGACTCGGTTCAAACATCCTTTGATAAGTCTTTTGGAAATGAAATATACACAAGCTGGTTAAAACATATTTCACTTTTAAAAGAGTTTAACGACCACGTTGTATTAGGTGTGAAAACTCGTTTTTTTCGGGACTGGATCACCTCAAGGTATGCAGACAAAATATTAAGCGAATTAAAAAAACATAAAATAAGTATTAAAAGAATTGAGTTTAAAATAGAACCTGAAATTTCAAATAGTAAATCAACATTTAATAGCTCAATTATAAATAAAGTATCGGAAATAAAGAATTCTGCACTTAATTATAATAGGTTAAATCCTTCACTAAATTTTGAAAATTTTATAGTTGGTAAAAGTAATAATTTGGGTTTTCTATCCGCAAAAAAAATATGCTCCCAATTATCAAGATATAACCCATTGTTTATTTATGGTGGTGTAGGATTAGGAAAAACACATTTACTCAATTCTATTGGTCTAGAGCTAAGTCAAAAAAATAAAGTAATGTTTATATCTGCTGAAAGATTTATGTACCAATTTATTAAATCAATTAAAAAAAATGAAATGGTAAATTTTAAAGACTTTTTTAGAAAAGCTAATGTTTTTATAATTGATGATATTCAATTTATAAGAGGCAAAGAAGGTTTGCAGGAAGAGTTTTTTCACACGTTTAATTCACTTTTTGACCAAAGTGCACAAATAGTTATATCTTCAGATAGGGCTCCCAATAAGCTTGATAGAGTGCAAGATAGGATTAAATCAAGGTTATCTGGTGGGTTAGTTGTTGATATAGGTGCTCCAGATTATGATTTAAAACTTAATATTCTGAAAAAGAAAATTGTGGATTATCAAAACACTTTTAAAGAAAATCCAGATTTAAATGATGACGTAATTAATTATATCGCAAATAATAGCAACTCCAATATTAGAGAATTAATAGGAATATTTAATAGAGTAGTGGCATTTGGTAAGATGAGCAAAAATCCTCTTACTATAAATGACTGTAAAATTATTTTGAAGGATGTTTATAATGCCAACAAAGTAATAAGTATTGATAAAATACAAAATGTAACTTCCAATTTTTTTAGTATAAGTTTATCAGATATGCTTTCACCGAGACGATCGAGACCTTTAGCAAGGCCTAGACAAGTGGCAATGTATATGGCAAAGAAATTGACAACAAGATCCCTTCCTGAAATAGGTAGAAAGTTTGCAAATAGAGACCACACAACTGTTATTCATGCAGTCAAAACTATAGAAAAATTGAGTGAGAATAATGATGAAATGAGAAAGAACATAGAAGAATTAAAATCATTAATCTTAAGTGATTAAAATGCAATTCCAAATAAAGCGCGATACATTGTTAAAGTCTTTATCAGTAGCTCACAATATAATAGAACGAAAAAATACTATACCAATTCTAGCGAATGTTTTATTACAAATAAAAGACAATATTTTAAATATAATTGCGACCGATTTAGACATAGTTTTTCACGATCAAATTTCTGATTTAAAAATTGACAGCGAAGGAAGCACAACTACTTCTGCTACTGTTTTATATGATTTATTGAGAAAAATACCTACAAATTTAGATATTACTTTTGTTTTGGAAAGTAAAAATAAATTAAAGATTACTGCAAAAAACTCAAAATTTAACCTTTTATGTTTGCCAATCGACGATTTTCCAAATTTTTCAAATAATTTTAAAAATGACCCTTTGAATTTAGATGGTCAAAAATTTTTGACTTTGCTTAATAAAACAAAGATTGCAATGTCAAACGATGATACGAGACACTATTTAAATGGAATTTTTATTCACCCTACTGCTTCAAACAAAACATCATATTTGACAGGTGTAGCTACTGATACTCACAGGTTATCTTCAAGCAGCATACCTATTCAAGACACCAAAAGTCTAAAACCTTTTATTTTGCCTAAAAAAACTGTGTTTCAATTATCAAATTTACTTCAAGAAAATAATCAAAGCATTTCTATGTTTGTTGGTGAAGGAAAAATTCAATTTAAAATGGGCAACTCTTCAATCGTTTCAAAGGTTATCGATGGAAAGTTCCCAGATTATGAAAAAGTTGTTCCTAAAAACAACAACAAAATTTTAAAAGTTAATGCAAAAGATTTTATTAATTCTCTCGAGAGAGTAATAACTGTTTCGATTGATAGAAAAGAAGGAGTAAAAGTTACTTTTGAGAAGGATCATATACAATTATTTGTAGCAAGCTCATCCTCTGGAGATGGAAAAGAAACTTTGAAAGCTGAATTTAATTCTGAAAATTTAACTGTAAGTTTTAATGCTAGATATCTCTTAGATATTGCCTCAGAAATAGGAGACCAAAATTTAATGATGAATCTCAATGATGCTATTTCTCCAGTTTTAATACAAGATAAATCAGATAATCATAGTTTTTATGTTATAATGCCAATGAAAATTTAAGAATATACGGCTTTTAAGTAATAAATTTTATTTTTCTCTTATTATCCTTATCTTGCAACAGTTATTTGCTGTGAACTTTAAAGGTGATTTTATATCCTTTAAAAAAAATGGTATAATTATTTTTTCAAAAAATGACAAACCTTTCTAAAAATAGCTCAAACAAAGAATACAAAGCAGATTCCATAAAAGTATTAAAAGGTTTAGATGCAGTAAGAAAAAGACCCGGAATGTATATCGGGGATACGGATGATGGATCTGGACTACATCACATGGTTTTTGAAGTGGTGGATAATTCGATAGACGAGGCCATAGTCGGTTATTGTAAAAATATAACTGTAACACTTCACAAAAACAGGTCTGTTACAGTAGAAGATGACGGTAGAGGAATTCCAACAGATTTACATAAAGGAGAAAAAAAATCTGCAGCCGAGGTTATAATGACTCAATTACATGCTGGAGGAAAATTTGACCAAAACTCTTACAAAGTATCGGGAGGTTTACATGGAGTGGGTGTTTCAGTGGTAAATGCACTGTCAGAAAAACTCGATTTAACAATATTTAGAGATGAAAAAGAATATTTTATTTCTTTCAAAAACGGAAAGACAGTAAATCCAATAAAATTTATTAAGAAAACAAAAAAATCTGGCACAAAGATAAATTTTTTGGCCTCAGAAGATGTTTTTTCATCTACAAAATTTAGCTCTACGATCTTACAAAAAAAAATGAGAGAGCTAGCTTTTTTAAATAGTGGCTTAACTATAAAATTAATTGATGAAACATTAGCAAAACCTAAAATATTTGAAAATAAATATGACGGTGGGGTTTCTGAATTCGTACAATTTGTTGATCAAAAAAAGTCCCTTTTAATAAATAAAAATGAAAAAGCTATTTTTAAAAAACCAATTTACCTAAAAGGTGAAAAAAATAACGTAGTTGTAGAATGTTCTTTTCAGTGGAACGCTGGTTTTTCAGAGGATGTAATGGCATTTACAAATAATATTCATCAAAAAGATGGAGGAACTCACTTGCTAGGTTTTAGAAGTGCATTAACTAGAATAATAAATAAATATGCGTCAGAAAAAAATCTTTCTAAAAAAAACAAGGTTGTTATTGGAGGTGAAGATATCAAAGAGGGTTTAACGTCGATTTTGTCAATTAAAATGCCCGATCCCAAATTTTCATCCCAAACTAAAGACAAACTTGTTTCTTCAGAAATAAGAAACATTGTTGAGACTATTGTTAGCGAAAAAGTAACAATATGGTTTGATCAAAATCCATCAGTAGTTAAAGTAGTTTTAGATAAAATATTACAAGCTGCAATAGCAAGGGATCTTGCTAGAAAAGCAAGAGACAGCGTCAGAAGGAAGGGTTCATTAGAACTTTCAGGACTACCTGGAAAATTGGCTGATTGTCAAATATCTAGCATGGAGGGAACAGAACTTTTTATAGTCGAGGGAGACTCAGCTGGCGGATCAGCAAAACAGGGGCGAAAGAGAGAGTTCCAGGCTGTTTTGCCTTTGAGGGGGAAAATTTTAAATACTTATGTTAATGAAAATAAAAAAAGGAATGGAGCCAATGGAAGCCACGAAAATAAAACCCTTTCAAAAATGATGTCCTCAAATGAAATTGTAACTTTGATTAATGCTCTAGGGACTGGATCTACCAATTTCAACGTGGAGGATCTTAGATACGAAAAAATAATTATTATGACCGATGCAGATGTTGACGGTTCACACATAAGAACATTGCTTTTAACTTTTTTCAATAATAAGCCATTTAACGAATTAATCGAAAAAGGACATTTATATCTTGCCCAGCCTCCATTATTTAAGATAACAAAAGGAGGAAAAACTTCTTACATTAAAAATGAGAAAGATTTAGAAAAATATATTCTCAAATCACTAGATAATGTAAAAAAATACAACAAAAAAGAACTAGAAAAAATTATTGATCAGGAAAGACAAAAATTAAATATTCAAAGATTTAAAGGTCTAGGAGAAATGAACCCAGAGGAACTTTGGCAAACTACTTTAAATCCAGATAATAGAGTTTTGTTAAAGGTTGAATACTCAAAAGGAACAAAAGAAAAGTCAAAAGAAGACCAAAATATTATAAAAATATTAATGGGAGATGAAGTGGCTCCGCGAAAAGATTTTATTACTGAAAAAGCCCTAGAGGTTGAAAACTTAGATATCTAATTAACATGAAACTTTCCAACTTCCTCAAATATGATGAGGATTTGACGCTTCAAAAAAAAACTGTTGTTATCCTAAGATGGATAGCTTTAATTGGTCAACTTATAACCATTTATGTAGTTCATTTCTTTTTAGATCTTAATCTTCCAATAATTTTATGTTCAATAACTATTTTTTGCGGAGGACTGACAAATATTTTTATACAATTTACATTTAAAAAAAACCAATTAAGCAATATCGAGTCAACAATACTTCTTTTTTATGATGTAATACAATTAGCTGTTTTGATTTATTTAACTGGTGGAGTAACAAATCCTTTTGTTATCTTTTTAGTTGTTCCTGCGATAGTTTCATCAACATTGCTAAATTTAACAAGCACTTTTTTTTTATCATTTATCACAATTATTACTTTAGTACTTTTGACATTTAATTATCTTCCATTACCAAGCAAGGGGAATATACACTTTCATGTTCCTGATTATTACTTATATTCCATACCAACATCACTTATAATTGTTCTAATTTTTCTAAATTATTTTGGATTTCGTTTTGGTCATGAAGCACGAAAGAGAAGTGAAGCATTAAGTAGACTTGAAACTGTATTAGCAAAGGAACAAGAATTAGATTCAATCGGGCACCAAGCAGCCGCAGCAGCCCATTCTTTGGGAACACCGCTCTCAACTATTACTGTAATTGCAAAAGAATTAAAAAAAGATATAAAAAATAACCCCAAATATTCTGAAGATGTTGACATGATTCTATCGGAAGTAAAAAGATGTGGAGACATATTAAAAAAACTTTCTAGAAGAGAAATAGTAGATGATATCTATGTTTCAAATATTGCACTTGAAGATTTATTATTTGAAATTAAAAGTTCTTTTGAAGAAATTTCTGAAAAAAGTATTGAACTACATTTTGACAAGAAAAATAAAAAAACACCAATTAAAAGATCCCCCGAACTCACTTATGGTATCCGTAATTTTGTTGGAAATGCAGTTAAATTTTCTAAAAATAATGTTTTCATAAATTTAATTAATAATAAAGATGAAATAAAAATCAAAATAACTGATGACGGTCCAGGATTTCCAAATGATGTATTTCAAATAATTGGCGAACCTTATATTGCTTCAAAAGTAAAACAATTTAAAAAAAAATCAGGACTGGGCCTTGGAACTTTTATAGGAAAAACACTTCTTGAAAGAAAAAAAGCTATTATAGAATTTTCAAATTTAGAAAAGGGTGGTGCGTCAGTTGAGATTTCTTGGAAGTATGGCGATTTAGTTTCGACTAGATAGGTTCTTGCTGTGTTAAACAATGTATTGTTCCGAAACCCCATACTAAAACAGAACAGTCTACAGGTATTATTTTTCTATTTTTAAAATGTCTTTTAAAAATTTTTAAGACCATTTTGTCTTTATGATCTTTAAATGTAGGAACCAAAACTATTTTGTTAGCAATATAAAAGTTCAAATAGCTCGCTGGAACTCTTATACCATCAATTTTTTTTGGTTTTGGCATAGGAATATGAACAATTTTTAATTTTTTTTTATTTTCCTTTTTAAAATTTTCTAAAATTTGAATATTTTCATTTAAACTTTTAAAATTCTTTTCATGTTTATTGTTCTCTTTTGCGATGAAAATCTTGTTCTTATTTACAAATCTGGCTATATCATCTATGTGACCATGAGTATCATCACCCTCGATACCATTATTAAGCCAAATTGTTTTATTGATACCTAGAAATTTATTAAATATTTTCTCGTAATCTTTGGTCTTAAACCCTTTATTTCTTTCTTGTATTTTACTTATTAGACATTGCTTTGTCGTCAGAAGTAGTCCATTTCCATTTACGTCTATAGATCCCCCTTCGAGAACAATTTTCCTATTTTTAAATTTAGGTTTAATTACTTTAATTTTATTTTTTTTTTTGATTTTTAAATAAGCTTTATTATCTTTTTTAAAATTTTTATATTTTGCCCAAGCATTAAATTGCCATTTTGACATTATTTTCTCGTCATTTTTAACTTTTAGAAAAATAGGCAACGAGTCTCTTGTCCATGATCTATCAGTTTTACAATTAATAAGTCTAATATTATTAAATTTTGTACCAAACTTTTTTAAAGTGGCAACCACATGGCCATAGTCTGATTTATTATTCACTAAGATATTTACCAATTGTACCTTAGATAAGGCTGATATTATAACAGCGAAAACATTTGGAATATTCCGAAATTTACCTGGCCAGTCTTTTTTATTATGAGGCCACGCAATCCATGTTGATTTTTGAGGCTCCCATTCTGCAGGCATCCTATAAGCACCGTATCTTGATAAATTAGGCATCTCTAGGATTATTTAGTATGCCTTTATAATGATCTATTCGCCTATCTCTAAAAAAAGGCCAGTGTCTTCTTGCAGTTTCAACCTTTTTGTAATCAATATCGCAAATTAAAGTTTTTTCTTTTTGTTTTGAACTTGCAACAACATTTCCACCTGGATCAAACACAACAGTATTTCCCCAAAATTCTAATTTTTTTGACCCCTGCTTTTCTACTCCTACTCTATTTACTGCTGCAACATAGACACCATTGGCTATGGCGTGAGATCTTTGAATTGATAACCATGCATTAAGTTGTGACTTACCAAACTTCTTTTTTTCTTTGGGATGCCATCCAATGGCAGTTGGATAAAAAAGTATTTCTGCTCCCAACAACGATGTAAGTCTTGCTGCCTCTGGGAACCACTGATCCCAGCAAATTAAAGTCCCAACTTTACCTTGAGTAGTTTTAAAAGATTTAAATCCCAAGTCTCCAGGTGTAAAATAAAATTTTTCATAAAATTGAGGATCATCTGGTATATGCATTTTTCTATACTTACCAATTAATTTACCTTTTTCATCTATAACAACACACGAATTATGGTAAATACCTGTGGTTTTTTTTTCAAAGATAGGAGCAATAATTATGACTTTTAATTCTTTCGCTAAAGAACAAAGAATTTTGGTATTTTTACCAGGAATTTTTTCAGCTAAATTAAAATTTGAATGCTTTTCTTGTTGGCAGAAATAATTTGATAAAAATAATTCTGGCAAACATATAATTTTTGCTTTTTTTTTACTTGCTTCTTTTATTTTTTTTATAGCAGTACTCATATTTTTTTTCTGTTCAGATGACATTTTCATCTGTATTAAAGCTATTCTTGTTTTTGTCATTCTATTAAAATAATTTTTGGAAATTTCTTCTTTCTCTATTTTTCCAATTTTGACGATGATATGCATCACTAGCAATTAATGGCAATACACTAGTCGCTTCAGCAAAAACCATTTGTTCTTTTGATGTATCTACCTTGCCCCATGAGCTTGCTTCTTTTAAAGTTGAACTGCTACAGGCACCATCCCTCGTATCAGCGACAGTAATTTGAATTGCATACTTGTGCATATCAACCTTTTTTCCTAAAAGTTCAGCACATACAACTGTATCTTGCACAAAGTTTTTTGGAACACCACCCCCAACCATTAATAAACCTGAAGCTTTTGATTTTAATTTAATTTCAGTAAGTTCTCTAAATTCTTTGATAGAATCTATTGTAATGTGTTTCGAGGGATTTTGTTCTTGATGCATTACCAAACCAAAACCAGCTGAACTATCTGTGAATGCAGGGCAGAATATAGGTACATTATGATCATAAGCTAATTCAATAAGAGAATTTTTCTTTTTAGAGTTAGTCTTAAGATACTTTCCTATTTCTTTAATGAATTCTCTGGATGTATAAGCTTTTGGAGGTAATTTATTGGCAATCTCACAAATAGTTTTATCACACGCTTGCAACTGCTCTTCATCAATATAAGTATCGTATATTCTGTCTATGTAGTTTTCTCTTAATATTTTGTCATCTTGAAATTGATCACCTTGGTAATGCTTGAAACCTAAAGCCTCAAAAAAATCCATGTCAATTATAGATGCTCCAGTTGCAACTATAGCATCAACCATATTAAATTTAATTAAATCAGAATAAAGTTTCATACATCCTGCGGCAGACGTAGAACCTGCAATTGTCAAAAATATTGAGCAATTTTTATCTTTTATCATCTCGTTATAAATTTCTGCAGCTTTGGCAGTATCCCTTGAAGTGAAAGACATTTTTTTCATAGAATCGATTATTTTTCTTGAGTCAAAAGAAGTGATATCTATGTGTTCAACTTCAGATTTTAATAGAGATTTTTTGTTGTGACCAAGTGTAGGTCCATTTTTTTTATTCATTACGCAACTAAATATTTAACCTTCATTCCACCATCGTACATAGAAAGAATTGGCTTGTCATCCAATTGGTAAATTGCGTCTGAATAGAAACCATTAAATTTTGTTCTAAAAGTTGTTCCGTAAGCACCAAGCTGTCCAAGCTCAATATAATCACCCTCTTTGATATTGTTTGGTAATAAGAAAGGACCTTTCATATAATCCAGACTATCACAGGTTGGGCCATAAAAATTAAAAGCAGTCATTTTTTTTGATAGCGTTCTTCCATTCGTGATCATTTTAGAGGGCAGAACAAAATTTGGTACTCCGGCATCAAATAAAGATCCATAAGTTCCGTCATTTATATACAATTTTTGTTTTTTTCTTAAAATTACCTTAACTATGGTTGATCCAGCCTCAGCAACGATAGCACGACCAGGCTCACAAAAAATTTCAGGCGTTTTATTTAACTTCAATTTTTCCAATCCATTTTTTATTTCTGCCATGTAATTTTCTAAAGGCTCTGGTATTAAATCAGGATATATTGACGGAAAACCACCACCTATATTTATAACATCTGGTATGATCTTTGTTTTTTTAATAATATTTCCAATTTCTTGGATTCCTTTTAAAAATGAAATTTTATCCATACACTGAGAACCAACGTGAAAACTTAAACCAACTTTTCTTCCGTGTTCCTTACAAAGTCTTAGAAGTCCCAGGGCCTCACTTGCTAAAGCTCCAAATTTTCTCGACAAATCAATTTCAGCATGTTCATTTGAAATTGCGACTCTCACATACAAATTTAAATCCTTGGCGTTATTTGTTGAGTCTAAAATTTTTAATAATTCTTCTTTAGTATCTAAAGCAAAATCTTTAACATTATATTGAAAATATGCCTCTCTGATATTTTCTCTACTTTTAACAGTATGCATAAAATAAACTTTTGCTTTACTATCTATTTTTTTTACTAATTTAATCTCATTAATTGATGCAACATCAAAATTTTGAATTCCACTATTAATAATAGTTTTAATAACTCTTTCGTTTGGATTTGTTTTTACAGCGTAAAGAATTTTACCTGGAAAGTTTTTTTTAAAAAACTCAACTGATTTTTTTATTGATTTAGGCCTGATGCAATAGACCGGATTATCTGGTTTTAAAGTGTTAACTAATTCGTTAACGTTATCAAATTTTCGCATCTCATGTGTCCCCCAATTATTACACAATTAAGCTTCTAAAAAATTTACTAAAAAAGCTTATATAAATTTCCGAAATAATAGTTTTTTGCCTTTATGTAAAGAAAATAATTCAAGATTGTCGCATTGTAATTTCGGAGATAGTGTCTATATGACAACTATAATGAAAGTAGATAAATCACCCCCAGGTTTAAAAATAACTGACTTTGAAGATAAGTCTCTATTGATCGTTGACGACGATGATCCTCTCAGAATGAGGTTAGCCCGAGCTATGGAGAAGAAAGGTTTTCAAGTTAAAGACGCTAAAACAGTTGAAAACGCTATTAAAATGGTCATATCTGCCCCTCCAAAGTTTGCTCTAGTTGATTTAAGGCTCGAGGATGGAAATGGTTTAGATGTCATAAAAGAGATTAATAAGGCAAAAAAAGATAGCAGAATTGTAATGTTAACAGGTTATGGGAACCTTCCAACGGCCGTAGCGGCGGTTAAATCTGGCGCTATTGATTACTTGGCTAAACCAGTAGATGCTGATGATGTAGAAGCAGCTCTTCTAGCAGACCCAGAATCAAAGGCAAAACCTCCCGAAAACCCTATGTCGGCAGATAGAGTAAAATGGGAACATATTCATCGTGTATTTGAACTATGCAATAGAAATGTGTCTGAAACTGCAAGAAGGTTAAAGATGCACAGAAGAACCCTTCAGAGAATTTTGTCCAAAAGATCCCCTCGTTAAACTTTGAATCTCAAAATTTTAGGGATTAATATCGTTAAAATAAGAACTTTAAACAATTCAGCTAAAAGAAAAGGTTGTGCACCTAATTCAAAAATTGGCTTATTCCAACCAATTAATGATCCTAACCAAAGAAGTCCAAATAAATAAATAAAAGATACTGCAAAACACAATTTTACAAAGTTTTTTAAAAAGTTATTATCAAATTTTAAAAATCCAGTTAGATAAACAGTAACTAAAAATCCAAGTAAGTAACCCATAGTAGGTCCAGTGAAATATACTATGCCCATTCCTTTTTCGGGTGTACCGGCAAAAACTGGCAAACCTGCAATTCCTTCCATTAGGTATAATGAAACTGTGAATAGTCCAAGTTTCCAACCAAACAAAATACCAATTAACATTACCACAAATGTTTGCATAGTCATTGGTACCGGCCAAAAAGGTATTTTTATTTTTGAAGAAACAGCTAAAAACACTGTGGCTAAAAAAGCTAAAAATAAATTTTTAACTAGCGTATTCTCTTTTAAATTTCTAATTAATTCCATGTCTTTATTATTACTTTTAAATCAAATAAAAATCTACCTATTTGTTAACTTTAAAAAAATATCTTCAAGATCACCATCTTCTGTTGAAATATCAACAATTTCTGCACTTTTTTTTACAGCATTTATTACTTGATCAAATTTAAATTTGTTTTTATCGTAGGATGCTATTATTTGAGTTCCATTTTTATAAAATTTAACACCATTTAATGCTATTTTATCAAATTGGTCTAAACTTCTTACTTTGAATTTAATTTTTTTAGTTTCTATTCTATCTAATAATTTTGAGGTGCTATCTAAAGCTACTAAATTTCCTTTATTTATAATTCCAATTCGATTACACATATCTTGAGCTTCGTATAAATTATGTGTAGTCAATATTATAGTGACTCCAATTTGGTTAAGCTCTGAAACATTTTTCCATAAATTTTGTCTTAATTCTACATCTACACCAGCTGAAGGTTCGTCCAATACTAATAAAGGCGGTTGATGAACCATTGCTTTCGCTATTAATAATCTTCTTTTCATACCTCCGGAAAGACTTCTTGCATAAGAATTTGCTTGTTTGTCTAATGACACCATTTTTAAAATTAAATCAGTAATCCTATCCTTTTCTTTTACGCCAAAAAGACCAGCTTGAAGTTCCAATAACTTCCTTGGACTAAAAAAAGCATCTAAATTAACTTCCTGTGGTACTATCCCAATTGAAGCTTTCACTTGCCTTGGGTTTTTGTCTAAATCAAAACCCCAAACATCAACTTTACCACTAGTTTTCTCAACCAAACCACCTAGAATATTTATAAATGTTGTTTTTCCAGCACCATTAGGACCTAAAAGACCAAAAATTTCGCCATGTTTCACTTTTAAATTTAATTTATTTAACGCAAGCACAGAATTGTTAGCAGAACTTTTTTTTGAATAAATTTTAGTAAGATTTTCAGCAGATAGAATAACTTTTTCCATATTATATTATTATTATATCATGAAAAATATTAAGATATCATCAATTGATGAATAAAATAAAAAAAACTGATCATTTTTATTTGGTAGATGGATCTGGATATATTTTCAGAGCTTATTACGCCTTACCTCCTTTATCTAGAAAAAGTGATGGGCTACCTACTGGAGCAGTAATTGGCTTTAGTAATATGCTTTTCAAGCTTTTAGAAGATTCAAGATCAGATGACTCTAAAAACAAACCAACACATTTTGCAGTTATATTTGACTCTGCAAGAAAAAATTTTAGAAATGAAATTTACAAAGATTACAAAGCTAATAGATCTGAGGCACCAGATGATCTTGCACCACAATTTGAATATATAAGAAAGGCTGTTGAGGCTTTTAATGTGCCTTCTATTGAACAATTAAATTATGAAGCAGACGATCTTCTAGCCACTTACGCTAAACAAATTTTAAAAGCTGGCGCAAAAGTTACAATTATTTCCTCTGACAAAGATTTGATGCAATTGGTCTCTAAAGAAATAAGATTATTCGATCCAATGAAAAGCAAAGTGGTTGGAGAAAAAGAAGTAAAAGAAAAATTTGGGGTTACACCACAACAAGTAATCGATGTACAATCTTTGGCTGGCGACTCCTCTGATAATATTCCTGGTGTTCCTGGAATAGGAATTAAAACAGCAGCAGAATTAATTAATAAGTACAAGAACCTAGAAACATTATTAAAAAAAGCCGATGAAATTCCTCAAAAAAAAAGAAAAGAAACACTTATTCAAAATAAAAAATTGGCATTAATAAGTAAAAAGCTTGTAACTTTAAAAGACGATGTCCCTGTAAAAGAACAAATTGAAGAATTTTCAATCAAAGAAGTTAAAAAAGAAAAACTTTATAAATTTTTAAGGGAAATGGAGTTTAATAGACTTTTAAGTCAGGCAATAAGTTTTTATGGAGAACCGGACAATAAAACTGAGAATAAACTAATAAAAAAAAATAAAATTGACGTAAATAAATACGAAACTATAGTTACAGAAAAACAATTAGAAAATTGGATAAATATCCTTAAAGATAAAAAACTAATTTCAGTTGATACAGAAACATCTTCAATCAACCCAATTGATGCAGATTTAGTTGGAATTTCTTTTTGTTATGAGGAGGGAAAGGCATGTTACATACCATTAAAAAATAAAGATCAGAAATGTTTAAATCCTGAAACTGTATTAAAAAAAATTAAACCGTTACTTGAAGATCCAAGCATTAAAAAAATTGGTCAAAATATGAAATATGACTATATAATATTTATAAAAAATAAAATTAAAGTTAACCCTATAGAAGATACAATGTTAACCTCATATACTTTAGACGCAGGTTTGAATCGACATAATCTAGATACTCTTGCAGAAATTCACTTAGGCCACAAAACAATTTCTTTTAAAGATTTAGTAGGGAGTGGAAAAAAACAAATGACTTTTTCAGACGTTGATCTAAAAAAAGCTACTGAATATGCGGGAGAAGATGCCGATGTAACATTTAGACTATATCAAATACTAAAAAAAAGGTTGGACCAAGAAAAACTTACAAAGATTTACGAAATCTTTGAAAAGCCAATGGTCGAACTACTTGCGAGCATTGAAATTAATGGTGTCAAAGTTGATAAGGAATACTTAAAAAAATTATCTAAAAATTTTACTGAAAAAATATCAAAAATAGAGAAAACTATCTTTTTGATAGCTAAAAGAGAATTTAATATCGGATCCCCAAAGCAACTTGGTGAAATCATTTACAATGATCTTAAAATCGCAAATTTAAAAAAAACAAAAAAAGGTAGCTTAGCAACTAGTGCAAAAATTTTAGAGGATCTTGCTTTTAAGGGTCATAAATTTCCAAGTCTAGTGCTAGATTGGAGGCAACTTTCAAAACTGAAAAACACATATACAGATGCACTTCAGGAACATATTAATCCGAAAACAAATAGAGTTCACACCTCTTTTCTGCTTGCCGCAACAAATACTGGTAGGCTTGCTTCTAGTGATCCAAACTTGCAAAATATACCAATAAAATCACAAGACGGAAGAGAAATAAGAAAAGCATTTGTTCCAGAAAAAAATAATATTTTAATATCTGCGGATTATAACCAGGTTGAAATGAGAATATTAGCCGATTTAGCAAATGTTAAAGAACTAAAAAAAGCTTTTACCAATAACGAGGATATTCATAGTCTTACAGCCAGCCAGGTTTTTGATGTTTCTATAAAAAAAGTAGACTCAAATTTAAGAAGAAAAGCAAAAGCAATAAATTTTGGAATCATTTATGGAATAACACAGTATGGTTTGGCAAAACAAATTTCAGTTTCTAACAATGAAGCACTAGAATTTATAAATTCTTATTTTAAAAAATTTCCAGAAATTAAAGAATATATGAAATCCACAATAAAGTTTTGTCAAAAAAATGGTTATGTTAATAATATTTTTGGAAGAAGAATTCACTTAAGAGGAATAAATGATAAAAATTTCACAGTTAGAAGTTTTCAAGAAAGAGCAGCAATTAATGCACCAATTCAGAGCTCAGCAGCAGATATTATTAGGCTCGCAATGATAAAACTTAATGGGTTATTAAAATCAAAAAAATTAGATAAAACTAAAATGCTTTTACAAATACATGATGAATTGGTATTCGAATGCCAAAAGAGTCATCAGAAAGAAGTAGAAAAAGTCCTTAAAAAAACAATGGAGTCGGTATCAAGCTCAGAACATCATATGTTTACAATTCCATTAGATGTAAACATTAATTCAGGAAATAACTGGGATGAGGCACACTGATGCCTAAATTTTGACAATTTATTTTAAACTATTATAAACTCTATAGGAAACTAACAATGTCAAAAACAATTGCATTAGTTGATGATGATCGAAATATTCTAACCGGAATAAGTATGGCTTTAGAGAGAGAGGGCTTTAAAGTACAAACTTATATAGATGGGGAGAGTGCCTTGGTTGGTTTATCTAGAAATCCCCCAGATTTAGCAGTTGTAGATATTAAAATGCCAAGAATGGACGGAGAGGAGTTGTTAAAAAAAATTAGAAAAAAAATGTCTATACCAATCATATTCCTTACATCTAAAGATGAAGAAGTGGATGAACTTTTAGGATTAAAGCTTGGGGCAGATGATTTTATTAAAAAGTCTGGAGGCTTTTCAATAAAAGTTTTAATTGAAAGAATTAGGGTTCAGCTAAGAAAAAAAACAAATGTTAACGATGATTCAAAAAATTTAATAGCTCATGGAAAATTAAAACTCGATCCAAATCAATTAGAATGTGAGTGGAATGGACAATCATTACCTGAAAAATTAACAACCACAGAGTTTTTTGATCGTAAAAGAGCTTGCCAAAAGACCTGGCGTTATTAAGGAGAGAGCACACTTAATGGATATTGCATATAAAGAGAATACGGACATAGAAGACAGAACTATAGACAGCCATATAAAAAGGATAAGAAAAAAATTTAAAAAAGTCGACGAGAAATTTTCTTCAATAGAAACTCGTTATGGTAGTGGTTACAGATGGAACATTAATTAATGAAGTTAGTAAAAAGTTCTTCATCTATTCTTAGAAAATTCTTAGTATTTAATTTTTTCATCTTTCTTTTTTTGGGATCACTTACATTTTTCTATTTAAGTGGTATTCAACCCAACTTAGTAAAACAACGGATGGAAAAACACACCATAATAATTAACAATACCTCTAATCATTTAGAACGGCTAAGTATAGAATTTAATAAAGATAGTCTAAAAAATTTTTTGTTGTCGACAAGATTTCTTTTCCAAAATCTTGAAAGGGTTCAATTTTATAATACTGCAGGGGATTTGATTGCAGATACTAATGTTTTAGACCTGGATCAAAGTGTATTTACAAAAACAGAGATTGTTATGGAACAAGAAATTAAAAGTAATGATACAAAAAAAACAATAGATCAAGAAAGTTTAAAAAATAATTTTAATACAGGCAGTAATGAAAATAATTTGAAAGAAATAATTAATAGTAAAAAAAACGATGATCCAACTGTATTAGAGGTTAAAGAAGGCGATAATCTATTTATTAAGACATTAGGTAATGCCAATATCAACGGAGAAGTCGTAGGCTATATATTAGTTACAGAGCAAACAAATGAAATATTAACAGCTGTAGAGGAAAGAAAAAATTTTATTATAAGAACTGTTTTAGCAATAGCTATTGTAATTCTAATTTTTTTGATATTTTTAAACAGATACATACTTAAACCTATAGGCGGACTAGTTGCTTACACTGAGTCTATTAAGGCAAAAGACGAATCTATAGGAAAAATAGAGAAGTTTTTAAGTAGAAGTGATGAGCTGGGTCTTCTTTCAAGATCACTAAATAATATGACCAAAGATTTACAATATAGGACGCAAAAAGCGGAAAATTCGTCAGCTGACCTAGCCCATGAAATTAGAAATCCCCTAGCTTCATTAAAAGGAGCATCTGAACTTCTTGACAACACAACTGATAAAATAGAAAGAACTAAATTAATAAAACTACTTAGTCACGATGTCGAAAGGATTGAAAGATTAATTACTGACTATTCTCAAATGCTTAAAGATGAAGCATCTCTTTCAAGAGAAAAAATGAAAATTTTAGATATAAATAATTTATTAAAAAATGTTATAGATGAATTCAATAATACAAATGCAGTTATAGAAAAAAACATTAAATTTTTAATTAATAGAAAAAATTTGAATGGAGGAAGGTTACAGATTCTGGGTATAGAAAATAGATTAGAACAAGTTTTAGCAAATTTATTAGATAATGCAGTTTCTTTTAGTCCCAAAAATAGTACAATTATAATTGATGTTGATAGTAATAAAGAAATTTTATTATTAAAAATAAAAGATTTAGGTCCAGGTTTTAATGAAATAAATACAGAAAAAATCTTTAAGAGATTTTACAGTAATAGGCCAGAAAAATTTGGAGAACACTCTGGTCTTGGTTTAAATATTGTAAAAAGTATTGTAGAAATGCATGGGGGAAAAGTGAGAGCAATTAATAGGTCAGATGCAAAGACAGGTGCTGAGATTGAGTTACAGCTTCCAAAAAGAGGCTAGGACAATCAATTCCTTGATTGACATAAATTTAATTGTTAAAAGATTTGGATTATGAGCAAAGATTTTAAGGTAAAAGACATAAACTTAGCTGAATTCGGTAGAAAAGAAATATCTATAGCAGAATCAGAAATGCCAGGTCTCATGGCTTTAAGAAAAGAATTTAAAGGAAAAAAACCACTTAAAGGTGCAAATATTTTAGGTTGTCTTCATATGACAATTCAAACAGCAGTTCTTATTGAAACTCTTGTTGAACTGGGGGCAAGTGTAAGATGGTCATCTTGTAATATTTTTTCTACACAAGATCATGCTGCTGCTGCAATAGCAAAAGCAGGTATACCAGTATTTGCATGGAAAGGCGAAACAGAAAAAGAATATTGGTGGTGTGTAGAGCAAACTATAGAAGGTGATAAAAAGTGGAAGCCAAATATGATTTTGGATGACGGTGGGGATTTAACTGGCCTAATGCATAAAAAATACAAGGATCTTCTAAAAAATGTTAAAGGTGTTTCAGAGGAAACTACAACCGGGGTTTTGGCTTTAAAAAAAATGGAGTCTAATAATGAATTACTTATCCCAGCTATTAATGTAAACGACTCTGTAACGAAATCAAAATTCGATAATTTATATGGTTGTAGAGAAAGCTTGGTTGATGGAATCAAGCGAGCCACAGATGTGATGATGTCAGGTAAGGTCGCAATTGTTGCAGGATTCGGAGATGTTGGAAAGGGTAGTGCAGCATCATTACGCCAAGCCGGTGCCAGAGTTATGGTAACGGAAACAGACCCGATTTGTGCTTTACAAGCAGCAATGGAAGGATATGAAGTTGTTCTTATGGATGAAGCAATTAAAGATGCCGACATAGTAGTCACGGCAACTGGAAATAAAGATATAGTTACAGCTGATCATATGCGAGAAATGAAAGATAGAGCTATATTGTGCAACATTGGTCATTTCGATAATGAGATTCAAGTTGAAGCCTTAAAAAACTATAAATGGGACGAGGTCAAGCCTCAAGTTCATGAAATAGAATTACCAAGTAAAAAAAGAATAATATTATTGGCAGAGGGAAGATTGGTTAATCTTGGTTGTGCAACGGGCCACCCAAGCTTTGTAATGAGCGCATCATTCACTAATCAAGTAATTGCACAAATTGAACTTTGGAATAATTCTGATAAATATGAAAGAAAAGTTTATGTTTTACCAAAGCATCTAGACGAAAAAGTTGCAATGCTTCATTTAGATAAGGTTGGTGCAAAATTAACAAAAATGTCAAAAGATCAAGCAGATTACATTAGCGTTAAACCATCGGGACCATTTAAACCAGATACTTATCGCTACTAGATTAGTAGCCAATGCTAAAATATAATTTATCTCAAATAGATACTATATCAAAAAAAATTTTGTCGTTTTTATCAAAATCAGATTGTATATTTTTGTCTGGGGAATTGGGATCTGGAAAAACAACTTTTGTCAGAAGTTTAATTCATCAACTTCAAGAAAAAAATAAAATAAAAAAAACAGCAGTAACAAGCCCAACCTTTAATTTACTAAATGAGTACGAAATTCAAAGTTTAAAGATTATGCATTATGACTTGTATCGTTTAAAAAATAACAAAGAGATAAATCAGCTCGGAATTTTTAAGGAAGATGAAAAGGTAGTATCGATTATCGAATGGCCAGAAAAAATAGAAAAAAAAATCAAAGATAGATTAGAAATCACTTTCTACTATCAAGACGAAGCCGAAAGTAGAAAGATAAATTTTAAAGGTTATGGAAAATGGAAAGGTTTTAAATTAAATGCAATATAAACTACAAAAGATAAAAAGCGACGCATCTTTTCGGGAGTTTTTTAGATTATTCAAAGGAAAAAAAACCTCAATTATTGTTACTGCTTCAAAAGAAAAATTTAAAAACCTCACTGCTTATTCCACTATAAACAAATTTTTAAGAAGAAATGGCATTCATACCCCCAAACTAATTAGCCAACACTTCAACGAAGGAATTATAGAGATCGAAGACTTTGGACATAAAACTTTATTAGAGGATGTTAAAAAATCTAAAAACAAATTTATTTACTATAAAAAATGTATAGATGTAATATTAAAAATACAAAAGATAAAACCATTAAGAAAAATAAAAATTAGGTCAAATAAATTCTTAAGACTCAATTTATATAACCCAAGCAATTTACACAAAGAATCAGATTTATTTTTTAAATGGTATCTTCCAGGAATTGTAGGTAAAGGAAAATTAAACAAATTCAAAAAAAAAATAAGAAATGAACTTAACAAACTCTATAAAAAAATTTATTTTAAAAATAAATTTATAGTTCATAGAGATTTTCATGTATCAAATATTATGTCGGTAAAAAAAAATTTTGGTATTATTGATACTCAAGATGCTATTTTAGGAAACCCCATGTATGATGTTGCATCGTTAATAGATGATGTAAGAACCAAAGTTCCTTCAAAAATCAAAAAGAGAACATTCCAATATTATTTCAAAAAATGCACTTTAGAAAACAAACAAATACACTTACTTAAAAACGATTTTGATATTTTGTCCGTTCAAAGAAATTTGAAAATTTTGGGTATTTTTTTTAGACTTTATAAGAGAGATAAAAAACCCCATTATTTGAAATATTTACCTTATACCTGGAAATTAATAGAGTTACGAACTAAAAATAAAATCTTTAAAAATTTGAGTATTTTGCTTTCGAAAGCAGTAAATAAAAAATTAAGAAATAAAAAAAATTTTAAATGAAAATTAAAAAAGCTATAGTATTAGGTGCTGGTTTTGGAAAAAGAATGCATCCAATTACAAAAAAAATTCCAAAACCCTTAGTTACAATTAACAATATAACTTTACTTGAAAACAGTATTAAGTTCCTTACTTCGATTGGCATCAAGCATATTGTAGTTAATGCACACTTTAGGCACAAACAAATATCTCATTTCATAAAAAAAAAAAATTTTTCATCCAAAATTGATTTAGTCATAGAAAAAGAAAAAATATTAAATACAGGAGGAGGAATTTTAAATGCTTCTAAAATATTCAAAAAGCAAAATTTTTTTGTTGTTAATCCAGATACACTATGGCGAAAAGGATATAAAAATGAATTTAGAAAGCTTGACAAAAACTATAAAAAAAATAAGAAACCAATAATGCTATTGGTCTCAAAAAGTAAAAGTTACGACAAATCATTTAAAGGTGACTTTAATTTAAATTCTAATAATGAAATTTCGAGACAAAAAAATAATAAATTTATTTTTACTGGAGCTCAAATTATTAACAGGTCAGTTTTTAAACATAAAAAAATCAAACCTTTTTCGATGAATATAGTTTGGAATGACTTGATAAAAAATAAGCGGTTAATTGGTATTAAAAGTAAGCAAAAGTTTTTTCATATTAATAATTATAAAATTTATAAAAAATTATACAAAAAAAAATTATAAATTCGATATTATTTTTTTTTCTCTAGATTGGTCTAAATATTTTGCAGATAGGACTTTTAAAGAACTATCAAAGTCTATTAGCAGGGGATTCCCCGTTGGTATCTCAAACAAATTAATACTTTTATCTGAAATATTAAAAATTTTTTTCCCTAAAGCTCTAATAGTATTACCATGAGCCGAAAGAATAATATTTTTATTTTCTTTTAAATGTTTCTCAATATTTTTTTCAAAATATGGAATCACACGATCGTATGTATTCTTTAATGACTCAGTATCAGGGACTTTTTCTAAATTTTTATACAATGGATCTTTTTCTGAATTATAATCAGAATTTCTATCAAGTTTAGGAGGGGGAATATCCCAAGATCTTCTATATTCATTAAATTTATTTTCACCTAATTTTTTCTTAGTTTCTTCTTTATTTAACCCAGTTAAAGCCCCATAGTGTCTCTCATTAAGCTCCCAAGCCTTAGTATACTTGTAGTTTTTTCCAATAATTTCTATTACCACTTCAAGAGTTTTTATTGCTCTTTTAAGATAAGAGGTAAAACACATATCAAAATCTATATTTAATTCTTTTAACAATTTTCCAGATTTCTCTGCCTCTTGCAGACCCTTTTCTGAAAGATCTACATCAACCCAGCCAGTGAAACGATTTTCTGCATTCCAGGTGCTTTGTCCGTGTCTAATTGCTATGAGTTTTCCCATTGAGTATAATATACCTACTATATTAAATTAATTATATGAAGGGTATAAAATTCTTTTACATTACTTGCCCAAAGAAAAAAGAGGCTAATAAAATAGCCGGATATCTTGTAAAAAATAAATTAGTTGCTTGTGCTAATATTATTCACAATGTTGACTCAGTATTTACTTGGAAAGGAAAAGTTACGAAGGCAAAAGAAATTCTTATTGTTGGTAAAACCATGAATAAAAATGTACAAAAAATAATTAAAAGTGTAAAAAAACTTCATAGTTATGAAGTTCCATGCGTTATTTTTTTTGATATTAAAAATGGAAATACAGATTTCTTAAAATGGATTATAAAATCCGTATAATTCGTTATTTATATTATTTTTCTCTTTTAGGGCTATTAATTTTATACCTTTTCCCAGGAAGTCTAATTGGCTATTTTCTTTATGGCGATTTAGGAAGACAACCAGACCTTATTCCAAATCCATTAGGTTCATCAATCAATCATGCTTTGGCATTTTTATACTTAACAATAATGGGTTTGATAAGTTATTTAAATGAAACAAGTTTTACAAAAGTCTTAATTTTTCTTATTGCATTATCATTATTTTCAGAATTATCACATCTAGTAATTCCTAACAGGTCTTTTCAATATTTAGATATTTTTGGAAATTTGCTTGGAACATTAGTGGCTATTGTTATAATATTTTTATATAAAAAGTTTAAATATGGAAAAATTTGACGAAAGAAAAAAATCCTTTGAGAAAAAGTTTGCTCATGATGAGGAATTAAAATTTAAAGTTGCCTCAAGAAGAAATAAGTATCTTGGTCAGTGGGTATCCCAAAAACTAGGTTATGATGAAGAGAAAGAAAAAGAATATATTCAATCAGTTATAAAAGCAGATTTTCAAGAAGCAGGCGATGAAGATGTTTTTAGAAAAATAAAAGCAGATTTAAAAGATCATAGTGTTTCAGATGAAGATATAAGAAACAAAATGAAAGAACTTGATGAAAAAGCTAAGTCTGATTTTATTTAGTTTAATATTATTTTTAAAATCTTTTGCAAGTGCTGGAGAATTCATTCATGGAAAATTAAGAATTGTAGATGGCGATTCAATTGTAATTAATAATCAAAAAATTAGATTATGGGGAATTGATGCGCCAGAAATGAAACAAATTTGTAAAAATGAATTTAAAAAAAATTATAATTGTGGGATAGAAAGTAAAAAGTCATTAGAAAGGGCAATTTTAGAAAAACTGCCTAAGCCAAAAAATCTTAATGTAAAATATGAACCCAATAATGAAGTTTGGTGCATTACAAAAGGGAAAGATAGATATAAAAGAATATTAGGTATATGTGCCGTCGAACAAAATGATTTACTAATGCCAATCAATGATTATACATTAAATGCATGGATGGTAAGATTTGGGCATGCTGTTGCATATATTAGATATTCTAAATTATATAAAGAATTTGAGGAAGAAGCCAAAACAAATAAACGTGGAGTGTGGCGAGGTGAATTTGAAAGACCAGAACAATGGAGAAGAAAAAATAAATAATTTATAATGTTTAGGTGATTCGAAAAACAAATCTTTATTTATTAACTTTATTATTCTTTCTCGCTGCTTGTTCTTCTATTCCAAAAAATACAAAAAATAGCTGCGCAATATTTGAAGATCGATATTTGTGGTACAAACATACTAAAAAGGTCGAAGAGAAGTGGGGTGTTCCAGTTTATATCCAATTAGCATTTGTAAAAAAAGAAAGCGATTTCAATTGGTTAGCAAAACCTCCACGACATAAATTATTTAAAGTTATTCCATATAAGCGTAAATCAAGCTCTTTTGGTTATTCCCAAGCGGTGAAGGGCACTTGGGAACAGTATAAAAGAGAAACAGGAAACAAGTATGCTACAAGAGCCAGGTTTAAAGACTCAGTAGATTTTATTGGATGGTATGTAAACAAAACACACAAGTTATTAAAAATACCAAAGAATGACGCTTATAGACAATACTTAGCTTATTACAAAGGGTGGGGTGACTATAAAAATTATTCCAAAGATCAAAAGGCTGTCATCTATGCTAAATCAACAAAGGATTTTGCCTCAAAATATCGAAAGCAACTTACAACATGTCGGGATCAACTTAATAGAAAAAAATATATTATTTACTAAATTCTTTATTTAATTGAATATCTACTTCATCCATTCTCTTAGAATTTTTACAAAGTAATAAATAAAATACAGGCGTTGTAAACAAAGTAAGAAAAGTACTTATCAGCATACCTCCAAATATTGTACATCCCACTGCTAATCTTATTCCTTCTCCTGCACCCGGACCAATATTGCCAACAATCAAGGGAACCATTGCGATAAGCGTAGATAAACTCGTCATCATAATGGGTCTAAATCTTCTCTTACAAGACTCAACAATGGCTGCCTCAACACCTTTTCCTTTAACTCTTAATTGATTTGCCCAATCAACAATTAAAATACTATTTTTTGTAGCAATACCAATCAATACAATTAACGCTATTTGTGAAAAAATATTTATTGTACTTCCAAATAATAAAATAAATATAAGTCCACCTAAAGCAGCGAGAGGCACAGTTAACATCACAACAAATGGTTGCCTCCAAGCGTTAAAAGTACCAGCCATAACAAGATAAGCACTAACTAATGCTAAACCAAAAATTATTAATAATTCACTCGAAGCCTCTTTTAGATCTAAAGATTTCCCTTTATAAAAAATTCCAGCTGTTGGAGCTTGTTCATCTATGGTTTTTTCAATAAAGTTTAATGCTTCATTCAGGGTATAGCCTCCAACTAACCTAGCAGTTAGTGTAACTGATTTTGATCTTTGGTATCTAGTTAATATTTTGGGTGATCCTCTTTCTTCAAAACTTACAACATTTGCAAGCGAAATTAGTTTACCCGTCGTTTCTGAACGTACAAAAATTTTACTTAAGGTCTCGGTATTTCTTCTATCTTTTATATCAGCTTGTAAAATTATTGGGTATTCTTTCCCAGACTCATTTAAAGTTGTAACACTTTTACCTGAAAATAAAGTTTCAATAGATTTCCCAATTGATTGATTGGAGAGCCCAAGATCTTTTGCTTTGTTTTCATCTATTACAAGTTTTACTTCTGGTTTATTTTTTGTGTAATCAGATGTTATGTCAGCTAGTCCTCTATTTTTTCTAAGCTCTTTCATCACATTATTTTGCCATTTATATAGAGTTTCGTATGAGGATCCTGTCATTGTAACAACAACTGGCTTTTGGTAATTGCTCACACGAACTGAATTTGGTGTTAAAGGAAAAGCCATAGTTCCTGGCACAGTAACAATTTTTCCTATAGCTTTTCTAACAATTGTTTGTGCAGAATCTTTTCTATCTTTCCAATTATCCAGCAAAGCAATGATAATAAAACTATTATAAGATTGTGCAGATCTACCAAAACCTGGAACTCTCATTATTAATTTTTGATAAGGTTCTTTTTCATCCTGCAACAAAGGTATTAGCCTTCTTTCTACTTTTTCAGCTTTATCGACAGTATATTCAAATGATGACGACTCATCAGTTTTGCCGAAAACTAAATAAACACCTCTATCAGGATTTTTTTCTAATAAGGTTTTAGGAGTAAAACTAAAAAGAAATCCTGCTAAAGCAACAACAAAAACCATAAACCAAACAATGGTTTTTGGTTTTTTTATCCAATAATTCAAGGTATCCGAATAGAATTCTTCAAAAGATTTAAATATTTTTTCAAATCGAGTAACGATTTTTGATTGAGATTTTTTTTTATTAAGTAGCTTGGAACCCAACATCGGCGCAATAGATAGAGCCGTAAATGTGCTTATGACAATTGTAATAGAGAGAGTTATTGCCATCTCTCTAAATAAAGTCCCACTTATTCCGCCAATAAATAACAGAGGAGCAAAAGTTGCTAGCAGTATTATGCTAGTTGATAAAATAGCAAAAATAACATTCTTCGATCCATTTGCAGCAGCAGCCAGCGGAGTGTCCCCTTGTTCTACTCTATGGTAAATTGACTCTGTCATAACTACACTGTCATCTGTTACAATTGCTACACTTAAGATAATAGCAAGAAGAGTAAATACATTTATTGTCAGTCCAAAAATCCATAAACCAAGACATGCCCCAATTAAACTAACAGGTAGCGTGACCGCTGGTACAATAGTAGCTCTTACATTTCCTAAAAATAGATAAATAATTCCTACAACTAATAATAAAGCTAAAATTATTGATTGATAGCACATTTGTATAGCTTCTTTGATATAAGTTGCTCTATCGAAACTCACAGATAATTTGAGACCTTCAGGTAATGTTTTTCTTACCTCTAAAATTTTTTTTCTTATATTATTTGATAGCGTTACTGTGCTTTCATTTGTTCGAGCATAAATTCCAATGCCAACTGTATTTTCATTCAATACATTGGGACTTTGAGCCTTGAAAAGAGTCTTTTCAGATATGGGACCATATTTAACTTCACCTAAATCGCCTAACGTTATCGTCTTTCCTTTTATTTTTTTTATAGGAAGTTTTTTAATTGATTTAATATTGGTATAAGTTTTTCCTAGATCAAGAGTTAAATCAACGTTATTAGCTTCAATAGTACCTGCTGGCACTGCAATATTGTTTTTTCTTATCGAGCTTTCAACTTCTCTAACATCCAAATCATTTGCTATAAGTTTAACTGGGTTTAAATAAACTCTAACAGCTTTTTCGTTTATTCCTCCAACAATTACTCTTCCAGTACCTGGAACTGAACTAAATGCGTCTACTAAATTACGTTTTACATAGTCACCTATATCTAACGAGTTCCACGAAGTACTACTAACCGAGAGCCACATACTAGTTGAAAATCCAGCTGAAGCTTTTCTTACCTCTGGAGCTTTACTATCTTCGGGTAAATTATCTATGATTCTTGCAATTCGCTCTCTTATATCGTTAGCAGCATCATCAATGTTTATACTGGTAAAAAATTCTATTTTAATTGTACTTCTTCCAATTTCGGATATCGTATCAATTGATCTGATACCCTCTGCTCCCCCAACTGCTAGTTCAATTGGTTCAGATATCTCTGAAGCAATAATAGATGGGCTTGCTCCTGTATATTTTGTGGATATTACAACCTCAGGAGGCTGGAGATTTTTTGGAAGTTCTCTGGTACTTATTTCAAAGAAAGTATAGAGACCAAACACAACTAACAAAAGTGAGAATACAGAACTTAAAACTGGTCTTTTAATATTAAGCAAACAAAAATTGTGCATATTATTTTAGTATTGGTCTTACAACCATACCGTCCGCTAACCTTGCCAAACCTTCTTTTACTATTTTATCGTCTGTATTTAGGCCCTCAATGATTTCAAGGTTTCCATCTTTTCGAATTCCTGTAGTTACTTCTGTTTTTTGAATTTTATTATTTTCTAAAATTTTATAGACGAATTTTTTTTCGTCTTCAAAAATAATACTTGTATCAACTACTGAAATGGCTTCTTTTTCGTCATAAAGAAGCTCAATATCAAGTAAAGATCCAGGTAAAATTTCAAGGTCTTTATTGTTGATCTGAGCTCTAGCTAATATACTTCTAGTTTGTGCATCAACCCTTGAAGTACGAGAAACAATAACGCCATTATACAATTTATCTTTATATGCTAAAAATTTTGCATTGACTCTTAACCCTTTTTTTAATTTAGCAGCAAAAATCTCGGGAATTTGTAAATCGCATAATATCTTTTTAGAATCATCAAGTGTAAGTATTATAGAGTCCGTACCTAATATTGATGAACTAATGCCTCGTGTACCAACAGTGCCCGAAAAAGGTGCAATAATATTTTTATCTTGTAGTTTTGCAATTATCTCTCCTTTTTTTACAGCTTTAAATTTTAATGGCTCTAATAACTCACCTTTTTTGATCTTAAAAGAAGTTGTTTTACTGCTCAAGGCAGTACAATAACTTTCAATTGTTTTACTAAATTCTTTTACCTGAACTATTTCAACCACTACTCCTGGAGGTGGTCTTTTTCCAAATTTCTTTTTAAAGTAAACACCCATAGCAGTTCTACCTCCTATTACAGTAGCAACTATTACGAAGAATATTAAAATTCCAATTGTTACTTTTTTAGATCTTTTCATATTTTTCCATATTCTGACCAAGAGCCATCATAAACAACTGCACTTTTACCACTAATGATAGAATATGCCATACCTAAAACACACGCAGTCATTCCTGAACCACATGTAAAAACAATTGGCTTAGTAATATCTATATTATTTTTAATGAAAAGCTTGCTTAACTCATCTTTGGACTTAAAAGTGTTTGTTTCAGAATTTATGCAATCTTTAAAAGGTAGATTTTTTGATCCAACGATGCATCCCCTTCTAAGCCCAGATCTAGGCTCATCGACTTTTCCTTCAAATCTTTCACGGCTTCTAGCATCAACAGTTTGAAATTTATTTTTATTTATGTTTTCATCAATTTGTTTTTTATTTTTTATCAAATCAATTTTTTCTTTTATTTTGTATTTATTTTTAGGATTTAATTTATCAATGTTACTAAATTTTCCTAAATCCTGATCTGTTTTATTATCTGTAAGTCTATTTTCTGATAGCCATTTTTTCATTCCACCATCTAAAACTGAAACTTTTTGATGACCAAAATATTTCAAAGCAAACCACAATCTACATGAACTATAAGTATCACTATAATCATAAACAACTATATGATCATCATTTTTAATTGCAAATGACCAGAGCATTCTTGTCCAATAATCTGAATTTGACATCATGTGTGGGTACGGCGAATCCTTATCTGAGTGTTCATCGACATCCCAGAAAATAGCACCCTTAATATGTTTTTCTTCGTATTCTTTTTTTGAATTTCTTTTAGATGTTGGCATATGCCAACTTGCATCAAATATTTTTACTTTATTTAAATTTTGATCAAGCCAATCAGTAGATACTAAATTCATATAAAACTCTTTCTTTTCAAATAGTATTGATGATATTCTTCTGCAGGTTGGTAGAGTTTCTCTTTTGATACTTTGGTAACAACTTTACCTTTAAACTTATCATTGAACTCATTTTTAATTTTTTCTGCAATTTTCTTCTGGTTTTCATCTGTATAAAAAATTTCTGATCTATATTGGGTTCCAATATCTGGTCCCTGTTTATTTAGTTGTGTAGGGTCATGAATTTTAAAAAAAAATCTTACTAAATCGTCATAAGAGACTAATTTTTCGTCATAATCTACTTTTACAGTTTCAGCATGATTTGTTGATCCAGAACAAACTTTTTCATAAGTAGTGTTCGGATCATCTCCTCCACAATATCCAACCTCAGCTTTTTTAACCCCATCAACTTTTTCAAATTCCAATTGAGGGGACCAAAAGCAACCTAGACTAAAATAAGCAGTTTTCATTTTTTCAAAATTCTAATATGTTATTTCAACAATTTAAAGGTGGTAAAATGCTCTCAAAATCTCAATTAGCAATTCTTTACATGATCGCTAGTGTCGCCTGTTTCAGTATCATGGATATAATTGTAAAATATTTAAAAGACGCACCATTTGGTCAAGTTCTTTTTATGAGATTTGCTTTTGGTATGATCCCGATAATTCTATTAATTCCTCGTGAGAAAGTTTTTACTTTTTATAAAACAAAAAGACCAGGATTACATGCTTGGAGAGCAATATGGGGCGCAATAGCAATTGTTGCTTTGTTTATTGGAATTAGAAACGTACCGCTTGCTGATTGTATATCACTAACTTTTTTAGGTCCTGTTTTTGTAACTATTTTATCTTCACTTTTTCTTGGCGAAAAAATAAGAATGACTAGAATTTCAGCAATTATTCTTGGAATTATTGGTGGATTAATTATTATTAAACCAACCTTTCATGAGTTTAATTTATTTTATTTTATGCCTCTAATTTTTGCTTTTGGTTTTGCTCAGGTTGCTTTATCTATTAAATCACTTTCTAAAACTGAACCAAATTATTTAATAGCTTTTTATTTTTCACTATTGTCAATGTTAATTGGCTTAGCAACTATAGTTAATGGTTGGATAATGCCGTCCCTATATGAGACTTTTTTATTTGTAGTATTAGGTTTAGCAGGAGGATATGCAAATATTTTACTAACTCAGTCTTTGAGAATGGCAGATACAGGCCTTGTAACTCCTATTAAATACTTGTCACTCGTTTTTGCTGCTTCTGCTGGATATTTCATATTTGGAGAAGCTCTAAAACTAACTACATTAATTGGTGCAGCATTTATAGTTGTTGGAACATATATAATTTTTAGAAGAGAGCAAACACTCAAAAAACAAGTGGTCCCACCAAGATATGAAACCTAAGTGGTGGAATAAATCTAGAAGCTATTTGATAAAGAAAGATAAAGTAATTTCTAAACTAATTAAATCTTACAAAGGTCATTTAACCACTAGGAATAATTTTTTTTATTCGTTAACACGGTCAATTATTTCTCAACAAATATCTGTAGCAGCAGCTGAATCAGTTTTTTCAAAATTTGAAAAAAAATGTAAAAATAAAATAAATCCAAAAACTGTCCAAAAGCTATCTATTCAAGACCTAAAAAAATGTGGATTAAGTAAAATGAAAGCGATCGGTATTAAAAGTTTGGCACAAAAAATTTTAGATAAATCTTTTAACCCCAAACTGATAAAGAAAATGACCGATGAAGAAGCTATTATTTATTTATCATCCTTAAGACAAATAGGAAGATGGTCAGCTGAAATGGTTTTAATTTTTTTCTATAACAGACCAAATATATGGCCAGTACAAGATATCGGATTACTTAGGGCAATTTCAAATAACTATAAAAAGAAATACCTTCCTCCAAAAAGCTTTATTAGTAAGTTACAGAAAAAATTTTCTCCTTATTGTACTCTCGCAGTGATGGCTTTGTGGTATTCAGTAGATAATGAACCAGTTCAATATTAAATTCCTTCATTTACATCTACAATAAAATGATTTAATTTTTTATATGGCACAAAAACTTTTCATCTCTTGGGACGAATATAATTCTATAGTCGAGAAATTGGCAATTCAAATTCATGAAAAATATAAACCCGATCTTCTAATTGGAATAATGAGAGGTGCGGCACCCATTATCGATGTCTTAAGCAGAGTTTTTAAAATAAAGTGTGCCTATTTAGCTGTAGAGTCATATTCTGGAAAAGGTATTGAGGACAAACAAGGAGAATTAACTTTTTCGAGAGAAATGAGTTCGACTGTTCAAAATATGGGTGGGAATCTACTTCTATGTGACGACTTATCTGATACAGGCGTTACTTTAAACAGAAGTATAGATTGGCTTAGAAAATACCCGCCACTTAAAGGAAAAATCAAATCAATAAAAACTGCAGTTTTATGGAAAAAGGCTAAATCGACTTTTAATCCTGATTTTTGTGCTGTCACATTAAAAGATAATCCATGGATTGTTCAGCCATTTGAAAAGTATGAGGAAATAAGAATAGAAGAATTAAAAAACAATATAAAAAAAGGGGGCTAGAAAAATATTATAGCCCCCTTTAAGTCTTGAAAAATTTAAACTGAGAAACTTATTACACTTAGAACAGCAACCAACCAAATTGCTGGATGAGTTTTAGCAGCATTACCACTAAATAGTTTTATAAGCGCATAAGCTATAAATGCTAAAGCTATACCATTGCTGATACTATATGTTAAAGGCATAGTAATCATTGCAAGGACTGCAGGAGCCGATTCTGCGATGTCATTCCATTCAATATCTGTAATATTTCTTACAAAAAGAACAGCAACATAAACAAGTGCAGCACCATCTATTTCTTTTGGTAAGCTTGTTGCAAGAGGTGCAAATCCTAAGCACAAAAGAAATAAAACACCAATTACTAACGATGTCATTCCTGTTCTGCCACCAGCTTTAACCCCAGCTCCAGACTCTACATAACTCGTAACTGTTGAAGTTCCTACAAGACTTCCCGCAACTGTTCCAACACTGTCTGCCAACATAGCTTTTTCAATGTCTTTTACTTTTCCTTTGCCATCTACTTTTCCAGATACATTTGCTACTGAAGTTAATGTTCCTGCTGTATCAAAAAAGTCTATAAAGAAAAGGGTAAATATTACAGTAATTCCACTTGCTGCAAAAACTTTTCCAGTGCTAATACCCTCAAACGCATCAAAAAGATAACTCATGGATGGGGGTGCAGAAAAGATTCCGTTAAACCTAGCAAGAGACGCTCCATCTTTTATTGTGGAACCAGTCCACTCCCACATAGGTAACCAAGCTAATAAACTAAAAAACAAAATACCTATAATGATATTTCCTCTTACTTTCATTTTTTCTAAAACAATCATTGCAACAAAGGCGAGACAACCTAATAAAACAATTGGATTTTTGATATCGCCAAGAGTAACTAAAGTTACAGGATGATCTCCTACAACGCCCATAATTTCTAAACCAATAATAGCAAGGAAGAGACCTATACCAGCCCCTATACCAAGTTTTAAACTTTTTGGAATAGAATTAATAATCCATGCTCTTATCGGCGTTAATGATATTGCTAAGAAAAATATACCCGCAACTAAAACTGTTGCAAGCGCTTCTGCAGGAGTGTATTTCATTCCACCAACAACTCCAAAAGCAATAAAAGCATTGATACCCATGCCTGGTGCCAATCCTACCGGCCAAGTTTTACCGTAGAATGCCATTATGAAACATGCAATCGCTGTAGCGACTATTGTTGCAGTGAACACTCCTCCAAAATCAAAAAAACCCTTTTCAGTTCCTGCAAATTCACCGGAAAGAATAAAAGGATTTAAAAACATTATATAAGCCATTGTTAAAAAAGTAGTTACGCCGGCAATTACCTCTGTTTTAAAATTAGTTTTATGTTTTCTATACTCAAAATATTTATCCATCATAGATTTTCTCCTGTTTTTTGCTCATTTATAAAGCTTTTCAGGCTTTTAAAAAGTTCAAAATGAGTTTGATTTAAATTTAAAGTTGTATGTTGTTTATAACTTATTTTGTTATATTTGAAAAATTGATCGTAAAGCAATGCAAAAACTGAAAAGCAGAAATGAAATTTTTTTTAAGTCTAATTTTTATATTTTTTCTAATCTCAGGTTGTAAAACAGTTACAGATAAGGTTGATAAAGCCTCTGAAAAAGAAACAAAAAAACTCAGTAAATTTTTAAAGAAAACTGAGTCGGAATTAAAAATAGAGTTTGGAAAACCTGATTCTGTAGAGTTATTGAATAACAAAAATAAAATATTAATTTATTATGAATCAAAGTTTAAAATTAAATGTGAGAGAAGGTTTGAAATAGATCAAAAAAATATAGTAGTTGCTTTTAATAGCAAAAATTGTTTCTAGTTGAGTTTTCCTGATATTTTTAGTGCAAATGCGTAATCAAAAGCTATATCTTCGATAATATTTTTTCTACCTGTTCTGCTGCCATGGCCAGCTTCCATTTCAGTTTTAAGCAATAATAGATTATTTCCAGTAGTTTTAGTACGAAGTTTAGCGCAGAACTTTGCCGGTTCGTCAAACAGAACTCTCGAGTCAGATAATGAAGTGGTAATTAAAATATTAGGATAGTCTTTTTTTTCAATATTATCATACGGAGCATATGAACGTATATATTCGAAATGATCTTTATTATTTTTTGCATCACCGAATTCCCTAAGCTCTCCAACTGTTAAGGGCAACGAGTGATCCATGTTTGTTGTAAGATTATCAACGAACGGAACAGCCATTATGGCGCCAAGAAGTAAATGTGGAATTTGATTGACTACATTTCCTACAAGAAGACCTCCTGCGCTTCCACCAAACGCAATTATTTTTTTTTCGCTTGTATATTTTTTTTCTATTAGGAAATTGGCACAACTTATAAAATCTTTAAAAGTATTTTTTTTATTCATCATTTTTCCATCACGCCACCATTTCATTCCACGTTCCATACCGCCACGAATATGACAAGTTACCCAAATTATATCTCTATCTATTAAAGAAAATTTTGATGTTGAGAAAGCAGGCCACATGGAACTTCCATAACTCCCATACCCATATAACAAAACATGTGCACTACCATCTATTTTTGTTTTTTTGTGATAAGTAATGGTCATTGGAATTTTCTGACCATCATGACTATCACACTCAAGACGTTCCACAACATAGTCATCTCTATTATGTCCAGAGGGAACTATTTGTTCTTTAACAATTTTTTTTTCTTTTGTTCTAATATTATATTCGTAAGTTCGAGAGGGAGTTTTAGGAGATTCATAACCAATCCTTATCAAATCAGTATTTTTATCTTTTTGCATAAGCGAAATTCCCGGTGAAATTACTTTTTCGTCACTAAAAATTAATTCTTCTTCTGTACCTGTTTCTATGTTTCTTACATAAACTTTTGATAAGGCGTTCGAGATTTCTGACCTTATTATCCACTTTTTTAAAAAAGTTAATCCACCTATTAAGGTTCCACTTTTAGCTGGTACAAAATCTTTCCAATCATTCATTTTATCGTTAGGAGATCTTAAAATTTTAAAATCTTCAGCGTCTTTATTTGTATGTATATACCAATAGCCATCAAAACTATCTAAACTGTAAAGAATTCCATCTTCTCTTTTTAAAACCAATTTTGGTTCAAACTTTTTTTCGTCTTTATGAAAATAGTATGTTTCACTTGTGGTATGCTCACTTGTTTCAATTGTATAATATTTTTCACAAGAAGTTGTATCTACGGAACACGTAAAGCGCTCATCTTTTTCTTCAAAAATTAAAACATCTTCTGTACTTGGCGAGCCAAGTTTGTGTTGTAAAATTTGCCTTGGTCTTTTTTGGCTGTCATGTTTTCTATAAAAAAAAGATTTATCATCGTATGACCATACAATTCCGCCAGCTGTATCTTCGATCTTCTCAATTATTTTATTATCCGCTATTCTTCTTACAAATATTGTAAAATACTCTCCGCCTTTATCATCTACTGAAAAAGCTAAAAATTCATCATTATTTGAGACTGCTAAATCTCCAGTGCTAAAAAATTCTTTACCTTTTGCTTCCAAGTCTCCATCAAAATAACATTCAACTTTATCACTACCAATTTTTTTTCTTAATTTTTTAGAGTAGTTCCCTTCTTTTGTAGTCTTTGTCCAGTATTCATATTTTTTATCTTTAAATGGAAGACTTTCGTCATCTAATTTTATTCTTCCTTCTATTTCCTTAAAAATTTTTTTTTGTAGGTTTTGAGTGTCCCTCATAATTTCTTTTGTGTATGAATTCTCTTCTTCAAGATATTTTCTCACTTCGGGGTTTAATTTTTTTGTATCTCTTAAGATTTCAAGGCAATTATCTTGATGTATCCAGGAATAATCATCTTCCCATGAGTATCCATGACAATTTTTCTTTTCAGTTTGCTTCCTTAATTGTGGTATTTTCATATATAAAATTATGAATTATTTATTACTCATTGGAATAGCTTTAGTTTCTTTATACCTTTTATTGAATTTTTTTGCTAAAGCAAGTAGCAAAAAAATCGCAAAAGGTATTCGATTTGTTATTTTCACAATAGGAATTATTTTCGCTATCGCCCTATTTTTTGTTGGAAGGTATGCATTTAGTATTCCTATTTTGTTACTTTTGGTTCCTCTAATTAAATTAAAGGGTATAGGGGGACTTTTTCAACTATTTCAATTGTGGAGATTAATAAATTATCTTCGACAAACAGGACGATATTCTTTTTCATCTGGTGCTAATTATTCAAAAGCTTCTTCAAGCATTTCTTTGGACGATGCATACAATATACTAGGGTGTAAAAAAGGATGTTCAAAAGATGAAGTATTGTCTAAATACAAAAAAATAATGTCAAAACTTCATCCTGATCGTAATGATACTGATACAACTAAATTAGCACAGATGGTTTCGGAGGCAAAAGAAACTATTTTGAAAAATGATTTTAGTTAACCTAAGATTTCTTTTGCTTTGAGAAGAGCTTTTTCAAATGATATTCGTTCAGATCCCAAGGTATCATGTGAAGTAGTATTTTTTTCACCTTCTGGCTCTATTACAGACATTCTTTCAGAATATTTCCCATAAGCCATAACTGGCGAGTCCATAAATAAAGTTAAAGCTTTTACCCCTAAGGCGACAGATATATGAGCGAATCCTGTATCACTTCCTATATAACAATCACAATTCTTAATAATTGGTAAAGTTTCTTTTATAGTCAGCTCTTCAAATGACTGGCAATTTTTACCAATTTCTGATTTTTTAAAATCATTAATTAACTTAATATCATCTTTTCCACCAGCAACATAAAATTTACACTTTCTAATTTTTGATAACTCCTCACAAAGTTTAATATAATTATTTATATCCCACCTTTTTGTTGGGCCAGATGCCGATATACCAAGACAGATATGTTTAAAATCCTTATTAAAATTATCAATCGTACTTTTAATTTTTAAGTTTGGCTCTGTTGAAACAATATTTCCAGTAATATTTTCAGTAAAAATTTTTGCACTATGAACAATGTTATCTTTAGATCTAAATAAAGGGTATTGATAAATTGATTTTATCCCTGAGAGTTTTGCAACTAAATAATATCTTAACGAGCTGTTGAAAATAAATACTTTATCAAAGCTTCCTTTTTTTAATTCATTGGAAAGTTTAAAAATACCCCTCAATCCATCTTTCTCGCTATCTAAAGTAATAATCTCATCAATATGGCTATCCTCCCCCATTATTTGTTTAGCCTTAGACGTTTCTTTGGCCAATAAACTTATCTTGGTATTAAATTTTTTTGAAATCGCATGAATATAAGGTAAAAAAATTACCATATCCCCAATTCCGTATCTTTGTTGAATAATAAGAATTTTCATTCTTTTTTAATTTATAGTACGTTTATATATAAATTTAGGTAAAAACATGTCAGAAATTTTTAAAGGTGTATTTGCTGCATCAATGTCTGTTTTAAAAGCAGATTTGAGCCTTGATATAAAAGAAACCATAAATCATGCAAAGCTTAATCTTGATAATCAGGGAGTAGGGTCAGCTTTCTTTGGTAGCACAGGATGTGGACAATTAATTTCAGTTGATGAAAAGAAAAATTTTATAAGTGCACTGTCAAAAGAAAGTTTTTCAGAAAAAATCTTAATTGGAACATCTACCAACAGCTTAAAAGATACAACTGATATTATGAAACACTCAATAGGTTTAGGTTTTAGTAATTTTTTAATCATGAATGTTGCCTATTATAAAAATAACGATAGTGGTGTATTTAATTTTTATAAAAACATTATAAGAGAAATTCCAGACTCTAAAATTATTCTTTACAATTTTTCTACATTAAGTGGCTACGCCTTTACTCCAGATATAACAAAAAAACTTAAAGAAACTTTCCCCAAAAATATAATTGGCATGAAAGATAGCACTGGAAATCTTTGGGAAAATTTTAAAATGGAGAATTTTTCAATGTTTGTAGGCAGTGAGAAAAAATTATTAGACGGATTAAAAGTTGGAGCGGCTGGGTGTATATCAGCAACAACAAATTTTACAGGAAAAATTGCAAAAAAAGTTTTTGATGATTTTAATAAAACCGGGGACTCGTTGAGCGACTCAAAACTCAAGGCATTAAGATCAGCTTTTGATGAAACAGGAAATTTAATTTCAGCACTTCATACCATTAAGAGTCTAGAAAATAAAATTTTTTCAAACTTATTACCGCCCCAAGTATTATTAAGCGATGACAAAAAAGAAAAGCTAATTAAAAAATTAAAGGAACTTGGTGCATTAACAAATAAAAATATTGCAGCATAATGTTAAAAAATTTTTTAAACAGAATTATAAAAAAAGATGGTTTTATTTTAGAAACATCAGATAAGAAAAACTACATTATTGGAAAACCAATAAAAAAAATTCCAGTTAAATTTAAATTAAAAAATAAATCAATTGAATATAAGATGCTTTTGTTTCCAGATTTTTATTTTGGTAAAGGTTATACCGATGGAGATATTGTAATCGAAAATGGAACTATTTCAGATATATTAGATATAGCTTTGAAAAATATAGGAAGAAAAGATATCAGTAGATTTTCTAAAACTATAAATAAAATTAGAGGCACTTGGAGATATTTAACAAACTTTAATACCAGAAAAAGTAGTAGAGCAGCTGTTGCAGCACATTATGATATTGGGTCTGCTGACTTTTATAAAATGTTTATAGATACTAAACATTTCCAATATAGTTGTGGTTATTGGCCACAAAAGGATATGTCTCTTGAAGACAGCCAAGAGTCGATGATCAACCACATGATAAAAAAATTAAATATTACTGACAAAGATACAGTTTTAGATATCGGATCAGGATTTGGTGGTTTAGCATGCGCTATTGCTGAAAAAACCAGAGCAAGAGTTGATGGAATAACTTTATCAAAAGTTCAACTAGAATTTTCTAAAAGGATTTGTCGAGAAAAAAAATTGGACAATCTTTGTCAATTTCGTATTGAGGATTATAGGGATACAAAAACTAAGTATACCAAAGTTATATCAAAAGGAATGCTCGAGCACGTTACGAGAAAATTTTACAAAACATATTTTAAAAAAATATACGATATCCTTGAACCTCAAGGAAAAGCATTGGTGCATACAATAGGAAGCGTGGATGGACCTAGAGATCCACAAGCCTGGATAACAACTTTTATATTTCCCTCAGGATACACACCATCTTTTAGCGAATTAATGCCTGCAATTGAAAATTCGAAACTAGTATTAGGAGATTTAGAGGTCTTACCAGGTATACACTATGCATCTACCTTAGAGGAATGGAAAAAAAGATTTATTAAAAATAAGGATATAGTTTTAAAAAATTATAGTGAAAAATTCTACAGACTTTGGCTATTTTATTTGAGTTCATGTGAATACGCATTTAGATGGACTGATCAATGTAATTTTCAGATACTACTTGATAAAGATATAAACATTGCTCCAAGAACAAGAGGCTATATATACTCTTAAGAAAATGCTATTACTCAAAATAGCAGATGAGAAAAAAGAAAAAATTTAAAAAATCAAAAAAAAAGGTCAAAAAATTAAAAAAAAGAATTATTAAAAAAACCTATAAAAAAAGAAAAATTTTAAGCAAAAAGCTAAAATCGAAAAAAAGGACTTATTCGAAGAAGATTTACTCAAAAAAATTATTACCTAAAGGAATATTTAAATCTGTAAAACCTAAGTTTAAATTTAATTTTGGCTCATTTTTTAAAAAAATTACATCACCTTTATTAAAAAAAGTACAAGTTTTCAAAAAAAGAAAATATCAATTACAAATTAAACAAAAAAGGGAAATTGAAAACGAGAAAAAAGCTCAATTTAATTTAAGAAAAGACCTTTTACAAAAAGAAATTAATGAAGAAAAAGCATTAGCAAAGGTTAGGGCTGTAGAATTAAGAAATTTTTTAAGAGAAGAGCAAAAAGCAATTAGAGAAAAAGAGAAAGAAAAGCAAAGAAAGTTTTTAGAGGAGGTAAAACTTGAAAAAACTCTTGAAAGTTTTAGGAAACGGGAATTAGAAGAAATTAAAGCTATTGAAAAATATACATTAAATATAGAAAAAGAAGACTATAAAGGTTTTCAACAAAGAATTGACCAGGTTAGAGAAAAATACAAGGATCTTAGAAATGACCGCTTAAGAAAAAGGGTAGAAGAACTAGGCGTAACTTTGTCAGACCAAGCCTCAGTTGTAGAAATTAGACAAAAGGAAAAAGAATATATTGAAAAAAGAGAGTTAATAGAAACTAGTTTAGAGAGTTTCTCAAGAAGTTGTAATTCACTTGTTTATCAAATTAACAAAAGATATTTGCCAAAAAATGCTGACCTAATAAGAGTTATAAATTTGGTTTACGAACAATCAGAAATTATTATTAAAGAAGATCAAGAGCAAAACGAAAATTTTTTAATTTTAATTTATGTAAAAGATCAAGACTCAAAAAAAGAAATTATAGTTGAAGATAAAATTAAAAGTGAAACAAGGGAGTACAGTAGATCTGCTATATTTAAGTTTGGAGATGATTTAACGGACAGTCTTATTTTATATTTGGAAAGAATCAGACAACAACTAAAAAAAGCTAGTTAATAAGATCGTCTAGTTTTTTAATTTCACCAATTTTAAATATAACGGCATCCTCTTTTTTATATCCAAATTTTTCAGCATTAGCTTTAAATCTAACTGGAGGTTCCCAGATTGGCTCTAAACTCAAGATTGCCGTACCCCAATGCATTCCAATAACCTTTTTTACCTTTAAATCTTTCATTAATGACAAAAGCTCTTCAGGATTTGCATGAGCTGTAGATTTATCTTTGACGGGAACAATCGGATAGAAATTGTAGGCGCCTAAATTTCCAAACCCCAAATCAATTGGACCGTATTTTTTACCTAAATCTTTGTAAAAAGGTGCTGGTCCAGTATCACATGCAAAAAAGATTTTTTTACCTTTGTATTCGATTAAAAAACTCCCCCAAAGAGTTCTATTATTATTTCCATCTCCCCAAATCCACCTCTTCGACCAATGTTGGCTTGGAAGCATTGTAATTGTAATTTCATCATTAATTTTAATTTTATCAAACCAATCCATTTCTTTAACAGTATCTTTTTTATATCCATTTCTGGTGAAATATTTTCCAAGTTTTAGAGGAACAAGGACTTTGGCATTCTTATAAGGAAAATTTTTTATTGTTCGTATACTCATATGATCATAATGATTATGAGTTAGTAAAAATAAATTTATTTTAGGAATTTCATCAAGAGTCAATGGAGAATCTATAAATTTTTTGGGACCAAATATCATAGGTCCATAATTTTTTTCAAAAACAGGATCGGTAATAATTGTAGTGTCCCCAAGCTTAATTATGAAGCTCGCGTGATCAAGCCACATAACATACGAGTCAGATTTATGTTTCTCAAGATTTTTTAAAACTAATTGTTTATCAATTACGTGTTCAGGTGGATAATCAATTTTAAGTTTCTTTTTTTCTTCTCTAAAAACTTTCCAATCCCACTTAAAATTAGGATCTCTTTTTGGACCTCCCTCCAAGTTTCTAAAAGCATGTAATTTTCCATCTTTGTAAATATGGTGGTATGGTTTTTTATCCATTGTGCTTAAACTATTAAAAGAAAAAAAGAGAAGTATAAATAGGTAATATTTTATCATTCGGTGTCTTCTTTATCGTGTTTTGATTTTAAATTCACGATTAAAAAAGACACCAGAAATGCGGCACATCCAAGCAGTAAAAGACCAATAGTTATCATCTTTTAAAAACTGTGCTTAATTAGGATTTTTTAGCTACTTTAGGACAGTTTTCTTTTGAAATTCTTTTTCCAAAAGCGTCATCACTCATAGTTCTATCTACAGACCATATGAACGATTTTTCGTAAGCACCAGTTAACTTATCGGGATTTGTACACTTTGTGCCCAAAACGTAACGGTTACTACAGTTTGCTAGAAACAATCCACATACTAAAACGATTATAATATTTTTCATATTTAAAGATTTAAATATTATTTTTGTTTTAAGAGGGGCTGAATTTTGTTTTTTTTATGCGTCTAAAATAATTCTATGCATCATTCTTCTTCCTTGAAAAGGGGTAGCGGAGTGAATGACAGAATGGTTATCCCAAATAACTATAGTATTTTTTTCCCAAAAAAAGCTATTTTGAAACTCTTTTTTCGTTTGATGGTTGAATAAAAATTTTAAAAGTTCTTTAGAATTCTCCTCGCTTAAGTCTTTTATGGCAATTGTGTGACCCGGACTTAAATAAAGTGCTTTTCTACTTCCAACTTTTTTTACAATTGGATGTTCGGCTATAAAATCTTTAGACTTTCCAGTTCCTCTTTCAGCTTCTCGCTCAAGCCTTGTTACGGATATAGGTCCTGCTGAACTAAAAATACCTACAAGATTTTGAATTTTATCCTTAGTTTCTTGATCTAAAGCCTCATAGGATGCTAATTGTGAGGCGAAAAGTGTTTGACCCTGATCTCTTTTAACTATTTTACCCATAAGACAAGTGTATTTTGGTGTTTTTTCTAGATAACTACTATCTGTGTGCCACCCTTCACCATAAGACTTTCCTTTATCATCTACTTTTCTCTCAACAACGGTAATGCCTTTATAGTTTTCCAAATCTTTTAACATCGGGTACTCTTTAATTTTACCTAGTTGTTCTGCAAATTTTAAATATTCTCCTGGTTCTAAATTTTGATCTCTGAAACAAACAAAACCATAGTTGTTGAGTGTTTCTTTGATCTGATCAATAATTTTTGGTTCTGTTAATTTAAGATCGTAGGAGATGGAAGCCCCAATGTTATTTTTAAATGGATCTACTTTTATATTCATCACTCACTACTAAAATAGATATCCCGGTAATATGCAATAATTTTTTGTTTTGAGTTATTAGAGTCAGAAAATATAGCAATAAAGTTTGTAAATGAAATTCCGTGAGTTTCCTCAAGTAATTCCTTTATATTTACCTTTCGAGTATGCCATTCGCCACTCTTATCATTAGATATAACGTAATCTCTACTTCCTTTTGTCCAAGGGCTTTGTTGAAGGTAACCCTCTTCTAAAAATGATGAGTGAGCCAAGCTTACTAATTTGGCCCCGATTTTCTTTCCATGACCAACCATAACTCTAGCTGCCCAATCATGACCATCTTTTGTCTTTTGATCAATATTTGTAAAATCTTTTTCAATTTTAAAAGTAATATTTAAAAAAGGCATTTCACTAAGAAGTTCTTTATCGATTTCCATACCAAGGCCTGTCGCAGTTCCATCAGCTTCTGCTTTTAAAAACCAACCTTTGTCATCTTGATCGTTCGTATAAATAGTTTTTTTTCCAAATCCTCTTTTTTTTAATAAATTCATGCCCTTATCGCTAAAATCGATTCGGAATTCTTTCGCGCTTAGATTGTTAAAAAATAATACCGATATAAAAAAAAATATTAAAATTCTCATAAAAAAATATGTTTAACTCTTGACTTTTTAAAACACAATGTATATATTACTTTTTGAAGCTATTATTGTAATATACGCTTAAAATTAAATAATCGAATATAAAAACAGTAATGCTTTAGAAAGGTAAGTTATGTCTAAAGTAAAAAAAGGTAATAAAGGATCTAAAAACGTAAAAAAAAACGTTATTCCTTTTAAATCTAAGAAGTTGGAGATAATAAAAAACGTCACTCCAATGAACAAACAGGAAGTAGAAACTGCTCGTGTAAATGATTATGCAAAAGAAGTTTGTAAAAATCTTGATGATTTTGCTTCAAATGCAGGAATTGATGTTGAGAGGTTTTATTACAACTTCCTTTTCTACATAAAACAGGCCGTGATAATGAAACTTTCTTATCCTGCATTTAAATATCTTGATAAAGGAAGCACAGAGGAAGTAACACAAAATCACTCAGATTTTCTGGCAGAAAATTGTACAGAATTATCATTAGCTAAACAGGAGTCGGATACTATTCATTAATGGAAAAATTTAGGTGTCCACACTGTAAAAAAGAAATTGAGTTAAGCGAGGTAGCTGAAAAAAGAGCTCAGTCCCTCGCTGCTCAAAAAGAAAAAAATTTTAAAGATATTGCAGACAAAAGAATAAAAGAGGCAGATAAAAAAGCCCAGGATCAAATTATCAAAGAAAGACAAAAACTTGAAAGTTTAAAAAAGAAAGAAATAGAAGATAATAAAAAAAATGCAGTACAAGAAGCAAAAAAGGATTTTTTAAAAGTCCAAAAAGAAAAAGATCTAAAGATAAAACAACTTGAGTTAGATAAGAAAAAAGATATTCAAGCTGCAATAGAATCTGCAGAAGCTGTTTTAAAAGCAAAAAATAATGAGAAGTCAAAACAAGATAAAAAGCAGTCTGAACAAGAGAAAAATGTTCTCAAACTTAAAATAGAAAGAATGCAGAAAGATATTGAAAAAGCCAAAGAAAGAGGAAACCAAGGCCTAACCACCGATCAAGGTTCTGCTCAAGAAATTACAATAGGGAAACTATTAAGAGAAGTATTTGAAGATAAAGATGATGAAATAATTGCTTATGAAAAAGGTGAGCCAGGTGCTGATTGGCTACAAAAGGTAAAAAATGGAGGAGTAGAAATCGGTAGAATTTTATATGAGAGCAAAAAAACTAAGTCCTTTTCAAAGAATTGGATAGATAAATTACAACAAGATATGAAAGAAACAAAAGCAGACGTTGGAATTATATTCACTACTGCAGTTCCAAAAGAGTTCAATCAAAAAAAAGCTTTTTTACAAAAAGGAAATATTTTTATTTGTAATTATAATTTTGAAAAACTTAGAATGTTAGCTGAACTTCAAAGAAAGTTTTTAGAAAAATACAACCTTATGAATAAGAATGAGAGTAAAGATAACAAGAAATCTGCTCTTGAATTTTTTAGCTCACCTGACTTTCAAAATTTAATGGGGTTAATCCAGAACAATATGTTTGGTTTAGAAGATATAGTTGGAAAACAAAAAAAATTGACTAGAGATTTAGAAAAGCAATATCTTAACTTTGATAGTTATCTAGATGAGTTTTTTGCAATGACAGCTGAATATGGTTTAAAAAAAAAGGATAAAAAATGAATATGGTTTTTTTAGATCTGGAATCTTCAGGGGCATCAACCTCATTTGACTGCGTCTTAGAAATTTATGCTAAATTAGTCGATGATGAGTTTAATACTTTAGATGAATTTCATGGTCGTTCAAAATTGAAAGAGGGAGTAATTCCAAATCTTACAGCAGTGATGGAGGTTTGTAAGATTAGTCCAAACACTTTAAGAAACACAAATACAAGTAACTTCCAGCTTCTCCTTGATGCAGAAAATAAATTTAAATCTTGGGGTAAAGCTATCTATTTTGGACATAATGCAGTTAACTATGATTTTGAAGTGATACGCAAATGGCTATTTAAGTCTCTTAAAAAACCATACTTAACGAATACAAATGGAAATAAACAAGGCGATGTTTTAAATATAATTCGATCAGCTAAACTAATTGATGATAAAATCATAAAAACTCAAATTTCTGAAAAAGGTAATCCTATTTTTAAATTAGATACTTTAATTCCAAGACAAGACTCACACGGCGCTAAATCTGATACGATAGCGTGTGAAAGTCTTGGCAAATTAGTTTATCAAAGAAATAAAAATTTATGGAATTCCTATTTAAATACCTTAAGCCGGGAAAGTGCTGAAAACTTCATTAAATCAGAAAAAGTGTTCTGTAGTCATGAGTGGTTTTATGGAAGGTTGCGTTCGTACGCAGTGAGTCACATTGGATTTCATAAAGTATATAGGTGGGGCCTGGCCTGGGATCTTTCACTCGCACCGCAAGATTTTTTTGATTTAAATGATATAGATTTAAAAAAAATATTGTCAAAGCCTCCAAAACCTGTGCGAACTATCCGTACAAACAAAAGTATAGTTCTTCTCAAAGGAGAATATGCTTTAGAAAATGAAGTTTATAAAAAAATTGGTATTGAGACACTTAAATCTAGAGCTGATGCTTTGCAAAAAAATGAAAAATTTAGAAATCGGATTTTAGATATAATTGAAGAGACTGCTCTTGAAAAACAAAACCTTAAACAAGACAAACCTAATTTAATGCCTGAGGAAACTATTTATGATGGCAAATTTGCAGATAAAAAAGATGAAAAGCTTATGGAAGAATTTCATAAAGCAAGTTGGGAAGAAAAAATAAAGTTTATCGGTAAATTTAATGCTAATAAATACAATTATTTTGCTTCGCACATTTGTTATGAAGAAAGGGAAGATTTACTCCAATCAAGCTCAAAATCAATTTATAAAATGGTCAAAGAAGATATTTCTAGGAGAATTTTTTCTGATAAAAACGAAAATTGGACTACAGTCGGAGATTTTATGAAGCAAATTGACGATGCCAGGGCCAAATATGAAAATGAGCCAGAAAAGCTAAAATTATTAGAAGAATATAATGATCTTGTAATGGATATTCAAAAAAAATATGAGGCAGCTTAATGTTGTGGGGTGAATATAGACAAAAAGATTTTTTAAAAGAAAATTTAAAATATAAAATGGAATGGATTTTAAAAGCTTATAGGTATAAGAAATATTTAGAAGTAGAGAATAAGGCCGAAATAGAATTTTTTAAACAACGACCTTTGATATTTTTATTAGTTTACCTAATAAACCTTCCTATTAACATTATCGATTTAATACAGAGATTTAAATGGAATTACCAATATGAAAAAATTTGTGCAGAAGCTGAATATTTAAGAAAAGAAATTAACAAAATTGAAAATAAGACAAAATTGTTAGATTGACATTTTTGAAAAAAACTTTAATTAGAAATTATGGCTCTTTTAAAAAGTACAGATGAAAATTATAAAGAATTAATAGCTACAAAAGGTAAATTAACTTTAATTAAATTTACAGCTGATTGGTGTGGGGAGTAAGCCCTCTCATCAAATGAGGGGGCTTACTCTTCACCAAATGGACCTTGCAAAGCTATAAATCCAATTTTAGAAACTATCTCTGAGAAAATGGCAGATAAAATTGTGATAGCAAATCACGATGTAGACTCACAGCCAAATTTTGCTACTTCTAATGCTATTCGTTCTATTCCAACTCTCTTCTTATATAAAGATGGTTCTCACGTTGACACACTTGTTGGCGGAACTGACCAGTCAAATATTGAAGCGTTTATAAACAAACATCTTTAATTTAAACTCAAAGCATTTCCTGCACCGTATGTACTACCCCAAAGTACAATAATTTTTTTTTCCTTAGATGAGATTATTTTTAATGCATCTTTAATATTTTTAGCTTCAACCGTTTTAAAACCTTGTTTTTCGGAAATTTTTTTTAAATCAAATGAGCTTAAAGCATTTGGTTCCTCTGGAATTTTAAAAGTAACTAACTTTTTGAAAATTCCTTTAAAATTTTTTATTAATTTATCAGGATTTTTATTTTTTAATATTCCGCATATACCATAGATAGGTAATTTTAATTGTCTTAAATACCTCGCTAAATTTTTGGTAGACTCGTCACTATGGCAAGTATCAATTAAAAATTTTTCGGATTTATAGAGTCTTTTTGTCAATTTACCTCTTACAAATTGACAACGGCCTTCAAATTTAATTTTTTTAATTGTTTGCTTTATTTTTTTTACGTCTACTCCTAAATCAATCGCTACTTTAATAGCCAAACCAACATTTTCCCATAAACCATCAGAATGAATATTTTTAGAGTTGAGCGAGATTAAATTATTTTGATCTTTATAAAATTTTTTATTATTTTTATTTATAATACCCCATGAACCATAATATTTTTTATGACTTGAGTTCTTCTGTAAAATTTTTTTTATTATTTTAAAAGTTTTTGGTTTTTGTTTTCCCGTATAAATAGTAGTATTTTCACTCAAATAACCAACTTTTTGTCTACATATTTCCACTATACTTTTAGGGTTAATCCATTCAGTGTGTTGCTTGTTAATTTGTGTACAGATTTGTGCTAAAGGGGTTTGCCAAAGATTTGTACTATCTTTTCTAAAAAATAATCCAGCCTCGATTAGATTAAAGGAATTAGAATCTGTTTTAGTTGCTGCCAAAATAAATATACATGTAAGCAATTCAAATAAAGTGAGCCTTTGTTTTGTTTTTTCAATAATTTTCTTATATTTTTTTATTTCAGCGAGTGAAATAAATCGATTCCCCAACCAAATTCTTGATCTTACATCGTATAAATGAGGACTAGTAAACGTATTTACTTTTTTATTATCTGCTTCTAGAAAGTATTTTAATGACGTTAAAAAACTGTTTTTACCATCGCTACCTATAACATTGATAACATTATTAAGTTCGTCTTGAGGATTATGAAGTATAGATAAAACTTTCTTGATCCTTTTAAGATCTAAATTAATTCTTTTGCTATACTGCTTTTGAAGTTTCTGATAAAGTTTTTTCGATGCTCTCATCTATAGTTTCACTTGGATTATCAGCTATAGATTTAATTTGAGGTTTTTTCAATAGCACTCTAGAAATTTTAGTAATGCCATCCTTAATTTCTAATCTACTCGAAAAAATTATATCAACTAAAGCCTCTAGCGAAGAACCAAGACCAAAATTTTCTGGCAACGTTTCACCCGACTTCAGATTAGCCGTGACTCTTTTTCCTGAAAAAAGCACATCATGACTTGAGGGTGATTCAACAGCTAATATAGTATGATTATTCCACATAACATATGTCCCGCCTGAAAGTTTTGAGCATGCAACGCCAACAGTTAAAACTCCGGCTTTATCCAATTCAGAAAAAGCAATTTGAGTTTTGACCATTCCGCTGGCCAAAGCTGGAACCCCACCTGTAACCGCCATACCGCCCGATTGTAAAATAGAAACAAATATATCTGCTTTAATTTCTATTGCCTTTACTGCGGCCGCAACAAAATGCTCAGATTCTTTAGGTGTCATTGCCGCTCCACCAAATTTCCATTCTGAACAAACAATTACAGCAGTTAAACCATTTAGCTTACCAGATGCGCACAGAAGCGCTGAATCAAGGCCTGTTGTTTCTTCATATTTTTTCCTTTTTGAAATATATGGTTTATTATTTATTTTGAAGTTAAGTGGATCAGCATCAGCTGGAGGACAAGGGATCTCCTCAAACAAAGAATTATCAAATAACCCTTTTAGTCTTAGTTTTGCAGGGTAATCGAAATGATAGTTACAGGAGCAAATGAATTGTGATCCCTCTAAATCTTTTTTATATTGTAACTTTTTGCATGACGGACAGTTTATCCAATCCGCATTTTCTTGCTCATTCCTGGAAGGTCTTTTTCTGGTGTATTTTTTTAATGAGTCACCAAACTTTTTAATTTTGTCTTTTATCCAATTCATATAATTTTATTTTTTAAAACTTCTACCATTTTATTTAATTTTATGACAGGATTTTGACGACTTTTTAAAGATGCCGATATAGCTTTACAAATAGCAGAACCCACAACCAATCCATCACATTCCTTAAGTGATGATATAGTTTTTTTAGTTATCCCAAAGCCTACCACAACATTTTTTTTTGGGTTGATTCTCTTAATAATCTTGTTATTTCTAATAATTTCTTTTGCTGAGACCTTTAACTTCTTTCCTGTCGTACTGATCATAGAAATCTGATACACCATCTGATGGCTATCTTTAATTATCAATTTCATCCTTTTTTTTGTTGTTGTTGGCGCAATCAACTGAACAAAACAAATTGAGTTTTTTTTACAAAGTTTAGCAAAATTTTTATTATCAGGCCAAGGAAGATCAACAACAATTAACCCGTCAACACCAACCTCTTTACATTTTTTTACAAATTTTTTTTCACCGTAATGAAAAATTATTTGATAGTAACCCATCAGAATTAATGGTTTTGAATTTTTATATCTCTTATAATTTTTTACCAATTCAAATGTTTTTTTCAAATTTATTCCATTTTCAATTGCTCTATAGGTACTATTTTGTATGTCAGGCCCGTCTGCTTGGGGACAGTTGAAAGGAAATCCCAATTCTGCAATATCGACGTGCTCTGAGATTGACTTTAAAATTTCAAGGGATTTTTTTTTATTTGGATCTCCACAAACTGAATAAGTTATTAAAAGAGGTCTATTCTCAATCTTCCCTTTTTTAAAAGCTAAATCAATATTATTTGTCATGATGGAAAATATCCTATTTTATCTTTTATTATTTTTCTATCTTTGTAAGCGTGCCCACAATTATTATAAATTATAATTTCATCCTGATTTAATTTAGGTGCAAGTCTTATAACCTCATGCAAACAATGAGCGGGTTCTAGACTAGGTTTAACTGATGGCTCAAGCTTTGTAACTAGTTTAAAAGCTGCTAGAGCTTGTTCATCACTTGCAGAACAATAGCGTGCGCGACCTGTATCTTTTAAAAAACAATGGAGAGGCGAGACGCCAGGATAATCTAAACCTGCAGAAATTGAGTGAGTTTCTTTTATTTGACCATTTTTATCAGTTAAACAATATTGAGCAGCTCCATGTAAAATTGCTAATTTTGCGTTTGTTGTAAGTGGGGCACAATATTTTGCTTCAACACCTATAAGCTCAACATGTTTTTTTGGATAATCTATAAATTCGCTCCAAAATCCTATAGCGCTAGAACCACCCCCTATAACATTCACCAGCTTCATTTTAGGAATTTCGCCAAATTCTTCAATTAATTGACTTTTTAATTCTTTTGAGATTTGAGCAGTTGAGTACGCACAAATTTTTAAAAAAACGTTTGCTCCGATTGCTGATCCGACTGCGAGATGCGTAGTATCACAGTTACTAACGTAATATCTCATACATTCTGATACGGCATCAACCAATGTAGCACTACCAGTATTAACAGGAATAATCTCCGCCCCAGCCTCTCTCATAAATTTAACGTTGGGTGCCTGACGTTTTATATCCTTTGTTCCCATGAAAATTTTGCATTTTAGTTTTAGTTCACGGGCGGCCATTGCCAGGTTTTTACCAAACATACCGGCCCCCGTGTCGCCTACAATATATTTTTTACCTGCAGCTTTACATATCAGAGCATTTACTGTTGCATGATAACCCTTGTGCGCTTGCCCATGAATGGCCGATACATCTTTGCACCAGATCTGAGCACCACCAAGATATTCAGATAATGTCTCTAATTTAAAAAGAGGAGTCTCGCCACCTAAATAATTTTTGAAATAGTGATCCTTAAGTTTTAAAAATTTTTTATCTCTTCTGAGTTTCTCAAATAAGTTTGATAAATCTTTAATCGGTTGAATGGCTGTTTCAGCAACATAATTACCCCCAAATTTTCCTCCATAAAAACCATTTTTATCGTGCTGGTCAATTAAAGGTATTCCTCTTTTTATTTTCATTATTAAAAGCGGTTAATTTATTATTGTGCTGACTGTATAATTTTTTTAATGTTTTTACCAGCATCCCCACTTTCATAGATTGGTCTTCCTATTACTGTAAATGCTTTATCATCATTTTTTGTAATCTTATAAAACTCTGAGTAACTCATAACTCTTTTTTGGTCATCTTTTTTATCTTCAAGACCTCGAATTCCAGGACAAAAAATCTTTAAGTTTTTTGACAAAGATCTTACAGATGAATATTCCTGTGCAGAGGCAACTATACCACTAAGCCCAGATTTTATACCTAGGTCTGCTAAATGTTTAACCTGTTCTTGAGATGCAGATTGAGAGGTCAGCACTGTGACACCTAACAATTCTAAATTTCCTGCAGCTTCCTTTGCTGCCATAAGCATATTCAAACCTCCACTGATGTGAACTGTTAAATATTTTGTGGTTTTTAATGAAGCGATACTCGCAACAGTTTTCTT